>JBOGOC010000060.1:0-173611 GCA_050747525.1 Candidatus Polarisedimenticolia bacterium | reverse complement strand
CACACAGACATGAGACCACTTATCGCCCAAGTCGATACCGATGGTGAGCATACCGCCTCCACTGGGCACCTGGCCCGCCCCGGAAGGCTACCAGGTGAGAGAGGCGCACTTCTCATCCCATCTTTGGACCAAAAGACGCAGGAGGAGCACTAAGCGCAGATGAGCTTTGGCGGTATATTCTCGCTGCAAATCTGCCGATACTTCGGGAGGAATCGTTGATTCACCACTCGATAGCCCGCGCGTGTGTGCTTGTTTGTGTTGCACTCCTAGGAGCATCTCTTGCAACAGCCTCCGATGGGAGGCGCTTTGCAGGTTATTACGAGCTTGGCGGAATCGAAGATGGCGGCTCTAATGTCGACCTTACGATTTCACTTCAACTCTTTAATACTAGTCGTCAGGATATCTTCGCTGCTCATATCATTCTCTCTGATTCCGTGTACCGCCATGTGGAGCACGCACGATTCGGCACTCTAGCCATCCCCAGTCGACGCAGCGTTATCTACTCCCACAGCATCAGCATTCCTCACCACGAGTACGAACAGTGGATGATGGGTGCAGCACCACGTGTGTTTCTGGAATATCCTGATACAACAGGGACACTTGTAAGGCATCCAGTCGAGTTGATTGCCGGCCCCATTGATGTTCTTGAAGTCCAGGGGTCTTATTTAGATGCCAGCGTCGATGGTTTATCGCTAATAGATGCCCCGGACCGGCGCACCATCATGGTCACGGTCCGGGCGACGCCGGACAGGAACACCGCCGCCTGGCCGGCCGAGTTGCCGCCGCCGACGACGATGACCTCGTCTTCGCGGCAGAGCCGCGCCTCGACGGGCGTGGCGGCATAGTACACGCCGAGCCCTTCGAAACGTGACAGGCCGGGCAGGTCCGGCTTGCGGTACCTGATGCCTGTCGCGATGACGACGGCGCGGGCCCGGAGGCCGGCGTCGGCGCCGACCCGCACGCGGTACGGCCGATCGCAGTCCAGCGCCGAGACGGTCCGCGCCACCGCCAGCTCCGCCCCGAACTTCTCCGCCTGGACCAGGGCGAGGCGGGCCAGATCGTGCCCGGAGACCCCCGTCGGGAACCCGAGGTAGTTCTCGATCTGCGAGCTCGATCCGGCCTGTCCGCCGGGTGCATTCCCTTCGAGCACCACGACGTCGAGTCCCTCGGACGCCGCGTACACGGCGGCGGACAACCCGGCCGGCCCGGCGCCGATCACCACCAGGTCGCGCACGACCGTGTCCCGAAGGTCGTTCAGGCCGAGGCAGCCTGCCAGCTCCTCGATCGTGGGCTGGCGCAGGATCTGGGTCTCGCGGCAGATGACGATGGGGACGTCCTCGACCCGGAACCGCAGCCGATCGAGCGTCTCCTGCACGGCGGCGTCGCGCTCGACGTCGAGGTACGCGAACGGCTGGCTATTGCGGGTGAGGAACTCCTGGAGCACCAGCGTGCCGCTCGAGAACGCCGAGCCGATCAGGACGATGTTCCGGCCTCCCTGCGCGACGAGCGCGGCCCGCCGCAGCATGAACGCCCGCAGGAAGATCTCGCTCAGCTCGGGGTCGGTCTGGACGAGCGACCGCAGTCGGGCCGCCTGAAGCTCGAGGACGCGCGTCGGCCCCCGGGCGCGCCCGTACGCCACCGCCGGCCGACCCGACAGGAGGTCGACGTCACCCGTGAAGGCGCCCTCCTTGCCCACGGTCACGACGTGGTCCGCGCCCAGCAGGATCTCGACCGCGCCGCGCAGGATCACGAACAGCGGCCGATCGCGGTCCCCCGCCTGCCACAGGCTCTCGCCGTCGGCGAGGTCGCGCTCGCGCGCCAGCGGCGCGATGCGCGCGATCTGGCGCGCGGTCAGCGCGGGAAACGCTTCGTCTTCGGCAGGGGTCAGCGGATCGGCCACGTTCCTCGTCCTCGGCGCGTGCCCGGTAGCTTCAAGGCAGCCGGGCGGGCGCCTTCCTCTCCAGCGCGGCGCGGTCCCAGCCGCCGAGCCTGGCCGCCGTCTCGTAGGTGCTCTCCAGGAAGTCGAGCACCAGCGCGTCCGGAGAAGACGAGCGCCGCACCGCCTCGTACGGCAGGATCCACTCGCGCAGGACCGAGTGGTACGACGCCTCGACCGGACGGATCTCCGCCTGCGGGCACCCGGCGGGCTCGGGATAGGCGTAGGCGTAGAACGCCGGTTCGCGCACCGGACCGCCGCCGTTCCCGGGCCACCAGCCGGCGCTGATGCACTCGTGCGAATACGCCTCGCGCGTCGCCCAGTCGGGCAGGTTCGGGATGCCGCCCGGGTGGGGCGGCGCCGGCCGGCCGTTGAAGCGCGTGCACGCCATGTCGAACGAACCCCAGAAAAAGTGGACCGGGCTGCACTTGCCGATGAAGCGGCCGCGGAACTCCTTGAGAAGCCGGTCGGCCTGGACGAGCGCCCCCCAGAAGCGCTGCGTCGCCCCGGCGTCGTACGAGGCGTGCATCGTGTCGGCGTCGAACCGCACAGGATTCCGGACCTCGTTGGGCTTCGGGTAGCGTATCCGCGCCGGGACGCCGAGCGAGCGCAGCGTATCGAGGTAGCGGCAGTAGAACTGCGCCACCGTCTGCGGCTCGAGCGGCAGGAACTCCTGACGGCCGTCGCTGGTCCGCACGGCGAGCCGGTGGTCGACGAAGTCGAACTCGGTCTCGAACGTCCGCTCGTCGTACGGCACTGGTGAGGTGGACAGGCCGCGCGCCGTCACATACAGCGTCGCCTGCCACCAGTGGTTCTGCATCGGCGCCAGAGCCAGGCGCGTCTTGCCGACGATCTGGGACCAGAGATGAAGCGTGTCGCAGGTGGGCTCCCACGCTTCGAGCGCCAGGGGAGGCCACGCCTTGGGGTCGTGCGTCGTGCGCGTCGTCTCGGCGGACATCGGATCCTCCGGCAGAGTGGTGCGTCCGCCGCCGCCTACCGCGCCCGCGAAGGCGCGCGCGGCGCCGGCTCCATCACCAGCTCGTCGACATAGCACCATCCCCAGTCGGAGCCGGCCGGCGTCTTCGGCGCGTCACCTCGCGCACTTCGTCGACGTGAGCGCATGTGCTCGGCATGGGATGTTCCTTTCTGAAACGATAGCACGGGTGTCGAGACAAAGCGCGCGGCCCGGTGCTGTTGCGCGCCCAGGCTCGATCGTCGTAGACTGCCGAGCACTGGCGAATTTCAGTTCATCGGTCAGCCATCCCCGTTCGGTTCGGCTGAACGGACAAGCACGTGGAGAGGCGTCCGTGAACGACGGGATCTCTCTCGATCGCTTCCTGGCCAGCATGAGCACCGCCGTCGGTACGCGGGTCGTCACGCTGCTGGCGTCGGCGGGCCATCGCGTGATCGTCCCGCATCTCCGCGGCTACGGAACGACCCGCTCCCTCTCCGATGAGACGTTCCGGAACAGCCAGCCGTCCGCGCTTGCGGCCGACGTCATCGTGCTGAGGGAGGGGAAAGTCTCCTTGCCCCCACCGAGCACGGATGGAGGTTGGTCTCGAGACGGTGGGTCGAGCAGTTCACGCGAGAGCGTATCCCAAACAAGGGCGGCCACTTCGCGGCTTTGGGAGCTACCCGGGCTCTTCGTCACAGAAGTCCGCGAGAGCTTCAAGTCACTACGCTAGGAGGAGTTGCCGCTGGCCGTTTTGTCGACCACCCGCGGAATTCGAATGCGGAAGCAGGAGGTGATAGTCGTGAGAACAACACTCCGCGTCAACAACACGACCCACGAGCTCTCGGTGGACCCGCGCCTGACGCTGCTGGACGCTCTCCGCGACGTGCTCGGTCTGACGGGCACGAAGAAGGGGTGCGATCAGGGCGCGTGCGGCGCGTGCACGGTCATCATCGAAGGCCAGCGTGTCTTGTCCTGTCTGACCCTTGCGGCGGCGTGCGAGGGCCAGCACGTCGTCACCATTGAAGGCCTCGCCAAAGGCGACGAGCTTCACCCGATGCAAACCGCCTTCCTGCACTGCGATGGTTTTCAGTGCGGCTACTGCACGCCTGGGCAGATCCTCTCGGCCGTCTGCGCCGTTCAGGAGGTGCACGCGGGCGTGCCAAGTCACGTCACGCGGGACGTTCGAGAAACGGTCAACGGGGCGACGCTGACCGACGAGGAGATCCGCGAGCGGATGAGCGGCAATTTGTGCCGCTGTGCCGCCTACCCGAACATCGTTGCCGCCGTGAGACAGGTGCTCGCGAACGAGGTGCGGTCATGAGGGCCTTCACCTTTCAGCGGGTGGCTGCCGCGGCGGATGCTGCGAGGGCTGTGGCCGCTCGCCCTGGCGCGATGTTTCTGGCTGGTGGGACGACGCTTGTCGATCTGATGAAGGTCGACGTGCTGACACCAGACACCGTTGTGGATGTCCGGCATCTCGGCCTGTCGAGCATCGACATCTCGGATGACGCGATCACCGTGGGCGCGGCCGTCACCAACAGTCAGCTGGCGTGGCACCCGGCCGTGCGTGACCGCTACCCGGTGCTGTCGGAAGCGATCCTCTCGGGCGCCAGCACACAGCTGCGCAACATGGCGACCGTTGCCGGCAACATCCTGCAGCGGACCCGCTGCCCTTATTTCAGAGATGTTCACGCGTCGTGCAACCGCAGACAGCCCGGATCCGGCTGTGATGCGCTGGAGGGCTTCAACCGCGGACACGCGGTGCTGGGCGTCAGTGAACACTGCATGGCCACGCATCCATCCGACATGTGCGTGGCGATGGTCGTACTCGATGCCGACGTTCACACGGTGCGGGCCGATGGCACCACGCGTTCGATACCGTTTGGCGAGCTCCACCTTGCCCCTGCCGACACTCCGCACGTCGAGTTCGCGCTGGAGCACGGGGAGCTGATCACCCACATCGTCATTCCACACCTGCCGGCGTCCCGGCGCTCACACTACCTCAAGGTCAGGGACCGCGCGAGCTACGAGTTCGCGCTGGCATCAGCGGCCGTGGTCCTCGATCTCGACGGCGACACCATTCGAGCGGCGAGGCTAGGGTTAGGCGGCATCGCGACCAAGCCATGGCGGGCGATCGAGGCCGAGCAGAGCCTGACCGGTCGCAGAGCGAGTGACGACACCTTCCGCGACGCAGCCGAGATCGCGTTGGCCGGAGCCGTCGCGCGAGAGCACAACCACTTCAAACTCGAACTGGCGAAACGGACCATTGTGCGCGCGTTTGCCTCCGCGAGAGAGGCGAAGGTATGAGCACAACAACCACGGTTGATGTGGTCGGCACTGCGCGAGATCGCGTCGACGGGCGCCTCAAGGTGACGGGTGCCGCCACCTACCCGATCGACGTGACCCTTCCCGGCCTGGTGCACGCTGTTCTGGTGCAAAGCACGGTGACGAGCGGGCGAATCCGTCACATCGCGGTGGACGCTGCCGAGCGGGCGCCTGGCGTTCTGGCGGTCATCACGCACCTCAACGCGCCGGTGGTGGCGCGTGGGCCACTCCTGGAGAACGGTCCGCAGCCGTTGCCGCCATTTCAAAGCGACGCCGTGCTGCATTATGGCCAGCACGTGGCCATGGTCGTCGCTGAGACGAGGGAACAAGCGACTGCGGCGGCGGCGCTGATCGACGTCACGTATGAGCGTGACACGCCGGTTCTCTCCTTCGATGACCCGCGAACGTCCCCCGTGTTCCATCCATGGACGCCCGATCACGATCGTGGAGACGCGCCGCGGGCTTCCGCGGCAGCCGACGTGCAGGTCAAGGCCATTTACACGACTGCCGAGAACACGAACAATCCGATCGGTCTGTTTGCCACAGTGGCGGTGTGGGACGGCGATGCGCTGACCGTCCATGACACAACGCAATACCCGCATGCGGTGCGCGATTCGCTGTCGGCCGCGTTCGGCATTGATCCAGCCGGCGTGCGTGTCCTGGTGCCGTTTGTCGGCGGCGCTTTCGGTATAGGGCTACGCGTCTGGCCGCATGTGCCACTCGCGGCTCTTGCCGCCCGGATCACGAAGCGACCTGTGAAGCTCGTGCTGACGCGCGCCCAGATGTTCACCTCGGTCGGCCATCGGCCCAACACCATTCAGCAGGTATCGCTCGGCGCCAGTCGAGACGGACAGCTCACTGCCATTGAGCATGTCTCGCGATCGACGATCGGCATGGCCGACGAGTTGATCAATCTGGTCACGAACGGGACTGCCACCGCATACGCGTGCCCCCATGTGTCGACGCGCGCCACGCAGATTCGCCAGAGCATCCCTATACCGGGCTGGATGCGTGCACCTGGCGAAGCCGAAGGCTCGTTCGCCTTGGAGTCGGCCATCGACGAGCTCTCATACGCCTTGAACATCGATCCCATCGAGTTGCGAGTAAAGAATCACGCGCAGGTGCATCCGGACAGTGGCCTGCCATGGTCGAGCAACGCGCTGCTCGACTGCTATCGACAAGGCGCCGAGCGCTTCGGATGGTCAGCGCGCAATCCAGAGCCTCGGTCGATGCGAAAGGAGGGGCAGCTCGTCGGATACGGCATGGCACGAGGGGCGCTGGGGGCGTATCAGCCCCCGTGCAAAGCCATCGCATCGATACTTCGAGATGAAACGGTCTTCGTCCGCAGCGGCGCCACCGATATCGGGTGCGGCCCCTACACCGTGATGACGATGCTCGCGGCTGATTGCCTTGGCGTGCCCATCGAGCGCGTGCGGTTTGGTCTGGGTGATAGCGCGATGCCGAGGGCACCGCATGAAGGTGGATCTGGGTTGACGGGCGCCCTCGGCAACGCCGTTCACGCGGCGTGCGTCAGTTTGGTCCGCGCCTTCGTGAATCTTGTCAGTGACGACGAGAGGTCGCCGCTCAAGGGGTGTCGTTTGGAAGGCATCACCGTTCGCAACGGAGGCATTCAGATCACCGACGATCCGGCGCGCTTCGAAACGTACGCCGGCATCCTCACGCGGCACGATCTGGACGAGCTGACGATTGAGGGCGAGAGTGCGCCACCGGGCGAGACGTCATCGGCCACCATGATCGTTCAGTCCGGTCGCTTCATCCCATACACCGCGCCGTCAACGGGCACCCGTGCGCATGCTGGTGGATATGCCGCGCACTTCGTCGAGGTCCACGTCGATCCAGACCTCGGAACGATCCGCGTCGCTCGAGTCGTGTCGGCCATCGATGGCGGCAGGATTCTCAACCCGAAGACGGCCCGCAGTCAGATCATCGGCGGCATCGCGATGGGAATCGGGATGGCGCTGCTGGAGGAAACCGTGTCGGATCGTACCGGCCGTCTGGTGACCACGTCGCTGGCCGAGTACGTCGTCCCGGTCAACGCGGACGTGCGCGACGTGGACGTGCTGTTCGTGGGACATCCCGATTCGATGACCCCTCTCGGAATAAAGGGTGTCGGGGAGCTCGCCATGGCCGGGATGGCAGCCGCGATCGCCAATGCGGTCTACCACGCGACGGGCACCCGGGTCCGCTCGTTGCCGATCTCTATCGAGAAGGTGCTCGGCCGCGAGTGCACGGCCTTGAAAGACAAACATGAGAGGAGCTGATGATGGCCAAGGGAATGTCCGTCGTGCTCGTTCACGGTGGTTTCGTTGACGGCTCTGGTTGGGAGGGCGTGCACAGGATCCTGCGGAAGGATGGCTACCTTGTCAGTGTCGTTCAGAACCCGACGATATCGCTGGCCGACGATGTAGCCGCAACGAAGCGCATTATTGCTGCACAGTCCGGCCCCGTGATTCTCGTAGGTCACTCCTACGGCGGGGTGGTGATCACCGAAGCAGGCAACGATCCGAAGGTTGCGGGGCTTGTCTATATCGCCGCCTTTGCACCGGACAGGGGCGAGTCGGTGTCCACGCTCATCAAGGATCCCCCGCCTGGCGCCCCCGTACCGCCGATACTGCCGCCACAAGATGGCTTCCTGCTCCTCGACAGGGCGAAATTCCCCGCCTCGTTCGCGGCTGACGTGGACGCCGAGAAGGCAGCGTTCATGGCCGACGCCCAGGTCCCGTGGGGCTTGGATGCGCTCACGGGCACCATCAATGAGCCGGCCTGGAAGACCAAGCCGAGCTGGTATCTGGTCGCCAGCGATGACAAGATGATCCCACCGCCGGCTCAGCGTCTCATGTCCAAACGCGCAGGTTCGACCGTTGTCGAGGCCGCGGGCAGTCACGCGATCTACGTATCGCAGCCCAATGCGGTGGCAGCACTCATCGAAAAGGCCGCCAAGTCGACTTAGGTCGGATGAGAGTGCGCAGCGATAGTTTTCAGGTTGCGCTCAGGAGCGTGCACTAGAAGACGCAACCCCACAAGGAGATGCACCATGCCCGCGCTATCGAAAGCACCCGATACGATTGTACTGGTCCATGGCTTCTGGGTGACGCCGCGAAGCTGGGAGCACTGGATCACACGCTATGAAGCCCAAGGCTACCGCGTGCTCGCTCCAGCGTATCCTGGGTTCGAGGTCGAGGTCGAGGCCCTCAACCGCGATCCTTCGCCCGTCGAACGCCTCACGGTTCCCGCGATCATGGCGGACCTCGAAGTCGTTGTCCAGCGACTCGAGGCGCCACCGATCCTCATGGGTCATTCGGCCGGTGGCGCGTTTGTGCAGCTGTTGCTCGATCGCGGCTATGGGGCGGTGGGAGTGGCGATCAACTCCGCGCCTACGGAAGGTGTGCGCGTCACGCCGCTGTCGCAGCTCAAATCGACGTTCCCGGTGCTGAAGAATCCCGCGAATCGCCACAGGGCAGTGCCGTTCACGTACGAGCAATGGCGCTACGTGTTCACGAACACATTCGACGAAGCGGACGCGCGCGCTGCGTACGACCGCTATCACGTCCCGGCATCAGGGGGCATTTTCTGGGGCAGCGTGCTGGCGAATTTCATTCCCGGCCCCCAGGACATTGCGGTCGACTACCATAACGACGCCCGCGCGCCCCTTCTCTTCATCTCGGGGAGCGAAGATCATCTGATGCCGCCCGCCGTCCAACGCTCGAACGCGAAGCACTACAAATCGAACACGGTCACGGAGGTCAGGGAATTTCCGGGACGCTCGCATCTCATGCCTGCCCAGCAGGGATGGGAGGAGATCGCCGACTATGCACTGGCGTGGGCGGAGGAACACGCGACGCACCAGCCGCAGGCCCCTCCGACATCTTCATGAGATGGGGCCGCTAACGGGGCCGGTTGCGCAGAGGGATGAGCGCGCCCAGCCGGTCATCGCGCGCCACCAGCCCTCCCCAGAGCAGAACGCCAAACGCCACCGGGAACAGGATCTCGAAAGGCCATTGGCCAACGCGCACGTGGGTCGCCACGGCACCCCCCAGGTAGCCGGTCAGCAGGATGGCGCCCAGGACTGCGGTGCGCGGAATCAGATAGAGGACCGTACAGGCCAGCAGCAAGATCCCCAGGGGGACGATCACGCTCTCCGGATATCCGAGTTCCACCGTTCCCCTGATGACCGGCTCCGGCTTCATCAGTTTCATCGCACCGTCCAGAAGCAGGAAGAGCGCCGGCAAGCCGCTCATGATGCGTCCCGCCAGGAGCCTGTTCTTCGGGACGGAAGCCGCGTACGCGATAATCTGCATCCTGTCATTCTCCCTATGGTGTCATGGACGCGTGCTGTAGCCCAGGACGACCTTCCCGGACTTCAGCGGCCTGTTCCGCACGAGCCGCAGCAGCGACACCTGCAAGGCCGCGATGATCTTACGCATAGGTGGTTCCTTCCGTCAGGTTCCGGGTCCGCTCACATGACGCGGGTCGAGCCGCGCCGCCTGGAACAGGAGCAGCGCTGCCAGACGCCGCGCCTCCTCATGAGTCAGGCGGATGACCCGGGGCTGGTCCGAGCAGGTCTGTCCGATGCTCAACTCGACCGATGAGCGCGCCGCGTCGCGCGCCACGAAGATCCCCTCCGTGCTCCCGTCTTCCAGTCTCATTCCTCGTCCTCCTGTTCACTTCCCGGCTGCCTTCTCCAGCCGGCGCCACCTCTCCTCGATGCGGGCGGTGAACTTCTCGTCCACCGGCCGGATCTCGAAGGGGCCGATGCGCACGCCGGGGTGCTTCGAGATCAGCTCCACCGCGTGGTTCATATCCCTGGCCTCCAGCAGCCCCAGCCCGCCCAGCACCTCCTTCGTCTCGGCGTAAGGGCCATCGGTCACCACGACCTTGCCGTTTTTCCACCTGAGGGTCCTGGCCGAGCTGGCCAGCTGCAGAGCCGCCCCGCCATCGAGCCAGTGGCCTTCCTTCACTCCTCCAGGAGGGCGTCCTGCTCCTCCTTCGGCCTGGCCTCCCACGCACTTTCCTGGATGTATCCAAGACACATGAATTTCATCTTTCTATCCTCCTGTAAACGGGTGAGCGGGCGGCGCGGCCGCCCAGGTCACGTATGAACTGCCTCCACAGGTCAGTCGAATGGCGGCGGCCCGGATCGACATCGGGCCCGTCTCCTGAATCCGGCTTAGCCCTGAGGCACCAGCGGGACCATGCCGCCGTCCACCACCAGCTCGGTCCCCACCACGAATGCGGATTCCGGGGAGGACAGATACAGGACGGCCGAGGCGATCTCGTCCGGTTGGCCGAAGCGCTTGAGGGGGACCTGGCCGGCGATCCACTCCTTGGCCTGCCTGGCGCCCTCCTCCGAGAGGCCCAGCCGGTCGAAGATGGGGGTCGCCACCGGCCCGGGGCTGACGGCGTTCACCCGGACCCCTCGGGCCAGCAGGTCGGCCGACAAGGTCCTGGCCAGGCTCACCACCGCTGCCTTGGTGGCCCCGTAGACGCTGGTGCTGGCCATCCCGATGTGCGCGTTGATCGACGCATTCAGGACGATGGCGCTCCCGCTCGCGAGGAGCGGGACGGCCTTCTGGACCGTGAAGAAGGCTCCCTTGAGATTCGTTCCCACGATCTCATCAAAGTACTCTTCGGTCACCTCTTCGAGAGGAACGAACCGACCGATGCCGGCGTTCACGAACAGCGCGTCGATGCGGCCGAACCTTGCCTTGACCTGCTCCATCGCGCCGGCGATTTCGGGCACGCGGGACATGTCTGCCTTGATCGCCAGGGCCTCGGGCCCCAGCTCCTTCCGGGCCGCCTCGAGCGTCGCGTCGCTGCGCCCCGTGATGGCCACCTTGGCCCCTTCCCGGACGAAGGCCCGGGCCGCGGCGAATCCGATGCCGCTGTTGCCGCCGGTCACCACTGCCACCTTTCCCTTGAATCTCTCCGCCATGGCTGGCTCCTTATGCAATCACGTCACGGTGCGTTTCAAGCTCCGTGCCAGCCAGGCGTGCCGGAGTTCTCCGGTCGATTCGCGGCCTCCGTCCGGCTCCCCTGTCGATATTTGGCCACCTTGGTGTTTTGTCCGCAGTCAGATGATGCTGCCGCGCTCGAGGAGCGGCCGAAGGGCAGGCCCAGGGCCCAGATTTGCTTCATACTAGTTGGGATAGGCGGCGACGGCGCGCCTGTACCGCGAGTACCGGCCGGCCGTCATCATCTCGAGGCCGTAGTAAAATCCACGAATGAGGCAGAGGCTCCTGGCCGAGTCGCTCGGTACGTTCTCACTGGTGTTCGCCGGCACGGGCGCGATCGTCATCAACGACCTCAGTGGAGGAGCGGTCTCGCACGTTGGAGTATCGTTGACCTTTGGCCTTGTTGTGATGGCCATGATCTACGCCCTGGGCGATGTGTCCGGTGCACACCTGAACCCGGCTGTCAGCATTGGCTTTCTCATGGCACGGCGTATCCGGGCTGTAGAGGCGCTGCAGTACATCGTCAGCCAGTGCATCGGGGCTCTACTCGCAAGCTCGTTCTTGCGCATCATGTTCCCATCACACCCGACGCTCGGCGCGACGTTGCCTTCAGGAACCATTGGACAATCCTTCATCCTGGAGGTGCTCCTCACGCTGGTTCTGATGTTCGTCATCCTGAGTGTTTCGACTGGTTCGAAGGAACGAGGAATCATGGCAGGAGCGGCGGTTGGAGCGGTCGTTGGCCTGGAGGCGCTCTTCGCGGGGCCGATATCTGGTGCCTCCATGAACCCAGCACGCTCTCTGGCACCCAGTGTGGTGAGCGGCCATGTCGAGCCTCTGTGGATCTACCTCGTGGCGCCCGTCGTGGGAGCTGTGGCCGCCGTTCCTCTCTGTCGGAGCATTCACAGAAGCGGATGCTGTGAGTCGCTCAGCGAGGAGAGAAGCGTTGGAGCAGTCTAGGACTCCCTGCCGCAAGCGAGTGTTATTCGTGTGCGTAGAGAATTCCAACAGGAGTCAGATGGCAGAGGCGTTCGCTCGCATCATTGGTAGAGATCGAGTCGAGTCGTGGAGCGCTGGATCAAGACCGTCAGGAGGGATCAACCCGAAAGCCGCCAAGTCGATGAAAAGAGTAGGGTACGATCTCTCGGCCCACCGGTCGAAGTCAGTCAGTGAGCTTCCCACTCAGGAATACGATGCCGTGATCACGATGGGATGTGGCGACGCCTGTCCCTTCGTCCCGGCGATACTTCGGGAAGATTGGCAGATACCTGACCCGAGGAACCTCGGGTCGGAGGAGTTTGACAGAGTCCGCGACCTGATTAGGAGCAAGGTCAAAGAGCTGCTCGCGCGACTCTGAATGGCGTGAGTACCCGTCGCAGGGTGTCCAGCTGCGACGGGCACCAACGCTGATACGCCTAATACAACAACGTGTAGAGCAGTCGCGCCGTTCTGCCTGGCTCGGGAAGAATGTCCTTCACCAGGTTGACGTGGTTACGGTAGAGCCGATCCGTCAGGTTGCTCACACGAAGGGACAGCCGGTGAACGACTGGACCGCTTACGAACGTCACGTGGCCGAAGACGTTGTAGACGACGAAATCACCGGTCGGCAGCTCGCCCGGAGCGACGCGATTCTGCTCGTCCGAGAACCGTGCCTCCGTGCCAACTCCGTAGCGATCCGTGTCCCAGTGAAGACCGAGGCCGGCCCGCATCGGCGGGATCCTGGGCAGGGGCTCGCCTGAGTCATCCTCTTCTGCAACCACCTTGTCAGCCATCAGCTCCAGTTTCAGGTGTTCCAATAGGGCAAGGTCCGCGTGCGCCTCGGCCCCATAGAACGTGGCATCCGCCTGCACGTATGCCGACTTCGGCAAGCCATCCTCGATGACTTGGAGGCCGGTGTTGGGATCGATGACCGGCTGCAGGAAGATGAAATCCTGAAAGTCGGTCCTGTAGACGGTCACCTCTCCGCTGAACCGTGCGACTTTCCAGCGATATCCGAGGTCCGCTCCGAGGCTGGTCTCTTCGTCCAGCTCGGGGTCTCCCTCCTCGAAAGTGAAGGTAGCGATGTGAGGGCCGTTGGCGAACAGCTCCTCGGCGGACGGAGCCTTGAAGTTGTGCGTCACGTTCGCCACCACGTTCCATTTTCCTGCAGGATGGAAGATCAGACCGAAGGCGCCACTGCCGCCGGTGAACGTCCTGTCGTCGCCGGCACTCCCCGTGTCCACGCGCTGGTCGTCGAATCGCCCCCCGAACTGTAGCCTGACGGTGTTGAGATCGACTTCCTCGTAAAAGAACGCGGCGTAGCCTTTCGTCTCCGCGAAGGGAAGCAACGCCTCCTCGCCTACGGCATTGAAATCGCTGTCCAGCAGCCACACGCCAAAGGTCCCGCTGAAGCGCCCCACTGATCGGTGGGTGAGGTCGCCTCGGAGTTCGGTTGTCTCCTGGTCGAAGATGGTGCCTGGCTCCCCGGTCTCCTCGAACTCCGTGTGGGTATAGTCATGCCGCACGGCCTGGATGCGGGCCCCGGTGAAGATGCCGAAGTCCCGTGTGACTTCGCCGCGCAGCTTGTAGCTCTTCTCATCGAGGCGGATCGTGACGCCCTTTTCTCCTCGTCCAATTGGCTCGCGCTCCTCGTTGATGGGAATACCGTAGTCGCCCTCCTGGTCCTTGTAGGAGACGCCGACATACCCGTTCGGGTTGACCCATGAAAGACCACCGTTGAAACCGGTGAAGTCAGCCTGGGAGTTGCCCGCAGTCCCACCATGGAACGAGTACTCGTCCGCATCAGTGCGCCAACCGCCGACGCGGTAGCTGATAGGCCCTGTTGAGGCCTCGAAATCAATCCCTCCCGTCAACTCCTGTGTGTTGGATGCCCCCCCCATGGTCACGCCCCCGGTGGGCCGATCGTACAGCGTCGTGGGGATGTCGGAGCTGAGCACGTTGACGACCCCTCCCATGGCGTTGCTGCCGTACAGGAGGTTGGCGGCTCCTCGAACGATTTCGATGCTGTCAGCCTGCATGGGATTGGCGGCCACGGCGTGGTCTTCGGACAGGAATGACACATCGCCCGTGCGCGTGCCGTCCTCGAGGATCAGCACACGGTTGCCTCCGAGGCCGCGAATGACCGGCCGAGCCGACGCCTGACTCATGCTGGTCGTGCTGACTCCCGGCTCGTATTGAAGTGTGGTTCCCAGCGAGGCCGTGCTTCTTTGTTCAAGCAGCTCGCCATCCAAAACCTCCGTGGGCTGGTAGACGCGCATCGGATCTCGCGGTTCTGCGCTCGTGGTGACTACAACCGGCTCGTCGTGGAAGTGGAGATCCAGTGTGAAGGCGAGCTCCTCCCCGGGTAGCTGCACCTGTTTCGTTTGCTCTGCGTACCCAGCCGCAGTGACGGTGAGGGTGTAGCTGCCGGCGGCCAGGCCCTCGAACTTGTAGACGCCGTCAGGATTCGTCCGGGTCTTTCGACGCAGCTCGACCAGCTCGACAGTCGCGCCCACGATCGGTTGCTGGCTATGCTGAGCGATGACTTTTCCGGTCAGCACAGACCCCTCTGCGGCGTGCAGGACCGCTGGCTGAGCGGCCAGGTAAGTTACGAGCGAGAAGCTGAACATCAGTACACGAATCACACGTGCCGCTTGAATGGACATCGGGACACACCTCGCCGTAGGAATAGGCTTCCGCCTGGAAGGATCTCCCCCTGAAATCAGCCTTGTTGGTTGTGGGAGGTATTCAGGTCAGACGAGGTCGATGGGGGGAGCGCGATCCCCGTGCGTCGCTCGGCTGGAGTCGATCGCCAAAGGCGAGTCCAGCAGAGGCGACATCCAAGAAGTTTGTGATGGGGGATGCACTTGCGGCTCGGAGCCCTTGAGCTCCGGAGCCGAGGACACGGCGCAGAGGGCGCAGGACCAATCGGTCTGGCTTCCCGCGTTGCCGGGCGTCGGATGGTGCCCGTGAAACGCCGGGACGAGCGTGAGGATGAACCACGCCACCAGGCCGATCAGCACCTGGACTCTGCCAGGCTTCCGATCGTCGAGTATGGGCATGACTGTCCTCCTCTTGCCGATGAAAAGGTACGCTACCACCAGGATGACTCTGGTGCAAGGGATGTCGTTTGTGGATGGCGCGTCGCCGGATCAGTGGTAAAGACGCGCCGTCTGTGTCGTCTCTCTTCCCTGCCGGGGACGGCCCAGGGACGCCCGGCAAGTCCCTCACCCCTGCCGCCTACTCCTCGTCCGCCGGAGCGTGGACACACGTCGTGAGCGGCGTCGCATGCGATGGAGATCACCAGGCAGCCGTGATCTCAGCCTAATTTGATGAGGTTCAACGTCGGCAGCGGACCACCGGGAAACTGCTGCAGACTTCCGCCGGTTGCCAGTCCACCAAGATCGATCGTGGCGAATCCCGCCTTCTCTAGAATGCCACCGACAACCGCCTTGGCGGCAGCGTCATCCCCCGACATGAACAACACGCGACGGCCACCGGCCTCCTTCGGATCAGCCGCAAGCATTGCGCGCAGCAAGGTATTGGCAGCCTTGACCACGCGAGCGCCCGGAGCGAGCGAAGCCACGATTTGGCTCGACGTGCTGCCTTCCAGATCGGCGAGGCGAAACCCTGGCTGGACAACGGGATTGGTGGCATCGATCAGGATGCGGCCGTTCCATGGCGGCAGCTCGGACAGTGCCTCCCGTACCCGAGGCCACGGCACCGCAAGCAACACCACATCCGCCTGCGCGGCCTGATGCCGCGTAACGGCCTTGGCGCGCGGGCCGAGCGTGTTCACGATGTCCGCCAGCGAGTCGGGACCGCGGCTGTTGCTGAGGCTTACCTCATATCCCACCTTCGCCACCTGACTTGCGAATGCCTGGCCGATGCCGCCCGCACCGATGATGCCGATGGTCATGAGTTCCTCCATGGCTTCACGCTCCGACAAGGTGAACTCCTCCCTAACAGCATAGAACGTGGGACTTCCCGGCGGAACGATGTCGCTCGCTCCTCAAGGGCGAGAGGTGGTTCCGGGCGAGGCGATCGGTTACGTTGCTCACCCCGATGATGACATCGTGGACGACCCATCGGCGCACGAAGCGAGCGCCGATGCCCCGATCCTCGCGTGAACCCTTTCTCGGCCCGTATCCGCTAGAGAGCC
This sequence comes from Candidatus Polarisedimenticolia bacterium, assembly GCA_050747525.1. Classification (GTDB taxonomy): domain Bacteria; phylum Acidobacteriota; class Polarisedimenticolia; order JACPZX01; family DASXTC01; genus JBOGOC01. The sequence goes on along the minus strand of JBOGOC010000060.1, from coordinate 157,283 downwards.
GCCGCTGGCCCGGCTCTCGTGCTGATAATGGTGGCGTTACCCGCGCCGGGCTGGCGTGTCGCTTCCCGGGGTGTACAGTTAGGGTGTACAGTTAGGATGAATAGCACGAAAGAACGTCGGAAAGCCTCGCTCGTCGCGTGTCCGGCACTGGACAAGGAGAATCAGTCATGAAGGCCAAAGAGATAATGACCCCGAATCCCGACGTCGTGACGCCGACGGATCCGATCATGCGAGCAGCCGAGATCATGCGCGACCGCGAGGTTGGCTTCGTGCCGGTCGTCGAGGACCGGAGCTCGATGCAGTTGAAGGGTGTCATCACCGACCGAGACATCGCGGTTCGCCATGTGGCGACCGGGTGTGCCCAGCAGTGCGAAGTGGAGCAGCACATGACCTCAGAAGGCATGGCGACCGTCAACCCCGACGACGATACCAGTGCGGTACGTGATGTCATGATGCGGGATCAGATACGGCGCGTGCCTGTGACAGAACGTGGACGGATTGTCGGTGTGATCGCTCAGGCCGACGTCGCAGTGAAGGAGAATCGGCCTCGGGAAGTTGGTTAGGTCGTCGCGAAGATATCCAAACCTGCTCGTCCGCAGCTGGTCGGTCGGATCGAGACCTGAAGGCCGGCTCGGCGGCCAGCGTCCAGCCGTGTCTCATGCCGTCGAATCCTACCCCATCCTCTCCGCCGCCCTGATCGCCGCATCGATGCCCTTCTCGGGCGCCTGGTGGTCGGTGTGGACGACAGTGGCTCTCAGGCTTTTGGACCGAACACGAGGGCGTCGAATGAACAACCCCTATCGATCCTGCGGAGGTAGCAGGTAGTAGCTCCAAGCCCTCTGCCCCTCTCGACCTCTGCCTCGATTGCTTTGTCTCGGCTTGGAACGGTCATCCACTCGGGCGAGCCCTCATCAGACCAGCCTCCCGCCATGACGAAAGCACCTGCTGGACGTTCTCCAGGTTGCATCGTGCTGCATTCGACAAGCCAGACTCCTGGCCGCACGAAGCCTGCGCGTACTCTGACCACCATCTCCATGGTGAAGACTCTATCACGGAGGCCCGATGACCGAACGTTCGCTGTCTGACGCCAGGGTCGGCCCGCGCATGGACGCGCCGCGTACCCCCGGTCTGCCGGGCCTTGTCCCCGACGGCTCTCGTGATCCGAAGCACTTGAAGAGCGTGCGCTCGAGTAAGCGTTCACATGAACGGGCTCAAGTCCAGCGAACCATGGACGCACGTCGGCGACGTTCGAGCGTTCTCAAGATCGATACAGTTGCCTGTATTGTGAATTGACCGTACTTTCCGGTGAGTGGTGTCCCCATACCCCGACGGTTGAATCACGGGGCGCACCATGCCGATGCGCCTGGTGATTCGACCTCCGCTGAGGAGGCCTGCCCATGCGCAGCGCAGCTCTCGCTTCTTTGTGTGCCGTCGCCATGCTCGCGGCGACGGACCCCTCGATGGCCATCAACAACGGGTCGCCTGACGGAAACGCGCATCCCGCCGTCGGATGGATCATCGGAACCGATCCCGACCTGGACAACTGCAGTGGGTCCAACCAGTTGTTCACGAGCGCCTGCTCCGCGGTCCTCCTCGCCCCCGATGTCCTGCTGACCAGCTCCAGGTGCGTCAACGCGTTTCAGAATGGACTGAACAGTGGCCTCGTGGACGAGCTCTGGCTGATCCTCGCGGAGAACCCCTTCAGCGGGACGAGCTTCGACTGCACGCAGTTCCGCGACATCGACGAGACACAGCTCCACGCCGCCTCGGCTCCGGTGTCGAGCCTGGGGATCATGTTGCTGTCGATTCCGGTGACCGACGTGACACCCGCCGCACTGCCCACGGAGGACCTCCTCCACAGCATCCCACCACGGCCGAACAGTCTGACCTTCGTCGGGTTCAACCCCGTGGACGGCCAGAGCATCATCAGCCTGCGCCGGCGCTCCGCAACAGGGCGCACCCAGCCGCCTCTTCAGACCGAAATTCAGGAGGTCCAGCTCCAGTCGCCGGCGGGCGCGTCCATCTCCGAATACGATGAAGGGGGCGCCACCTTCGTGGGCGCCACCAACCAGATCGTCTCGATGCTTCGGAGCACGGTTCCCCCGAACCTCCTGCAGCGTCTGGACACTCCAGCGGCACGGGCGTTCCTGGGGCAGTTCGTGACTCTTCCGTAGCGGAATGGGGGGCTCCTGGAATCGAGGGGGCCCCCCTGGTGGTCGGCTAAAGGAGCCTCGTGAGCGCGTGGGATCAGTCGCTGCAGGGCTTGGGGGGGTAGAGCCGATCGAACTCGGGATCGCTGAAAGCCCGCCTCCCTAGCCTTGGTGATGGATTCGAAGGCACGAGCCATCGTGGTGACGATACCGAGCCGCGGTCGGAGAACCGATCGGGGTTCGTAGTCCAGGCCCCTGTGTGCCCCGGCTCACCCAAAGTGGATTTCCGATGAATCCGGGGCACACCGCCGACTGGACCTAGGGCAAGCTGACGTAGTTGGAGAGGAAGCTCCGCGCGCTGGGCACGTCCAGTCGCTGGAATTGAGCGCTGGTGTCACAGGTGGTGGCGGGATACTGGGCCAGAGAAACCACCTGGTTCATCCCCGTCACGAAGGTTGGTCCACCACGTGCCACGAAGCCTATGCAGGGGTCCGGCCCGGGGGCAGGGTCGAACGTCGCCAGGTGCGTTTCCGCGGTGATCGTTCCGAACGCCGCGTGGGAAAAGCGGCGTAGCAGCGAGAAGATGTCGAAGCCACCGGGGCTGCCTGGATCCGCGAGCTCTCCGAAAGAAGCTGTGGTGATGTCGGGCAGCTTCTTCTTGGGATGGGGCTTGAGGCGGTTGAGCGTGGGAAGGGTCGCGGGGGTTATGGTCTGCGGCGCCGCCAGGATCATCACTCCGACATCTCCCTGCAAGCCGTGGCTCGAAAAGTACACCGGATTGATGTCGTAGCTCTCGATGTGAACCATCTTCGTGCAATCGAGGAGCGGCTCAGGATAGCCCGCCACCAGAGGGTAGGGATCCAGGATGATCCAGCCGTCGTCGATGAACCCGGTGTCGATGGAGTTCTTGACGGCATCGGTGCACTCGGCCGTGGAAAGAAAAACGTCCGGCGCAATAAGGACACCGGAACAGCCTATCGCCTGAGCGTTGTAGTCACAGGGATCTTGGCCAATGGTTCCCAACACGAATCCCACCGCCGGGTGATTGGTTCCATCCGGCGATCCGTTGTAGACGGCGTGAATCGAAGCCGATCCGCAAAGGATCAGCACGACCACGCCGACGCTGATGATCAACGATCTGCGCATTCCAAGCCGCTCCCTTCTGGGCGAGGCCCCCGCATGACGCGCCCTACGAACGTTATTCTCCATGCCGAACGTCGAACGGTGTTGTCTGTGCGAGAGACGCTCCACCCTGATGTGTCGTTCTGAAGATGTCGGAGGCCGACATGGGGATCTCCAACCTGAAGGCGCAAGACTCCTTGCGCCCTTACTTCTTATTAGTGTAGGCCGAGTCCATCTGGTTCCCGACAAAAGGAGTCTTGCTGGAACCGATGGGTCGAGTCGCCCCGCACGCCACCGTGCCTGACACGAGAACACACCACGGCCGGGGCCGCTCGATCGGCCGCTCACTCGCCATGCTCCACGAGATGAAGGATCACGCCGACACTACGCCGGCTGCGCTTCGCATGTCAATACACACAGACGCACATGAGATCGCCTCGGGCGACAGGCAGGAGCGACGGTGCGCTCATCGTCGTCGAGGCGTGGGAGAAGGTGTCCCGCGCCAAGCCGATAGATCCCTTCGGGGCGGCTGAGAGCAAGCGGCGACTATCTGGCTCCCCGTCTCATTCGTGCTTCTCCGTCTCTTGTCCCGGCGGCTTCGGCTTGGCCTTGGGGAACAGGAAGGCGAAGAACAGCCGGAGCTGGTTCCGGCCGGCTCCCGTCGGGTACTCCAGGTTCTGGTAGTACTGGAGCGACAGCTGCACTGGTTGCTTGCCGATGGTGTCGACCTTGGAGATGCCGCCCCCGATGGCTACCACACCCGACAGCCTGTCGTGACCGAGTGCCGCCAATCCGTTCTGACCGCGTCGTTGAGCGCCGCCTGGACGCGCCAGTGATGACGTCTTGACCCCCGAACGGTTCGGATGTTGCACGCTGGAGGCGCTCGATCTCTCCTTAAGGAGGACCAATGCTTCGAGTTGCCTGGACGCTGATAGGTTTCGGGATGATGTCCACCGCATCGGTTGCGGAGGCGCCGGCCGCGTTTGAGGTTCGCTGGGTGGGCGCGCTGCACAAGGTGATGATGGGAGCCGACGAGGGGGTCATCTCCCTCCAGACTCTGGAACACGAGAAGAACCTGTACGCGATTGGTCCGCTGGAGGGGCTCGACGGCGAGATCACCGTGTTCGACGGTGAGCCGGCCATCGCGAGGGTTCGCGAAGGCCGCCCGATCGTCGAGCGGACCTTCCAGGTGCGAGCCCCACTGCTCATCTGGGTCCAGGTGAAGGGCTGGGCCTCCACGCCGCTCCCGCCCACCTTGCGGAGCCTGGAGGAGCTGGACGCGTTCGTCGGCACCACGGCGAAGGCCCGGGGTCTCGACATGAGCGCACCGTTCCCCTTCAGGGTGACGGCTCGTGTTCACGAGGCTAGGATGCACATCGTGAACCGCCAGGGCCGTCCCGTGGGAGGGCACACGGAGCACGAGTCGATCCAGTTCCCTCTCTCGATCGAGGACTCCGCGGTGGAGCTGATCGGCTTCTGGTCCGTCCGTCACCAGCGGATCCTCACCCACATGGGCTCGAACATCCATGTGCACGGCCGCACCGCGGACGGCAGGCTGTCGGGTCACGTGGACGAAGCGAGATTCGTTTCGGGAGAGCTCTGGCTCCCTGGGAGGTGATGAATGCTATCCGGCGAGCTGGCACGTCGGGCCGGGGTCAGTCCCGACACCTTGAGGCACTACGAGCGCCTGGGCCTGCTTCCCGCGCCCGAAAGGACCGCGGGGAACTACCGCAACTACCCTCCCCACACGATGGAGCGCGTCACCTTCATCAGGAACGGCCTGGCCATGGGGATATCTCTCGCCGACCTGGGTCGGGTCCTCGAGGTGCGCGATCGGGGCGGGCTTCCCTGCCGAGAGGTCCGGCGTCTGGCCGGGGAGACGCTCCATCGGGTCGAACGTCAGATCGAAGAGATGGCGCGCTACCAGGAGGAGCTGCGCCGGATCCTGCAGGAATGGGATGAGCGCCTGCGCCGGAAGCGGGGCTCCCGCGCACGGCTGCTTCAGGGATTGGAGCGGCCGCCGCACCGTCCATCGTTCCACGGCTGCAAACGTGGCTTCCGTTTGTAGCGAGTCAATCTCGTGATTCGTCGTCCCCGTCTCATGGGTGCTTCTCGGTCTCTTGTTCCGACGGCTTCGGCTTGGCCTTGGGGAACAGGAAGGAGAACTGCAGCCGAAGCTGGTTCCGGCCGGCTCCCGTCGGGTACTCCAGGTTCTGGTAGTAGTGGAGCTTGAATCACCTTCATCGCTTCGGTCATCGATACGTTACTTTTCCCATGAGAAGATGCGCTTCCAGTCGTTCTTCATGCTGATGACGGTCCATCCGTGAGTCTTCGCCTCGGCCATCAGCGCATCCGGGAATGCGCCGACCTTGGTGTCCGGCAGACCGCCGGCGGGGCCGTATGCATACTCGCGCTGCGCATCATCGTGGAAGACGAGCATCATGAGCCTCGCGCCATCGCCGGCCTGGGTGTACTCGATCATTTGCTGATCGCCGGCCGAGTTGCCGAATGCTGCGTACGGTCGGCGTCCGATCATCAGGTGGATGCCCTCGGGCTTGCCGGCATGGTCATCGTTCAACAGCAGTTTGGGCTCTTTGGTGAGCATCGGCTTGCCGTCCTTGGAGTGACCGTACTTCGTTCCCGCCATGGTCCCGACGACCTGTTCGGGCGGGATGCCGTAAACCTGCTCTGAATACACGCGAACGAAGTCCTGGCCGCCGCCGGTGACGATGTACGTCTTGTAATCGTTCTCACGCAGGTACTGCATCACCTCGAGCATGGGCTGGTAGACAAGCTGGGTGTAGGGCAGGTCCCATCGCGGGTGTGTGGCTGTCGCGATCCATTTCTTCACGGCGGCAGTGAACTCATCCACGGTCATGCCGGTGAGGGTGGCAGCGAGAATCTTCTCGAGGTCCGCCATCGTCAGTTTGGCGATTGCTGCGTGGTCGCCGGAAAGCACAGTCGCGAATGGCTCGACGTTCTTCAATTCAGGCTTCTGCGCCACGACCGCGGGGACTCGATCCAGGCAGTACATCACCTGGCTGTACATCGGATGCTCGACCCACAGTGTGCCGTCCTGGTCGAACGTCGCAATGCGATCCTCCGGGGCCACATACAGTGGACTCGATCTGTCGGTCGTGACCCGGACGAACTCGAGTATCGCCTTCTTGGCGCCGCCATCGTTCCATGACGGCAAGGGATCCGTCTTGGCGAAGGCGAGAGGCGACAGAACAAGCAGAGAGACCAGGCCCACGCTGACGGCCAGTCGATGGAGGCGAATGAATGTGGCAATGGATGTCATACCCTGCAATCTCCTTTCTACCTGGAGCGCGCCGGCTCGTAGTCCTCGTCAGTCAGGATCATGCGCTTGTCGCGCTGGCCGCTGAGGAGGGTCCAGCCCCAGTCCACGAAGGTGCTGGTCTTCTCTTCCGCGCCGTTGAGCAGGGCGAGGTGGACGCCGAGCCATGTGAGCCAGGCGAGGCGCCCCGTCAGCGTGCCGCCCCAGGGCAGCTCCACGGCTCCGGCGCCTCGAGCCACCTGAGCCATCGTGCCCTTGTCGATGTAATGGAACGGCTCCGGCTTCCGGCCCGCGACCAGGCGTTTGATCGATTCGGCGACATGACGACCGGCCTGCAGGGCGACGGCGCCGAGCCCCGGCAACACCTTGCCGGTCCTGCCGTCCGTTATGGCCGCAATGTCGCCGATGGCGAAGACGCCCGGGTGGCCCTTCACCTGCAAGTCCGGGCCGACCGGGATGCGGTTCCCGTGGACGGTGGCAACGCCCAGCGAACTCACGACCGGGTTGGCCTGCAGGCCTGCCGCCCAGACCAGCGTGTGCGTCCGGACCGTCTCGCCGCTCGACAGACCGATGGCCGCGGGGCCGACCTTGGTCACCCCAACGCCCACTTGCACCTCGACCCCACGGGCCTGCAGCTCCTTGCGGTCGTAGACTTGCAGCTTCGGCTTGAAGGTGCCGAGCAGGTGCGGTCCGAGCTCGTAGAGGATGATTCTGGCCCTGTCCACAGGCAGGTTCGGGTAGTCGGCCTTCAGGTTCGACCGCAGCAGGTCCGAGAGCGCGCCTGCCAGCTCGACCCCGGTTGGGCCCCCTCCGACGATGCAGAACGTCAGCGCGCCGTCGTCGATCAACGCCGGGTTCTTGTCGACGGCCTCGAAGATATGGCTTCTGAGGCGCGTGGCGTCGTCCATGGTGTAGAGCGGCAAGGCGTGCTGCTCTGCGCCCGGAGTGTTGAAGAAGTTCTGCGGACGCAGATGCTGAACGGCATGTTCCTTTCGTTGAGCATGATGCCGCAGGGCGCGTGAAACGGACGATGGCCGGCACGCGCCAGATCGTCGGACAGCCTCTGGATACGAGGCTCGTGGGAGACGGCGGGCCAGGGGTATGGCGCGCTCGCGGGCGGTTCGGTCGGGTCCTCGCCGCGCGCGCCGTGGACCTGATACAGCTGCTCCGCCTGGGTGTAATAAGGCTCCATCTGCTCATAAGAGATGGGCCAGGCCGGGGAGATGCCGTCGTAGTGCTTGAGCTCGCCGAAATCCTCCTTGCGCAACCGATAGAGAGCGGCACCGTACATCTTCGTGACGCCCCCCACGAAGTAATGCACGCCGGGCTGGAAGGGCTTGCCGTCCTTGTCTCGCCAGATGTCCTTGGAGACGTAACGGTTCTTGACTAACACCTCTTCGGCGTTCCAGTTCTCAGGCTCGCGCGTCATCCAGCCGCCGCGTTCGAGCAGCAGGATCTTCTTGCCGGACGGCGCCAGGTGGTGGGTCAGGGTGCCGCCGCCCGCACCGCTGCCGATGATGATCACATCGTAGGTCGCGGACATGGCCATCTCTCCTTCACGAGCGGCCACGTTTGGCCGAGGCGATCGCTTGCAAGCCTCGCCTACCGTCGTCCCCAACCTGAGCTAAGTGCGGATAACATCTGGTCGAGCTCCAACAGTCAGTGGGTCTCGTATCAAGACTCATCGTAGATTTCGCATTCCGTCGAATCAATAGGGAAAGATCATAGTGAGGTGGTCGTATCTGCGTCCTCCGCTCTGACCGCATGAAATACGACTTGCAGGTGTGTTAGGTTCTCGGCACAGGCAGGATCCCCCCCAGGACAGGGACCATGCGCGGAGCAGCATCCGACGCTTGCGGCATGGCTCAGTCGGCATTCGTCCTCGTGAAGCCGCGGAATCGACGTCAACCCAGCGCAGGAAGGAATCGCCTTGAGCGCTGAAGTCCTTTCCCGCATCCAGTTCGCGATGACCATTTCGTTCCACTTCCTGTTTCCACCGCTGAGCATCGGACTGGGGCTGATGCTGGTCATCATGCAGGGCATGCGCCTGTGGACGGCGAAGCCGCTCTACCTCGACATGGCGCGCTTCTGGACGCGGGTCTTCGGGCTGATCTTCGCCATCGGTGTGGCCACGGGCATCCCGATGCAGTTCCAGCTGGGGACGAACTGGGCCCGCTACGCCCGCTTCGTCGGCGACATCTTTGGCAGCCCGCTGGCGATCGAAGCCATCTACGCCTTCTTCCTCGAAGCGGGGTTTCTCGCGCTCCTGCTCTTCGGCTGGAACAGGATTGGGCCGCGCGTGCACTTCCTCGCGACCTGCCTGGTCGCGGCCGGCGCCCATTTCAGCGCCATCTGGATTCTGGTGGCGAACTCGTGGATGCAAACGCCCGCGGGATATCACCTCGCCAGGGAAATGAAGGTGGTCGCCAGCGGCCAGGAGTTTCCCATGAGCGCCGACCTCGGCACCCAGGCGTTCACCACCCGTGAAGTGCCCCTGCCGGCCGGATACGTGGTCCAGCCCGGGGACCTGCCCCACGTCCGTGCCGTGATCGACAGCTTCAGCGAAGCGATCCTGAACCCGTCCACCCTCCTGGCCTACACGGCCACCATCTACTACGTCTTCCGCGGCAAGGTGATCGTTACGGACGAGTCATACTGAGTATGTCCAGGCTCTCTGGACATGGTGTCCGACCTCCATGGACACGAAAACCCGTAAGCGACTTAACTTCGTGTGGGCGTGGTGGCACCGATCTTGAAACTGTACTCGGGCATACCCTGCAGTTCCGCTGCTGAGGTACAGAAGCCTGACAAAAGGGCTTTTTGCAGAAGCAGTGAAAGGAGGAACGAGCATGCGTATCCTACGCGTTGTGGCGTTGATTCTCCTGGCTGGCGTCATCGGGATGCCCGCTGTCGCAGACCTGGAGTCGGACAACGAGAAGGAGAAGCTGCAGAAGTCACAGCAGGTCCTCACGGCCTCAGTGACTGCTCCGGACAAAGGCATTCCGAAGGACTTGCTCGAAAAGGCTGAGTGCATCGGAGTGTTCCCCGACGTGAAGAAGGCCGCATTCGTGGTCGGCGGCGAATGGGGCCGAGGCGTCTTCACGTGCCGCCAGAAGGACGGTACGATGGGCGCACCCGCCTTTTTCACCATGGGAGGACCGAGTGTGGGCTGGCAGATCGGTGCTGAAGAGGCCGATCTGATCCTCCTCATTATGAACCAGGAAGGCGTGAAGAAGCTGCTTCAGGACAAGTTCACGATCGGTGTTGAGGGCTCTGCGGCGGCCGGCCCCGTGGGACGAACGGCTCAAGCTGGGACCGACCTTCAGCTGCACGCCCAGATCCTCTCGTGGTCGAGATCCCGTGGACTGTTCGCGGGTGCGTCGCTCGAGGGGATCGTGATGAAGCCGAACAACAAGGCGACCGAGGATTTCTACGGTAAGCCACTGGACGCCAAGTCGATCCTGGTGGACCAGAGCGTGCCGGTGCCGCAGGGCGCGAAGTCCTTCGTGGCCACTGCCAATCAGCACGCGAAGCGATCGTCGTAGGCGACAAGGCGGTCGGGCCTTCGCGCCCGGCCGCCTTCTGCGAGGGGACATCGGACGCGCGGAGGTTCTGGTAACCTGCGTCTGATGTCCCCCAAGCTCGAGTTGATCCGCGAAGCAAAGCTCGAGCGCCTGCTGCCGGGCAGGAGATCGCACACCCCGCTGGAGGCCAGTGGGGTCGCGCTTCTGGATGACCAAACCGCCCTCGGGCTAGCTAGAATTCCGCGGCGAACGAGAGTATGCCGAAGTGGTCGTCTCCGCCCGGGTTGAACCAGTAGCCCGTTGCGGAATAGCGACTCCAGGTGAACCGGACCATCAGACCCCGCTGAATGTCCCGGTCGGTCTCATACACACGGGTGCGCTGCGTGGCCACCCCGGCGCTGAGCCAGTCCAATGGATCCCAGGTCAGCTCGGACCAGTTGTAGTAGAAGTTCTCCGTGTGGTCGGCCAGGACGAAGACGTACTCGTTCTCGCTGTAGAGAGAGACCTGCTTCCAGGAGAGGGTGAGGGTGAGCCCGGGGGCGATGCCGTCGATGGCCCCCACGACGGCCCCCACCATGGGAATCGCTTCCCACTCCAGCGTGCTGCCTCCCTCGAAGGTCCATCCGCCGAACAGGGAGCCCGTGTACCGATCTTCATAGTTGTACCGCGCTTCCAGGTGCAGGCCATCCCGGCGCGCGGTGACGATCGGAAGGACGAAGTTGTCGTCGTCCGGCAGGAGGAACCAGGACGCCGACGCGTTCCAGGTCCACGCCTCTTCGGCTGCGGCCGGCGCTCCCGCCGCCAGAGCCGCGCACGTCAGGAGGCACGCCGGGGCGCGGCGTCTCATCCGCCCAGCACGATGGTGAGGGCCACCAGCAGCAGACCCACGGCGACCATGGCCATGCCCATGGTCCATGGGCGGTCCCCCGCGAACCGGCCCAGCCGGTGACCAACTAGAAAGAGCATCCCGAGAGCGATCCCGTGGGAGAACCGCAGGGCCCTCACCGGGTCGCTCATCACCAGAAAGGGAACGACCAGCGGGAACGTCGACGTGAACACCAGCAGGAACACGCCGGCCGCCCCCCTCAGGTCGGACGCGCCGAGCCGGGCGCGGTCGGGCATGTCGCGCATGTCGTGGATCTTCCCGTGCAGATACTCGTAGTCGGAAGGGCGCAGCAGCTGCGCCACGAGCGGCGGGAGCACCCCGGCGATGGCGCCCCGCGCCACGGCAGGGTCCGTGGTCCGCCGGACTTCGCGCACGATGGCGAGGCTGCGTCCCCGAAGGGTCAGGGTGGTGATCAGATACATGATCGCATCGACGATGCCCCAGGCCAGATTGCAGCCCAGAGCGCCGATGAGCATGGTCCGTATCTCCTCACGCCCCGCGCTTACCGCGCTGATGGAACCGGTGAAGGTGAGAGCCATGATGAGGCCGAACAGCACCTCCGACATCCGCTCCACCGGGTCGAGAACCGAGCGGGCCTCGGAGGCGGCCTCCGCGCTCACGGCGCCACTTCGGGCATGAAGTAGAAGAGCATGGCGATGATGGTGTAGACGCTGACCAGCTGAACCCCCTTGTACCAGTTGGACCGGCCGTCTCCCGCCACCATCGCACCCAGAAGCACGCCCATGAACAGGCAGCCGACCTCGCCCTTGCCGAAGGCGAGCGTGAGGGGTGCGGGAGCGATAAAGTGACTGGCCAGCACGAGCACGGGGGCCACGAACAGCGCGATCTGGATGCAGCTTCCCAGCGCGATGCCGACCGACAGGTCCATCCTGTTCTTGCGCGCCATCATGATGGCGGACCCGCTCTCCGCGGCCCCTCCGACGATGGCCAGAAAGACGATGCCGATGAAGGTGTCGGTCATGCCCAGCGCGCGGCCGGTGGGCTCGGCTGCTCCCACCAGCACCTCGCTCATCCAGGCGGCCAGCACCGAAGCCCCCACCAGGGTCCCCACCGCGCGCCCCACGCTCCATTGCGGGCCGTGATCATGATCTTCCTTGTCCCCTCCCCCGCCGGTCTTGCTGAACATGTCGGGGTGGGTCTTCAGCATGAAGACCAGGTAGAGGCCGTAGGCCAGAAGCAGCACGGCGGCCAGTCCGAGGTTGAGGTGCGCCTCTTTCAGCGAGGTCTCCTGCGAGGTCAGCAGCCTCCCGAACGCGCTGGGCACCGCCAGGCTGATCACGGCGATGAGCATCATCGAGCTGTACATGCGCGCGGCCACGGGGTTGTAGTCCTGGATGCGGTAGCGAAGCCCGCCCAGGAAGAAGGCCACACCCAGGGCCAGCAGCAAGTTGGCCAGGATCGCGCCCACCAGCGAGGCGCGCACCATGTCGAACAGCCCGGCCTTGAGGGCCACCACGCTGATGATCAGCTCGGGCAGATTCCCGAAGGTGGAGTTCAGCAGTCCGCCCACGGCATCGCCTGTTCGCGTGGCGATGTGCTCCGTCGACAGGGCGATGAGGGCGGCCACCGGGATGATGGCCAGTGCTGCCGAGAAGAAGACCAGGGGCGGTGCGGCGCCGCCATGCTCCAGCGCCACGGTGATGGGAATGAACCCCAGAAGCCAGTGAATCGACGGCTTGAACGACATGACGGATCGCTCCTTGCCGCTGCGAGCGTCCCGTTTGGGACGGGCTTCGCCCACGTCACGGCTCATACATGGACTCCGCGATGATCTTCTTCAGGTTCGGTGGTTTCTTCCTCCTCGCCAGCTTCATCGCGTACGCTTTCTTCGCCACGCTCACCGCGATGGAGAGCGAAATCCTGCGGATCTCCTTGACGGGCGGATAGAGGCAGGCCTGGTCGAGCTCCTCTTCGCCCACCAGGCCTGCAAGCGTGCGGGCCGCCGTCAGGAACAGCTCATCGGGCAGGATGCGCGCGCGGCAGGCCACCGCGCCCAGGCCGATGCCGGGGAACACGTACGCGTTGTTTCCCTGACCCGGGCGCAGCGTCCTTCCTCCATAGGTGACCGTGCCGAACGGGCTGCCGCTCGTGAAGACCGCCCTCCCCCCGCTCCAGGCGTAGGCCTGCTCGGCGGTGCACTCGGCCCGGGACGTGGGATTGGACAGAGCGAAGATCACGGGCCGCTCGTTGAGGGCGCTCATGCGCTCGATCACGTCCCGGGTGAAGGTCCCCGGTGACCCGGTGGCACCGATCAGAACGTGGGGTTTGATGGCGTCGATGGCTTCGAGGAAGCTCAGCGGCCGGTGGTCATGTGCGTAGGGGAGGTTGTGCTCCATGAGATCGGTCCGGGCCTTCACCACCAGACCCTTCACGTCGACGAACCACAGGTGTCGGCGGGCTTCCTCGTGGCTCAACCCTTCGTCCACCAGGGCGGCCACCATCAGATCGGCGATTCCCGTGGCCGCCGAGCCCGCCCCCAGGAACATGATCCTCAGATCGGGGAACCGCGCTTTCGTGATGCGGGTGGACGCGTAGACACCCGCCAGCGCGACCGCGGCCGTCCCCTGGATGTCGTCGTTGAAGCACAGGACCCGGTCCCTGTATTTCCTGAGCAGCCCGTAGGCATTGGGGGTGAGGAAATCCTCGAACTGGATGAGGGCGTGCGGATACTTCTTCTGCACCGCGTTCACGAATTCGTCCACGAGCTCGAGGTACGCCTTGCCCGCGATCCGCCGCCGCGGATACCCGAGGTAGAGCACATCCTCCAGCAGCTCCTCGTTGTTGGTGCCGACATCGAGCGTCACGGGCAGGCATTGGCGCGGAGGTATACCCGCGCACGCGGTGTACAGGGCCAGCTTGCCGATAGGGATCCCCATGCCGTTCGCGCCAAGATCCCCCAGACCGAGGATGCGCTGGCCGTCCGTGACGACGATGACCCGGATGTCCTTCTCGGGCCAGTTGCCCAGGATGCGCTCGATGTCTCCCCTGTCGTCGGGCGTGATGAAGAACCCCTTGGGCTCTCTGGCGAGGTGGGAGAACTCCTTGCACGCCTCGCCGACCGTGGGGGTGTAGATCAAAGGCAGCAGGACGTCGATGTGATCGATGACCGTCCGGTAGAAGAGCCGCTCGTTGCGCTCCTGAAGCGACGACAGCAGCATGTAGCGGTCGATGTCCCGGGGGAGCCGCTCCAGATTGGCCATCACCCGGTCGACGAGGTGCTTCGGGGTGGCCACCACGTGGGGAAGCAGTCCCCTCAATCCAAGCCGATCCCTCTCCTTCCGGGAAAAGGCAATGGACCGGTTCAGGGACTTGTCGCGAAGCAGGTCGACGCCCTTCTTCATCCGGCTCACGAGGCGGCCAGTATACCTTGCCCTCCCAGGGCGGGCGTGACAGCCAGCTCAATCTTCTCCGTTCCCCTCAGGATGGTCACGGGCGACGGCACGCCCACCAGCCTGTCGGTGAGCAGACGGTGCAGGTCGTCGATGCCGGTCACGGGGACGCCGGCAAACTCCACGATGAGGTCGCCGGATCGCAGGCCTCCCTTCCAGGCCGGCCCGCCCTCTTCCGCCGCGGTGACCAGCACAGCTGTCTCGAGGTCGAGCCCGTGATGGCGGGCGAGGCGGCGGAGCACCGGGACGTTCTGCCCGGCCAGGCCGATCACGCTTCGCCGCACGCGCCCTTCCCGGATGAGCTGACTCACCACGAAGGATGCCGTGCGCGAGGCGATGGCGAAGCTGATCCCCTGCGCGGGCTGGATCATGGCCGTGTTGACGCCCACCACCTCGCCGGCCGAGGTGACGAGCGGCCCGCCGGAGTTGCCGGGGTTGAGCGCGGCGTCGGTCTGGATGACGTCGTCGATCAACCGTCCCGACAGGGAGCGCAGAGATCGCCCCAGCGCGCTCACCACACCGGCGGTCACCGTGCACTGGAAGCCGTACGGATTGCCGATGGCCACCACCAGCTGTCCCACCTTCAGCCGGGACGAGTCCCCGAGCCGGGCCGGCACCAGATCGGGCGCGTGGATGCGCACTACGGCCAGGTCGGTCTCGGGGTCCTCCCCCACCAGCCTCCCCTCGTGCGCGCTCCCTCCCGACAGCGTGACCTGCAGGCGGCCGGCCCCGTGCACCACGTGGCTGTTGGTCAGGACATAGCCGTCCGGAGTGAAGACGAAGCCCGAGCCGCCGCTGCCTCGGGCTTCGATCTTCACCACCGAAGGGCTGACCTGGTCCGCGGCCGACACGACCGCCCGGGAGTAGGCGTCCATGATCGGATCCCTTACAGCAGCACCGTGCCCGTGCGGATCAGGTACGCGAACCGCTCCCTCTGCTCGGGAGTGAGCAGCGCGTGGATGCGGGCGAGGGCCTTGACCACCGCTGCGCTCAGTCGATCGGCGCTCTTCTCGCGCATGGTCGCGCCCTCGGCCGCCTTCGCCGCGTCGAACGCCTCGCCCGACACGGCCTCGGCGAACGAGGTCATGGTGCGCCGATCGTCCACCGCGGCCTGCGCGCGCTCGGTCTTGAGCTCGTCCAGGATGGCGGCCAGCTCGGTCACTTGCGGCTCGGTCAGCTTCAGCTTGTAGGCGAGAAAGCGCAGCGGGCGCTTCACGCCGAACTGCCCGGCCCCGAATCCCAGGCCGCTCTCTGGGTCCACGGCCATCACCTCGGGTCCGCAGCATTCGTCCTCGGTCCGGGACGACGGTTCGGGGCCGCAGCCGGCTCCGATGGAGAAGGCGAAGGCGCGGGCGCCACGTGACATCTCGATGACGCGCGGGTGGACGTAGGGGATGGATTTGACGTGCATCGTTGCCTCCACGGCCGGGGCTCTCGCGCCCGGCGGGTCAGAAGCGTGGGCCTCATGCCTCACGCCGTCATGCAGGCTGCTACCGTAACGCCCCCCTGCTGGGGTGTCAACCTACTTGATGATCTTCGCCTTCTTGAGCTGCTTGGTGACCAGTCGGGCCAGGTCCTCCGCGGCGTCGTCGACCCCCGACGCGAGCTCCACCGAGTAGGTGGCGGACCAGATCGGCTGGGGGCCCCCCTTCTCGAAGAACTCCGCCTTCATGGCGAAGACCGGAATGCTCTGGGGCGCCCCTCCACCGATGGGCTTACTGCCTCCCACGAACACGCTGAACATCCCCACATGCACGGGCACACCCACCCCCACGCTCACGCTGGACGGCGGTTTGACCTTCGTGCCGCGCTCCGTGACCGTGACGACCAGCGCGGCGTCGACCCCCAGCTGCTCCGCTTTCGCCTTGGCTGCCTCCGGCGTGGCCAGCTCCTCCGGCTTCATGTGGGCGTAGGCGGGCACCGCCGTGACCTTGTGCTTGCCGAAGGCCTCCACCAGCTCGTCCTCGACCATCCGCCTGTTCTGGTCCTCTTCGACCTTCGCCAGCGCGATCACCTTGGTGTAGGGACGCAGGGTGTGCTCCGGCGCGCTCCAGGTGCTGGTGGTCTTCACGCCGGCCAGGACGGTGGCGAACGAGAGTGACACCACGCAGGCGACGACGGCTGTCTTCATGGTCGGATGCTCCCCGGCGGCGCGACCGCGACCGCCACGCTGCGTACATTACCATGGCCCGCATGACAGGTCTCGCGTCCCTGCTGGCGCTGCTCTCGTCGATCACGTACGGAACGGCCGACTTCCTGGGCGGGCTGGCCGCGCGACGTCACACCAGCGTGATCGCGGTGGTCATCGTCTCCCAGGCGGCGGGTCTCGTTCTGCTTATCGTCATGCTTCCGCTTCTTCCGACGGCATCGCCTGTTGCGCGCGACTTCCTGTGGGGGGCGGCGGGTGGCCTGGCCGGAAGCATGGGCCTGGCGCTGCTCTATCGAGGGCTGGCCATCGGGGTGATGAGCGTCGTGGCCCCGATCACCGCGGTCTGCTCGCTGATCTTCCCGCTGGCGGCGGGCCTGATGCTGGGAGAGCGCCCGGCGCCGAAGGCGGTGCTGGGGGTGCTGCTGGCTGTCGTAGCCATCGTGCTGATCAGCCGCACCGGCGAGGACGAGGATGGGAAGCGTGCCACCGCCGGCGTGGGGGTGGCCATCGCTTCGGGGATCGCGATCGGGGTGTTCCTGGTCTGCCTCCAGCGCACCGGCCCGGAGGCGGGCCTGTGGCCGCTGGTCCCCGCGCGCGTCGTCTCCGTGTCCCTGTGCCTGCTGGCGGGTATGATCCGCAGAGAGGCACTGGTGCCGCGGCGCTCGGCGATGCCGCTGGTGGTGGGGGCCGGAGCGCTGGACATGGCCGCCAACGTCCTGTACCTGGTTGCGGTGCGGAAGGGTCCGCTCGGCCTGGTGGCGACTCTGGTCTCGCTCTATCCGGCCAGCACCATCCTGCTCGCACGCATGGTCCTGGGGGAGCGCCTGCGCCTGGTGCAGCACGCGGGGGTGGCCTGCGCCACGGTGGCCATCGTGCTGATCGTCGCGGGCTAGTGAAGGGACATCGGACGCGCGGACGGTTCTGGTAACCTGCGCTGATGTCCCCCAAGCTCGAGTTGGTCCGCGAAGCGAAGCTCGAACGCCTGCTGCCGGGCAGGAGATCACGCGCCCCGCTCGAGGCCAGTGGGGTCGCGCTTCTGGACGACCAGACCGCCCTCGTGGTTTTCGACAACCTGAACCGGGTCGCTCGCATCGACCTCTCCCTGGAGTGGCGCGGCGCGAACCGGTTCTTCATGACGCCGAGCCTCGGCTCGGGCTTCGAGGACATCGCGGTCGACCGAAAGGGGAAGCGCGTCTTCTGCCTCGTCGAGGCGCTGGAGGATGTCGACGGGCAGTTCCGCGGCTTCGTCGCCGAGTACGATGCCGCCCAACGATTCATCGCCTGCACTCCGTTGAGCACGCGGCTGGTCAGCGAGAACAAGGGCTTGGAAGGGCTGGCCCACGTGCGGCTCAGGGGCAGGGAGTACCTCTTCGCGCTGTGCGAAGGGAACCTCGGCACGGAGGCCAAACGAGGCGGCGCGCGCATCGACGCCTTCACCCGGGCGAAGGGTGGCGGGTGGGAGCGCTCGCACCGGGTCCGCCTCCCCAGGTCGGCCGAGTTCGAGGACTATGCCGCCATCTCGTACCGCGATGAACGGCTCGCTCTGCTCTCGCAGGCGTCCAAGCGTGTGTGGGTGGCTCAGGTCGACGAGCGCGCGCGCGTCATCGTGCGCGGCTCCGAAGCCGTCTACCGCTTCCCCGGGAAGGCCTACGGCAACGTCGAGGGGATCGCCTGGCTGTCACACGACACGCTGGTGGCCG
This sequence comes from Candidatus Polarisedimenticolia bacterium, assembly GCA_050747525.1. GTDB lineage: Bacteria > Acidobacteriota > Polarisedimenticolia > JACPZX01 > DASXTC01 > JBOGOC01. The sequence goes on along the minus strand of JBOGOC010000060.1, from coordinate 139,044 downwards.
TCTCCGATCGGAAGAAGCCCGGGCAACCCGAGCGCTGCTCCAGGAAGGATCAGTCGATCCATCTGTTCCGCATCCCCGCGGGTCCGGGCTAGAACCTCGACACGGGCCGGCTCTTCTCGATGACCGAGAGCTGCAGCAGCGTGTCTCCCACGCGGATCTCCTCGCCACCGTTCAGCTGCTGCCGATCGACGCGCCGTCCATTGACGAACGTGCCGTTGGTGCTGGCCAGGTCGACCACGAAGTAGGCCTCGGGCCCGAGGATCTTCATCTCGGCATGCCGGTTGGAGACCTTGTCGTCCGACAGGGGAATGTCTCCCTTCCGGCGACCGATGACGTAGGAGCCCCCTTTCGACAGGTCGAAGACCTTCCCCTTGTCCGGGCCCGCCATCACGCGCACGTACACGCGCGTGTCCTCGGGGACGATCCCTTCCTTGAGGCGCGGCCGATGCATCTGCTCATCGAGACGGGTGGTGGTGGCTTGATCCTCCTTGCGGCTCATGATGCACCTCCTGCTGCGTCGCTGTTCCAGTGAATCTCGAGCCGTGGAGACGGACGGCTCCTCATCCGCACGTTCATCCGCGCGGGCCGTTCCTGCTCCACCGTCCGCTCGAACCGCTCCACGAGCTCGATGTTGTCCCGAAGGCTCACCACTTTCACGCGAAAGGGGTGGTGTCCCTCGGGCATGTGCAGGGTCCAGGACACCGTGGCCATGTCGAACATGCCGGGCACGGAGGGCGTGATCGTGGCTCTCAAGAGCCGCCTCTTGCCAGACCAGATCGACACCACGCCTTCCGGAAGATCGTGAACGAAGCGCACCTCGACCAGGGCCGCCGAGGGGCCCGCGTCCCATTCGGAGCCGCGCGCCGACGGCGTGCCCATTCCGGCCACGGTGGACGGCTGGTTCGCGGTCCCCCGGGAGCCAGGCAGGACCGGGGAGCCCGGACCGCTGACCAGATGCCCCACCACCATGGCCGCCCCCACCGCCATCAGCACGGCCACCGCCAGGGCGATGGCCGAGCCCAGGCGGGAGTGGCCCGACGCGACGGGAACGGACTTGCGCTTCCTCTCGACCGGCGCGATCTCGCCCGTCTGCACGGTGTCCTCGAGGGTTTCCGGGAGCTTGACGTGCCGTGGAGGCCGGCCGGCCGCGATCTCGCGCAGATCTTCGGCCAGGTCGCACGCGCTCTTGTACCGGGCCGCCGGTTCCTTCTCCAGCGCCTTGAAGATGACCGCCTCCGTGGCGATAGAGAGGCGCCGCCCGCGGCGCGTCAGAGGCGCCGGCTCGACCTGAACGATGGCGTAGGCGAGGCTGGAGAGGTCCTCTCCCTGAAAGGGTCGCTCACCCGACAGCAGCGCGTAGAGCACCGCGCCCAGCGAGAAAAGATCCGACCGGCCGTCCAGGGGGGCGCCGCGGATCTGCTCCGGGGAAGAGAAGGCGGGAGAGCCCAGGAACAGCCCCGCGTGCGTGAGATCGGATTCGGACAGCCGCGCGATGCCGAAGTCGGCTATGCGGGCTCGCCCCTCGGCGTCCACCAGCACGTTGGCCGGCTTGATGTCGCGATGGACGATCCCCTGGCGGTGCGCCGCGTCGAGCGCCTCGGCGATCTGGGCGCCCCAGACCAGCGCCGTGCGCTCATCGACCGGCCCCTCCTTGAGGATGGCCTCCATGCTGGAGCCGTCCACGAGCTCCATGACGATGTAGGGCCGCCCGTCCTCGGCCAACCCCACGTCGTGCACGGTCACGATGTTGGGATGCGAGAGCGCTCCGGCCGCGCGCGCCTCGCGCACGAACCGGGCCTCCCATTCGGCCTTCTGCCGTCCCGCCGCTCCGGCCGGCACGTTCAGAAGCTTGATGGCCACGCTGCGTCCGATGAGCGGGTCTTCCGCGTGCCAGACCTCGCCCACGGCGCCGCGGCCGATCGCCTCCTGGAGCACGTAGCGCCCGCCGATCTTGCCGCTCGACGAGCTCGCTGCGCGCGGGCGGCGCTTGCGCGTGCGCCCACCGCCGAGAATGCCGACTTTCTGGAGAAACCGGAATGCGCTCATGGATGCGGGTCTCCACACAAGCGGGATGAGCAGCAATGTAAGTTCAGGCTTTCTCTTGTCAAAGCCGTCGATCCCGAAGCGCCCGCCTCCCGCAACATCCATCCGGTTGTCCGTCTCGCGCAGCGAACCTAGCTTCTGGTGGGCTGCGCGCGCACCCACCCAGGAGGATTTTCATGATGAGGTCGTGGACGAAGCACCGCCCCGTTTTCCTGATGGCCGTCGTTCTGCTGGGCGCCGCCGCCGGATGCTCCCATCGGCCCCCCGCGCAGCACGTCCAGACCATCCGGATAGAGCCTCGCGTGGATCTGACCGCCCACGAGCTGATCGGCGTGGTGGACTTCGGCTCACCATCCAACGGCGAGCTGGGGCCGCTCACCACGGCCAAGTTCGTCGAATGGGCTCGTCAGGATCAGGGCCTGGTGCGCATCGTGGAGCTCGGCTCCAAGAAGGACGCGCTGCGCAGCGTGGGGCGCGATCGCTGGGATGCGGAGACCTTCCGGGCGCTGGGCCGCCAGCACGGCTTGCGCACCATCGTGGTGGGCGACCTCACGGTGTCCGACGTCCGCCCCGACATCCGGGTGTTCGCCTCGCTCAAGGGAGGCGACGTCACCGCGACCGTGGACGCCACGCTGGACGTGCGTCTGTACGAGGCCGCCACCGGCGCCTCCCTCTGGAGCTCATCCGGCCGGGCCACGCAGTCCGTGGGCCAGGTGAGCGTGCTGAGCGGGCACGGCTTCGCGTTCGACGCCGGCGATCCCGAGGCCGCCTACGGCGACCTGGTGGAATCCCTGGTGGAGCAGACCACGCGCGACCTTCGGGCCACCTGGGAGCGGCGATAGCCCGGGCTGGATTCCACCTTGACAGATCCCGCTCCTCGTTGTAGAAGTTCCTCATGACGTTTCCTCGTTCCCTGTCGAGCTGGTGGGCCTGGCGTGGCGAGAGCCGCGGTGGGCCAGGGTCCGTCATGTAAGCAGCCATTCCAAGCGAGACCCGAATCGAGCCCGCCGCGGCGACCCGCGACGGGCTTTTTTTTGCGTTCACGCGCAGAGGGGGACACATGATCATCGTGCTCAGACCGTCGGCCACCCCGGCCGAAGCCCGGGAGATCCTCGGCCGCATAGAGGCGCTCGGCCTGAGGCCGCTGCACATGCCGGGGACCGAGCGGGTGGTCCTGGGAGCCCTGGGGGACGAGCGGGTCCTCGAGCAGCTTCACCTGGAGAGCCATCCCGCCGTCGAGTCGGTGCAGCGCATCCTGGCCCCCTGGAAGCTGGTGAGCCGCGAGTTCCACCCGCACGACACGGTGGTGAGCGTCGGGGGCGTGCCGATCGGCGCCACGGACTTCGTGGTGATCGCGGGGCCCTGCGCGGTCGAGAGCCGCGCTCAGACCCGGCGCACCGCGGAGTCGGTGCGGCAGGCGGGGGCCTCCATCCTGCGCGGGGGGGCCTTCAAGCCGCGCACCAGCCCCTACGCGTTCCAGGGCCTGGGGCGCGAGGGGCTGGAGATCCTGCGCGAGACCGCGGACGCCCTGGGCATGCCGTGCGTCACCGAGGTGGTCGAGGTGGCGGACGTGGAGCTGGTGGAGCGGCACGCGGACGCTTTCCAATGCGGCGCGCGCAACATGCAGAATTTCCGGCTGCTCAAGGAGCTGGGGCACAGCCGCAAGCCCGTGGTCCTCAAGCGGGGCATGGCCGCGCGCATCGAGGACCTGCTGCTGGCCGCGGAGTACATCCTGGCCGAGGGGAACCCTCACGTGGTGCTGTGCGAACGGGGGATCAAGACCTTCGAGACGGCCACCCGCAACACACTGGATCTGAGCGCCATCCCCTTCATCAAGCGCCGCAGCCACCTTCCCGTGATCGTGGATCCGTCCCACGGCACCGGCGCGCGCGACCTGGTGCCACCCATGGCCATGGCCGCGGCCGCCTGCGGGGCGGACGGGCTGCTCATCGAGGTCCACTGCAACCCGGAGGAGGCCCTCTCCGACGGACAGCAGTCGCTCTTCCCCGCCCAGTTCGCCGCGCTCATGAAGGAGCTTGGCCCCTTCGCCGCCGCCGCGGGCCGGCGGCTCGCGCACGCCTCCACGGAGGTGTCGTGAGAGCGGAGTCTCCATCCCGTGGGGAGATCCTCCCGCTCACGCGCCGCGTGTCCGGCGCGCCCCACCCGCTCGCCCTGCTCGGGGCGATCAGCGAAGGTGGCCTGCGGCCCGACACGATGGCGTTCGACTGGGCCGAGGGAGGCGGGGGATCGCGGCGGCGCAGCCTTATCGTGGCGCGCAGCATGCTGCGCCTCTGCTGCCGCGACGGCGTGGTGCGCATCGATCCGCTCACGCCCAACGGCCAGGCCTTGATGCCGTTCCTGCCCGTCCCGCCGGAGGGTGATCCCCGGTCCGCGCACGGGCTGGAGCTGGACGACCGCGCGCGCCTGCTCGCCCCCGGCCCGCTGGATCCTCTGCGCTCCGCCATCCTGCGATCGCGGCTGGCCGGCCGGCCCGACCCGCTGAGCTACCTGGCCCTGGGCGTGTTCGCCTACGACCTGGTCGACCTGATCGAGCCGCTTCCGCCGCCGCGTTCCGACGACATGGGATTCCCGCAGTACGTGGCCTGGATCCCCGACCGGCTGTTCATCGTGGATCACGACCGAGGCGTCACCACGACAGTGGCGCTGGTGGTGGGAGATGGGGACTCGTCCGCTCTCTACAACGACGCGATGCGCGACGTGGATCGGCTGGCGCGGCTGGCCGAGGACGTGGCGGCGCGCGGGGCCCCGCCCGACCCGGGGGCGGCACCCGCCTCGCCGGTGAGCGTCGACGTCACGGACGCTCAGTTCGCGGAGCTCGTGCGGCGCCTGCAGCAGCACGTGGTCGCGGGAGACGTTTTCCAGATCGTCCCATCGCGCACCTTCTCCACGCCGTGCCAGGATCCCTTCGCCGCCTGCCTGCGGCTGTGGGAGGCGGATCCGGCCCCTTACAGGTTCTACGTCCGGGCGCCGGACTTCACGCTGTTCGGCGCCTCGCCCGAGACCGCCCTGCGCGTGGACCCTTTCTCGCGGCGCGTGACCATCCGCCCCATCGCCGGGACCTTCCCGCGGGGCCGCTCGGGAAACGCGCAGGACCCCGAGCTGGACGCCCGGCTCCAGGCGGCTCTGCTCACCGACACCAAGGAGCTGGCCGAGCACCTCATGCTGGTGGACCTGGCGCGCAACGACGTGGCCCGCGTGAGCCGGTCCGGGACACGCGGCGTGGCGCGCCTGCTGACCGTGGAGCGGTATCCCCACGTCATGCACCTGGTCTCCGAGGTGACGGGCGAGCTGGACGAGGGGCTCGACCCCCTGCACGCCTACGCGGCCACCCTCAACATGGGGACGCTGGTGGGCGCCCCCAAGATCCGCGCGGCGCAGCTGCTGCGCGAGCACGAGACCACGCGGCGCGGGCCCTACGGAGGCGCGGTGGGGTTCCTGACGGCCGACGGAGGCTTCGACACCGGGATCGTGATCCGCTCCGCCCTCGTGGCCGATGGCCTGGCCCGGGTGCGCGCGGGAGCGGGCGTGGTGCTCGATTCCGATCCGGAAACAGAGGCGCTCGAGACCAGGCGCAAGGCCGCGGGCGTGCTGGGCGCCCTCACCACGGAGGCCGCGCTCCGATGACCACCATGCGCGTGGTGATGGTGGACAACTTCGATTCGTTCACCTTCAACCTGGTGGACGAGTTCGCGCGGCGCGGGTGCAAGGTGGAGGTGTGGCGCAACACGGTGTCCGCCGCCCACGTCCTGGACCGCGCCGGCTCCGCGGCGGGCCCGTGCCTGGTGGTGATGTCGCCCGGCCCGGGGCGCCCCGCCGACGCGGGGTGCTGCCCCGAGCTGGTCCGGATGGCGGCCGGGCGCGTTCCCCTGCTGGGGGTGTGCCTGGGCCACCAGGCCATGGTCGAGGCATTCGGCGGCGTCATCGAGTCGGCCGGCACGATCCTCCATGGGCGCGCCTCGCGCGTGGATCACCAGGGGGACCCGCTGTTCGACGGGATCCCGTCACCGTTCATGGCGGGCCGCTATCACTCGCTCGCGGCGCACGCCGTTCCCGAGCCGCTGCGGCCCATCGCGTGGACCGGGTCGATCGTGATGGCGGCGCGCCACCGCGATCTTCCCCTCTTCGGCGTGCAGTTCCATCCCGAGTCGATCCTCACGCCGCACGGCGGGCGCCTGCTCGACAACGTGCTGCGCGAAGCCCTCGGAGCGGCGCCATGAGCACCGTGGCCGGCGTGCTGGACATCCTGGCGCGGCGCAGCCTCACGCGCGACGAGGCCGAGAGGGCCTTCGACCGGTTCCTGGCGGGGGGCTGGTCCGACGTGGGGCTGTCGAGCGTCCTGGGCGCCCTCAAGGCGCGCGGGGAGACGGCCGAGGAGATCGCGGGCGCCGCGCTCGCTCTGCGGCGCGCAGCGCGCGGCTTCCCCCGGCCCGACTACCGCTTCGCCGACACCTGCGGAACCGGAGGAGACGGCGCCGGCACGCTCAACGTCTCCACGGCCGCGGCCATCGTGGCCGCCGCCATGGGGATCCCGATCGCCAAGCACGGCAATCGGGCGGCCTCGTCGCGGTGCGGCTCGGCCGACGTGCTGGAGCACCTCGGTGTGCGGATCGACGCCGCTCCCGAGGTGGCGCGCCGCTGTCTCGACGAGACGGGGCTCTGCTTCCTGTTCGCTCCCAGCTACCATGAGGCGGTGAAGCGCGCCATGCCGGTGCGCCGCGAGCTGGGGACCCGCACCCTCTTCAACCTGCTCGGCCCGCTGGTGAATCCGGCCCGCCCGGTGGTGCAGATGGTGGGCGTCCCCGATCCGTCGCTCTGCCATCCCGTGGCCGGCGCGCTGGCCCTGCTGGGGGCCACGGCGGCGCTGGTGGTGCACGGCGACGGCCTGGACGAAGTGGCGCTGCACGGGCCGACGCGCGCGGTGGCGTGGAGAAACGGCCGGATGACCGAGATGACTCTCACCCCCGAGGAGGCGGGGCTGGCTAGCCGCCCCGTGGACGACCTTCGGGGCGGTGACGCTCCCGACAACGCGGCCGCCCTGCGCGCCGTGGTCGAGGGGCGCGAAGACGGCCCTTTCCGCGACGCCGCCTGCCTCAATGCGGGCGCGCTGGCCTGGGTGTGGGGGATGGCTTCGAACCTGGGCGAGGGGACGCGCATGGCGCGCGAGACGATCGCATCGGGGCGGGCGGCGCTCTGCCTGAAGCGGTGCGTGGAGGCCTCCCATGGCGCTTGACGAGATCCTGGCCGCCAAGCGCCGCGAGGTCGCGCGCGCGAAGAGCGAGCGGAGGCCGCGTGCGGCGGGCCCGTTCCCGGAGAGACGCTCCTTCGCCGCCGCGCTCGGGCCCGGGCGGGCCCGCCTCATCCTGGAGTGCAAGGGGAGGTCTCCTTCCTCCGGACCGCTGCGCGAGCCGTACGATGCCGTGGAGGTGGCGCGCGCCTACGCCCCGTTCGCCGACGCCGTGTCGGTGCTCACGGACGGCCCGTTCTTCGGAGGCTCCCTGGACGACCTGCGCCGCGTGAGAGAGGCGGTCTCCCTGCCCCTGCTGAGGAAGGACTTCATGGTGGATCCCTGCCAGATCGCCGAGTCGCGCGCGGCCGGGGCCGACGCCGTGCTGCTGATGCTCTCGGTGCTGGACGACGAGGCCTGGAAGGCGTGCGCCGCCGAGGCGAAGGCCTGCGGCCTGGACATCCTGACCGAAGTGCACACCGGGACCGAGCTGCGCCGGGCGCTGGCCCTCGACGCGCCCCTCATCGGGATCAACAGCCGGGACCTCGCGACGTTGAAGGTGGACCTGGCGACGATCCGGTCCCTGGCGCCTCTGGTTCCGTCCGACCGGATCGTGGTGGCAGAATCGGGGATCACGTCGCGGGCGGACCTGCGCTCCCTGAGCGCGCATGCCGACGCCTTCCTGGTGGGATCGTCGCTGGTCCGGCAACCGCGCCTCGACCATGGAGTGCGCACCCTGATCTTCGGCGAGGTGAAAGTGTGCGGCCTCACGCGGGCGCACGACGCCGCGGCCGCCAGGGAGGCCGGCGCCACGTGGGGAGGGCTCGTCTTCGCGCCCGAGTCCCCCCGCCGGCTGGACGCGGCGCAGGCGGCCGGGGTCCGCTCGGGAGCGGACCTGTCGTGGGCCGGCGTGTTCGTCAACGAGAGCCCCGAGCGAATCGCCTGGCACACCCGCATGCTGTCGCTCGACGCGGTGCAGCTTCACGGCGAGGAGGACGCCGCCTGCGTGGCCCGGCTTCGGACGCTGCTTCCTCCGCGCTGCGAGATCTGGAAGGCATGGCGCGTGCAGGGCCGTCCCCCCCGGCTCGCCGAAACGGGGGCCGATCGCCTGCTGCTGGATGGATACGATCCGGACGCCCGCGGAGGGACCGGCCGGCGTTTCGACTGGTCTCTCCTGCACGGCCACCCCGATCTGGATCGAATCATCGTGGCCGGAGGGCTGGAGCCGGACAACGTGGAAGCGGCCGGCGCCCTGGGGGCGGGGATGCTGGACGTCGGCTCCGGGGTGGAAGCTTCCCCCGGGATCAAGAGCCGCGCGCGCCTGGACGACTTCTTCTCGGCGCTGCGCGGGACGACGAGGGGGCGCGCATGAAGCTGGACGGCTACTTCGGAAAGTACGGCGGCGCCTTCGTCCCGGAGGTGCTGTTCGCCGCGCTCGAGGAGCTGGAGGCCGCGTGGCTGGAGGCGCGCGACGACACGGGATTCATCAGCGAGCTCGATCAACTGCTCAGTGACTACGCTGGGCGGCCCACGCCGCTGTACGCCTGCCGCAACCTGGCGAGCGACACGGCCTGCCGTCTCTGGCTCAAGCGCGAGGACCTGCTGCACGGCGGCGCCCACAAGACCAATCAGGCCCTGGCCCAGGGGCTGCTCGCCCGCAGGATGGGCAAGCGGCGGCTCATCGCCGAGACGGGAGCCGGCCAGCACGGGGTGGCGGTGGCGCTCACGGCGGCGGTGCTCGGCCTGCGCGCGAGCATCTACATGGGGTCCGAAGACATCGAGCGCCAGGCCCTCAACGTGCAGCGCATGCGGCTCATGGGAGCCGAGGTGATCCCGGTCAGCGCGGGATCGGCCACCCTCAAGGACGCCATCAACGAGGCGATGCGCGACTGGTCCGGATCGTACGAGACGACGCACTACCTGCTGGGGACCGTGGCGGGCCCGCATCCCTTTCCCCTGATGGTGCGCGAGTTCCAGCGCGTGATCGGCCGCGAGGCGCGCGCGCAGTTCCTGCTGCGCAATGGACGACTGCCCGACGTGGTCGTGGCGTGCGTGGGAGGAGGCTCCAACGCTCTGGGGATCTTCTCGGACTTCCTGGACGACAAGACGGTGCGGCTGGTCGGCGTGGAGGCGGCGGGCGAGGGGCTCGACACGCGGCGGCACGGGGCCACGCTGGAGCGCGGGCGCACCGGGGTGCTGCACGGCGCGCTCACCCTGCTTCTTCAGGATGACGACGGCCAGGTGATCCCGTCGCATTCGGTCTCCGCCGGCCTCGACTATCCGGCCGTCGGGCCCGAGCACGCGCACTTGCGGGAGACGGGCCGGGTCCAGTACGAGGCCTGCACCGACACCGAGGCGCTCGACGCGTTCGAGGCCCTCGCGCGGCACGAAGGGATCCTGCCCGCGCTCGAGTCGGCCCACGCGCTCGCCGCGGCGCTGCGCATGGCGCGCGCCGGCTCGCGTCCTTTCGACATCCTGGTGAACCTGTCGGGCCGTGGCGACAAGGACCTGGCCACCGTGGCGCGCGAGCGCGGCCCCGGGGGAACCTCGCCATGACCCGGGCCCACCGCTACCAGGCGATGTTCCAGCGCCTGCGCGAGCGCGGGGAGGGGGCGTTCGTCCCGTTCGTGGTGCTGGGGGATCCCGATCCGGCCACCAGCCTGTCGATCGTGCGCTGTCTGGTGAGCGCGGGGGCCGACGCGCTGGAGCTGGGGCTCCCCTTCTCCGACCCGGTGGCCGACGGCCCGGCGATCCAGGCCGCGTGCGGGCGCGCGCTGGCCTCCGGGGCACGCCCCGCGGACGCCTGGAAGATTCTCGCCGCGATCCGGGATGAGTCCCCCGATCTCCCCATCGGCTTGCTGGTGTACGCCAATCTGGTCGTCCATCAGGGATACGAGACGTTCTGCGCGCGTGCCGCCGATGCGGGAGCCGACTCGGTGCTGGTGGCCGACCTGCCGGTGGCCGAATGCCTTCCGCTGGCTCAGGCCTGCGCCGCGCGCGGGATCGACCCCGTCTTCATCGCGCCTCCCAACGCGGACGACGAGCGGCTGCGGCGGATCGCCCGAGCCAGCCACGGCTACGTCTACGTCACCTCCCGCCCCGGCGTGACCGGCGCCGACGCCCGCCTTCGCGACGACGCGGCCGGGGTCATCCGTCGCCTGAGCGCGCTCGAGTCGGCCCCTCCCCTGCTGGGGTTCGGGATCGCGTCCCCGGCCCACGTGCGCGAAGCCCTGCGCATGGGGGCCGCCGGCGCCATCTCCGGATCGGCCCTGGCCGGGAAAATCGGCGAGCATCGGGAAGATCCCCCCCGCCTGATCGAGACACTGCAGAAGCTCGTGGCGGACATGAAGGCGGCGACGCGCTAAGTCACAGCCTGAATGGCTCGCCGCCGGGTCCCGGCCTCGACCGGAGGCTTTCCTGATCCATCGGGGGGAGCCCTGCCAGGAACGCGATGTAGAGAGCGAAGGATAGGGGGGTGCTCTGCATCCTGGCGCGGAACAGTGCCTCGATGTCCTGCGCCGTCACCGGCAGGCCGTCATCCAAGTCCAGCGGCTCAGAGTGATTCGAGGATCTCATCGTATTTCCGGCGGAGTCCCGCCCTCTCGAAGGCCAGGGCGACCTGGGCCCGGTCGATCCCGGGAAGAAGAAGCAGCCGCTGGATGTCGGCCATCTCCTGGAATGTGCGGCGAGGATCATTCTTCATGGCGTGGACCTTCATGGCGATGATGTGCTCGGGGGTTGGGACCGGCAGCTCGAGTCCCGAGTCGAGCCGCAGCACGGTCGCCGCTTCGGCGAACAGCCGCCGCGATGTGTCCCCTTCCACATAGATGATGTCCACGCGTCCGAGCGCGGGATCCTGGTGCACGTGGTTCGAGAAGCCCTGGCTCACGTGAAGCGTCTCATAACCGAGCGAAACGAGGAAGGCAACCAGTGGATCGCGCGCGCCGGCATCGGTGACGAAGTCCAGATCCGCGGTGGCACGGGAGACACCATAGGCATGAAGGGCGAAGGCCCCCGCGACCGCGAAGGGAAAGCGCTCCTTTCGCAGGAAGTCTGATAGGGCGGCCGCGACCCTGACGAAGTCCATGGGGCGTCTCTCCGGGGTGAGGATACTCCAGGAATCAAGGCCTGGTGGGGCGCGTTATAGGTGTCACGCTCCGGGCTTGATGCGCCTATCCCGGCAGAGCCCGCCCCCCGGCTTCTCATGAGCCTGAGACGGCGCGTGCTCGTGGAGGTCCGACGATGCTGCAGTCACTCAAGCGTTTCGCACCGGCACTGTTCGTGGTCGCGGTGTCCGGGACGGCGTGGGCCGTCTGGGCGGCGGAACAGGCGGTGGAGGCCTGTTGCTGCTGCCCCTCCTGCTGTTCGTGAGTCCTGCTCTCTAAGAGGCCGGATGGATCGCCCCATCTCCGACGAAAGCCTTCAGCGGCTCATGGAGCGGCTCGCCGACGGGGATCGCGGGGCCTTCCATCCGGTCTTCGAGTCTCTGTGGCCGCTGCTGCGCAGGTTCACCGGCCGCCACCTGGGGCCGGAGGACGCCGAGGACGCGGCCCAGGAAGCGCTGGTGCGCATCCTCCGGAGAGCCTCGGAGTTCGATTCTTCCCGCAGCGCGCTGGCCTGGGCCCTGGGGATCGCCGGGTTCGAGGTGCGCACCCTCAGAAAGCGCAGGATGCGGCGCCGCGAACAGGCGGCCTCCTCCCGGATGGCAGAGACGCCCGATCCCGGCCCCGGACCGGAAGACGCCGCGATGCTGGCCGATCTGGAATCGATGCTGCGTGAGGCGCTTGGGGCGCTTCGGCCCGAGGACGCCGAGACGCTGCGCCTTTACGCGCGAGGCGACCGCGCCGCCGTGGCCGCGGCCACGTTCCGCAAGCGGGTGGAGCGGGCCCTGGCGCGGCTGCGCGAGGCATGGAGGACCATCGATGAACGCCGTTGAGGCGATGCGACACCAGGCCCTGCGCGTCCGTGCCCTGCGCGCGTACGAGGCGGGGCGCGCATCCTGGTCGCTGGCGCGCGCGGCGTGGCTCCTCCCCGCGGCCGGCGCCGCGTACCTCTGCTGCCCGGAGCCTGGAAGGATCGTGGCCAGCGCCGCGGCGCTGGTGCTGGCCGTCGCCTTCTGCCTCTGGCGCGGTCAGGCCTGGGGGCGCGGCGTTCGCCCGGGCCTGCTGGCGGGAGCGGCCCCGATGCTCGTGCCCATCGTGGCGCAGGCCATATCGCACGCCTGCACGCCGGCGGGCTGCTCCCTGTACCCCACCGTGTGCATCCTGGCGGGGGTGGCCGGAGGGATCGCCCTGCCTCTGCTGGCTCCGCGCCCAGGCGAAGGGCGCGGCATCCCGCTGGTGGCGGCCAGCCTGATCGCAGGGCTGGCGGGATCCGTCGGGTGCCTGATCTACGGTCTCATCGGTGTGGCCGGGATGGCCGCCGGGTTGATCGCGGGCGCCATGCCCGTGCTCGCCGCGCGGCATGCCCGCGGCTGAGTGTCCCGCGCTACCGGATGTTCGGGCCGACCTTCCGGAGCCCTTCGGCGGTCATGAGGCTGTCGGTCTGCTCGGCGGACGAGAAGATGAGCCGCGTCCCGTCGGGGGTGACCCCGAACGACTCGGGGCCACCGGTCAGTCCGGGATCGATCAGCGGCCGCCTCGTGCCGCGCAGGCCCTCGTCGGGGACGAAGTCCTGAGCGAACACTCCGCGCCGGCCGGCGTCGTCGGTCCCGATGAACAGCAGGGTTTTCCCGTCCGGCATCCAGCGCGGGCGTGCGTTGAGGAGGTCACCCGGCAGCTCGACGGGATCTCCCACCAGGCCTCCATCCGACACGCGCGCCACCAGGACGTCACGCTGCGCGCCACCCGTGCGGAACGCGACGTGACGGCCGTCCGGAGAGACATCCGGGGTGGACCAGGTGCCCGCCACGAGCCGCACGGCGTCCCGGCCGTCCACGCGCATCTTCCAGATGCCCGAGCTCTTCGGGTTGCTGGAGTTGTAGACCACCCATTGCCCGTCCGGGGTCATGGTCGGGTTCTCCGCATCGACGCCGTCGTGGGTGAGCTGGCGCGCGCCGGTCCCGTCGGACCCTCCCATCCAGATCTCGAAGTGGCCGCCGCGGCTCGAGCTCCATAGCACCTGCCGGCCATCGGGCGAGAAGGCCGGGTCCCAGTCATCCGCCGGGTCATCCGTGAGCCGATGGATGGCCCCCGTGCTGCGGGACAGCTTCCACAGATCGAGGTTGCCGCTGCGCGTCGACGAGAACAGCACCCATTCGCCGTCCGGCGAGACCGTGGCCTGGCGATCGGAGCTGACGTCGTGTGTCAGCCACCTCTCTTCCGCGATCGCGGGGGGCAGCCGGATCTCCCGCAGGTTCCGGCGCTGCTGCGTGATCCCCATGACCACCGTTCCGGGACCCAGGACGTCCACCACGTCGGTCTGCGCCGGAAGCCACAGAAGCGTCTCCGCGCGCGAGGAGCGTGTGTCCTGCAGGATGAGCCGTCCCGGACCCGTGGCCCCGCTCGTGGCGAAGCTCTCCGCCTTGGCATAGATGAGCAACGACGCCGACCAGGCCGCCCCGGAGAGGATCCCCGCCGGAGGAGGTGGGTCCATCGCCCTGACCTGTTTTCCGTCCGCACTGACCAGAAGGACGTCGTTGGGAGAGTTCTCCGCCGCCACCCTGGTGAAGGCAATGGTGGAGCCATCCGGCGACCATCTCGGAAAGGCCAGGCTGGCGTGGTCCACCTGCGTGATCACCGAGACTTCCTGTCCGCTGATGTCCCCGATGCCAATCTGCGTGCGGAGGATCGCCTCCCCCTCCACCGTGCGAAGGAAGACCACGCGTCTGCCGTCGGGCGACCAGTCTCCTCCGTATGCGCCGTCCACCACCTTCCGCGGCTCGCCTCCCAGCACCGGGATCCGGAAGAGGGAGGTGTGCCCCTGCTCATCGCGCACGAAGAGCACCTGGGATCCATCCGGAGACACGCGCGGCCCGGTGTCGAGCGGCCCGTTGGTCAGGGCTTTCTGGTCGCCTCCCGGATGCTGCTTGAGCCAGATGCCGGAGCGGCCGTCGCGCGTGGACACGTAGGCGATCAGCCGGCCATCGCGCGAGGACGAAGGCTCGTGATCGAACCCCGAGCCGCTCAGGAACCTCAGCACCGGAGGCTCGGCGCTCACCGCGGGCCTGAGCCACCAGGCCACGCCCCCGCCGATCAGGAGCCCCGCGAGAAGGCAGGCGGCCATCCCCACGACCGCACTCGAGGCCCGGCGTGCCGCGGCCGGCGGGCGGCCCACCGCGGAATCGGTCGCGCCGCTCCCCGCGGAGAAGGCCTCCAGATCGAAGGCCAGGTCGCGCGAGGACTGGAAGCGCTCGGCGGGGCTCTTCTCCAGGCAGTGCCGGACGATCCGGTCCAGGGCCGGCGGCACCATCGCGCGCGACGACCCGGTTTCGGCGGGGTCCTCCCGCAGGATCGCGCTCATCGTGTCGGCCGCCGTGTCGCGATGGAAGGCGCGCTTCCCCGAGAGCATCTCGTACAGGACGGCCCCCAGCGAGAAGATGTCGGTGCGGTGATCCACGGCCTGGGCGCGGACCTGCTCGGGCGACATGTAGCCCATCGTTCCCATGATGGTGCCGGGCTTCGTGGCTGCGTCGACCGTGGGGGCTGCCGTTTCCTCGCTCTCGACGGATCCGCCCACCTTGGCCAGGCCGAAGTCCAGGATCTTGATCTGGCCGTCGTTGGTGACGAAGAGGTTCTCGGGCTTCAGGTCCCGGTGGATGACGCCACGGTCGTGCGCCGCGGCCAGCCCTCGCGCGATCTGGAGCGCGTAGTCGACCGCCTTGCGCACCGGAAGGGGCGACCCGCCCATCCGCTCGCGCAGCGTCTGGCCGGTCAGCATCTCGGTGACCGAGAAGGCCACGCCGCCGTCCACCGCGAAGTCATGGATGGCCAGGATGTTGGGGTGCGACAGGGCGGCGACCGCCCTCGCCTCCCGTTCGAAGCGCGCGAGCGCCTCCGGGTCGGAGGCGGTCTTCTGGGGAAGGACCTTGATGGCCACCTCGCGGTCCAGCCTGGTGTCGCGGGCGCGGTAGACCTCACCCATCCCGCCCGCGGCAAGGGGCGACAGGATGATGTAGGGACCGAGGCGTGAGCCGGACGCGAGCGCCATAGCGAGGAACGCATCCTAGCATCGGCCGCGGGACGGGGTGAGGGCCGGCGCCCTAGCGCTTGCGGGGGATGTGAGGGGACCCGTGGCGCTCCTGGTAGTCCTCCGACGAAGCGGGGTCGAGCTCCCATCGGGGCCCGCCCCGCCGCTCCAGTTTCTCGGGGCGGTCGAGCGGCTCGTTGTCCTCGAACGTCTGTCCGATCGCTTCGCCGATCTGCTCCACGATGTCCTGGTCGGGGGTCGCCACCGAGCCTCCCGGCGTTTCCTCGCCCACGTCGGAGCGATCCCAGGCGGCGTCCACGTCGCCCGCGGTGATCTTGGGCGAGTCCGGGTAGTGCTGGCGCAGCTTCTGCTTGAAAGCGCGCTCCGGCATTCCCAGCTTCCCGGCTTCCTGGAATTCCTCGTCGACTTCCGAGACTTCCTCTTCCACGGGGACGGGCGGCGCCTGATCGGTCGCGGCGGCGTCCTCCGCCGGTTTTTCCTTTCGACTTGCCATGTTCAAGCTCCGTTCACGTTCCCGGGCCCCCCAAGTCCCGTCACATCCTTATTATTGCGCGCCGTGGCCCCGCCCGCGCTCTTTCAACTCGCCGCGCGGCGGCGCAGGAGAGCCTGACAGGCGTTCAGAACCAGCGGCTCGCCGGGACGGGCGTCCTCCATCTGGGCGAAGAGCTGATCCACGACATCTTCGTAGGAGGGCTCGCCGCGCCCCGCGCGCGACAGCAGATGGATCACGTAGCGCGCCGCGCGGTCGATCAGCTTGCCGTTGGTGGGAGCCACCCAGGTCATGAGGTTCCCTTCGTACCGTCCCAGCCGCCCCATCACCAGGGTGGACTGGATGTTGAGCATCTGCTTGAGCATGAGGTGCTGGAACAGGTCGGGCAGGTGCGCCGCGCGGACCTCGTGGCGCCGGCCCGCCATCTCCAGCGAGAAACCCGCCGAGGTGCGGCCGATGCACAGCTCCTCGTGCCTCCTGCCTGGGATCTGATCGCGCCGGCGGCGCGCCGCCTCCGCGCTGAAGTCGAAGCCATGCAGGTAGCCTTCGCCGGTCCTGGAGTCCACGTCGGGCCAGTCCAGCGCCCGGGGAGGGCGGCCCAGCAGGCGGCGCCACGCCTCGCCCGGGGTCGGCGCATCCTCCAGAGCCACGTAGCAAAGCGAGTGCGTTTCGCGCCTCTCTTCGAGCTGGTCGAACGGGACCAGGCTGAAGGTGGGCGCCCGCTCTGTGGTGTCGGTGAGAACCGTGATGCCGAAATCACGCACCCGGTAGGTCACGTGATGCCCGGCCGCGTAGGTGGCCGCCTCGGTGCGAACGAACTCCTCCAGGAACGAGAAGTCCGTGTCGCGGACCTGGTCGCGGTGGCGCGCGATCGACTCGCAGGCGCGGCGCTCGGGGTGCAGCAGGGCGATGCCCACCGCGAGCTGCAGCACGGTGCTGGCCTGCATGCGGGTGCTTCCCGCCAGCGCCATCGGTCCCACGTCGAGGCAGACGGGATCGATGCCGGGATGCTCGCGGACATTGCGGAACCTCTCCACGTGCCGTGCGAGGATCGCATCGGGATTGCAGTAGAGGAAGAACGGGGGGACGGACGAGAGCTCCGCCGCTCTCAGCGTGGCGCCGATGACGTAGGGGGTTTCTCCTCCTTCGGTGCAGCTGACCAGCAGGTCGTGGCCGCCGAACCCCATCTCCTCCAGGTGGCGCGCTCCGTACTCGGGATGGTCCTCGAACCCCTCCAGGGCGTGCACCAGGGCCACGTCGCCTCCGGCCATGAAGGACCGGATCCGGTCCGGGTCGCCTCCTCCGTGGTTCCACAGCGACTCCACGCTGAGCGACAGCCGTCCCGTGGCCCCGCAGCCGCACAGGAACACGCGGCCGCCGGCATCCAGCGTGCGCTCGATGGCGCGCGCGAGGCGATCCACGTGCGCGGCGTAACGCAGCATGGTGTCGAGAGCCTGCTCGTCGATCCTCCTGAGGACGGCGATCGCCCGCGGGAGGTCCTCGGCCGCCCAGCGGGACAGCTGGTGCGTGTCGGGGTGCGGCTGCTCCGTGGGGAGGACACCCAGCCTGTAGAGATGAGAAACCCTGTGGAAGTCCGCGGCACGGCCGGGCATGGCGCTCACCTCCTGTGTATACGGTGAGACGGCGTTTCCAACAACTGCGACGCCTTACGGAACAAGCGTAAGAATCAGCGGGGGACGCCGAGCCCCAGGGAATCCACGGCTCCCAGCACTTCGGATGGGCGTGTCCGATCCGCGTAGGACTTCGTGATGTTGGTCCAGCGGACCATGCCCGAGGCGTCGATCAGGAACTCGGCCGGGCGGGCGATGTCACCGCCCCCGGGCGCCGCGCCCTCATGCAGAAGATCATAGCGGCGGATCGTCTCCGCCGCAGGGTCGGAAAGGAACAGGAAGGAGTAACCCTGCTTGCGGGCGTGCTCGCGGGTCACCTCGGGAGGATCCACGCTGATGGCAACGATTTTCACGCCACGCGCGTCGAACGCGGGAAGATCGTTCTGGAAGCTCCGCAACTCGGAGTTGCAGAACGGTCACCAGTAGCCTCTGTAAAAGATGAGGAGAGCGGCATGCCCGGGCCTCGCGCCCCCTCCGCCCAGGAGATCCGCCAGGGCGACCTGGTTGCCGTCGAGGTCGGCCAGCCGGAAGTCCGGCGCCATCTCGCCCACCTGCGGCGCCTGCCCGGAGGAGGGGAGCTGGCGCGTCATGTACAGCAGGCTGAACGCGAAGAGCCCCGTGCCGGCGACCGCCAGGACCATGAAGATCGGTCCGGCGATGCGCCCGCGGTACTCGGCCGGCCGGCGGAAGGCCCGCAGGAGCCCGCGGCCGATCAGCATCAGCGAGGCCAGGAAGATCAGAAGGGTCGGCCAGGTCGCGTCTCCCACGGCGGGGAAGCGCTCCACCACCAGCGGGTACGCGACGGCTACGGCCGCAAAGAGCAGGAAGCCGAGCCAGATGGACAGATTCCAGCGGCGCTTCATGGGCGGGTCATCATACACCGCGTCGCTCCGAACTGACACGACATCCAAGATTCCGCCGCCCGGTCGATTCGAAGCTCTCACCTGCGCGCCCTACATTCTCCGTCTCACGAGGCCGGACCTCGTCAAGGACGCTCTGATGCTCCCATCGCGCCTCAGCCGATGCGCCGCGGCCCTCACCGCCGTCTTGCTCCTGGCGGCATGCTCCGAGCGCCGCCCCCCCGGACAGCCATCCGGCCCGGATGCCACGCTGTCCCTGGACCAGAGCTCATTCAGGATGGTCCTGGCGGTCGGTCCCGGCGGAACCATCCACCTGTCGGACCAGGCTCCTTTCCAGGGACGCCTCGATGCCGGTCCGATTCTGAGGGCAGAACGATCGCGTGTCGAGAAGCTCCAGCTCATGCTGCACCTGGGCCGCTTCTACATCATCGGAGAAGGCTTCGGCCATCTCTGGGAGGTGGCCCCTGTCGCCGGGACACGCACAGCCTCATACCGTTCCATTGCCCTGCCACGAGGCTCTCTCGCAAGAGCACGCATGTCACGGTACGGAGCGGCCGATCGGACCTGTCTGCGCCTCGATGCCGAGGCGAGCCCTCCGTGGTTCCTCACCGCAGATGGGACGTTCCATGAACGCTGTCGTTAGGGTCGGTCTGGTCCTCGCTGCCGTGTCGAGCCTCTGGACGGTGGCTTCGGCCGAGCTTCGCGACGACCCTCAGGCTCTGCTCACACGTATCCAGGGCGCCCTCGTGACGGGAGACGTCGCAAGCGCCGCATCAGCTGCCTCGCGGCTTCGAGCCCTCCTGAAATCCGACGCCCGCTGGGATCCGGACGGACGCATTGCCTCCTCCCAGCTTCCCGCGCTCGAGAAACGGATCGCCACTCTGCGGTCGGCCTCGAGCGCAACCAACCTGCTGCTGCAGAGGTCATCCCGGCGCCTGGAAGGAGCACGCCCCGTCGACGACGACACCGAGCTCGCCCACTTCCTGGAGGCGGAGAATGAGGCGGCGACCCAGGTGATCGCGGAGCTCGACCGGATCACCGGCACGGTGCCTCCAGGCACGGATCGAGGCGGCCTGATGCAGGCCGACCTCTATCAGGGAGCCCTGCGCACGATGATGGCGCGCTCCCTGCCGGAGCTGAGCGAAGACTTCCCGCTCGGCTCCTGTGCCGAAGGGGAGCAGGCGACGCTTCTGACCGCGCGTATGGAGACGCTCAAGCGCGAAATCATGTCGCTCTCCGCAGAGCTGGCGGCGGCACGATCCTCGCGGCAGCGGGAGCAGAAGCTGCTCATGGAGTTCATCGGCCAGGCTCCCTCCGGACTGGCGGCCGCCGACGCGGCCGGGCTGAGCAAGCTGGGGACGGCTCTCGCTCACCGCATCCGCAAGCGCCTTGACGCCGTTCGATCCCTGAAGGGGCAGACTCCGCTTCAGAAGATGCTCTCCCT
The DNA here is from genome assembly GCA_050747525.1 of Candidatus Polarisedimenticolia bacterium. Classification (GTDB taxonomy): domain Bacteria; phylum Acidobacteriota; class Polarisedimenticolia; order JACPZX01; family DASXTC01; genus JBOGOC01. The sequence goes on along the minus strand of JBOGOC010000060.1, from coordinate 119,183 downwards.
GGAGGAGCTGGAGCGATTGCGGCTCGTGAACGCGATCAGCGTGGCCGGGGGCTCGCGCGACCTCGGCGCGCGCCTGGACGTGCTCGCGGCCTCGATCGAGGCCGTCCCTTCGAGACCGGATGGGTGCCGACGATGACGGACACCGCGCGGCACCGGCCGCGCATCCCGCGCACGGCCCTCTACGCAGCCGCAGGCTTCGCTTTCGGGGCATCGTTGACGGCCTGCGGATACCTGTTCGACTACCATCATCTCTATGGCGAGCTTCCCGACTGGCCGAGCGTCGGCCTCCTGGCGGGTCTGCACAGCATCACCCCCGTGCACTACTTCGCGGATCTGTTCGCCCTGATTCTGGCCGTCGCGGCGGGCGTGACCGGCTGGCTTCAGGACCGCGTCCTCTTCTACTCCAGCCGCCTGGAAGATCTCGTGCAGGAGCGTACGAGCGAGCTGTCTCGCAGCGAGCAACGCCACACGCTGGCCCTGGCGGGGTCCAACGATGGCATCTGGGAATGGGACCTCAACGAGGACCGGCTCTACCTGTCACCTCGCTGGAAGACGATGCTGGGCTTCGCGGAGGAAGAGATCGGCGACCGCCCCGCCGAGTGGCTCGACCGGGTGCATCCAGAAGACTCCGAGCGCGTGCGCGAAGGGATCCGCGAGCATCTCGCTCAGGGCGCCTCACACCTTCGGCTCGAGTATCGCATGCAACACAGGGACGGGACCTGGAGGTGGATGCTGGCAAGAGGGGCCTGCCTGCGGGACTCCGACGGGAAGCCGCTGCGGATAGCCGGCTCTCAGGCGGACATCCACGAGCTGCGGCTCAACGAGGAGCAGCTCCGCCACCTCGCCCTGCACGACGAGCTCACCGACCTGCCGAACCGCGCTGTCCTGATGGATCGCCTCGAGCGCCAGCTGCACCGCGCTCACCGGACCAGGACGCGCATCGCGGTGCTGCACGTGGGCGCGGATCGCTTCCGGCGGATCAACGAGAGCCTGGGCTCGACGGTGGGCGACCGCCTGTTGCGGGAGCTGGCCCGCCTGCTGGTGCTGCAGGTGTCCGAGCGCGGCGCATCCGATCCAGGCCTGGAATCGGGCGGGACCGTCTATCGTTTCCAGGGGGACGAGTTCGTCATCGTGCTGGAGAAGATGCGCTCCCTCAGGGATGCCGCCGGACTGGCGGAGCGGATCCTCCAGACTCTGGGCCGACCCATTCAAGTGGACGGCCACAGTGTGAGGTTCGGTGCGAGCGTGGGAATAGCCGTTGGCCCGCACGACAGCAGCGATGCGGCTTCCCTGCTGCGGGACGCCCACATGGCCATGAACCGCGCCAAGCAGCGCGGGGGCTCGCGCGTGGAAGTGTACGACCGGAACATGCATGAGACGGCACAGGCGGAGCTTCACCTGGAAACGGAGCTCTTCCGCGCGCTCGAAGACGGGCAGCTCCAGGTCTGGTACCAGCCTGTGGTGAGCCTTCGATCCGAGCGGATCACCGGCTTCGAGGCGCTCGTGAGATGGGACCACCCCATCCGCGGAGCCGTTCCGCCGGACGAATTCATCCCTCTGGCCGAAGAATCGGGCCTCATCGCCCGCATGAGCCGCCATACCTTCAGGGTGGCCATGATGCAGCTTCGCCGCTGGCAGGAAATGTTCGAGAAGCGAAAGGACCTCGCCATCAAGATGAACGTCTCACCCAGGTGGCTGTTCGATGACCATATGGAGAGCGACCTGGATCACCTGCTGGCCGACACGGGAGCCGATCCTTCGCGTATCCACCTGGAGATCACGGAATCCTGCCTGATCGAGCGCCCTGACGACGTGGCCGGCTCCCTGCACCGCCTGCGTGCCCGCGGCTTTCGGATCGCGCTGGATGACTTTGGCACCGGCTATTCGTCCTTGTCGATCCTGCATAGATTGCCGTTCGACCTGCTCAAGCTGGACAAGAGCTTCATCTCCCGGCTGCCCCGCCAGCCTGCCCTCGAGACGGTCGCCGGCTCGATCATCGCCCTGGCGCGCAAGCTGAGCATGGATGTGGTGGCCGAGGGAATCGAGACGCGGGCCCAGCTCCTGAAGCTCCGTGCCCTGAGATGCGGGTACGGCCAGGGGTACCTGTTCGGCCGCCCCATGCGCGCGCAGGATGCCGAGAGCCTGATGCGCGCGGCCGATACCGGGCTCTCCCGGTCGCTCGCGGCGGCCCGCTGAAACCGCCCGCCCTTTCGTGCCGTATCATGGGACACCGGCGCCCACAGCGAGACCACCTCGCATCCAGGAGACAGAATGAGCCCGTTCATGCTGATCGCTCTGGCGATCCTCACCGCCGCGGCACCCGCGGCCCCGACGCCCCGGCTCGATGAGCTGACCGCCCAGGTGCGCGCGGCCGAAACGTCCTTCGCGAAGAGCATGGCTGACCGGAACCATGCCGCCTTCATTGCGCACCTGTCCGACGAGGCGGTCTTCTTCTCCGCAAAGGTCCTGCGCGGCAAGCAGGCCGTGGCCGACGGATGGAAGCCGCTCTTCGAGGGACCGAAGGCCCCCTTCTCCTGGGCGCCCGAGCGCGTGCAGGTCCTGGATTCGGGCACGCTGGGGCACACCTCCGGCCCGGTGCGGGATGCGGACGGAAAGCTCTTCGGCACCTTCAACTCCATCTGGAGGCGCGAGCCAGACGGGAGCTGGAAGATCGTCTTCGACAACGGCTGCCCCCCGTGCGACTGCGGGAAGCAGGACGCGCCGAAGACTCCGTGAGACGCCTTATGGACATGGACCCGCCTCCGCCTATATTGGCGCGCGGCAGGAGCATGGGGCCCCTGCGACAGGGAGGTGAGCACGCCATGTCGTTCGAAAAGTTCCTGACCGTCATGATCGGGATCTACCTGTACAGTCCCGCGGTTTTCTTCGCGCTGGCGCAGCGTCTCGGGTTCGACCTCTAGGATCAGCGCTCCTCCCGCCGGGGTCCGTGAGGGCCCCGGCGCGCGCCTCTCATTGTTCCTTCTCTCTTCGATTTCCGCCCAGTCGGCCACGAAGAAACCAACTGCGCCCGGCGTCTTGACCGGCACGGGGGGAGGCCTAGATTTCTAAGTCGGCAAGGAGGATTTCAAGCATGTGGACGGTCACGGCCTGTGAAAACCGACGAGGAGAGCGGGGATCGACCATCGCCGAGTCGATGGTGGTGCTGCTGCTCACCGGCATTCTCCTGGCAACCACGGCGAGCTATTCGGTCTCCTGGCTGGGGCGAGAGGACCTGCGCCACGCCGCCAGCGAGATCCGGACGCAGCTCCAGGCTGCGCGCGCGCATGCCATCAGCCGCAACCGGGCCACCCAGTTCCGGCTGAACACGACGACCCGCCAGATTCAGGTCTACGACCTGGTCGATCCGTCCGACCTCACCGACGACATCCTGCTGGCCACCGCCAGCCTGCCCAAGAAGGTCACGTTCGCGCGCCCCGACTCGGGGAGCACGGTCACCCTGCCGGTGCTGTCCGGCACGACGTATCAGGCCACGTTCGAATCGAACGGCAGCGTCTCGTCCACCCCGGGCCTGGTCTGCCTGAGCGGCGGGGAGAGATTCGACCGCGTGACTCTGTTCGCCGCCGGCGGGGTCAAGCTCGAGAAATGGGCCGATTCTGCATGGACGATTGGCTCATGAGCCCACATCGCAGGGAATCCGGCTTCACTCTGGCTGAGGTGGTGACCGCCCTGTTCGTGGTGGGGGTGGGGATCCTCGCGGTGGCGCCGTTGTTCTACCAGGGGTCGAGGATCACCGCCTCGTCCGACGACATGAGCGCCACGTCGGCCGCCGCGGTCGAGCGGCTCGAGCTGCTGCGTGCCACACCCTTCACCTCGCTCGCCGCCGGAGGCAGTCTGACGACCGACACCACCGGGTTCTTCAACAACTCCGATCCCGACGTTCTGGTGCGGTGGACGGTCACGAACGACGTCAGCCCGCCCAAGGTGAAGACCATCGTGGTGCGGGCGATCGCGACGCGTACCTCCATAGGGCTGACCAAGGAATGCCAGCTGGCCACGAAGAGGACGCGATGAGCACCCGGCGCCGCGAGCGCGGCTTCAGCCTGGTCGAGATCCTGGTCGCCATGACTCTGGTGGCGGTGGCCTTCGCTGCGGCCGCGCCTCTGCTGATCCAGAGCGCGCAGACCAACAAGGTGCAGCAAATGAAGCTGGCCGCGCAGGCGGACGCCCGGAACTGCATGACCCTCATCGTGAACACGCTGCGCACCGCCGGGTGGGATCCGCGCAACAACGGATTCGCGGCCATCGTGCTGGACCCTGATCCCAACACCGACAACTTCATCACGGCGAACGCGGACCTCCTCGAGAACAACAACATCGATGACGACGGCGAGTCGGTGACCATCCGCCATTTCAACAACACGCTGGAATGGCGACGCGTCGCCGATCCGAACGTGCCGTTCGTGGTGCTGGCGGAGAACGTCACCAACGACGCGGACGGCGACGGGACCGCCGAGCCGCTGTTCACGCCCGACGACACCACGAACCCGCAACGCATCACCATCAAGATCACGACGCGTTCCGCGGAACCTGACCCGCGGACGCGCCAGTACCTGCGCTACACCGTCGAAAGCGACGTCTACCTGAGAGGCGGCCTGTGATGGACACACACGTGACGACGACTGCGGAAGGACGCCCGAACCGGGACAAAGGCTCTGCCCTGGTCATGTCCATAGTGGTGCTGGCCCTGGTGACGGCCATGGGGATCGCGCTGGTGTCCCTGGCCAACTCGGATGTTCGGATGAACCAGATCGACGTGAAGGGCAAGCGCGCCTTCTACGTCGCCGAGGCGGGGCTCGAGGACGCCCGCGAGGCCCTGCGCGCGGCCAACGTCGTCTCCGCCGATCCGTACACGCTGGACGACGAGCTGCAGGCCGCGGCCGTGGACCCGAACCTGGACCTCAACGTCGCGGCGTTGGCGCCCACCTACAACACGTCCGGCGCCGTCACCGCCTTCACCGGGTACGGCAACGACGTGCCGCTGCGCCCTCTCACGAGCTTCGGGCGCGGGTGGTACGCGGCCTTCCTCACCAACGACGCCACCGACGGGGTCACCAACCTGAACGACACCAACGACCGGGTGATGATCACCTCCATCGGCACGTCTCCGGATCGCGGCATCGAGCTGGTGCAGGCCGTGGTGGAGCGCGATCCGTTCCCCATGCTCCCCGCCACCATCACCATGCTGGGCCCCACGGCCGATTTCTACGGCGGCAGCTCGGGCGCCAAGACGTACATCGGGGATGACTGCGCAGGCACTCCGTACACCGGACAGCCTGGCCTGTCGGTCGACGTGGTGGGAACGATCGGGACCGCCTCGGAGGCCTCCGCGGAGGCCGGCGCCGTCAAGCCTCTGGACTATCAGTCCGATGGCCAGACCGGCGTGGACGTGGTCAACGACGTGTCGGGCTCCATCGACCCGACGTACACGGACTGCGACGCCCTGCTGGTGATGGCCGACCAGGTGCGGGCCGTCGCCGACTACGTCTGCTACGACTCGGCTTCCTGCTCGCACCTCGACACCACGGCCACGGTCAACACGGTCACCTTCGTGGACGGCGATCTCGACCTGGGTCCCGGGACCTACCGCGGATTCATCTGGGTCACCGGCAACCTGACTCTGGACGGAAACTCCTCCCTGGAAGGCGTCTACTTCGTGGTGGGCAAGGGCAGCATGCTGCGTGACGGCGGCGGCAACGGCACGAGTATAGGCAGCACGCTGGTGGCCGACGTCGCCGGGCCCGACGACATCTTCGGCACCGCGGACGACTGCACCGGGCCGGTGGACGGCTTCGACCGGGCGGTGCTGCAGGCCAATGGCGCCGGGAACCACGAAACCATCTACTGCACCGAAGTGATCAACGAGGTCATGAACGGGTTCCCGCTGAGGGTGATGGACTTCCGGCAGAGATAGGCCGCGAACCGCCGACAGGAGAGACCATGAAGGCCGTTGTCCTGGGCGGTGGCGTGGCGGGCCTGACCGCCGGGATAGCCCTCACCCGCGCCGGCGCCGACACCACGATCGTCGAGTCGGCGCCGTATCCCGGGGGCCTGGCCTGGGGCTTCCGCGACCGCGGCTACACCTTCGATCTGTTCTCCCACCGCCTCTGGACCCGTGACAGCGACGTGCTGAGCCTGGTGCGGGAATGCGTGGGCGAGCCGCTCGTCTCGCGCCGCAAGGTGAGCCGCATCCTGCTGGATGGCCGCCTCTACAACTATCCCATCGACTTGCGCGATCTCCTGGTGGGGGGATCGGCCCTGTTCGCGCTGCGGGCCGCAGCAGGCTACGCCTCCGCGCGCTTCGGGAAGAGCCCGGGCGGAGATGACTTCCGGGCCTACCTGGTGTCGCGCTACGGCGCGCCTCTGTTCGACGTTTTCTTCGGGCCCTACACGGAGAAACTGTGCGGCTGCCCGCCCCAGGACCTCTCGACCGACCTCGCGGTGGGGGCCGTTCCCGACGCCGGCGTGCTCCGCCAGCTCGTCCAGCGCCTCATCAGGCGCGCCGACCCCTGGGACGACTTCCTCTACCCGGCCCGCGGCTTCATGGAGATCCCCGACGGCATGGCCAGGCTCTTTCAGACCTCCGGAGGCCGGCTGCTGCTCGGACACCGGGTGGAAAGGCTCCTGCGCCGCGGCGGCGCGATCCGAAGCGTCGAAGTTCGCTCCGGCGACGGCCGGCTCGATCTTCCCGCCGACCTCGTCGTCTCCACCATCCCGCTGAAGGGCCTTCTGCAGGCGCTCGAGCCGTCCGCGGGTCCGGAACCCCTGGCGTCCGCCGCGGCCCTGCGCAACAGGGCGATGATCGGCGTCTATCTCGGCATCGCCAGGGACCGCCTCACCGAGGATCACTGGGTGTACGTGCCCGACCCCTCCATCCGGTTCAACCGATTGAGCGAGACCACCAACTACTCTCCGGCCATGGCCCCCCCGGGGAAGACCGGTCTCTGCCTGGAGGTGGCCTGCGACGTGGGAGATGGCGTCTGGCGCGAGGACGACGAGGCGCAGGTCCGCCGGGCGGTGAACGACCTGGTGAAGATCGGCTGGATCGGATCCGCCTCGGAGGTGGAGGCCTCGTGGGTGCGGCGCGCTCCCAGCGCCTACCCTGTCTACAAGGTGGGCTACGACCGCCACTTCGCGGTGATCGAAGCGTCCCTCAGGAGCATCCGGAACCTTCACCTGTGCGGGCGGCAGGGCTCGTTCTGGTACGGCAGCACGGCCCAGGGGATCCGGCAGGCGCTCGATCTGGTCGCCGGGATCGGCCTGGCCGCGAGCCAAGTCGCCTGATGCGCGCGTGACTCTGCTTCCCTTCCTTTCGGGGCTGTCCTTCTCGCTCGCGCTATGCGCCGTCGTCGTCGCGGTGGTGCGACGCCTTCCCGCGTCACGCCACAGACAGGCCGCGATCCTCGGTGCCGCCTGCGCCGCCGGGTTCGTCCTCCTCTTCCAGAACGTCCTGGTCCACGACGCCCTCTGGTACTACAGCTATCTGCGCTCCGCGCTGTTCGACGCCGACCTCGACACCTACGAAGAGTTCGTCCTGCGCAATCCCAACGGCATGTACCTGCCTCCTCCTTCCACGCCGGTCTTCCACCTGGGCTCTTCGCTGCTGGTGACGCCCCTGGCCATCGCCGTGAAGCCCGTGGCGGCGGCCCTGGCGCGGCACGGCGTCCTGCCCGGAGGGGATGGCTACGGACCGCTCGAGACGGGAGCCTACACCTTCGGATCGATGATGCTGGCCGTGGCCGGCATCGCCCTCACCTATCGTCTGGCCCGCCGCTTCGCCGGGGATTCACCCGCCGCCATCGCGGCCATCGCCATGACCTACGCCACGCCGCTCGCCTGGTTCGCGTTCATCTGGCCCGCGTATCCGCACGCGGCCACCATCTTTCTCGGCGCATGCTTCCTGCTGGTGTGGCTCCATGGGGAAGGAGAGCACGGACCGGGCCGGCTCCTGCTCCTGGGGATCCTGGCGGGAGCGTTGGCGCTCGTTCATCCTCAGGATGTCGTCTACCTGGCGCTGCCGGCCCTCGATCTGCTGACCGCTCCGGGTCCCTCGAGATGGCGCTCGGCGCTGAAAGGCGGTGCGCTGCTGGGAGGCGGCACGCTGCTCGGCGTCGCTCCCCAGATCGCCGCCTGGATCGGGACCTCCGGACATCCTCTGCCTCATGTCTATGCCGATATCGGAGATCCCTTCATCTGGAGCCGGCCCGCCTTCCTGCAGGTCCTTTTCTCCGACTACAACGGCCTGTTCACGTGGACCCCGTTGTGCGCCGTGGGGGCGGCGGGGCTGTTTCTCCTGCGCCGCGAGCATCCGCGCCTGTTCCGCGGGGCCCTGTCGCTCCTGGTGCTGGAATGGTGGGCCATCGCCTCGTACGGATACTGGTGGGGAGGGGCCTCGTTCGGCGCGAGGTACTTCCTGAGCGTGTGGCCGGTCCTGGCACTCGGCTTCGCCATGGCCCTGGCCGCGGCGGCGCGCCGTCTCGGCACACTCGGGATCGCGCTGGCGTCGACCCCCTTCGTGTACTGGAATCTGCTGCTGATGGCGCAGTTCCGGCTGGAGTGGATAGAGCACAACCGGCCCCCCCGATTCAGGGAAATCCTGGAGCGCCAGATCCACGAGGCTCCCGCATGGCTGCTGGACGGCCTCACCCAATCCCACGGATGGAACCAGGTGCTCGTGGTCGAGCAGGTGAAGGCCGCGATCCAGGACGGAAGCTGGGGCCGCATGCTGGGATGGCTGGCGGCGGCCTGCGCCGCATGCGGAGTCATCGTAGGCGCCACCCTGCTGCTGCAGCGTGAGGGACGGTTCAGGTCATGGCCCGCGGTGGCGCTCGTCTGCGTGATCGCGGCCACGGCCGGAGTGGCCGCCGTCTCGAGAAACCACGACGCCACGCGCCTGGTGGCCGAGACATCCGCGCCCACCAAGGTGCTGCCGGGCAGCAGCGCCCGGCTGCAGCTCGCGGCTCCCCCCTCGGGCCCGACCATCGACCAGCCCACGGCGACCGTCAGCGCACCCGTGGAGCCGATTCACGGAGAGCGCCTCCAGCTCGACTTGGTCACATTGCTGCTGAACGGCGGTGCTGTCGAAGAGGGACAGGTGGTCGCGTGGGCGCGCCTGCAAGGGCATCTGTGCTCCGGCACCGTGTTCGAGATCCGCGCCGGCCTGGAGACCGCCGAGACGGCCCCGGATCGCTTCGAGTCGCGGCCCTTCATGAAGCACGGGCTGGAGAAGACGCACGTGATCCAGTCCTGGTGGCGCGACAATGTCTCGGCGAGCCACTATTGGGGGCACGCTTACCAGGCCCGGTTCGACATCCCCGAAGGGTGCCGCCCGAGTCAGGTCGTCGTGACCACCAGGAAGGGAGACGCCATCATGGAGGTGCGCAAAGCATCCCTGCTCTCGACAGGCCCGGCCTGATGGGCGCCGTCTCCGCGCTCGGCTGGATTGGGCGGTACGGCCGCGTTTCCCCGGCCGCGGCCGCCCACCTCTCGTTCCGCTGGCTGGGATTCCCCCACTTCCATCGCCTCGTGTCCACGTTCCCTGCATCCGGCAGGATCCTGGACGTGGGATGCGGGCACGGGCTGCTGGCCCTGATGGTGGCGGAGGGGAGCCGGGCCCGCGACGTGGTGGGGATCGATCTGCTGGAGGCCCGGCTCGAGGTCGCCCGCGCCGTGGCCCGCCGCCGGGGGCTCGCCAACGTGCGCTTCGAGCGCCGCGACATCGAGGATCCACCAGACGGCCTGTTCGACGCCATCGTGGTGGCCGACGTCCTCTTCTACCGCCCGCTCCCCGCCCAGAGAAAGTTGCTGCGGATCCTGTCGGCGCGGCTGTCGGCCGGCGGCGTGCTTCTGATCAAGGAGCAGACCCGCGAGCCGGCCTGGAAGTCCGCGCTGGTGAGGCTTCAGGAATACCTGGTGGTGGGCGTCAAGGTGACCCTGGGAGGGTCACGCTCCTGGGCGGACATGGCGCCGTCGGGAGTCCATCTCTGGAGCGCCGCGCAGCTGGCCGACGAGCTGAGGTCGCTCGGCCTGGAGACCGACTCCGAGCGGCTCGATCGCTGGAGCTACCTGTCGCACCGCCTCTTCGTGGCGTCGGCCCCCGCGGCGCGCGGCCTCATGAGCCTTCGGCCTGGGCAATGACGCGGCGTGCCGCGGCGGCATGGACCCCTTCGGAGGGCCACAGCTCGAGGAAGCGTCGCATGGCGGCGGCCGCCTGGCGCGTCTCGCCCTTCTGGGCGAGCAGCTTCCCTTCCAGATAGTGGGCGTTGGGGTAGGCAGGATCGATCGCCAGAACGCGGCGCGTCCACATCAACGCGTCGTCGTCGCGGCCGATCTGATCCATGGCGTCCGCATAAGCGTAGATCCCGGGCGTGTAGCGCGGGTGCAGCTCGATGAGGGCGTCCAGCTCCTGGATCCCGCGCTCCTGCATGCCCAGGCGCACGCGCAGGCTCGCGGCGTTGATCCGGCTCTCCACCTGTCTTGGAGCCACCCTGAGCGCCCGCTCGTATGAGGCGAGCGCTTCGCCGAGCCTGCCTTCGCGCTCGAGGGCCGCGGCCAGGTTGTTGTGCGCCATGGAGAACTTCGGGTACAGACGGATCGCCGATTCGAACTCCTGTGTGGCGGCCTTGAAATGCCCCTTGTTGTAGTACGCCAGACCCAGGTTGCACCTCACCATGGGGGAATGGGGCGACGTCTCCACCATCCTGCTGAAAAGCCTGAGGTCGTCCGTCCAGACCCTGGCGCGCGCCGCCGAGCCGAAGGTCAGGACCGCGAGGAATCCGGCCACGGCCGCATACGTCATCGGCCTCAGGCCGGGGCGGTCCGCATGACTCGCCCAGGCAGCGGCGCACCGGGCGGCCAGCATGCAGAGCCCCACCGAAGGGATATAGAGGAAGCGGTCCGCCATCAGCACGTCCCCGAACGTGCCGAAGGTGAGCACCGGGGTCAGCGAGACGAAGATCCACACGATCCAGTAGCACGAGATCGGGCTCAGACGCCTGAGTCTCCACGCTCCCCAGGCGATGACGCCGAGCATGAAGGCGGACAGGATCGCCAGCGGGCTGGCCAAGGTTTGAATGGGCTCATACGGGTAGTGCGCGTCCAGCCCTGCCGGCACCAGCAGGAGCGCCACGTAGCGGCCGAGGACGAACATCCCCGTGGCCGCGTGGGCCCATGGGGTGAGCCGGTACAGAGGAGACGCCTCGTGCCCCAATGCGAAGTGGCGGGCCACCAGATACAGGCCCAGGACCGCCAGGTAGGGGAGCCCCGCCGACAACGCGCGTCTCATCCAGGGCCTCGAAGAGGGCCTCATCGCGCGGTCGGCGGCGATCAGGACGGGCAGCGTCGCGGCCATCTCCTTGGAGAAGAGGGCCACGGCGAAGGCCAGCAGCGAGGCGATCCGCCATCCGCGCCCCGACCCGGCCGTCTCCGCCCTGCGGTGGGCGGCAAACGAGAGCAGGACGAAGAGGCCGCACAGGAGATCGGTCCGCCCGGAGATCCAGGCCGCCGATTCCACGTGCGCGGGGTGCACGGCGAACACCGCCGCCCCCGCCCATGAGGCCCACAGGGGCAGCCCCTCTCCCATCGCGATCCTCAGGATGAGCACGCAGCACGCCAGGTGCAGCAGAAGGTTCGTCAGGCGATAGGCGAGCGGCTCGAGCCCCCACAGGGCGTAGTCGGCGGCGTAGCTGGCGCTCACCACGGGGCGGAAGAACGAGCGAAACCGATCGTGCATGTCTCCCGTCTGCCAGAAGCCCGACGTCAGAAGCTCTCCAAGGCTCCCCGAGTCACGGATCAGAGCGTTCTCCACGATCAGGGGGCGGTCGTCCCAGACGAAGGCTCCCGGCAGCGAGGTCGCGAACGTGAGGACGACGAGCGCCGCGAGCAGGACGGAGGGAAAGAGGCCTCGAAGGAGCGTCACGAGCGGGCCCCCGCCGTCATCACGGCCCCGCCACGAGCCGCCGCGTACTGCCGGTAGGTGAGGATCCGGAAGCCCCTGCGGATCACGTCGTCGAGCCGATCGAAGACGCGATCGCGGTTGACGTACATGAGCCGGTTCAGCAGGCGGAGTCGCCCCAGGTGCGGATGGGTGAACCGCTCCTGCCGTGTATCGATGTCGTAGGGATGGACGTAGCCGACCAGCGGAGCCTGCCGCCGGGCGGCGCCGTCGACCAGGCGCCTCAGGATGGGGCCGGGCAGGCAGCGCAGATAGATCCCACCGGCGAACGGAACCGCGATGGGCCGCGGCCCCACCGTCATGGGGATCTCCAGGATCCCATCGAGGGTCCGCTCCCCGCCAAATCCGGGCCAGCCGAAGAGCGGGTTGCGCGCGGGAAGGACCGAGCTGGAATAGGTCAGGCCCGACTCCCGCAGGATCTCGTAGGCCCAGCGCGTGGTCCGGGTCAGCGAGAACGCGGGGGCCCGGAAGCCGCGTATCGTCGACACCCCGCAACGGGAGAGCGCCTCCATGTTGCGGGCCAGGTCGGCGCGCAGGCCCTGCGGCCCCAGCTCCGGGAGCGGGCGGTGGCTGTCGGAGTGGCAGGCCACCTCGTGGCCCCTGCGGTGGATCTCGCGGATCAGATCGGGATAGGCCCGGGCGGTCCGGCCGACCACGAAGAAGGTGCACGCCGCGCCCTGCCGATCGAGCCAGTCGAGGTAGCGCAAGGTGTTTTCCGGCACGGCCTCCCGGCAGGCGGCGCCGCCAGGGATCATGTCGCGCACGTCCTCCAGGTCGACGCTGAAGAGAAAGGGCGCGGAAGGAGCCTCAGACCGGATCGGCACCGGCGGGGACCGTCTCCTGCCGCTCCAGGGTGATCGGCTCGCTCCCGTTCCCCGCGTACCACCGGCCGGTGCGCGAGTCTCTGCGAATCGTGAGCGCGCGCAGGGCACCGAAATCGGCCAGGTCGCGCACCAGCCCCACCCGGATCGCGGGGCCGGGGGGCCTCCCGGGCGCGATGAACGCGGCGGCCATCCTGGATCTGGTCTGTGGATGCTCGCACAGCGCCATCAGGACACTGCGCGGATCGGGCCCCCAGATCCGGGTGAGCTCGCCCATCGGGTCGGTGCTGAAGTTGAGAGGAGCGTGGTACTCGGCAGGAGGCATCGGCTCCGGCTCGCGCTTCTCGACACGCGCCGGCCTTGGCGCGGCCTCCGCGGCCGGTGGCGTTCCAGCCCGCTGCCAGGGTATGGCGGTGGACGCGATGGCGATCAACACAAGGCCCGCGCCGATCATCACCTGCCTGCCCATCCCGGAAGCGGCCTTCTGGCGCGCGGCCCTGGGCTTCCCGGCCATCGCCCGACCGCGTGATTTGGCCTGATCCAGAGTCATGATTTTCTCGCGCACCGAGCAGGCGCTGGCCGGATCCAGCTTGAACGTGGCGGCCAGCCTGTGAATCTCCTGGCGGTAGGTCGGACGGGAGGGGTCGCGCGACGCATCATAGGGGAGGCTGTACGTGGCGCCGCAATGTGTGCAGCGGACGGGCGCAGGCGCCCGGTTCACCCACTGGACCTTCAGGCTGCAGATTTCCCGGCACTGTCCGCACCGGAACATGAACCGAAGAATCATGCGCCGTGCCGCCTTTCCGCGGGCAGGGCTGCCCGAGAGCACACACCGAGAGACAGGCGGAATCTATGGCCCGGCGGAAGGAGCGTCAAGGGGGGCTCCCCCCCTCTCCGTCGGGCTCTGACGCGGAGTTCGGGAAGGAACCCCCCAGGGGCGATGAAGGCTTTGCCGCTAGTGAGAGGGTGGTGGTGAGAAGGATCCTTCGCCCCCAAGCGTCCTGCTCAGGTCCGCGTGCAGGAGGCGGTGGAACAGGTGCTCCCCCGCTTCCCGCCGCACCGACAGCCGCCCCGCCTGATACGCGCGCGAGGCGAGCCCGCGCTGCACCTGCATGCAGATGGCGGTGTCCTCGTCCTGGATGCGCTGCCCCACCTCGATGCTGGCCTTGTTGCGGGCGCGCGCCTGCTCGGACGTGACGTCGGGGAACCAGAAGTCGAAGATGACCTCGGTCCTGTCCACGCCGCGCGGCAGCACGAGGTTGGTGTCCATCACCCCTTCGTACCAGTTGATCATGAAGTTGGGATAGACCCAGTAGTAGAGCGCGCGGTCCCCCCCGCGCACCGCGCCGGTCTGCGCCTCGGCGCCCTCCTTCACAATGGGGCTGTGCTGCAGGCAGTGGCGCTCGCCGTTCTCGATCGCGTACCGCCCGTAGTCCAGCACGCTGTCCAGGCCCTTGTGCAGGTAGGGGACGTGGTATCCGCCGTCGAGGTAGTTGTCGACGAACACCTTCCAGTTGCACTCGAAGGCGTAGTGGCGCCGCTCCATCCAGTGGAGCCCCGAGAGCCCCAGCGGCCCGATCTGCGCGATGAGATCGGCTCCCACGAACTCCTCGAGGGACGGACCGTCCTGCGACAGCCGCACGAACACCCAGTTCTCCCAGATGCCGGCGGCCAGCGGGACCAAGCCGTTGCGCGCGCGATCGAAGTCGCACACGCCGGTGAAGTCGGGGGTCACCTTGAGCGCGCCGTCGAGCCCGTAGGTCCAGCCGTGATACGGGCAGCGCAGGCTCCTGGCCCGGCCGGCCGGCTCCGTCATCACCGCGGCGGCATGGTGGCGGCACACGTTGAAGAACCCGCGCAGCTCGCCGTCGTCTCCGCGCACCACCACCACCGGCTCACCGGCCAGGGTGGCGGTCACGTAGTCCCCCGCGGAGGCCACCTGATCGGCGCGGCCTACCATCTGCCACGTTCCGCCGAAGACGCCCTTCGCCTCCAGGTCGGCCACGCGCGGGTCCACGTACCACGAAGCCGGGATGGTGAAGGCCCGCTCGAGCGAGGCCTTCGGGTCGTACGCGTCGAGGACCTCGCGCAGGCTCTTCATGCCGTGCGGGGAGGGGTGGCCGTCTTGCGCGGCGGGTTGAAGAACGGCATCTTCACCACGCGCGCCGCCACCTGATGGCGCGCCGCCTCCACCGTCATCTCCATCGCCAGCGACGTCCCGACCTTGTTGTGAGGGCGATCGATGGTGGCCAGCGCGACCAGCTTCTTGAGGGTGGGGGACCAGGCCGTGGTGGTGGCCTTGCCCACCTGGCGCCCGTCCTTGTAGACGGGGACCGCCACGCGCGAGGCCGCCGCCGGGATCTGCGGCGCCAGCCCGCGCCGGTCATAGAGCTGCTCGATCTCGTCCCAGCTCAGCTCCAGCCCCACGATCTCGCGCGCGGGACCTCGGCGGCTCTCCTCCACCAACGCCGCCCGCCCCACGAAACGTTCCTTGTCGAGGTTCACCAGGCGCGACAGGCCCATCTCGAACGGGGTGTAGGTCTGCGACGGGATGATGGCCTTCTTGCTGCCGAAGAAGTCCACGTCGATCAGCAGCAACCCCGCCTCCGCGCGCGCCACGTCGAGCGCCAGCATGCCGGCCGGGCGGATGTCGAACGGGCGGCCCGCCTGCATGAGGGCATCCCAGACGCGGGGCGCGTCGCTCCACGGGATCCAGATCTCGTACCCCAGGTCGCCGGTGTATCCGGTGCGTGAGATGTCCACGGCCACGCCGGCGATGGTGCCGCTGGTGACGCGGAAATACTTCAGAGTGGAAAGGTCGGCCTCGGCCGCGGCGCGCAGGATGGCCGCCGACGTGGGCCCCTGCAGCGCGAGTGCCGCCACCTGCTCGGAGATGTCCTCAATGCGGACCTCCAGCCCGGCCGCGTTCTGCGTGAGCCAGCGCAGGTTGGGGTCCGCGGCGGTCCAGCGGTAGGTGTTCTCGGCCAGGCGCGACACCGTGCCGTCGTCGATCACCTTGCCATGCTCGTCGCACCACGGCGTGTAGAGCACCTGCCCCACCGACACCTTGCGCATGTCCCGGGTGATCACCCGGTCCACAAGGCGCGTGGCGTCCCGGCCGGTCAGACGGTACTTGTAGAGCGGGGTTATGTCGATGACGGCCGCCGCGTTGCGGATGGCGTTGTACTCGTGCTCGTGATGGACCTCGTACGAGCTGACCGCGTAGTATCCGGCCCATTCGCGATAGCTGAGGCTCTCGCAGAGGGCGAAGGTCTTCTCGTGCAGCGCGGTGCCGATGGGCAAGCGGGCCTCGTGAGATGGGTTGTCGAAGGGCGACATTATAAATAGACTACGGCGATTCCAGCAACCGCCCCCACACACGGCAGGATGACAGGGATGGCTACGTCCTACGACGCGATCGTGATCGGCGGAGGCCACAACGGCCTGACGCACGCGGCCTACCTGGCGCTGGCCGGCATGAAGGTGCTGGTGCTGGAGCGCCGCCACGTGCTGGGGGGCGCCGCCGTCACCGAGGAAGTCTTCCCGGGGTTCACATTCTCGGTGTGCTCCTACGTGGTCTCCCTGCTGCGGCCGGAGATCATCCGCGAGCTGGACCTGCCGCGTCACGGGCTGGAGATCCTGCCGCTCGACGGCACTTTCACCCCGATGCTGGATGGCAACCACCTGTGGCGCACCAACGATCACGGCCAGACACGCCGTGAGATCGCGCGCCATTCCCGGGTGGACGCCGAAGCCTACGACGAGTACGCGAAAGCCATGGTGGAGATGGCCCGCTTCGTCAAGCCGATCCTGGGGATGACGCCCCCCGATCCGGCCCGGCTCGGCTACCAGGGGATGAAGGACCTGCTGTTCCTGCTGCGTCGCTTCCAGAAGCTTCCCTACCAGGACAAGTACAACCAGGTGCAGCTCATGACCATGAGCGCCGTCGACTTCCTGGACCAGTGGTTCGAGACCGACGTGCTCAAGGCCACCATGTCCGCCTCGGGGATCATCGGCACCTTCCTGGGCGTGCGCTCTCCCGGAACCGCGTACGTGCTGCTGCATCACTACATGGGAGAGATCGACGGCGCCTTCCGGTCGTGGGGGTTCGCGCGCGGAGGGACAGGCGCCATCTCCAACGCCATCGCCGCCGCGGCCCGCGAGGCGGGGGTGGAGATCCGCGCCAGCGCGCCCGCGGCGAAGATCCTGGTGACGGGCGACCGCGCCGCCGGCGTGGTGCTCGAGAACGGCGACGAGATCCGCGCGCCCATCGTCTCGTCCAGCGTCGACCCGCGCCTCACGTTCATGAAGCTGGTGGGGCGCGAGCACCTGGACGGCGAGTTCGTGGAGGAGATCCAGCGCTACAAGTTCCGCGGATCGTCGGGGAAGGTGAACCTGGCGCTCGACGGGCTTCCCGACTTCCGCGCGCTGCCGGGGCCGGGCCGTCACCTGCGCGGCGCCATCTCCATCTCGCCGTCGGTGGACTACATGGAGCGCGCCTACGACGACGCCAAGTACGGCCGCTACTCGCGCCGCCCCTACATGGACATCGTGATCCCCAGCCTGACCGACCCGTCGGTGGCGCCCCCCGGCAAGCACGTCATGTCCTGCTTCGTGCAGTACGCCCCCTATCATCTGAAGGAAGGCAACTGGGACGCGCAGCGCGAGGCGTTCGGCGACACGGTGATCGACACCATCGCCGAGCACGCTCCCAACATCAAGGATCGGATCCTCCATCGCCAAGTGCTCACGCCCCTCGACCTGGAGCGCGAGTTCGGTCTGAGCGAAGGGAACATCTTCCAGGGGGAGCTGAGCCTCGAGCAGCTCTTCTTCCTGCGCCCCGCTCCCGGATGGGCACAGTACCGCACGCCCATCCGCGGCCTCTACATGAGCGGCTCGGCCACGCATCCGGGCGGTGGCATCATGGGCGCGCCGGGTCGCAACGCCGCGCATCGAGTTCTGGCCGACGCGCGGCGCAGGCGGCACACGGCATGACCGCTGCGCGCGGCCCCGTCATCATCGGCGCGGGGATCAACGGGCTGGTCACCGCCTGCGCGATGGCGCGCGCCGGGATGAAGCCTCTGGTGGTGGAGAAGCGCTCGCTCGTGGGCGGGTGCTCGGTCACCGAGGAGGTGCACCCGGGGTTCCAGGCCCCCATCCTCTCTCACGGCTCGACCCTCGCGCCCGCGCTCGCCCAGGACCTGGGCCTCGTGCGGCACGGCCTCGAGGCGCTCAGACCCGACGTGCGCGTGCTGGCCCTGTCGCCCGGCGGCGGCCCTCCGGTCACGCTGTACGACGATCCCGCCCGCACGGCGGCCGAGCTGGCGCGCGCATGGCCGGCCGATGCCGCGCGCTACGCGGAGTTCGCCGCCTGCTTCGATCGGATCGGGCGCTTCCTGCGGCCGATCCTCTCGATGACGCCCCCCTCCGTGGATGCCCCCACGCTCCCGGAGACGTGGCGCCTGCTGAAGCTGGGGAAGGGGTTCCGCAGCCTGGGCCGCAAGAATGGCTACCGCCTGCTGCGGTGGGGGCCTATGGCGGTGGCCGATCTGGCGGCGGAGTGGTTCGAGTCGGACCTGCTGCGCGCAGTGGTGGCGGCGCGCGGCATCCATGGCGCCGCCGCGGGCCCCTGGTCGGCGGGGACCAGCCTGCCTCTTCTCTTCCAGGCCGCCACCGATGGCCAGGCCATCTGGCCTTCCGCCACATATAAAGGTGGTCCCGGCGCACTGACCCGTTCTCTCGCGGACGCCGCGCGTCAGGCCGGAGCCGAGATCCGCACCGGAGCCCGCGTGGCCCGGATCGTGACCAAGGGGGGACGCGTGAGCACCATTGTGCTCGATTCGGGCGATGAGATCGCCGTCGACGCGGTGATCTCGAGCGCGGATCCTCGCTCCACGTTCCTGGGCATGATCGATCCCGCCGACCTGGAGCCCGACTTCGCCCACAAGATCAGGAACTATCGCTGCGCGGGGACCGCCGCCAAGTTGAACTATGCCCTGGCCGGCCTTCCAGACTTCGCCGGCCTGCCTGCGGACGGCGCGCGCGCTCTGGCGGGGCGCATCCACATCGGGCCCGGGATCGACTACCTGGAGCGAGCCTTCGACGCCTCCAAGTACGGAGGCTTTTCGGAGAGCCCCTGGCTGGACGTCACCCTCCCCACCATCGCCGATCCGTCACTGGCGCCCTCGGGGGCGCACGTGATGTCGGTGCACGTCCAGTTCGCCCCGTACCGCCTGCGCGGGACTGACTGGGCCGCGCAGGGGGCGGCGCTGGCCGGCGCGGTGGAGAAGACTCTGTCGGAGTACGCGCCCAACCTGGGTTCCCTGATCGTGGCGCGGCAGGTGATCACCCCCGCCGACCTGGAAGCGGTGTGCGGCCTGACCGGCGGACACATCCTGCACGGCGAGATGTCGCTCGATCAGCTCTTCACCATGCGCCCGCTGCTCGGCTGGTCGCAGCACCGCACGCCGATCGCCGGCCTCTACCTCTGCGGCGCCGGCACCCACCCCGGCGGCGGCGTCCCCGGCCAGTCGGGAGCGAACGCGGCGCGGGAGATCTTTAAGGATCTGAAGAGATGAGCCGTGTTGACCGGAGGGTTGCAGGTGCGAATCCTCTCCTGAGGAGCCAGTTCCTTCCGCCCCACGAGGTGGGGCTGACGAGTTCGAAGAAGCGTAAGGGCAACTGAACGTTCCGGTGGCTGGGGAGCAGTTCCTTTCGCCCCACGAGGTGGTGCTGACGATACATGAGGCCTGATCGCGAGAGCGGTCAGGGTTCTCGTGTTTTGGCGCGTGGTGCGGACGTTCTCGCGGATCGAGCGGGTCGGGAGAGCGACTCTCTCGGTGTTAAGCGGATGGCCTAGCCCAGTGTGCCCCAGAACGCCGCCTCTTCCGAAACTCTCCCGACTCTCTCCGGCTGTTAAGCAAGCCACTTAACAGCGGTGGGAACTGCTCTCCGGATGTTAAGTGGCCAACGCAACGATAATGAAACCGCCCTTCAGGTGAGATCCGCCCGCGTCCCCACGGCATCGCCTCGGCGATGACGTCGAAGTCCCGCTTCTCTAGAGTCCTGACTGCCAGGACGAACCCTCGGGTGGGTCCGAGCGACGGTGGGTTCAGCGCCGTCTGTTCTGGCGGAATCGGCTTGGGGTGAGACCCGTGAAGCGCCGGAACATTCGGCAGAAGTGGCTCTGGTCGGTAAAGCCGGCCTCGTGCGCGATCAAGCCGAGCGGATCGTCAGAATGGGCCAATCGATCGCTCGCCCACTGCAGGCGCAGCTCCCGCTGGTACGCACCCGGCGACGTGCTGTTGTGCTCGCGAAACGTCCGGACCAAGTGCACCCGATGCACACCGGCCACGCGCGCCAGCTCCCCGAGCGACACCCCTTCCAGGAACTTCTCCCGCAGGAGCTCCTCCACTCGCGCCAGCCACGCGGGGCGGCGACGTGTAGCGCCGTTGGCCCTGTGGCGGACCGCGTGCGCGAGCATCTCGCAGGCGAGTCCTTCGACGTAGAGGTCCGACGCCTTCCCGGGGAACTCCAGCTCGCGAGCGAGCGCCCACGCGAGATGGAACAGGCGGGAGCTCTTCAATTGGGATGGAGCGGCGAGCAGCGACTCGCAGGCAAGCGGCAGCGGGCGCTCTATGACATCGGGCTGGATGACGAGAAGGCGCGCGCCCTGGGGGGACATCTGGTTCGTGTGTCGGGCGCCCGGGGGCTCGACCGTCGTCACGGTGGGCAGGCACGTGAAGGTGCGACTCGACATCGACATCTCGATGCCACCTTCCAGCATGACGAAGAACGAGGCGCGATCGTGCTCGTGGGGGGGGAGCAGGACATGGGGAGCGAACCGCAACTCCACCACTCGAAGACCCGGCAGGTCCCGACGAAGGAAAGCCGAGGCACCCATCGTGACGGGAACGTACCTGGTTGACTTCACGCTCTTCACTCCGGCGCGGAGAGAAGGAACGTGGATAGGGACACCGTCGGCGGCGTGATGGATTACTCCGTCCGCGCGCGCGCGCTTCTTTTGTTCCATGGACGCTCACCACATCCAAGCCTCTTCACAGTGTTCGCCGGACACTCACGCAGCCGGCGCAGCAGGAGATCGGCCTGGAATGGAGGTTCTCGCGCGTCACGAGTGAGTCGCCTCGCCTGCACTGTGCGGTTTCAACAAACGAAGGCGCTGAGATGGGAAGCAGCAGCCTTCATTACAGAGGAGGAGCATGAGTGATGAAACCAGTACTTCGTTATCTGACTTGCCTGCTGGCGCTTACGCCGATGGTCCTCGGCGGATCGCCAGCCGAAGCCGGTGGGTGCAAGGTCGACGTCGGCGTCTGCCTGGTGCCCGACGGCAGCTGCGTCGGCGTCCCGACGAGCCTGCGGCCCTTGAGCACCTTCGCTAAGAAGGACGCGGATGGCTGGTTCGGCAAGAGCGCATGTGGGACGCAGTCATGCTTGCTCGTTTTCCGATGTCCATGTGGCAACCAGCTCAGCAACGACCTATGCGAAGCGGGAACACCCATTTCAGAATGCGATTGCGGAATGGGCGTGCCCTGCGAAGCGCTGAGCGGCCCGCCAGCGAAGGTCAAGATGGATGAGCTGCTTCGAGACCAGGTGATCGTCGTACCTGGTCGCCCTGCGGGTTGGGATAAAGAGGAATTGGTGGGGGAGCAGGAGTTCCAGCATCTCCGAAGCGGCAGACTGCGAGTCAAGGGGGGATCTGCACTCACTGCTTTGAAGTCGCGCTTCTCCCGGTTGGACTCCGTCCACATCAAGGCTACCGCCAGGGTAGTGAAGTTCCTGGGGGCTGAGCAGGAGGGGGCTAATCAGGAGCATGTAGCAGGGCTCGGTCAGTTCGAGTACTGGGCCTCCGGGGACAAGTACCGCGTGAACAGTTCCAGCGACCCCGCCCTTGGCCTCGAGGGCGATAGCCAGACAGCATGGAACTCCAAAGAGTTCCAGTTCTTTCGTCCCTCTGACTCAGTGCTATCGATCCAGAGGACAGACCCTGGAATGGTGTCCGCCGCACTGCCTAATCCCTTCTTCCTGGAGACGATGTTCCTCACCCGCGACAGCGACTCGTGTCCGACTTGCCTGACCTCCCCCGGCGATCTCAGGAACGCCCGTCGGTGGAGCCGCGTGCTGGACCGGGCGCACTCCGAGGAGACCGCCCAGCGGGCGGGGGAGACCGTGCTCGTGCCCGGCCAGGTATTGCATGGGTTGCCCCTTGTATACCGCCTCGCCTTCCAGGGGGGCGGGGCAGGCACAAAGCTGGAAAGCATTGACCGGCTCACCCGCGGGCGGGTCCTGAGCACGACGCGTTTTTCCGACTACCGGCCAGCGGACCAGGGCGGCGGCGAATTTGCGCGTCATATCGAAGAACATGTGTACGACGACGCTGGAAACGTCCTCGCGCACCTTGGATGGACCATTGATGTCGTGGAGATCAACCAAGTCATTCCGGATGAGATTTTCACCATTGACAGGGAGTCTGCTCCTGCGATCTGGGACTCGGAGACGGGGCGGTTTACCAAGCACTGGAGGTTCGAGGAGTAGATAGGAGTGTTTTGCGGCGCTTCCCGATGATTGGCGCAACCATTTGGGTCCGGGAAGCGCCGCGAAGTCAGAAGTCTGCCGGTCCCCGATGGCTGGTACCTGGCTCCGCTCAGAAGTTTCTCAGAAAGAGGTGCGGCATGTCCCGTCTCATCTGGTTGTCGTGTCTGATGGCGCTCCTGCCGGCGGCCGCTCAGACTGCTCCCAGTGTCTTCCAGGAGGACGGCGTCGACGTCCGACTGGCTCGCGCGCTGACCCGCTCGCAATTCACGGGCCGGATCGAATCGACTCTCGAAGCCCGGCTGGGCAGACCCCTCGATCCCGATCTGGCCGATCTTGGCCGCCTGCTCTTCTTCGACAAGGTCCTCGGCCTACATGACGACAACTCCTGCGCGGGATGTCACTCGCCGGCGTTCGGGTTCGGGGACTCACAGCGCATGGCCATCGGTGTGGATAACAACGACGTCGTTGGGCCAAACCGCCGCGGGCCCCGCAATCAGCGCCGATCCCCGATGGTGGCCAACACTATCTTCTATCCCGCTCTCATGTGGACACCGCGCTTCGTTGCTCTCTCCGGCGATCCCTTCGACGCTTCCCTGGGATTCAAGTTCCCGCCGCCCGAAGGCATCGTGACCGGCGTGCCGACCCTGCTGGCGGCGCAGGGGTCCCTACCTTCCACGGAGCTAGTGGAAATGGCCGGATTCACGGGCATAACGGAGAACCCCGGACCGTTCGGCCCAAGGCACTTCGAGTTCGACGACGGGCACGGCCAGACGCTTCCGGACCCCGACGCGTCCGGCTTTCACAACCTTCCGATCCAGGACGCGGTGGACGCACGGCTGAACGCGATCCCGGCTTATCTTGAGAAGTTCGGCAAGGTGTTCAATGGCGGCCTGCCGCTGGCGGCCGGCGCGATCACCGTACACATGCGCCGGCTGGCCATCGCTGAATTCCAGGCCAGCCTCACCGCCGCGGACGCGCCACTGGACAGGTTCGCGCGCGGCGACCATAGGGCGATGACAAGGGCCCAGAAGCGCGGAGCACTGCTTTTCTTCGGCAAGGCGAGATGCGTCACTTGCCATGCGGTGGCCGGTCCATCCAACGAGATGTTCAGCGACTTCCAGCCGCACCGCATCGGAGGCCCGCAGGTGGCGCCGGTCTTCGGCGCCGGAACCGGCAACGTCATCTTCGACGGCCCGGGTGAGAACGAGGACTTCGGATTTCAGCAGACCGAGGGGGATTTCGCCCTGCGCTACATGTTCCGGACGGCGCCCCTGCGCAATCTCAAGGTCGCGCCCGGCTTCTTCCACAATGGGGCCTTCGGCACTCTGGAGCAGGCCATCGAGCATCACCTCAGCGTGGAAAGATCCCTGCGCCGATACAACCCCGCAGTCACCGCGCTTCCGGCCGATCTCTTCGCTGGCCCGTTCCGGGGCATCCTGCTGGCGGGGATCGACCCGTTGCTGCGCAAGCCGATCCATCTATCGCCGGCGGAATTCCGCGACCTGGTCACCTTCGTGCGGGACGGGCTGTTCGACGAGCGAGTCGTAGAGTTCTGCCAGCACCTGCCCTCGTCAGCGCCCAGCGGGATGCCCTTGCAGACATTCGAGGGGTGCGAGTGAGTTCCTTCCGCCCCACGAGCGGGGGCTAGCCGAGCCCTGGTCGCGACAGCGGCCTGGGCGTAGGCGCGTGGGACGAAGAGCTCGGCGGATTCAACTCTCCCGAAGGGCCGCTCTCTCGGTGCTAAGCGAGAGGAAGCGCGTGGGAAGACTCCCAGGCCTTGAGCTCCCGATAATTTCTGCTGGACAAAGAGCCGCCCACAGGCGCACTCTGGGCGAATCATGCACCAGCAGCGCACTTTACCCCGGATCTCGGGCGAGGCCGGCCCGCAGCCGGAGAAGATTCTGTGGCCGGAGCGGATCGTGGAGCTCGCCGCCTCATGGCGCGCCGCGCCGGATGGCGCGGAGGGTGAGCGGCGCCTCGGCGACCTCTGGATGCTCATCAACCTCACCCTCCAGCGATACGCGCGGTCGGCCGCGCGGCGGTTCGGGGCGCTGGATCCCGAAGACATCCGCGACATCGCCGCGGACAAGGGTCTCGAGCTGCTCCGTCGCCTGGCGTCGCACCAGTGGGACCCGGGCGCATCCACGGCCGCCGAGCTGTGCGCCTTCCTCGCCGGCGTGGCGCGGCACGGCGTGATCGACAGGCTCCGCGCTCTCGAGCGCGAGATCCGCTTTCGCTCGGATCCTCCCGAGCCCTCCGGTCTCGAGTCTCCCGACCTGGGCCCGGCCGAGCATGCCCGGGCCATCCTGGACTGCGCGCGGTGTCTTTCACAGAGAGCGCGCCACGCGTGGTTCCTGCGCGTCTTCTACGATCTGCCCTCAGCCGACATCGCCCGCCACCCCGAGGTCTCCAGCACTTCGGCGGGCGTGGACGCGATGCTCAGACGCTGCCGACAGCTCATGAGGGCCTGCATGGCAAGGAAAGGCTTCGACCCGGGGGTCATCCCTGCCGGCACCTTCACCCTTCTCTGGGAGCTGCTCGCAGGGGAGCGGACCGGCAGCGCGCTCCAGCGGCAGGAGGCGGGATGAGAAGCGCGGCCGAGACACATGTCTCCGACGATCGCCTCATCGATCTGGTCCTCGAGCTTCCAGAGCCGGGCGAGCAGCGGCGCGCGCTGGACCATGTGCTCGCCTGCCCCGCGTGCGAGAAGCGATTCCAGGAGCTCTGCCGCGAATCGGAGCTGCTGCGGGGTCTGGCCGGGCCGGCCGGCATCACGCTCCAACGGCCGTCAACCGGGCGGGCCGCGAGGGCGAGCCACCACCCGCCACCCGCGGCGCGCAGCCGGCTCGTCGCCTGGGCAGGCGCGGCCGCCGCCGGCATCCTGGTCGTGGCCGCGATGGTGTTCTGGCCGCGGAACGAGCGCCGCCTCGACTACTGGCTCCCCGTGGAGCAGGAGCGCATCGTCGCGCGATCCGGATCCGCCGATGCAGCCAATCGCGCGGTCAGGGAAGCCATCGACGCCTACCGGCGGCACGAGACGAGCCGGGTGGTCGAGCTGCTCCAGGGGAGCGCGGCCCTGAACGAGCACGAGCCGCTCAAGCTGATCCTGGCCAGCGCACTGGTGTGGGAGCGTCGGCCCGATCAGGCGCGGGCCCTCCTCGCGGAGCTGAAGGTCGAGACCTTGCCGCTGCCGGCGCGCGATCGCGCGCGATGGATCCTGGCGACCGCGCTGCGCCAGTCGGGAGACGACGCGGCCGCGCGCGCGATCCTGGCCGACCTCGCCTCGCGCCCCGGCGAGCTCTCGGACAGAGCGGCCGGGCAGCTGGCCGCCGCCCCCTGACTTAGCAAGGCGGCCGCGGCCCTCAGCTCCCGTCGGGCAGTCCGATCAGGACGAAGCCCGCCCAGTAAACGGGGTGCTCGAAGGGGCGCCGCCCGGCCTCGTCACGCATGGAGCGCAGGTACATCCTGGCCTCGCGCAGAGCCCTGGCCAGGGGCATCGGACCGCCTCTCGAGCCCAGCCTCTCGTCCGTGTATCGCCCCATGACATTGTCGTAGAAGCGATCCATGAGATGAGCCGTGGCGCGATCGTCCACCGGCCAGAGGCTGGACAGGACGTTGCGCGCTCCCACCGCGAACAACGCCGGAGTGAATCCGAGGATCTCGCCGCGCTGCGCCCCGGAGACACGCGCCGTCTCGCAGCCGCTGAGGGTCAGGAGCTGAGCGTCCAGATCCCAGGTGAGAAGAATCTCCTCCACGTCGAGGATCCCGTCGTCGGCGCGCGATCCGGCGTTGCCCTCCCGGGCCACGGCGAGCCCGGCCAGCTCGGGTGCGCCGTCGCTCAGCGAGTGGCCGGCGAAATGCAGGACGTCGAACCGGCCGAGGCGCCCGGCCCGGGCGATGGCGCCCAGTCTCCCTTCCACGTCCCGCGGACCCTGAAGGAGGAGCGCGTCCTGGAACTTCCCCGCCACCAGCGACGCCTCCAGGGCCGCATAGGGAAGCGGCGGGAGCCGATCGAGCGGCGTCTCGCTTCGCGCATACGCCTTTCTGGCCCGCCGCAGAGCCCGCTCCTCTCCTGAGGCGAGCGCCAGGCGATCCGGCGTGCCGATCCCGTGCTCGGGCGCCGCCGCGGAGATGGCCAGGATCGAGCGCGGCGGCTGCCGGGGAGCCTCACGCCGGCGTTCGTTCAGCATCGATGCCACGTGGGCCGACGGCACGTAGGTGATGTCGAACATGTCCGCGACCGGCCGTCCATCCGGTCCGATCATGACGTCGAAGGGGAAGACGGGCCCCTCGACGATCAGATGCTCGATCCCCTCCAGTTGCGGCAGAGCCGCGTCGAGATACCGGCGGCCGAGCGCCCGGTGGTCGGCCGTCACTTCGGGGTCCGGATCCACGTGCAGGGGCCAGAAAGCCGCGCGGTTCGTGCGGCTCCAGCCTTGGCGCAGCCTGATGGCGTCGGCGCCGTCCATCCTGGGGAGCGGCACCCAGACGATGGGGCCCGTGCGGCGCACCACGTAGAGCCAGCCCTCGCGGCGCGGCGCCGATACGTCGTCCGCGGCGTCGCTTCCCAGCTCCGGCTCCAGGAAGCCCAGCAGCGCGCTCTTCGGACCGAGCATGGCCTGCACGCGCGGCAGCGAGGCCTCGGGGACCGGGAACGCGTCCAGGTACCGCATCTGCATGGATCGCAGGCGCCCCTGCACTTCGAGGTAGCGCAGCACGTCCCTCCAAGTGGTCCGGGACCAGAGCGGAGGGCCGGAGGCGGGCCGCGAGGCCATCAGGGGACGCAGCTCGAGCAGCTCCCGTGCAAGGCTCTGCGCAGCCCGGTGCCCCTGCTCGTCGCGCTCGTGCCAGAGGCCGAGGCGCGCGAAGTCCAGATGGATCGCGCCCCGCGTCCGTTGCAGGGTCGTCCACGCCTCCTCGCCGCGGCCCTGCCGCAGCGAGACGAAGGTGAGCCCCTCGAAGCCATCCAGCGGGCGGACGCGGCGTGAGAATCCCGGCGGGTGCCTGTCGCGGGAGGCGGCGAAGATCGCGGCCACCTCCCGGAAGAACGGAGCGGCCTCATCCCAGCGGCCGGCCAGCGCGAGGCGCTCGCCGAAGGCGTTGGCGATCACGCCGTTGAGGCTGTGCCCGGCAAGCCCAAGCGCCCGAAGCTCGTCCCGCGCCTGAAGGAGATAGGGCTCGGCTTCCTCGAACCGGCCCATCCTGCCCAGCATCCATCCGATCCATGTGAGCTTGTCCGCGGTCTCGAACGAGATCCCCGGAGCTGCTCGCCGGTGCCGGACGAGCGATCTCCGGTACACGCGCAGCGCCTCGTTCATGTCCTCTTTGCGGATCCAGTTTCCCTCGGCCTGCTCCAGATCGGCGAGAATGGCCTCCCATGCGTGGCCGGCCCCGCGCAGAAGGCGGCGCGCCTCCAGATGGTGCTGCCTGGCGGCTTCACGCAGGTTCTTCAGTCGGGCCACCCGTGCAAGCGCCAGCCAGCACGTCGACAACCGCGGATCGTCCGGGCCCGCCACCTCGCGCCACGCCGCGATCGCAGCCCGCAGCAGGGCCTCGGCGGTCGCGTGGTCGCCCGCATCGCATGCGGTCCTCCCCACGCGCTCCAGGCCGGCAAGGGTGTCCTCGGCCATGAGGCCCGATCGCTCCGCATGGAAGCGCAAGATGGCTACGGCGTGCTCCATCGCTTCGGCATAGCGCTCCTGGCGCACGAGCCTGTCGAGGACGGGATCGGCTGCGGGTGGCGCGGGCCACGGCGGGGACGCCACGGGGAGCGGCCCGAGGATCGTCGCGAGGAGAATGCCGATGCTGCCCAAGCGGATCGCTCGACCCATTCTCCTCTCCCGTGCCGCTGAAGACGTGGTGGAGCCAGTCTACGCCGAAAAGACCTCGATCCAGCGTCAGATTTCTGCGCGGGGGCCGACTGATCCAGCAGGAGGAGGGGATCATGAGCCGACGCACACGAGCGCGCTTCACGATGATGGTGGTTGTTTTCTGCTGCGTGAGCGGCCTCGTCATGGCCGCCCGGTCACGGATGGTCGAGACGGACGAAGCCCGGACCTCCGCAGGGGGAGATGGGGCCGGCGCGGCGATTCCCGCGAAGACCCGCGCCGAACGGGTGAGCGCGCTCACGGAGGAGGTTCTGCGCCTTCAGGACGTGATCGAGGCGGGCCCCCCCGGCGCCGTCGTTGAAATCGAGAGACGAGCGGAACAGCTGCTGAGAGAGCGTCATGTCGAGCTCGTGTCGCTGATCGAGGAAGACCCCGCCGCGGCGCTCGCCACGTCGCTGGACGCCGAAGCGGTGGCGCGCGTGGGATCGAACGTCCCCGGGGCCAAGGACGACCTGGAGACGGTCGGCCGGTTCCAGGGGCCCGTGGATGTCCAGGTCGCCGATGACTTCGTCAAAGGGACGTCGGAGACGCGGATCACCCTGGAGCTGGGGGGTCGGCAGGTGAGGGTGCACTTCGCCGGGCCGCCGCCCGACTCTCTGATGTGCGGGATGTTCCTCGAGGTGGAAGGGGTGCTCGCCGGCGACCGGATCGCCGCATCTTCGAGCGAGGTCCAGGCGGGCGTCATGGCGCAGAGCTGCTCGGTGACGGGGGACCAGCGCACCGTGGTGCTCCTGGTGAACTTTCCGAACCATACCCTCCCGCCCTATCTCAGCGTCGAGAACGTGCGCAACTTCTTCTTCGGCAACGACGGCGGCACCTCCCTGAACGGCTACTGGCAGGAGACCTCCTACGGGCTCGCATCCGCCTCGGGGGACGTCTTCGGCCCTTATCAGCTGGGCCAGAACTTCACATGTGACGGGTACAACGCGATACGGCCCGCGGCCATCGCCGCGGCGGACGCGGACGTCGACTTCCGTCAGTACACCCGCATCTTCATCGTGTTTCCCCAATCGACCTGCACCTTCGGCGGCGTGGCCGACCTGGGTTGCAGCACGCACACCTCCGGGGACGGACAGTTCACCGCCTCCGGAGCCTTCCTCTGGGGCACCCACATCGCGAATCAGCCCGACCCGCGCCGGTACGGCGTCTTCGTGTCGGCGCACGAAGGAGGGCACAACCTGGGCCTGCACCATGCCAACTGGATCAACTTCGGGAGCGAGCCCCTCTCACTCCCCGGAACCCAGCCCGTGCAGATCCTCGAGTACGGCGATCCGTTCAGCGCCATGGGGAGCCCCTTCTACGGTCATTACGCCGCGCCCCACAAGCTGCGGCTCGGCTGGCTCGATCCCGCGATCCACGTGCGCACGGTCACCACGGACGGAACCTATTCCCTGCCCCCGTACGAGCTGGCGACCGCCGGGACCCGGGTGCTCAAGGTGCAGCGCGGCACCGAGAACGAGTGGCTGTGGGTCGAGTCCCGCACGAACCAGAGCAACTACGACTGCCGCTCCAACGAGCCGCAGGACTGCGACGGCGCCCTGATCCATTACGACCTCGGGAACTTCTTCACCTACATGATCGATTTCACGAGAAACACCCCGTTCGACATCAATGACGCGCCGCTCCCCACGGGGTCGACGTTCTTCGATCGCTACACCGGCCTGTCGCTGACCCCGGCCCACGGCGCGGGGACGCTGGACGTGACCGCGACCTTCGGCGAGCGCACATGCCACCGTCCTCCGATCGTGCAGCTCTCCCCGGCCGGCCAGACGGTGAACAACGGCACTTCGGTGACCTTCACGGTCACCGTGACCAACCCGGACGAGGCCTCCTGCCCCACGGCGTCCTACCAGCTCAGCTCGGCGACCCCCGGCTGGGCCGCGACCTTCCAGCCACCTACGCTCGACATCGCGCCCGGCGCTTCGGAGCCGAGCACCGCCATCGTGTCGGTCCCCCGGGCCACGGAAGCGGGGACGTACACGGTGACGGTGGCGGCCGCCTGGACGACGGTCACCGGCCTGGGGACCGAGACCGTGGACGTGATCTCGAATTGCGTCCTGGGTGATCCCCTGGTGAACGTGCAGCCCTCCGCTCAGAACGTCGCCATCAACGAGCCGGCCAATTTCACCGTGGAGGTGCGCAGCACCGACACGGCGGGCTGCGGCGTGCACCGTTTCGACATCACGTCGACCCTCCCCGCCGGGTGGTCCGGCACCATCAATCCTTCGTTCCTCAACCTGGCCGGCAACGGCCCTCCCGGCTTCGTCCAGCTCAGGAAGTTCATCCCGGCCGGGACCCCGATCGACAGCACGCACGTCGTGAACGCCATCGGCACATCGAGGCCGCTCACGCCGCCCGCCGTTCCCCACATCGGCACCGACACGGCCGAGCTGACGGTCAAGGGCCCCTGCACCCACGCGGAGCCCACCGTGACCGCCTCGCCCACGGCCATGATCGCGGCGCCGTTCGATTTCGCCGTCTTCACGGGGACCGTGGCGAACAACGACTCTCCGACGTGCGCTCCCGTCACCTTCACCCTGCTCGTTTCGGGCCCCGAGGACTGGGAGCTCTTCCCCGTGAGCGATTGCATCCCCGCCTGTCATCCCACGCTCCCGATCCCTCCCGGCGAGAGCCGGCCGCAGCCGTTCGGAGGGAGCGTTCCCCATGACGCCCAGCCCGGCGTGTACGACATCTTCATGAACGTCAACTCGGCCTCGCACTCCGGCGCCACGGTGAACGTGAAGGTGGGAGTGGAGCCCGTCTGCATTCCACAGAACCCGACGGTCACCCTTTCTCCTTCGACGGTTCAGCGCAACGCGGGCCAGCCGGCTTCCTTCACCGCGACCATAGCGAACAACGACATCGGATCGACCTGCGGTCCGGTGTCATTCGCCTTGTCGGCCTCGGTGCCGGCCGGCTGGGGCTCGTCTCTGGCTTCGCCGGTGACCGTGGCGCCGGGCGCCTCGGCCCAGGTCCCCTTCACGGCCACGTCCCCGGTGACGGCCGCGAGTGGCCCCTATGACGTGAGCGTGACCGCCACGAGTACGTTCCGGTCAGGCTCGGGGAGCGCCGTGGTGAACGTGACCGCCCCGCCGACGACTCTCGAAGCCGGATACGGCCACAGCCTTTCGTCGGGCGCCAACGGAGTCGTCTGGGCCTGGGGGATCAACACCACCGGACAGCTCGGCGATGGGACGCTCACCAACCGCAACGGGCCCGTGCGATCCGGATCGCTCACCGGCATCCTCGAGGTGGGGGCCGGCGTCTTCCACTCGGTCGCGCTCGAGAACGACGGCACCGTCTGGGCCTGGGGAGACAACGCTCAGGGGCAGCTCGGGGACGGCACCACCACACCGCGCAACGTCCCCGGCGAGGTCCCCGGCCTGTCGGGGATCGTGGCTCTCGCCTCCGGCGCCAGCCACTCGCTCGCGCTCAAGAGCGACGGGACGGTCTGGGCGTGGGGAGACAACGACGGCGGTCAGCTCGGCGACGGCGGCACCACGGATCGGCATGCGCCCTTCCAGGTGCCCGGCCTTTCGGGCGTGACGGCGCTCGCCGCCGGCTTCTATCACAGCGTCGCGCTGAAGAGCGACGGGACCGTCTGGACCTGGGGCCGGAACGCGGAAGGAGAGCTGGGTGACGGCACGCACACCGATCGGCCCACCCCCGGCCCCGTTCCCGGCCTGACCGGGGTCACGCGCGTCTCGTGCGGCGCCTACTTCACCATGACCGTCCTGGCGGACGGGACCAGCAAGGGCTGGGGTCACAATTTCTTCGGCCAGCTGGGTGACGGGACCACGGTCGAGCGCACGACCCCGGTGAGCGTCACCGGACTGACCGGCGTCTCCCGGATCGCGGCGGGCTCCGCCTTCACGCTGGCGCTTCGCGGCGATGGGTCCGTCTGGAGCTTCGGGCAGAACGTCGCCGGCCAGCTCGGGGACGGCACCACGACGCACCGCAGCACGCCCCAGCAGATCGCGGGGCTGTCGAGCATCGTGGAGGTCGCGGCCGGCGAGGACCACTCGCTCGCGCGCAACGCGGCCGGCCTGATCTACGGCTGGGGGAAGAACCTGTACGGGCAGATTGGAGCCGGACCCTGGCCCCAGACGACACCCATTGTCGTCTTTGACGAGTCGCAGCCGGTCCCCCTCGGGCTGATTTCGCCCGTCGGGGGCGAGTCCTGGCAGCCCGGCTCCGCCCGGACCGTGAGCTGGACCGGGCAGGGTCCCATCAGCGTCAGCCTCTCGCTGGACGCGGGAGAGACGTACACGACGCTGGTGTCGTCCACCTCGCTCCAGGATGTGCCGATCACCGTGCCCGCGGACGCGACGACCGTGCAGGGCCGCCTCCGGATCGACCGCGTCGGTCCGCCGGCCTCCTTCGCGCAGACCGGGGCGTACTTGAAGATCCAGCACGATCCCTGGCTCGTCACCACCGTGGACGCGTCGCCCCCGGTCACGGGCGAGTTCGCCTCCATCGCCCTCGATCCGTGGGGGCGCACCGGCATCGCCTACGTGGACCGGACCAACGGCGACCTCAAGTTCGCGCTGAGGACGGGGGCGACCTGGAGCATCGAGACCGTGGACGCCGTCAACTCGACGGGCTGGTACACGTCCCTGGCCTTCGGGGGCGACGGCAGTCCCCGCATCTCGTACATGGACGGGACGAGGACTTATCTACGGTATGCCTTCAAGACGGGAAGCGTATGGACCCGGGAGGACGTCGCGAACACCAACTGCACGCTCCCCACGTCGCTCGGGTTCGACACGGCGGACAGGCCCTTCATCGCCATCCAGGACTGCGCGAGCACCAAGGTGAAGGTCTTCGCCAAGTCGGGAGGCGTCTGGTCGCAGATCAGAAGCCTCACCGGGGCCAGCCCGTCGCTGCGCATGCACGGCAACCTGCCCCGCATCTCCTACTTCCTGCACACGGCAAACCCCACGCAGCTCCGGTATCTCAGCGCCTCGGGCACGTTCGGCTCCTTCACCTGGACGGACGAGGCGGTTCCGGGATCGGGCGGCGCCACCACCAGCTCGATCGCCATGGATTCCCAGGGAAACCCGCGGATCAGCTTCTACGAAGCCGGCACCCGGAGCCTGCGGATGGCGAAGAAGATCGGCGGCGCGTGGAGCGTCGAGGTCGTGGACGCGACGGGCGGAGACGTCGGGAACTGGAGCTCCATCGCGCTCGACTCATCCTCCCGCCCGCGCATCAGCTACCTGGCGAACGGCATCGTCAAGCTCGCCGAGTGGACCGGGACCGCCTGGCGGCTCGATGCCGTGGACGTCTCGGGACCCACCCCCGCGGCCACGGCGCTCGCCGTGGATTCCGGAGGCAACAAGCGGATCGCCTATTTCGACACGGCCGGCGGCGATCTGCGCTACGCGATCTCCCAGCCCGACGTGACGCCCCCCGCCACGCCGTCGCTCGTTCTGGACGCCGGGCGCACCACGATCGTGGTGGCCTGGACGGCGCCGGGCGACGACGGATCGACCGGGACGGCCTCCACCTATGATCTGCGCAGGTCGTCGTCTCCGATCGACGAGTCGAACTTCGCTCAGGCCACCATCGTCCCGAAGGGTCCCCCCGGCCCCGCCGGGATGATGGAATGCGCCGATTTCCAGTCGATGCCGAGCTGCACGCCGCATTACTTCGCGCTGCGCGTGCTTGACGATCTGGGCAACCCGTCGGGACTCGCCACCGGGCAGATCGTCACCCTGTGCAGCGGCTTCCAGGAGGTGCTCTGCTTCTGAGCTTTCCGGGCCCGTGGAGAGCCCACGGGCCCGGACTCCTGCAAACAGCGTTGCGCCGCACGAGCTCCTGCAGCATCATGCGCGCAGGAGGGCGATCGTATGGGACTGGGGGCTCGACTCTGCAGACACGCGCTGGGGACGGCGCTCTGCGGCCTGCTGCTGGCTGCGGGCGGTATCGCAGCGGCGGAGCAGGCGAAGCTGGCGCTGACAGGAGGACGCCTGATCGACGGCCATGGGGGACCGCCGATCGCCAACAGCGTGATCCTGATCGAAGGGGAGCGTATCAAGGCTATCGGCACGGTGGAGAACCTGCCGGTGCCCGCCGGCTACAAGACGCTCTCCACCGAAGGGATGAGCGTCCTGCCTGGCCTGTGGGACATGCACGTCCACCTCATGATCAACGGGCATGCCGACTACGAGCACTGGGACAGGACCTACCCGGCACGCTTCGAGAAGGAGATCATGCCCGCCTCCGCCCACCAGCTCCTGATGGCCGGGGTCACCAGCGCCCGGGATCTCGGTGGGCCGCTCGAAGCCAGCATCAAGGTGCGCGACGCCGTGGCCGCGGGGAAGATCCCGGGACCGACGCTCTACGTCTCGGGCCCCTTCATCCAGCACGAGCCCTACCCGGGCACCGAGCTGTTCCGCTGGGGGGTGACGGGGGTTGACGACGCCCGCGGCAAGGTGACGAAGCTGGCCGACGCGGGCGTCAACGTCATCAAGATGGTCGATCAGGACCAGATGACGATGGAGGAGGTGCAGGCCGTGGTGAGCACGGCCCATGCGCGCGGGCTTCCGGTGGTGGCCCACTCTCACCGTCCCGAGGAAATCCGCCGTGGACTGGTGGCGGGCGCGGACTGCTTCGAGCACACCGGCCTGGCCACCGCCCCGGAGTATCCGGACGACGTCATCACGCTGCTGCGCGCCCGCACTGCGGACATGAGCCGCGGGCCTCTCTACTGGACGCCGACCATCGAAGGGCTGTTCAACTACGAGTCCCTGCTCCTGAATCCCGAGCAGCTCGACGATCCCGCATGGCTGCTGGACATGCCGAGGGACATCGTGGACGACATCCGCAAGTCCATCGCCCATCCCGATCGGCTCAGCTACTTCCGCATCACACCGCAGCGCCGCCCCACGCTGGCCCGCAAGTTCCAGCAGCTTCGCGAGTCGGGCGTGGTGCTGCTGACGGGAACCGACAGCGGGATCCCGATGAAGTTCCACAGCTCCTCCACTTGGCGGGAGCTGGACGCCTGGGTGAGCCTTCTGGGCGTCGACTCCATGACCGCGATCCGCGCCGCGACCATCTGGCCCGCGACGGCCATGAAAGTGGACAAGGACTCGGGCTCCATTGCCGAAGGGAAATACGCCGACATCATCGCGGTGCGCGGCGACGTGCTGCGCTACATCAACCTGCTGCAGGACGTCGATCTGGTGGTGCGCCACGGACGCGTCCACAAGCGTCCGGATTGATGAATCCCGGGTTCGGACAAGGCTGACGGTACCTCACGTCGAAACCTGTAACCTTGGTACGGATCGCGACACTAACACCCTGCAACCGAAGGACGGCCGGGCCCGGCTGCAAACGTGCGTCCCACATCCAAAGGAGAACGCTATGAAATCGCGCAGGATGTTCGTGTTTGCAATGCTGGTGATGTCCGCCGTCGGCATCGCCGCCGCCGCGACGCAGCAGCCGGTCGTGAACACGTCGACCACCACGCCGGCGCTCACCACGGAGATCGCGGCAAGCGATCCGTACGTGGCGGCGTCGCCGATCAACGCCACCGCGCCCGCCGAGAGGGTTCCCTGTTCGGCCTTCTCGAGCCAGTGCAGCCGGACGGGACAGCACTGCGGCCCGGTTCCGGGTCCGTGCAGGTGTTTCGTGGACGAGTTCGGGACCATCTGCTACAGGACCTAGAGGGCTGACAGCGTGGGCGCCGGGGAGACGGCTCTCGTCGCCTCCCCGGGCCCATCACGATCATGATCTCCCTCCTTCACTTCCTCCTCGTGTTTCACGCGGCCGCCCATGCCGGCGTGACCGTCTCCTTCGTCAGGCAGGTCGGCAACATCGAGCACAACAGGTCCTTCATGCAGGCCTCGCCGCCCCCCGGCCTCGTGGGATCGCCCGCGGTGAAGGGCGAAGCATGGTACGGGCAGATCTCGCGGCGGCTCCCCGAGGATGTTGCCTCGCTGAATTCGGATCGCTTCGTCCCCTTCATGGCCGAGTACCGGCAAGGGGTGGCCACACGCGTCTGGTGCGACACCGATCTCGACGGCCGACTCGACGACGAAAACCCTCTGTCGCTGGCTCGTCACCCTTCCGGTGACGAGGCTCGATCCGTTCTCGTGGACCTTCGCTGGAGCGCCTCTCTCGCCGCGCGACAGACGCCGATCGACTGGAAGCTCAGGATCGTCCTGGAGCCCGAACGGCCGGGAGCGCCCGGACCGGCCTCCCGCGTGCAGTCGGTCTTCGCGATGATGGGGACTGTCGTGCTCGAGGGGAAGCGGCATCACGCCTTCCTGCTGGACGGCGACAGGGACGGGCTCTACACGCGAGGGTTGATGGACGGTGTCTTCGTCGATCTCGACGATGACGGAAACATCGAGGTGGATCAGATGTCCCCCGAGTTCGGATCGTTCTCGGTCCCCTTTTCCTGGGGCGGCACGAAGTACGAGGTCGTGGAGGTGGATCCGGAAGGCCGCTCGCTGACCATGCGCACCCTGGGGCCCGGCGATGAGCCGCAACCCCCGCCGGCGATCGGGCAGCCGGCGCCGGACTTCTCGTTCACCGACACGTCCGGTCACCTCGTCAGCCTCTCGCGCTTGCGCGGCCGGCACGTCCTCGTCTATTTCTGGTCCTCCTGGTGCGGCACGTGCGAAGGGCAGGCCGAGGGACTGCGGCGGATCTACGAGCGCGGAGCGCCCGCAATGCTCGAGATCCTGGGGATCTCCTACGACACGGACCGCGCCGCCATGGAGTCGTTCCGCCGCCGGCACGCCCAGACCTGGCCCACCTCGTTCAGCGGAAGAAAGGTCTGGGAGGATCCCGTCGGACGCCTCTATCGCGAGCGAGGGAGCGGCGCTATGTATCTTGTCAATCCCGAGGGGCGCCTTGAGGGGATCTACACGTCGGTGCCGGAGCTGGAATCGCGGCTCGAGGAAGTGCTCGGGAAGTGACCCGCGGCCAATGCCGATCCTGTTACCGGCGCTTTCCTTCGGACGAAGCTTCATGTTCGAGTCGGTGCAGTAGTCTCCTACCTCCGACCACCTGGGGTGCGACTTAAGCCGACGGCACTTCTCAAGTGACGCCTGGCCGCATGCCGCGCGAATCGCCCCCCTCGAGGAGTTGGTCGATCCCCTCGAGGGGGGTTCCCAGGAGACTGCTAGTGGCAGAACATCAGGTCGAAGGTGGCTGAAACCGGCTCGGACCTGTTTCCCGCCTCGTCGACCGCGACGACTTCGAAGGTGTTCGGGCCGTCGACGACGGCCGTATTCGATCACCTGCCTGAGCCCGAGCGTCGTGCCGTTGACGTGGAGCCCGTTCACCAGCACCGGTGGCGCGGCCTGCGTCCGCAAATGCATCGCGGGTGCCGAGCACGTCAACTCGGCTTGGAAGCCGGGCGGCATGGTCTTCGTGACAGAAGACAAGGAACTCTGGCGAGTCGACAATCCCGATGCGCTGTGGGGTCACGAGAGCGAGCAGTTCGAGATCCTGGCCACAAGGAACGCTGAGAAGAAGTCGATCAAGGTCTAGGAGATCGTCAAGGTCCTGCAGAAATGAGGCTGCGCCGTCTTGGCTCACTTCCTGGGCGGTTGCCCCCCGCGACCTACGATCAGTAGCAGGAACTCGTACTCAGGGAAATCGACTCGCATTTTGCTGACCACCTCAAGAGCAAGGCTCAGGGCGTCTTGCTCGCCTGTGGAGATCTCCGACACGAGAAGCCTGAATCTCTCATCTACACCGCGTCGGCGGAGGTAGACATCGACGCCCAGGTAGCCGGTGCGTTTCATGGCGCGTCCGGCGGCGGTTTCTGGTGTCTTCAGAGAACAGGGGACGGGGCTCCCCCGGGCAGGAGGAAGCCTATCGTACCATCAACGCGGCAGCTCTCCAAAAGGGCGGTCATCCGCAAGCCTCTCGGCGCGATAGATCAGTGGCCGTGAGCATCGTGGCGGATCGCCGGCGGTTAGAGGCGCGAGCGCACCAGGTTCGCGCTAAGAACGCATCCATGCCCTAAGTGTATTGGATACATGTAGATACCCTCTGCATGGATCCCGTACCGTTTTCCACCCAAGCCTCATTCAAGAATTCTTCAACCACCCCTGCGCAGATTAGGGGCACGGACAAGGTCCTGTGCCTCGCCCTCGAATCCGAGGGCTACCGCGTCCTGGAGGCCCCCGACGGCCGCGAGGGCGTCGCCCGCTACGGGGCGCACAGGCCGGCGCTGGCGATCGTCGATAAGACGGTGCGCGGGATTCTCGTCATCGACCACGCCGCTGGGCGCGAGGAGGGGGCTTCGATGCGTTCTGAGGACGGTAGCCAGTTGATGAACTCTATCCGAGTCGTGCAGAACATTTTGGATCGCTTCCCTGACTTGAGGGCAGCCTCTGAACGTATTGATAAAGTCATGAACTGGTTCGGTTCTTTGAGTTTTCACTCAGTTGAGGCTGGCGTTACCGACGTACGGCAGTTATCACGTTCCTGTCGAGGTCTCTCGAATGCGAGTCTCATGCGCGGCGCGGATCTCTTCCGAATGGGGGTCGGCTCCGTCAATGAAGGTGCCATCTTGTCGGCCTTCGTACTTCTGCGAGCATCCTACGAGACCCTTGCCTTCTTGATCTTTGCCCAGCGAGAGATCGAAAGGCGAATCGACCAAAAAAGCCCTGAGGCTCTTGCCAAGGCGGTTAACAAGCTCACTTCCGGCAACAAGCTGATGGCGAAAACAAGCCCCTCATACCCGGAGCCCTATCACATCAACGAAGTCCTCCGAGGTGCTTCTAGGCATATCGATAATCTCCTGAGAGGGAGTCCAGAAGGGCAGAACTTGCTACTGTCTGATTACGACTTCGGTAGCGAATTTGTCCATCCGAATCAGCCTTCCTTCGACATCTATCAGAAATTGTCCAAGCCTGACAAGCAGTTCAACTTCTCGTACGAGTTGGCCATGAGCTTCGAAAATTTGAACTACTTGCTGTCTGCCATGGCTTTCATAGGTCGGATGACGCTTGTTGAAGGGCGCCGCCTGGCCGAGGTCCCAGACCTTCCACCGACATGGCCAGATTCATGACTTTCAAAGCTCGGCTGTTCGTACGACGGCGGGGCCCCTATTCCGGGTCTATCCGCTCGGCACCCAACGGCTGCCGGAGGAGCGTATGCTGCAGCACGGCGTTCACTCCGCGATGGACGCAGTGGCATGTCACCACCGCGCCCACCGCGCAGCCCAGCAGCGTTCCGACGCTCGGTGGCAGCCCCAACTCCGCTGCCGCCATCGTGCAAACGGCGACCGCGACCAGGAGAACTCCCGCGGCGAACAGCGCTTCGCGTCGAAGATCGAAGTAGTAAAGGAGAATGAGCCCGAGCAGCGTAATGGCTTGCATGCCAGCCGCGATCAGGAGGAGCCGGAACGGCGTGACCGTGCCGTCGGGCAGCCGCAGCCACCGAGCCAGGGGACCCGCGGCGACCTGCAGGAAGACAATCACTCCCGCCTGCACTCGGGCCGCGCCGCCCAGAAGACGCGCCGCCTCGCCCGCAAGCGTTCGAACTCCGCTTCGAAGCTCGGGGAGCGATGCTCCGCCCTCCAAGGCCCGATAGAAGGCTCGAAAGCGTCGGTGAAACGTGGTCTCCACCTCTACGAAAATCCACGCCAGGCACGGGATGGTCGAGAACCAGGCCAAGGTCGATGCCGCGGCGTGCAGCCCGCCCGTATCGCCGCCGACCAGGCACCAGACGACGAGCTTGTCGACCCACAGCGATGCATTGAAGGCGAGCCCGGCGCCGGCGAGCGATGCGTAGTCCCGAAACGCGGGCAGCAGCCTTGCGCTCTCGTCGGTGCTGTCCGGCAGCGCCCGGAAGATGCCCACGAGCAGGATCGCGAGCGTGAGGCTCTGACCCGAGACCAGACCGAAGAGGTATCCCGGCAGGCCGAGCCCGGTGAAGACGACGAGGGCCGCCGCCAGGAGGAAGCTCAGTGCCGCTCCCGCTCCCACGGCGCCGAGCACGAGCCTGGGCGAGCACAGTCCGTTGCCGACGGACAAGGCGGTCCATTGCGCCCCGACGGCTGCCGAGAGGGCTCCACCCCACAAGGCGGCGCCCGGCGGCAGGCCGAGGGCGAGGAGCGCGAGCGCTGCGGTGACGTGGCACAGCACAAAGGTCACACCGAGACCGCGGCAAAAAGGCGCGGCGATCGCACGAAGCCGTCTTTCATACAATCGATCCGCCGCGTAGCGGGAAATGACGATCTGGAGTGGCCCGTCCACGAGCAGCGCGACCGAGTAGGCGACGTTCACCACGGTCTCGGCAGTCGTGAAGTCAGCCACGCCTCGGCCGATGACAGCTGGAAGGGACACGAGCACCGCCGTGGTCACCACCCACGGTAGCGCCATCACGGCCGCGCCCGTCGCGTACGCGGCGGCGGCGCCCGAAAGCGTTCCCTGATGGATCAAGCGGTCGAGACGCCACCCGATGCCGGCCATGATTCGCCTTTATAGAGAGCCCGGTACGTCGAAATCGTGGAGCTCTCACGATAGAACGTTGCCACCCGGCGCCGGCCTGCGGCTCCCATCCGGCGGCGAAGCCAGGGGTCCCGAGCCAGTCGAACGATTGCCGCAGCGGTCTCTTCCGGTGCGGCGAGCCTCGTCACGATGCCGCTCGGCCCACACTGCCGATCGACGTCGCCACGTCCTTCGAGAAGCTCCCGACAGGCGCCGACGTCGGTGGCGACCACCGGAATCCCGGCGGCGCTTGATTCCAGAATGACGAGCGGCTGGCCTTCACTGAAGCTCGTGAGAACCAGGACGTCGATTTCGGAGTAGATGCGTTCGGGCGGCCACAGCCCTTCGAAGCGAACCGCCCGCCCGAGACCGAGCTTCGCCACCAGGCGCCGGCACCGACGGACGTACGCCGGGTCTTCGTCGATCGGACCGATGATGCGCACGTCCAGCTCGACAGCCCTCAACGCCAGAGAGCAGGCGCGAATGAACGTGACGACGTCCTTGATCGGCACCACTCTTCCCACGAACCCGACGCTCACGGGACGCTGGTGCGTGCCCGGGGACGCCGCTCTGCGGAGGCGCGTGTGCAGCCTTTCGAGGTCGATGCCATTGGGGACCACGAGGGTCTTGCCTGAAGGAGCCCCGTCCACGATCTGCCTCTTTCTGTGGAGATCGCTCAGCGAGACGATGACCGATGCGCGAGTATAGGTACACTGCGCCAGTGCGCGGAAGAAATGCATCCACATCCTGCGCAGGCAGGCGGCGGTGGCGTCATCGATCGCCTCCTCGGCCCGGCTCGGGCGATCCTCGCCAGGCTCCCGGAACCAGGCTGCGCGGTTGAGCTCCAGGTTTCGCTCTCGGCTGTAGAGGCCGTGTTCGGTCAGCAAGAGCGGACGACCTGTCCGATGGCTCCACACAGCTGCCAGGACTCCCGCGTAACCGGTGCAGACGGCGTGGTAGACGGCCGCGATGGGCGGCTGCGCCGCGAGCAGACGGACGAGCGGCATGTGCATCGACCGATAGTGCCAGAAGAAATCGAGGAATGAGGCCCCGGGCGCCAGCCGTTCGTACAGGTCCATCGTCAAGTCCAACGAGGTCTGTCCGTGGAGGAACGCGCCAACCGAAAGGTCGTTGCTCGCGAGATCGTCGAACAGCGCCTCATCGACCTCATTCTCGAGGTGCAGCCGCCGGATCGCGCCCAGGACGCGGGAGGTACGAGGCGCGTCGGCGTGGCGGCGGCGCTCTGCATCGGCCTGACGTTGAAGAGCGGCCGTATCGCGACCGCGTGGGGACGGGTCTCGACAATACAGGTCGGTCAGCCCGGTCACATTGGCCGGCAGCGGATAGCGTTTTTCGGCGCACGCGCCTCGCTCCGGGCCGATGTGCACCAGCGCGAAGCGAAGATCGGGCAGGCTGCGGATCAGGTCGTGCACCCACGTTGACACGCCTCCGCTCACATAGGGATAGGTTCCTTCCAGCACGAGGCAGACGTCGGCGGCGGCCGTACCGCCATCGGCCTCAACCGGCTGCATGCCGCATCTTTGCCGGATAGGGCGGATCGTCCCGGTGTCGTTCTGCACGCTCAGCGATCTCATCCAGGGACAGTGCGGAAGACAGAGCCAGATCGAGATCGCGTCCTCCCGCCGCCCGGCGCAACAGCGTGATCGCCTCGGGGTCCGACCGCCTGGCGAGCGACGAGAGTACGGCCCGGCGCAGCTCCTCGTCGTCGCAATCGAGAGCGTCGCAGGGTGATAGAACGTCCCCGATGGGTCGCGCTACGGCGAGCCTGAACGCTGGCCGGCGGCGTGCCTTCCTGCGCAGCCCGATCCTCGCCGTGCCTCGTCCCCGGGTACCGAGGAGCGCGACGGCAACCACGGCGCCGACGCACGGCACGGCCAGCAGCGCCGCCACGCAAACCCACCGGCGGCTGGGTTGCGCGCGCAGCAATGCTGAGAGGAGCAGCGCCGCCATCGCATGCAGGACCATTGCGGCAATAAGCTCGAGCTCTTGCGGAAGCGCCGTGTCGAGCAGCAGCACCCCACCCGCCATGGCATCGATCACGGCGCACAGGACGACGGCTGCCGCCCAGGGCGCGCGCTCTTCTCGGTTCGATTTCGCAACCGCCCGAAGCGGCAATGCTTCCGCAATCATGAAGCCTCCTGCTGCCACAGAGCATGACTGAGCACGGGCCCACACCACGAGGCGATGACGGCCAGATCGTGCGCCGTCGCCCGATCGAGGGTGGTTCGAGGGAGCCCCCAGAGCTCGATGACGCCTACCCGGTCGCTGCCGGCGCGAATCGGCACGCAGAGCTCGGCGCTGCGAAGGTCGGCCGGCATGAAAGAGTCGGGTCCGCCTGCATCGCGGACGACCAGGCGGCGCTCGGAGTCACCGGTGCCCACCTTGAGTGCCACGACCGACGCCCCGCTGCGCACGAGAGCGAGGTCAGCCGCCCCTTCGGCGGCGGCCACCGGATCCGTTCCTTCCAGGCGCGATGCGACGTCGCGTAGAAAGCTCAGAGAGGCGGACGTGCGATCGACCCGCGATCGGAGCGTCTCGACCACGCCCTGGAGCGCTTGAACCATCGACTCGGCATGGCCGGCACGGTCGGAGAGCACTTGCAGCTGCTTGCAGAGAACGGCCTGCCGATGGGTATGGCACGAGGCGACCCAGGAGACGGCCAGGCAGGCGCCGAGCGCCACCAGGTTGGGCCCTGATTCGAGATGGCTCAGCGAGCCCGCGAGCCCGGCCCCCCCGATTGCCGAGCCGAGCCCGACGGTGGCGGCCGCCGCGGCCATCCCGGCGAGGAATCCATGACTGCCGTACCGTGCGGACAGCACGAGCACCGCGATCCAGCCCGGATGTGGCTCGAGGACCGGGCCGGAACGCGCCCAAGGCAGCTCGGGAAGGAAGACGAACACGAACGCAAGCCCGAGCGCCTCGAGGACTCTCATGCCGCGTCTCTGCTCAAAAGTCGACATGGCAGCTGAACGATCCCACGTGACGTTGGCCGACGATTCCGGTGACGGTGTCCGAGGCCTCCTCGTAGCTCAGCTCGAACCGGATCGAGGCTCTGGGCGCCCAGATCAGCGACCCGCCGGCCCTCCACATCCGGGCCTCGCGCTCGGTATCGCGAGCGAGGCCGCCGCGCAGCTCCAGACCCACGCGGCCTCGCGGCGACGCGATGGCCGCGGTGGCCGATGCCTCATCGACGGCGTTGCGTGGCTCGAGGGCGATGAGCGCATCGAACTCGGGCGTCGACCGGGCGGACACTGCGTAGTGCCGGTAGCCCAGTGTGACCGCCGAGGACAGGGCCCTGGGAGCGACCAGCGCTTCATCAAGCATCTCGCCGCGGACCGCAACCCCG
The DNA here is from genome assembly GCA_050747525.1 of Candidatus Polarisedimenticolia bacterium. GTDB lineage: Bacteria > Acidobacteriota > Polarisedimenticolia > JACPZX01 > DASXTC01 > JBOGOC01. The sequence goes on along the minus strand of JBOGOC010000060.1, from coordinate 75,123 downwards.
GGTTTCCTCCAAAGGACGACGTCGGCACCGACGACAAGCAGGGACTGCGACGCCTCGAGGCGGTCCGTCGAATTGGGATCCGCGTCGAGGATCGAGAGCCGCCGCTGGCGTGCTCCGGCCATGAGGAGCAGGCGCCGGTCGAACACGTGCGCGTAGACGTGTCCCTCGGCGCCCGTCGTCCTCCCACCGTGGAGCAACGTGACCGCGGCCTCGTCCCAGGGTGTCTGGATCCGCCCGCTCGCGTGGAACTCGAACCAGGGACCGAGCCGAGATCGTCCCGCGATTTCACCACCGATGCCGACGTCCTTTCGAGGTTCGCCCTGTGGCGAGATCACATGAAGGCTCGGGCCCACGCTCATCCACGCTCCGGACCGGTGTCGCAGCACGCAGGACAAGGCGAGATAATCGGCCGCTGTCGCATCAGTGCTGCCCGTTGCCTCGGCATCGGAACGCGCCGCAAGCGCCGTCAGGTGATGGAGGGACCCGAACGGCACCGCGGCGCCCGCCTGCAATCGGGAGGCGGTCGCGTCAGGATCCGCCAGCACCACCACCGGCGTGTTGACCTCGACGGCCCTCCGGCCCTTCATCCGATCGATCGCCGTGTCGAGCTCCCGATCGGGGGTGTCCGGACTCAACGAGCGAGCGTGGAGGTATGCGGTGAGCGCCCCGCGTTCATCCCCCGAACGCTCCAGGACCCGTCCATAGTCGGCCTGGATGCGCGCATCACCAGGGAATGCCGCGGCCAGGGTGGACCGTACCTCACGCTCGCCATCGAGGTCGCCCGCCGACTCGAGAGCGAATGCGAGCAGCTCCATGGCCCTGCGGTCGTCCGGATCGACGGACAGCAGGTTTCGCAGCACGATGGCGGCGCGCTCGAACGCCCGCGCCTGAATCAGGGAAGCCGCCTGATCCAGTGTGGCCACCGAGTTGAGCGGCGCCTGCCCCCAGACGCGATCACCTGCTGCATTCCCTGCGAGGGCAAGCACCGCCGCAGCCACTACGCTGCGAACCGCATGTCGGGCCGAGAAGGGGTTCATGGAAGCTCACTGCAGGCTGTAGGTGAGCGACTGTCCGGGCCCGAGAGTGACGCGACTGATGCACTGCCCTCCGTACACCTCGTACGTCCCCTTGCACAGACCCGTGACGGGCACCACGGCCGACTGCGAGGCGGTGATGGTGATCGTCCTCTGCTCGGGAGTGAACGAAGCCCGCACGCCGGCCGCATTGAACCGCATGCGATCCTTCATGGATGCACCGACCTGGACCTGGGCCGGGCTGCGGATGGGCAGGACGAAAAGTCTGCCGTACTTCTGCAACGTCCGATCGAGCAGATCCCCCAGCAACGTTTTCACGCCGTCATAGGCGCGCAGGTTGGCCTGATGGAACATCCAGGGGTCGATCTCGCCCCGCAGCATGTACTGGAGCAGGACGTCGCTCTCCTTGTCCAGAATCTCGCTGTAAGCGAGGTCCCGCCCCCAGTAGCTCCGATAGAAGGAGTTGTACTCGGCCACCCATTCGGATGGAGTGGTCACGTTGTAGTAGAGATTGACCGGCCGCCTCGGGATCATCAGGATGCGGGGCTCCTCCCAGTTGGGGATACCGGCCTGCGGGGTCGTGTCCATCCCGGGACGGGAGGTGTCCGACACCACGAAGCGGACGCCGGCGTCGTACGCAGCCCTCATCGCCTCCGGGTTCGAGAGCCCGGAGACGTCGGGAGTGACGAGCGCGCGGCGATCGTAGTTCGTGAATCCCATCGAAGTGGCGATCTGGTTGTTGAGCGTGATCTCCTGGTAGACGAGGTCGTAGCTCGCGGTGTCGAGGTTTTCGTGGGTGTAGGTGTGATTGATCCAGGGGAACCGGCCCTGCGTGAGTCGCGCCGCCGGGGTGAGCCCGTCTGGGAAATAGGTGCCCGTCGTGCCTTCGCCGTTGAAGGCCATGTGAAGGCGCAGGCCGGCCGTCTGGGAGTTGAGTCGCTTCTGCGTGTCCCATGCGGTGACGGCCGACCAGTCCGTCGCCGTGAGACGGTAGATTCCTCCTCCGTACACGTCATTGTCGAGGAAGATGTCGTCGATCTGCGGGGTGATGTAGACGTGACGCTCTCCGACGAACAGCCCTCCCGTCACCCAGTTCAGGAGACCGTACCCGAGCGTCAGGCTGTGGACCAGGAAGGAGTTTCCATCGAACGTCATCGACAGCACCTGGCGGCCGTCGGGATACTCGCGGACCAGCGCCAGGGCATTGTCATGCTGGTCGGCCAGAAGGACGGTCGTGCCGTTTCCCGTGGCAGGCGCCATGTACGTCCAGGCCTTCGTGATGGTGATCGGGTTCACCGCGTTCACGTAGGGGAACACGGATCGCCCTGACGAGGTGAGCGAGGCGGCGATGGGGCTCGCGGACGTGTCCAACCCGGTCGCCTGGCCGTAGCCGTAGTCCTCGGTCGGGAACACGTAGCCGATCGCGGTGCGGACCCGGAATTTCGCCTGGTAGTCCCACAGTGTCTGCCATTCCGTCATGTTGAACCCGCTGGTCCAGGCTGCTCCGTTGAAGTACCCCAGACTACCGGTGGTGAGCAGGATGCCCTGGTAGTACGCGTGAGCATCGCCGTCGGACAACATCTCCGGCGTGAATCCGCCCGGCGTGCGGCTCGCGACGTACAGCGTGTAGGGGACCCCTTGGTAGTCCGCCGCCTGACGGATCGCTCCGAGCACCGGCTCGGATCCGTCTGCCGAGATGATCAGGATCTTCGCGTCCAGGGTCGCCGACGTCGCCGGCAGCTCGGTCGAGCCCGACGTGGGGGGCGCGTTCGGGGGCAGTACCTGTGGCAGCGTCGGGAGCGTGGGCATCTCCGGAGGCCCCAGGCTCAGCTCGGGCGGCAGCGGCGGCAGAGGAAGCGGGAGCGGGAGCGGGAGTGGCGGGACGGGAGGCAGCGGTAACGAGAGGGAGTCGCTGGACGCGAGACCCTCCTGGCCACCCGTGAGCATCGCCGTGCCCGCGGCAAGCAGCAGCACGAGCACGATGTTCCTGGTCTTAGAACCCTGCGATGTCTTGAATGTCATGATGTGACTCCTCGTGAGAAGCAACACATGCCCTATGGACACCGGCAATCTATTGGGCACGCACCGCGACCACACTCGGATGACTTACCGGGTATGACCCTGATAAATACCTGACCGACGGTTGGCAATTCCTCCCATGAAGACGCCACGCTCTGCCATCAGCGCGCCTGGTGTGCCCCGCACCCGTCTATCGGGTGATCACCTGCACGGGGCTCGGGAGTCCCATGAGCGGAGCATGGAGGAATCCCCGAGGCTCGGGAACGGCGCCCTCGCCGAGGCCTCCCCTCCCGGAATGCGGCAACCCCTTACCGGACAACACTTTCAACGTGAAGCGGCACGTGGCGGAGTCTGCCTGAAGCAGCCGCGCCACCCCCTCTGACAGCCGCTACCCCCTGGTCTGAGGCCCCGGAGACGCGTATATGATTCGTGAGAGTACGCAGGGATTGCCCCGATTTCGGCGCCTGGCATCGGAGGACGCTCACGTGAAGGCCACAGAAGACCAGAACAAGCAAATCGGTATGGAAAGCACCACCGAGCTGCTTCGCGAGCTCGTGTCCCACCTCAGGCAGAAGCGCACGGAGCTGAGGGAGGAATGGGCGAGACGCATCACGGAGGCGCGCCTGCTGACCGCCATGGATGAGGCCGAGATCTTCGCCGAGGCGACGTCCGTCTACGACAACTACGTGGAGGCCCTCGAAACAGGGACGTTCGAGGCACTGCAGGCCTACGCCCGCAACCTCTCCGAGCGCATCATTCCTCGCGGCGTCGAGACCGACGAGGTGGTGGGGATCGTGCTCTTGCTGCGCGACGTCCTGGCGCGGTCGCTGTTCGCCAAGTACCAGAGTGATACCAGCCTCCTGAACCGCATCCTCGACGCCTACGAACCCGCGGCGAACAGGGTCGCGATCACGGTGGCGGTCGGGTTCGTGCAGGAGCGCGAGCGCACGATCCGCGAGCAGCAAGAGGCGATCCGGGAGCTGTCCACGCCCGTGCTCCAGGTGAGGGACAGGCTCCTGATCCTGCCGATCATCGGCGTGATCGATCCGCACCGCGCCCGCCAGCTCACGGAGCAGCTCCTCAGAGGGATCCGCGCGAACCGCGCCAAGGTGGTCGTCATTGACATCACCGGTGTCGCGGCCATGGACTCCAACGTCGCAAACCATCTCGTGCAGACGGTCGAGGCGTCCCGTCTGCTGGGCGCCACGGTCATCGTGACCGGGCTCTCGCCGGAGATCGCGCAGACGCTCGTGAACATCGGGGTCGATCTCACCAAGATGACAACCGTAGGCGACCTGCAGGGAGGCATCGAGGAAGCCGAGCGGCTGCTCGGGTACAGGGTGGCGCCCTTCGGCGAGACTCCTGTGGAAGCGAACTGACAGGTGACCCGTGGAAGTCCCGATTCTGAAGCAAGGTCCCTACCTCATCGCCACGATTCAGTCCGCTCTCAAGGACACGGATCTGATCGAGCTGCGTGACGCGCTCGTGGAGAAGGTGGGGAAGTTCCGCTCTCGTGCCGTCATCATCGACGTCACCTCGCTCGACGTGATGGATTCCTTCTCATCACGCACGTTGCGCGACATCGCGCACATGATCCGGCTCCGGGGAGCCGAGACACTCATCGTCGGTGTCCAGCCGGAGGTCGCCTTCGCCATGGTGCAGCTGGGTCTGACCCTGGAGGGTGTCGGCACGGCGCTCGACCTGGAAGAGGGGCTTGCGTCCCTCGACCGGAAACCCGCTGAAGCGAGGAAAGAGACCAGGACCCGTGGGCGATGAAGAACATGTGGCGATAGCCTCCGACGCGGACATCGTGACGGCGAGACAGAGGGGCCGCGCCGTGGCCGCCCGGATGGGCTTTTCGTCAATTGATCTGGCGCTGATCGCCACCGCGATCTCGGAGCTGGCCCGCAACATCGTCCGGTATGCGGGCCGCGGCGAGATCCATCTGGCGCTCCTCAATGACGGCGGCCGGGAGGGGGTGCAGGTGGTGGCGAGCGACTCGGGACCGGGCATACCGGACATCGGCCTGGCCATGCAGGGAGGGTTCTCGACCTCCGGCAGCCTCGGGCTCGGACTGCCCGGAGTGCGGCGCCTTATGGACGAGATGGAGATCCACTCCGAGGTCGGCAAGGGAACGACGGTGAAGGCACGAAAATGGAAACGGTAGGCAACGCGATGCTGGAGTGGGGCCTGGCCTCGCTGGCCCTGGCGCCGGAACTGGAATCGGGCGACCTCCACGTGGTCCGGTCCTTCGCGGACGGGTCACTGGTGGCCGTCGTGGACGGGCTGGGGCACGGGCCCGAGGCCGCGGCCGCGGCGAGGCGCTGCGCGACGCTGCTGGTGCAGCACGCGGAACGACCCCTTGAGCAGCTCGTGACGCGGTGCCATGAGGGTTTGCGCGGGACGCGGGGTGTGTCCCTGGCGGCCGCGTCGTTCGACGCGAAAGGATCCACGATGAGCTGGCTGGGTGTGGGCAACGTCTCGGCGATCCTGGTGCCTGCCGCGCGCGACCACGCGTTGCGGCGCTGCGAGTTCATGCTTCAGCGCAACGGCGTGGTGGGGCTGCGCCTGCCGAACCTGATCGCATCGACGCTTCCCGTGCAGACGGGAGACACGCTCATCCTCGCCACCGACGGCATTCGCCAGGACTTCTCCATGGATGTGAATCCGGCCGACCGCCCGCAGCAGCTCGCGGACCGGGTGCTGGCGCGGCACATCAAGACGACCGATGACGCACTGGTCCTGGTCGTCCGGTATCGTGGGAGCGCACCGTGAGCGGTCACCGGGAGACACTGCTCGAAACGTACGCCGGCAACCTGCGCGAGTACCTCGAGGGGGGCGAGGAGGCCGTCCTGAAGCGCGCGTACGAGCTGGCGCGCGCAGCGATGGAGGATGGAGTCGGGGTGCTCGAGATGGCGGTGCTGCACCAGGAGGCGATGACGCGCATGATTCTCGGCGCGGCGACGCCGAACGAAGGAGCGCAGGCCATCAAGGCGGCCGAGGTGGTCCTGGTGGAGAGCCTGTCGCCCTTTGAGATGACGCACCGCGCCTTCCGGGAGTCCACCATTGCGCTGCGCCGTCTCAACGACAGACTCGAGGACGAGGCGCGGCGGATCGCGCACGCGCTGCACGCCGAGGCGGGGCAGCTTCTCGCGTCGGTCCACATCGCCCTCGACAGGATCGCTTCTCAGATACCCGAGACGCGATCGCCCCTGGCGGAGGTGGACGACCTGTTGATTCAGGTCAGCAAGCAGCTCCGCAGGCTGTCGCACGAATTGAGACCAACCATTCTGGATGACCTGGGTCTGATGCCGGCGCTGAGCTTCCTGGCTGAGGGCGTGTCCACCCGGTCGTCGATCCCGGTCGCCATCGAGGGGAACCTCGAGAAGCGGCTTCCCCCTGCCATCGAGACGGCGATCTACCGAGCCGTTCAGGAGGCGCTCAACAACATGAACAGACACGCGGGGGCAACGCGGGCGCGCGTGCATGTGAACCAGGAGGCAGGCAGGGTGATCTGCACGGTCCAGGACGACGGCAAGGGTTTCGACTCCGCGGCGGTGCTGGACGGCAAGGGCCCACGCGGGCTCGGGCTGCTCGGCATCCGGGAACGTATGAACGCCCTCGGGGGCACGCTCCAGATCAGCTCCTCGCCAGGCAAGGGAACAGCCATGCGGGTCACGATACCGACGGAGGGATGAACGTGGGTCTACGCATCGTACTCGCTGAAGATCACACCATCGTTCTCGAGGGACTCAGGGCCATTCTCGAGAAGGAAGGGTTCCAGATCGTGGGTGAAGCACACGATGGCCAGGCGGCGGTCGAGCTCGTGGGGCGTCTGAAGCCCGACATCGCGATCCTGGACATCGCGATGCCGACTCTCAACGGTGTGGATGCGGCCAGGCAGATCGCGCGTATCTCGGCCGACACACGCACGATCCTCCTGACGGTCCACGAGGAGAACCAGTACGTGATCGAGGCCCTGCGCGCGGGAGTGAACGGCTACATCGTCAAGACCAAGGCCGCTCGTGACCTCGTCCAGGCGATCAAGGAGGTCTCGAACGGGGCCCTCTACCTGAGCCCGGGCCTCTCGCGCGACGCCATGAAGGCCTACCTGGAAGACAGGGAGGCTGTGGCCGCCGAGCTCACCTCGCGCGAGAGGGAGGTCCTGCAGCTCATCGCCGAAGGGAAGACGACGAAGGAGGTCGCCGCAATCCTGGGGATCAGCGCCAAGACCGCGGAATCCCATCGGAGCCGGATGATGGAGAAGCTGGACATCCACGAGACGGCCACCCTCGTGCGGTACGCGATCCGCCAGGGGATGATCCAGCCCTGAGCGGCGATCACGTCGAACGGGTATCGACCGGGCAGCCGCGCAGCACTCCCAGGTGGTAGGCCACGAGCTGCAGCGGGAGGATGGTGAGCATCGGCTGAACCCAGAAGGGAGCGGAGGGGACGGGAAGCACGACGTCGGCCAGGGTGGCGGCCTCGGAGCCTGGGTCGGCCACGGCGATGACGATGCCCCCGCGCGCCTTCACCTCATGAATGTTGCCCGCCATCTTCGCCTGGTTAGGGCCGGAGGGGGCCACGGCGACCACGGGCAGGCCAGGGCACACGAGCGCGAGCGGACCGTGCTTCATCTCTCCTCCGGCGTACCCCTCGGCATGGACGCAGGCCATCTCCTTGAACTTGAGGGCCCCTTCCAGCGCGATGGGGTAGTGGAGGCTCCGCCCGAGATGGATGAAGTGGCGCCTGTCCCTGAACCACGCGGCGGCGCCACGCGTCACGTCGTCGTCCTCCAGTACCTGCTCCATCATGGAGGGCGTTTCCCGCAGGGCATGGAGGATCGCCCGTGCCTGGTTGGTGGCCAGCATCCTGCGCGCGACCCCGAGACGCAGGGCGAGCAAGGTCACCGCCGCGAGCTGGGCCGTGAAGGCCTTGGTCGACGAGACGCCGCGCTCGGCGCCGGCCCGCGTGTACACGACCCCGTCGGCCTCGCGCACCAGCCGGCTTTCCGCCATCTCGCTGATGGCGACGCCCAGCGATCCGTTGCGGCGCGCCGCCCGCAGCGCCGCCACCGTGTCGGGCGACTCGCCGGAGTGCGAGATGGCCACGGTGAGCACGCGCGCGTCGAGCACGGCCGGGCGGTCGAGGAACTCCGACGCGATCTCCACGTCCACGGGGAGCCTGGCGAACGACTCGACCAGGTACTTGCCGGCCAGCGCCGCATGCCATGAGGGGCCGCACGCCACGAAGAGGAGCCGCGTGAGTCCGATCAGCTCGTGATCCTTCAGACACAGCTCGGGAAGCCACGCGTCCGCCTTCTCCATGTCCAGCCGATCGCACAGGGTTGCCAGGACCGCTTCCGGCTGTTCATGGATCTCCTTCAGGATGAAGTGAGGGTAGCCGAGCTTCTCGACCACGTCCGCATCCGATCGCCTTCTTCTGGCGGCACCAGGGATCAACGTGCTCTCTCCTCGTCCGGTGTACTCGATGATTCCGCTCATGCGCTTGACCTCCGGTGCTTCGTCGAGAGGGACGGCCGCCGTCGTAGTCTCCGTAGCGTCCGTCGTAGCCGTGCCACAGTCTCAGCAGGCTGACCAGGTGCTCGTGCGGGTCGGCGGAAACAAATGGCGCGGGGGGGTGGGAGCCTGCCCGCCGTGCGCCACAGCCGAGCAGCGCCAGCGAGGCGAGGGAGTTGAAGAGGCTCACGTGGGGCCTCCCCGCGCCATGAGATAGACGAGATCCTGTCGATGGAGATGTGACCCCCCCGGACCCCGCTGCGCCCAACCGGCCGGGACCCTGGGCAGGGAGCAATGGTGCCGGCCGATCGGCACGGGTCGCAGGGATCCGGGGGGGAGGTGGAGGCTCCCACGCCACCTCCACGCTGGTGATAAGCAAACGAGGAGAGCCGGCAGTTCTGCGGTCCGCCAGCTCTCCTCATTTTGTGCCTCCCTTCTCCTTTGTCTGTCGCCACTTTGCGCAGAGACTACGCTCCGCGGCGGACCAGCACTATCGAGGCACTACCCGAGGAGGCGGGGGGAGAACACCGGAGAGGTCGCATGGCAATCCCGCAGCCCGCCTGGCCTCAGGACCCGGGAGACACCACGGCGGATGGAGTGCGGCGCCTCTGGGCGGACGTGCGGCCCAGGGGCACGGGATGCCGCGCCAGGGTGTCCACGAAGGCGGTGAGCCAGGCCGGCGGATCGGGGCGCCGCCGCCAGACGGCGCTCCAGTGACGCAGCTTTCCGCGGGCGGTCAGGGGGCGCGCGATCAGCTCGCCGCGATCCAACTGCGGCGCGGCCGACCAGCGCTGCAGCACGGTGACGCCGAGGTCCGCCTTCACCATCTCGATGAGCGCCTCGGTGAGCTGGATGTGGCTCACGCGCCGCGGCGTGACACCGGCCGGGATGAGGATCTCGCGGAACACCATGTTCGACTCCAGGGGGCGTGAGTACACGAACAGGTGCTGATCGGCGAAGTCACGCGCCTCGATCCACCGGCGGCGCGCCAGCGGATGGCGTGGATGCATCATCACCACCATCTCGTCCGACCAGAGGGCACGCGAGGCCAGCCTGGGGTCACGCTCGAAGCGACAGGCGATCGCCAGGTCGATGCGCCCCTCGAGCAGCCAGACCAGCGGCTCGTCGGTGGCCCCCGCCACGATCTGCACCTCCACGTCCGGGTGCGACCGCCGGAAGATCTTCAGCCGTCCCGGCAGCCAGTGGTAGACGGTGTGGCACTGGGTGGTGAGGCGCAGCGGCCCGGTGTCGACGCGGCCGGCGCGCCGGACGTCCTGCTCGGCCTGATCGAGGTCTTCCAGGATCCCGCGCGCGGTCCGAAGCAGCCGCTCGCCGGCCGGGGTGAGGCGCATCCGCCGCCCGACCCGATCGAACAGCCGCGTTCCCAGCCGTCCCTCGGCGTCGCGCAGCTGATGGCTCAGGGCGGACTGGGTCAGGTGGAGCTTCGCGGCGGCCGCGGTGACGCCTCCGGTGTCCGAGATGGCCGCGATCAGGTGCAGATGCCTCAGGTCCAGCATGCGCGCTCTCCAAGCATGAGAATACTTCATCGAATCTCTGAAAACAAACCATTTCACTCATCGGTGCGATCTTCGTATCTTCCGTGCCATGAGAGCACTCCTGACGGACCTGCGCGACACGCTGCGAGGATGGCGGCGCCGGCCGGGATTCGTCCTGGCGGCCGTGGTCTCGATGGGTCTGGGCATCGGAGCCGGCACCGCGATCTTCAGCGTGGTGCACGCCGTGCTGCTGGAGCCGCTTCCCTTCCAAGACCCGGGCCGGCTCTATGCCATCCACTCCCGCCACACCTCGACCGATCGGTATCCCTTCCAACTCCCCGAGTTCTGCGACCACCGCGACGGCAACCGCACGCTGCAGGCGATGGCGGCGTATGCAGGATGGAGCGCCAACCTCACCGGCACCGGCGACGCCGAGCGGATCCAGGGGATGCGGGCCACGGGGAATCTGTTCGAGCTGCTGGGGACCAGGGCTTCGCTGGGCCGCACCCTCACCCCCGCGGACGATGCGCCGGGCGCCGAGCGCGTCGTGGTGCTGTCCCACGGCCTCTGGGCGCGCCGCTTCGGCGGCGATCCGTCGATCCTGGGCCGCACGCTCTCCTTCAACGCCGAGAGCTACGTCGTCGTGGGGATCCTGCCGCCGGATTTCCTCTTTCCTCAGCGCGGCGCCGAGGTCGCGGTGTCCCTCAAGCCCGAGGCCGACCCCTGGCGGCACAACCGCGACTCGACGAGCTTCCTGCGGGTGCTCGGCCGCGCCAGGCCGGGCGCTGACCGCGCCGCCATCCAGGCCGATCTGGACGCCATCGCCCTCCGGCTCCTGCAGGAGTTCCCCTCCTCCTACGCCCGCAAGCAGGGAGTGCTCGTGGTCCCGTGGGCCGAAGATCTGGTGCGCGGCGTGAGCCAGGTCCTGTGGGTGCTGCAGGGGACCGTGGCCGTGCTGCTGCTCATCACCTGCGCCAACGTGGCGTCCCTGATGCTCGCGCGGGCCGCCTCCTTTCGCCGGGACTTCGCGGTGCGGCGCGCTCTCGGCGCGTCCGCGGGTGAGATCTTCCGTCGGCAGATGACCGAAGGAGTCATGCTGTCGCTCGCAGGCGGCGCCGCGGGGCTGCTCGGAGCCGTGTGGGGCGTGCCGGCCCTGCTGGCCATGGCCCCTCCCAACCTGCCCCGGGCCGACACCATCGGGATCCGGCCCGCCGTGCTGCTGTTCACGTTGGGCGTGTCGGTCGCCGCGGGCCTCATGGCCGCGCTCCTTCCTGCCTGGCGCTCCTCGCGCGGCGACCTGCGCGAGGATCTTGCGGCCGGCGGCCGGTCACTCGGCCCCGGGCGGCGTGCGCGGGCCCGATGGATCCTCGTCTCGGTGGAGGTGGCCCTCCTGGCGGTCCTGCTGTCCACGGGCGGGCTGCTCTACCGGAGCTTTCAGGTGGCCCAGCGTGTGGCGCCGGGATTCTGGCCAGACACGCTCACCGTGCGCCTCTCGCTGCCGCGCGCCCGCTATGGCACCATCGAGAAGGTGACAGCCTTCTACAGGGAGCTGGAGTCGCGGGTGGCCGCGCTCCCCGGGATCAGGGAGGTCTCGGCCGCCAACCACGTTCCCCTGAACGGAGCTCTCGCCAGCGCCGACTACCGGACCGCCGACATGCCCACCGGCTCGGACGCCCGCCTCCCCACGGCGACCTACAGGATGGTGACCTCACGCTACTTCCGCGCCATGGGGATCCCGCTCCTGGCGGGCCGTGCCTTCGACGAGAAGGACGACACGGACGCGCCGCGCGTGGCGATCATCAGCCAGGCCCTGGCGCGCCAGTCGTTCGCGGGAAAGGATCCCGTGGGCCAGCAGATCCTGGTGAGCGACACGCCGGAGGGGTTCCGCCCCTTCGAGATCGTGGGGGTGGTGGGAGACATCCGGCACGACAGCCTCGAGTCGGAGCCCTCTCCACACTTCTTCGTTCCTTACGCGCAAACTCACCCGCAGCTGCTCGTCTGGCTCACCGCCACCCAGTACCTCGTCGTCCGCGCTTCCGTGGATCCGATGTCGCTCGAGCCCGCGATCCGCAAGGCACTGCGCGAGGTGGACCCGGACGTGGCAGCGGCGCAGGTGAGGACCACGGGAGACGCCGTGGCGGCGTCGATCGCCTCCCGCCGATTCTCGCTCACCCTCATGGGGCTGTTCGCCGCCATCGCGACGTTGATGGCCGCCTTCGGCCTGCATGGCGTCGTATCCACGTCGGTGGCGTGGCGCACCCGCGAAATGGCGCTCCGCATGGCACTGGGCGCGCGGCCATCCCAGGTCCGGCGGCTCGTGCTGCGGCAGTCGGCCGTCATCGCCCTGGCGGGAGGCGCGTTCGGGCTGGCCGCCTCTCTGGCGGGCGGACGCCTGATCGAGGGGCTTCTGTTCGGGGTGACTGCCGCCGATCCGTTGTCGTACGCCTCGGCCATCCTGGTGCTCGCGGCGGTGGTGCTGGTCGCGTGCGATGCCCCGGCGCGAAGGGCCGCACGCGTCGCTCCGGCCGAGTCCCTGAAAGCCGAGTGAGACGGATTTTTTCTTGTTGACTCGCCGGAATCGTGGTATGAAGTGATCCTCCTGCCCGCAGAGGCTCGCGTTCGCCTCTGACCTTACTGGTTGTGTGCCTCCATGCCCTCGATTCGCCAGCCTGCCCCCTGCCCACCCATCCGTCGCAACGTCGGAGGTCGACATGCAAGTCCTGAGCAGGACCCTGAACGGTGAGCAGTATGTCGCGAACATCCTGGACCAGCCCATCCGCATAGGCAGCATCTTCAGGATCGATGACGACCAGGCCATTCTCGCCTCTCACATTTCAGACTTCGATGGAAAGGTGGACCTCGCGAAATACACGAGCACCGGCTCGAAGGGAACCTTGAAGTTCTCCGAATCCAGGGACGTGACCGTACGGTTCGGCGGCTCGGCGACCACGGGCCTGGGTGAATCCGAAGTCTCTCTGAAGTTCAAGAGGGCACGTTCGGCCGCGGGCGCTCTGAGCGACGTGTTCGTCGAGTCGCTGCGCTACGACCCGCTCCTGGAATCGCTTCAGAAGATCTGGACGAAGAGGAAGTACGACAAGTACCGGCGTGAATACTATTTCGTCTTCCAGACCGTCACCGCCGCGTCGGGCACACTGCTCTTCTCCGAAGACAGGAACAATGAAGTGGTCCTCACGCACAAGGCAGGAGAGCCGGTCACGAAGATCGCCGACCTGGCCTCAGGTGATTTCGAGTATGTCTCCAACACCAAGCGCACCCTGGAGATCATCCGCACGGTTGCCCACACACCTCTCTTCAAGGCCTTCCGGTTCAAAGCCAGCTGGGAGCCCGAGGTGCTGGGGTAGAGCATGCCGAAGAACATCATTCTCTGTTCCGATGGCACCGGGAACACGGCCCTGAAAGGACGCGGCACCAACGTCTTCAAGCTCTACGAGGCCCTGGACCTGAACGGCCACCGCGACGACCCCACCCTGACGGAGCAGATCGCTTTCTATGACGACGGCGTGGGAACGCAGACGCTGAAGCCGGTGCGTCTGCTGTGCGGGGCTATCGGATGGGGCCTTGCACGGAACGTTCGTCAGCTCTACGCGGCCCTGTGTCGCTGCTATGAGCCGGACGACCGCATCTACCTCTTCGGATTCAGCAGAGGCGCCTTCACCGTCCGGGCCCTGGCCGGGTTGATCGCGGATTCGGGGGTGATCGACCGCATGCGCTGGCACACCACCGCCGAGTTGGACGCGCTGACCCGGAAGGTCTACAGGACGCACCGCAGGCACTATCGCAACCTGACGAAGACCATCACCAAGCACGTCGGCCTGCTGGACAGGTATCGAGACAGGTTCCCGGAGCTCTATGTGGACGAAGGGACGGCCACTCCGCCACAGATCCATTTCATGGGTGTCTGGGACACCGTGGATGCGGTGGGACTTCCCGTGGAGGAGCTTTCCTGGCTGCTGAACACGTTCATCTATCCCTTCAAGTTCCCTGACTACCAGCTCAGCGAGAAGGTCCGGAAGGCGTGCCACGCCCTCGCCATCGACGATGAAAGACGCACGTTCCACCCGCTCCTCTGGGACGAGTCGGTTGAGCGCGACGGACGGATCGAGCAGGTGTGGTTCGCGGGGGCGCATTCCAACGTGGGCGGTGGATATGAGAAGCACGGCATGTCGCTGGTCGCGCTCGATTGGATGATGTCCAAGGCGGAGGAGTCAGGGCTGAGATTCATCGCTCCTGTCCGTGACGTCTACGGGATGCTGCGCAACGCGACCGATCAGCTGTACGACTCGCGACGAGGCCTCGGTTTCTATTACCGGTACCAGCCACGGCCCATTCAGAAGCTCTGCGCTCGAAACGCAACCCGGCCGACGATCCACGTGAGCGTGCTGCAGCGCCTGCTGCTGTCCGGCCAGCCCTACACGCCCGGCAACCTCCCGGACGACTTCGATCTCGTCGGCACACTCACCCGGGATGGCGCACCCAGGGAGGGCGAAGGGCCGGAGGCGCTGCGAGCCCGGGCGCAGGCGCTCGGCCGCTCCATCCATGCCGGGAAACCGCTGCTGGCCGGGGCCAGGAAGTGGATCCACCTGCGGATCGGAACCCACTACGCGTGTCTGTCGTTCACGCTGCTCCTCTTCGTCACGTTGCTACGGTTCAGGTTGGCGGACCCCGCTGCCGCTGAAGCGACAACATGGGTGAGAATGCTGCTGCCGGCCGGGATCGCGCAGGCCGTGGAGATGCTGATATTCCAGGCCCGGCAGCACCTGTTTCTCTCCAGCCTTCTCCCGGCGCTGCTCCTGGCCTATCTGCTGGGATCCGTGGCACGGAGCAGAATCGACTCGATCCACGGTGAGTTCTGGAGCCGGGTCACCAGGGAGCTGAGGCCGGCAGCGCGCGACACGAAGAGAATGAGCACGGCAAGGACACCGTGAGATGACGGAAACAGGCAGGACCCTGGCATGGCAGCGGAGACTGCTCCCCTTCATGGTGTTCGTTCTTCTGGTTCTGGCCGCTCTCGCCTGCCTGTCAAACCTCTATCAGGTCGGGGTCCTGCAGGAGCAGGCACGGCAGGATCCGACGCTCGATCTCACGCCGGTGTGGCGGTCATTCGACGGCCCTCTCGGTGGGAGCCTGGCCTACGCGCAGTGGAAGTCGGCCGTCATCCTGGAAGGCGGGGCCATGCATCGCCGCTACCACCAGGCTCGAAGCCGAGGCGCCGGGCTGGAAGCTGGTCCTGCTGACCAGCTCTCCGGGAATCCTGCTGGCGACGCTCGGAACCGTGCTGATGATCGTGACCATCCTGGCCCGTGCCGAGGTCCAGGTCACGGACAGTGCGGTCTACCTTCCCCAGGCCGAGGGCGCCGTGGATCCTCAGGGATCCGCCAAGGAGGAGCTTCTGAAGAAGGTGCAGGGTACTGACTGAAGGAGATCAGCATGCGACGACTGGCTTGCCGGGTACTCGTTCCTGCGATGTTCGTTTCCGCCGCCGTAGCACAGGACCTTGATTCGCTGCGCCGTGAATTCCATGCACGACAGTACGGCGCCGTTCTGCAGCCACTGATCGACTATCGGCTGAAGATCGGCAATCAGACGGGCTGGCAGGCTGAGGAAGTGGACTACATGGTCACGACGACCTTCTGCTCCCTCGAGTCGCACCGCCAGGACGGGTGCCGCTACGCCGTCCTGCTGAAGCCGACTCTCAGGATCGGGCCCGAAGGACGGAAGAGCACCGCCGATCTCTTCTCGGAATGCTGCAAGCAGGCAGGGATGCTCCCTCCTTGCGCGCCAGGCGTCGGCGGCAAGGCGGATGAGGTCTCCGCAAGGCCGGCCTGCGCACGCGTTGACGGAAAGACCGATGATCCTGCCGCGCGCAGCGGACCGACCAGACAGGACATCCTGCGCGAAGCGCGGGCGCGGGCCTCAAGGTGAGGCCTTGACGGTGTGAGGGTCGTGCATTCGTAGTAACATCGCCCCTGGAGGCGGCGATGCACGACGCGACACGGGTCATTCACGCGGGGTTGCCGGAGCCATCTCAGGGAGCGCCGTTCCTCCCCGGCCCGGTGTTCGCCGCTCCCTATCATCTGTCGGGCGACCCGGCCAGCTCACCCTACGGCTACGGCCGCCAGCACAATCCCACCTGGACCAATTTCGAGAACGCGGTGGGCCAGCTGGAGGGCGGGACGGCGGTGGTCTTCTCATCGGGGATGGCGGCCGCGGCCTCCATCCTGGGCAGCGTCCTTCGTCCCGGGGACGCGGTGGTCCTGCCCTCCGACGGCTACTACACCACACGCATGCTGGCCGATGGATTCTTCGCGCAATTCGGGATCGAGGTGCGGAAGGCCCCGACGACCGGGAACGCACAGGGAGAGCACCTGGATCGGGCGAAGCTTCTCTGGCTCGAGAGCCCGTGCAATCCCGGCCTCGATGTCTGCGACATCGCCGCCCTGGCGCGGGCGGCGCACGATCGCGGGGCCCTCGTCGTGGTGGACAACACCACCGCCACCGTCCTCGGGCAGCGGCCGCTGAGCCTGGGGGCAGACTTTTCTCTGGCCTCCGACACGAAGGCTCTCACCGGACACGGAGACGTGGTGCTCGGACACGTCGCCGCCGGGGACCCCGCCTGGGCCGACCGGCTGCGAACCTGGCGGACTCAGTTCGGAGCGGTGCCGGGCCCCATGGAAGTCTGGCTGGCGCACCGCTCGCTCGGCACTCTGGACGTGCGGCTGGAGCGGATGGTGGCCAACGCCCTGGCCGTGTCGCGGTTCCTGACCGGCCGACCCGAAGTGCGGCGCGTGCGCTACCCGGGCCTTCCCGGAGATCCCGCCCACGCGGTCGCCGCACGGCAGATGAGCCGCTTCGGCCCGATCGTGAGCTTCGAGCTGGCCTCCGCGGAGGCCGCGGAGAGATTGCTGGGAGGCTGCCGGCTCGTCTCCCAGGCCACCAGCTTCGGCGGCCTGCACACCACCGCCGAGCGCCGGGCCCGGTGGGGCGGAGACAAGGTCCCGGAAGGCTTCATCCGCCTCAGCGCCGGATGCGAGCATCCGGACGATCTGCTGGCCGACCTCGCCCAAGCGTTGTCAGGTTGACGAAGCCTTCCCACAACATATCTTTCGATAAATCAACGAGAACCCCTCCAGCCCTCGCTCTCAGGCGTTATAATGTCCATCAGGAGGGACCGAAGTGACCAAGTCCGGCAAGAGCTTCTCCGAGAAAGACCGCGTCGTTCATGGGACCTATGGATCCGGAACGATCACCCTGATCGGTGATGCACACACCATCATCGAGTTCGATGAGCACGGTCGAAGGAAGTTCGTCACGGAGCTCCTCAAGATGGAGCACAGCGACATCCCGGCTCCCACGCGCACCAGGAAGAGGGCCGCCAAGAGCGCCAAATAGCGCGGCCAGCTCCTGGACTTGATCTTTCCGGCTCGATGCAGTAAGTTACGCATCGATTCCTCTCTGCAGTTTCCATCCCCGCCGTGAAAATCACTTCACAAGCGCAGATGTAAACGAAGCAGCGGCCTCCGGGCCCTCTGCGCTGAGAGATGGAGCAATTCTGCTCCCGTGTAGAAGAAGGTAGTGAAGTCCATGGCGACGGGTACCGTGAAGTGGTTCAACGATTCAAAGGGTTTCGGCTTTATCAGCGTGGATGGTGAGGCGAAGGACGTTTTCGTCCATCACAGCGCCATTCAGGCGAGCGGCTTCAAGTCCCTCAGCGAGGGCCAGAAAGTCGAGTTCGAGGTGGTCCAGGGACAGAAGGGGCCCGCGGCGGAGAACGTCCGCACCGTCTGAGTCCTGAGTTGTACCGGGAGGCAGCCAGGAATGACGGGTGCCTCCCATATTTCCCACCCGGTGCCCATCTGGGCACGGCAGCAGGAGCTGACACATCGCTACCCGATCCAGGCCCAGTGCCACCAAGCGCCAGAAAGAAATGGCCCGCAAGCAGAGACGTCAGGACAAGGCGGCCAAGAAGGCGGAGATCCGGCAGTTGAAGCAGCACATCGCACCGGATGCCACGGAGTTGCCGGACGCGGAAATTTCCGGCATCAGACCCGGGCCGCAGCCCGTTCCTGCATGGGTGCGCTCCGAGCCGGGTAAGCCCTGATCAGCGCCGCGGAGCCAAGGTCGGCGCCTGCAGCGGGCGCTCCGTCCTTGAGACAGGCGCTGGCGGCCCGCCAGAAGCCAGTCCTGCGAAGCAGCGTCTGGCAGATCCTGAATACCTTCGTGCCCTACGTCGTGCTGTGGGGCCTGATGATCTGGTCGCTCGACGTTTCCTACGCCCTCACCCTGGCGCTGGCCGTGGTCGCGGCCGGTTTCCTGGTGCGCACGTTCATCATCTTTCACGACTGCACGCACGGGTCGTTCCTGAAGTCGCCGCGAGCCAATCACATCCTTGGATTCATCGCGGGCGTCATGGTCTTCACCCCCTACGCCCAGTGGCGGCACGGACACGCCCTGCATCACGCGACCTCGGGCGATCTCGATCGGCGCGGCGTCGGCGACATCTGGACCCTGACCGTGCAGGAATACCAGCAGGCGTCCCGCCTGAAACGCTTGAAGTATCGACTGTTTCGAAGCCCTTTCGTGCTGTTCATCGTGGCGCCGCTGATCGTCTTCCTGATCGAGTACCGTTTCACGGAGCCCGCCTCCGGCAGGCGTGAGCGGCGCGGCGTGCATCTGACCAACCTGGCGCTCCTGGCCCTGATCCTCCTGATGTCCTGGCTCATCGGCTTCAAGGCGTGGCTGCTCATCCAGGTCCCGGTCATGCTCATCGCGGGCACGGCGGGGGTGTGGCTGTTCTACATGCAGCATCAGTTCGATGGCGCCTACTGGGAGCGGGGAGACGACTGGGACTTCGAGGAGGCGTCCGTGCGTGGCAGCTCGTACTACAAGCTGCCCAGGGTGCTGCAGTGGTTCTCGGGCAACATCGGGTTCCACCACGTCCACCACCTCAGCCCGGCCATCCCCAACTACAGCCTGCCGAAGTGTCACGCGGACGTGGCGGCGGTCCGCGAAGTCACGACCGTGACCTTGTGGTCCAGCCTGACTTCCCTCTCCTTGAGACTCTGGGACGAGCGCCAGAAGAAGATGGTTGGATTCAGGGCCGCGAGGCAAAGCTCCTAGCTAGCGCGCCTGATCCAGCATGGCGACGGCGGCGCGCGCGGCCTCCAGGCGTGTGATGGCCTGACCCGGACGGAGCGCCTCCCCTGAGGCCGTCGGTGTGGTGGTGAGGATTCCGAGCGACAGGGCGATCGCGGCGTGCCCCTCGGTTCCCGGCGGCAGGTCTGCCGCGTCGGTCACGTCCAGCGCGCCGCTCCACGCGGCCGCCTCGCTCCCCAGCCCAAGGGCTTCGACGGCCCGGACCGCCAGCTCGATGCGCTGCACCGTCCCGCCGGGAGAGAACGAGCTCGGCCCGGATGCCGGCATCACCACGCCGCGTCTGGCCCGTGGGCCGGCGACGCTCTCGACGTAGAGATACGCGGGATGGCCGGCCGGCACATCGCCGAACGTCGGCGCCGGAGGCAGCGTCTGAGGGAGCTGCGCCGCCACGGCGAGCAGCCTGGCCGCCTCCACACGAAGCAGCGGGCTCGCGCCACTGAAGCACTCGGCCGGCGTGGCGACTCCATCGTCGCCCGGATCGCGCGAACGCAGGCTGCTCCGGTGAGGACAGGGTCGCGCCGTGATGGCGAGGGCGTCGAGCGCCCTCGTGGCGAGGGCGCGATCCATGGAGGAAAGACCTCCCAGGTCGCCGATGAGCGGAAACGACGCCGTCATGGTCTGATGATGACCGGCGAAGTCCCGTGGGGCCGCCAGTGGAAGCTTAGGGGAGACCCTCAGCGTGACCGCGGCCGCGGGCTGGTACAGGGAGACTCCCTCGGTCGTGCCGAAGATCCCCAGCGCATTGATCGACCCGGAGCGGGCCAGCTCGTTCCCTTCGGCGTCCAGCACCACGAGATCCAGGTCATCGGCCGACGCGTCCCAGGCAATGCTGGCCGTCATCGACAGGGCGGCTGTGCCGGAAGGCAGGGGGAGATCGGCGAAACCGCCCGGAGGCACCGTCCCCGAGATCGCCACCATCGGGCCGAAGAGGCGCCGCCCGCGCCTCTGGTCGAGCATCTCGGGGATGAACGAACCGAATGGACGGGACGGATCCTTCACTGCCGTGAGCGCGGCCCAGGCATCCAGATATCCGGCTCCCGCCTCCGCGCGGTTGCGTGACGCCATGCGGGTAGCGGTCGACTGCAGCAGGCGCTTGATGGCGGCCGGGCCGAGAGACGGGTCCGCCTGCAGCATGAGCGCCACCACCCCCGCGACGTGCGGGGCGGCGAACGACGTTCCACTCGCCTCCGAGTAAGCCCACAGATGCGCGTCGGGGACCGCCGCGCCGGATCCGGAAGGCACCCCCGCCATTCCGAACACGCCTTGCAGGGATACCGAAGACGTGGAGATGATTCGCTCGCCCGGAGCCGTGAGCGTCGGATGGTAGAGCCCCTCGTCGAGGATGCCGCGCGAAGAGAACCCTGACAGCCGGCCGGACGTGTCGCCCGAGGCCACGCCGATCACCCACGGAGCCACGGCATACGGGCTGAGGGTGTCGGGGGCGGGGCCGTAGTTGCCGGCGGCGAACACCACGGTGAGCCCCGCGTCGTACAGGGCGCGCGTCGCTATGTTGACCGGATCGTCGGGATCGAACGGCCCCGAGGTGGAGAAGGAGCAATTCACCACGCGGATCCCGTGCGGGGCCGCCTGCCACAGAACGTAGTCGAAACCTTCGAGCACGTTCACCAGGTAGAGATCGCCCACCGAGATCCCCACCAGGCCGGCTCCGGGCGCGACGCCACGGTAGAGGCCCGAGCTCGCCGCTCCGGTCCCCGCGGCCACGCCCGCCGCGAAGGTGCCGTGCCCCAGGATGAGATCGGTGTTGGGGATCCCCTGCGTGTAGGCCGGCTGCGCGAAAAATCCCGGAAGGCCGGTCCCTGCTTCCACGCGCACGTTGTCGATCACCTTGGTGCCGAAAGGAAGATCCGGATGCGTGGCGTCGATGCCGGTGTCGATGAAGGCGATCGTCACCCCCTGCCCGGTGTACGGCAAGCCCGCCGGACCGCGCAGGAACGGGTCGGCCTCGGCCTGGGCCACCCCGATGAAGGGACGCGACCGGTTCATCACCCAGCCGAGCTGCTGATCGGCCCAGACCGAGCGGACGTCCGGCAGTGCGGCGACCGCGGCGATCTGGTCGCGGGTCGCGGTCACCACCACCATCGGCAGCCGCCTGAAGATGGTTCCCCCTGTGATCCCCAGGGAGCGCAGGTCGTCGAGCTGGGCCGTGCCGGGAGGCTGGTGGTACGACACGATCACGTTGATGGAAGAGGTGTCGGCCATGAACGGCACGGCATCGAGAAGAGGCAGGCCCACCACGGCCTCGCCGCCCGCGTCGTTGAAGCGGATCCCGCCGGCGTCGTTGAAACGGATGCCGCCCACGTCGTTGAAGCGGATCCCCGACGCTTCGCTGAAGAACACCTCACCGGCATCGTTGAAGCGGATCCCGCCCACGTCGTTGAAGCGGATCCCGCCGGCATCATTGAAACGGATGCCACCCGCGTCGTTGAAGCGGATGCCGGCGGCGCTGTTCCAGCGGTGAAACGAGGCTGGTGTGACGTAGGGCTCCGCGAGGACGGGGGACGTCCGCATCGACCCCAGCACCACCAGGGGCGCGAGCACCACCAGCGCCAGAACACGCGCGAGAAGCCGGGCCAAACCCCACCTCCAGCTCGAAACGTCTCTCACGTGAGGGTGTCCGAGCATACTACAGAATCGGCTTCTCGGCCCCCTTCATCGCGTGCTCGTAGATGGACCGGGTCTCCTCGAGAGGCTCCGTCTTCAGCTCGTCCCTCAGCACCTGCACCAGCCGCTGGTATTCCTGCGCGACACCGGCCCGGTTCCCCAGCATGGCGCACGCGTGGATCACGCGGCAGGAGGCCGCTTCACTGAACGGATCGCGCTGCACGAGCCGCTGCGCGCAGGCGAGCGCCTGGTCCCACCGGCCCATTACGCCATACAGCACCGACGCCTCCTCCAGCCCATCTCTCAGCTGACCCGCGTAGTGCTCGCGCACCTCCTGAACCCAGTCGTCGTACTCCTCTTCCAGGAAGTCCCCTCTGTAAAGATCGAGCGCGCGGCCGTACCACCTCAGCGCCTCCCTGGGGTCGCTGCCGCGCGCCGCGCGCGCGCCGCGCAGGGCGTCCTCGAACTCGACCAGATCGATCCGGTAGCGATACTGCGGGTTCAGGCGATACGCCCCCTTCTCGAACAGGACGAAGTTCTTCTTCACGGGATGCGACATGTTGAGGGCCTTGCGCAGGTAGGAGATGGTCGGATGGAAGTTCTTCTCGATGACGGCCGGGTCCCCGTCCGGCCAGAAGGTGTCAGCGATGCGGTCCTTGGTGGCCCGCCTGTCGCGCGCCGCCGCCAGGTAGCAGAGTATCCGCAGGGCCTTGCGCAGGGTCCAGGCCGAGGCCGGGATCCGCCTCTGCTCGTCGCGGTAGACCTCCACCGGTCCCAGCATGCGCACCGTCAGATCGAAATCCTCGACGGCCCCGCCCCCTGCGGTCTCGCCGGCGTGCGGGCCCCACTCCGCCAGGCTCGCCAGAAGGCTCCCCAGCCGGCGATGCCGTGCCGACAGACGGCGCGCCATGTGTCCGTAGCCGAAGCGCGTGACGTGCGCCAGAGCCTCGAGGGCGTCGCGCCGGGCGGTCTTCTGGTCTCCCGCCATCAGGCGTGCCTGGGCGAGGAGCAGCCCCGCCTCCGCTTCCTGATAGCGCAGGCCCTCCTTCCGGCTCAGATCGCGCGCCTGCTGGAGCAGGCCGATCGCGTCACTCGGCGCGCCTTCCAACCGCGCCTCCCCCGCGAGCTGCAGCGCGGAGGCGCGCCGGGGCGGCGGCGTGGCTTCGTGGGAGCGCTGCAGGAGATCGTCGGCGCGGCGCTGCCCTTCCTGCTGCTCGCCAACCGCCAGCATCAGCCGGGCTTCCTCCTCGTCCACGTCGTCGCGCAGGTCATCGAGGCCCAGATCCGTGAAGAGGGCTCGCGCCAGGGCATAACGGTCCCGCGCGCCCTCGACGTCTCCCGTCTCCCGCAGCAGGTTGCCCTGAGCCTCCAGCACGTCCGCACGAAGCGCCTCGAGATCGAACTTACGGCTGATCTCGAGGGCATCGTCAAGGTGCCGGGCCGCTTCACGCATGCGCCCGCGCAGGATCTCGATGCGGGCCACGTTGAGAGCCGCAGTGGCGTACTCGTGTCCGGGCGCCGGGTCTGCTTCTTCCTCCAGATGCAGGAGCATCCGGAAATAATCCAGCGCCTTGTCGTAGTCACCCCGCATGCCGTGCGGCAGCCCCAGGTTGTGCGCGACGCGCCGCATGAGGGGGCGATCTCCCGCGCGCCGGGCGAGATCCAGCGCATCCTTCCAGCCATGAATCGCTCCGTCGTAGCGGCCCTGACGGTAGGCGGCGATGGACAAGGTGTTGAGGATACGGGCGCGGAGCCCCACGTCGTCCTGTCCCACCAGCGCGAGCGCCTCCTGCGCGAGCGCCTCGGACCGCTGCAGCGCTCCGAGCTTCATCTCGGCATAGGCCTTTCCCTGGAGCGCCGACGCTTTCTCGGCGGATGTGAGATCGGTGCCGCCCGTCAGCCCCGCCTCGAAGCCGCGCGATGCACCCGGGTAATTCCCTTCGATTCTCAGGATCTCGGCCTGCAGCAGCATCAGACGAGGGCTCGGCGGCGCGGCATCGTCCAGATTGGCGCACGCCCTCTTGACCGTCTCGAGCATCCCGTGCTGCACCAGTCCGGGCCCCTCCCGCGTCAGCAACGCCGCCAGCGGCGCGGCGGCCCGGGCTTCGATGAAATGATGCAGGGCCGCGGCGTGGTCCTGGCGCCGCTCGTACGCCCGGGCGTAGCGCACGTGCAGATCGCGCGCTGCGTCCTCCCCTTCGGCCTGAATGAGCTTGCGCGCGAGGAAGTCGCGGAAGAGCGGATGGTAGGTGTGAGCGCCCTCCTGCCCCTGCCGCGGGACGATGAACAGGTTGCGACGCTGCAGACTCTCCACGATACCCCGCACCGGCAGGTCGTCCAGGACCCCCGTCAGGATCTCCGTGTCCAGCATGGCCGGCAGGGAGGACCGCCTGAGGAAGGCCTGCACCTGCCCGGCCTCGTGCGCGTAGACGTCATCGCTGAAGTAGTCGAACACCTCCTCGCGGGTGCGCGCCGGAAGGTCGGCCTCGTCCTCCCTGTTCGCCAGGGCCTGCTGGCGGAACAGCTGCAGCGCGGTCACCCATCCCTGCGCTTGCGCGTGCAGGCCGGCGATGCGGCCATCATCCATCCCCAGCCCGCACACCCGCACCAGCAGGTCCCTGGTCTCCTCGGCGGAAAAGGCGAGGTCCCGCTGGTCGATGACCGCCAGACGCCCCTTGGATCGCAGCGCGGGCACGCCGATGTCGGGCACCGTCCGGCTGGTCATCATGATGTGCAGCGAGTCGGGCAAGAAGTTCAGCATCCGGCGCAAGCCTCCCATGACCGCTTCGCTTCCATCCAGGTGGTGGACGTCGTCGAGGATGAGGCAGATCCGCGAGGCCAGGGTCTCACGGGCGTCGTTGATCAGCACGTCCACGAACCGGTCCACCCCGTCGGGTTGCGAGAGGGACGACCCCTCGGCGAGAAGCCCTTCCGCCAGTCGTCCGAAGTCCTCGCATCGCTGTCGAATCGCCTCGATGACGTAGCGGAAGAAGAGAGTCGGATCGCGATCGGATGGGTCCAGGCTGTACCACACCGGCTCCAGGGAGGGCTCCTGCAGGAGCCCCGCCGCCAGCGTCGTTTTGCCGTAGCCGGCCCCCGCGATGAGGGCGGTGCCGCGAAGCTCGGGGTGGTCCAGACTCTCGCGCAGGCGGTCGACGAGACGGAGGCGCCGCAGCACGGCCACGCCCGGCGCTGGCGGGACCATCTTGAACTTCAGAAGCGGGAGGGCCGCCCGGCTAGCCGCCACCCCGGCCTCCCGCGGCGGGCTTGGCGCCCGTCTCCCGCAGGCGCCAGGAAGGAAGCGCCGTCAGGGCACTGCGTGGGCTCATGCGGACCCCCTCGATCCGGCGGCTGACGGCATTGATCCGCTGCATCTCGAAGAGGACCGTGAAGGGCTGGTCATCGTGGAAAAGCTTCTGCGTGCCGGACCAGAGGGCGCGAGCGCGGGCCGTGTCGGTCTCCATGCGCGCCTTGTCGATCAGGCCGTCCATCGCGCCGCTGGCGTATCCGGCATGGTTGTACCCTCCGGTCATCGCCGAAGAGTGCAGCAGCGACTTGAGATCGACCTTGGTCGCCTCGCGGTGCCCTCCGACGAAGGCCTCGAAGTCGTGCGCATCGTGCTTCTCGAGGTAGGCGCGCCATTCGAGCACCCGGGGCCGGGCGTCGATGCCCACCTTCTTCAGGTGGTCCTGCACCATGACCGCCACGTCGTGACGCAGCGCGCTTCCCTGGTTGGTCTCCAGCACGAATCGGAACGCGCGTCCCTCCTTGTCCAGGACGCCGTCGCCGTCGGTATCGGCCCAGCCCGCCTCGGCCAGCAGGGCGCGCGCCGCTTTGACGTCGTGCGGCCACGGGGCGATGGCGGGATCGAAGGCCCAGAACAGCGACATGATGGGGGTCGCCAGCACGCGCCCGTTCCCCATCAGGATGCCGTCCACGATCGCCTGGCGGTCGATGGCCAGCGTGAGCGCACGGCGCACGCGTGGATCGGAGAACAGCGGCGAGCGCAGGTTCCAGCACACGAATGTGTAGGAGAGATCGTGCACGCGGACCAGCTCGAGGCGGGGATTGGCCGCCAGCCGTCCGGCCTGGGCGGCGGGGACGTTCTCCATGACGTCGATGCCGCCGGATTCCAGCTCCGCCAGCAGCGTCGCCACGTCGGGGAGGACCCGGAACACCACCCGCGGGATACGCGGCGCCGTCCCTCCGTACCCGGGATTCGCTTCCAGCACGACCGCTTCCCCGGGACGGTGCTCGACGAGGCGATACGGTCCCGACACGACCGGCGCCGTGCCGAACTCGCGCTTCGGCCAGTCGGCGAAGGGGATGGCCACGTAGTGATGCTCGGGCAGGATGTTCCCTTCCACGGCGTCCATGAGCTGGTACGGATAGCGCCGCGTGAAGCGGAAACGCACCGTCCGATCATCGGGCGCGATGACCGATTGGATGAACTCCTTCACCTCGCGCCCCACCCAGGCGACATCCGGGGAGACGGCGGCCTGGTGCGAGAACAGGACGTCGCGCGAGGTCACCGGCCTGCCGTCGCTCCATCGCATCCGTTCGTCCAGATGGAAGTCGAGCGTGAGGCCATCCTCGGAAAAGACCCACCGGCTGGCTAGCGCGGGATCGAAGGTGGGGGGCCCTTCGAGGAAGTCGTCCTTTTCTGTGGCCAGGTGAGGGAAAAGGAGGTTGGCGACCTCCTGGGACAGGATCGTCGAGGCGGTGTAGATGTTGAGTGAATCCACGTCGCCGCGCACGCCGATCACGACGCGCCCGCCCTGCTCATCCTGTGGGCCGGCCGCCAGGAAGAGGCACGCGATGAGAGCCGCCAGCACGGACCGCCTCATTGACACTCCGGAGAGCACGAGCTTAGCATAGGCGTCTCCATGCGAGGCTATCTTCTACGCCGGCTCCTCGCGGCACCGCTCCTCCTGCTGGGCGTGGTCACGCTGACCTTCCTGCTCGTCCACGCCTCCCCTGGCGAGCCGTTCGCGGCCGAGCGTGCCGCGGGCACGAGCCCGGAGGCGGCCGCGCGGCTGCGTGCGATCTTCGGCACCGACGCCCCCCTGCACGAACGGTATCTCCAGTGGCTGCTGTCGGTGGCGCGGCTGGACTTCGGCGTCTCCTTCACGCACCGCCGCCCCGCGCTGTCGGTCCTGTCGGCGGCCCTGGGACCGACCTTGCTCCTGATGGGGTCGGCGCTGGCACTGGCCGTGGTCCTGGGGACGACCACCGCCTGCGCCGCGGCGATGCTGCGATCGCGGCCGGCGGATCGTGTCATCGCCTCGGTGGCCGTCGCCGCGTACTCCACCCCTTCCTTCTGGATCGGTGTCCTGCTCGTGCAGGGGGCCTCGGTCTGGATGGGCTGGCTGCCGGCATCGGGATGGAGGTCGATCGATGCGCCCGCCCGGGGACTCGTGACGGCGCTGCTGGACCTGGGTCGCCACCTGCTGCTCCCCTGTCTCACCCTCGCGGTGCCCGCAGCGGCGGGAATCGCTCTGCACCTGAGGGCCAGCCTCGCCTCGAGCCTGGCCGGAACGACCAGCCTGGCCGCGCGGGCGCGCGGGGCCTCGCGCCTGCGCGTGATCGCGCTGCACCTGCGCAACGCGTCGGCGTCCGTGGTGACGCTGCTGGGGTTCGCGTTCCCGGGGCTGGTGGGCGGGTCGCTGGTGGTGGAGGTGCTGTTCGCGTGGCCTGGCATGGGCCGGGTCACGTACGAGGCGATCCTGGCGCGCGACCTTCCCGTGATCCTGGCTTCGGTCGCCCTGACCTCGGCCGTCACCCTGGCCGGATCGCTGGCCGCGGACCTGGGGTGTGCACTGGCCGACCGCCGGGTCGCGCTGGAGAGCCGCGCATGAGAACTCTGCTGGCAGCCGCGGCCCTGCTCCTGCTGGGGGCCCTCGCCCCCACGATCGCGCCATACGATCCCGACGAGATCGTGGACGTGATGGGGGCTCGTGACCTGGCCCCCGGCTCCCGGGTCAGCATCTTCACCCGCGATGACGGCACGCGATTCGCCGCCTCGGCTTTCGAGCAGACGCACGAAACGCTCCTCTACGTGCGGGGGGGCCGCCGGGAGGAGATCCCGCTGAGCCGCGTCCTGCCGGATCGAACGACGACGCGGCGCTTCGTCCTGGGAAGCGACGGCTTCGGCCGCGATCTTCTCAGCCGCATCCTGCACGGCGCACGTCTGTCCACCGGCATCGGCGGACTGGCGGTGCTGGTGGGGCTGGGGATCGGCTTGGCGGCGGGAGGAGCCGGCGGCTACCTCGGAGGGATGGCGGACGCCGGACTCATGAGACTGGTGGATGCCATGCACGCCGTCCCGCGGCTCTTCCTCTTCCTGCTGTGCGCCGCACTGTTCGGCCCTTCGGCTCTGCTGGTGGGCCTGGTGCTGGGGGCAACCGGCTGGCCCGGCATCGCGCGCATCACGCGCGCCCAGGTGCTGTCGTTGCGCGAGAGCGGCTTCGCCGCCGCGGCACGCGCCATGGGAGCCAGCCGGAGCCGGATCCTTCTGCGCCACATCCTGCCTCATTGCGCGGGCCCCGTCGGGGTCGCAGCGGTACTGCTGGCCGCCGACACCATCCTGGCCGAGAGCTCGCTGAGCTTCATCGGCCTGGGAGTGCAGCCCCCCGCCGCCTCGTGGGGGAGCCTCATCGCGGCGGCCCGCGAGGGGGTGGCCACCGCGTGGTGGGTCGCGGTGTTTCCGGGTCTCTGCATCGTGATCACCGTGCTGATTCTGCACGCCATGGTGCGGCCTAACGGGCTGAATACCCATCACTTACCCTGATTTCAAGCTTTCTTCAAGGGCTTCCCGGCATCTTCGTGCACGACAACCGGGAGACACACGGCCCCGGGCGGGCGGCCGCGGCGCTTCCCACATCGTGGAGACACGGACGTGCAGGTTGAGATCTGGCGGCCCTGTCGTACCCGCGCCGGCTCCGCAGGCTGGCGCGGCCCCTTCGGCGGTTGGTGGAGCCGGCTTCTCCTTGGCGGTGGCGCACTGGCGGGTGAGTTCCGGGTCGACGTGACCGTGAACGGCGCGACCTTCACGAAGCCGATGCTCTGAGGAAGAATTTGTAGTGGCCGGGCCGCCAGGCCCAGCCCGCCCAGGGGAGGGGGTTGGCGACCCCCTCCCCATTTCTATTTCTTGCGGAGCGTCTCTTCCAGATCGGCCAGCACCGCGCGCTCGGCCGTCGAGATCTTCGAGATCCCCAGGAATCCGCCGGCGGCCTGGGCCACGGCCCGGGCCATCCCGATCAGGCTGTCGTGCATGCCCCGCCGGTGGTCGTCGTCGAAGGCGCCCCAGATCGAGTCGAGGTAGGTCTTCCAGTTCTGCATGAGACGCGCGTCCGGGGGCCGCTCCAGCCAACTCTCCAGCATCTGCCCGGCCGGAGTCCCCGGCTTGATGCCCCGCTCTTCCGCGGCCTTGAGGATGGCGGCGCGCTCGGCCGGCTCGATGGAGCCGTCCGCCCAGGCCACCGCCGCCAGCGGGACGAGGATGAGGGCCAGGACGGTCTCGGGACCTATCCCCATCGCCATCAGCTGATCCAGCAGTGCGTCGTCCGCCCTGGGCGCGACCTCACGCAGCGCGGCGCGCCGCTCCTTCAGGCGCGCCTCCTCCTTGAGCTTTCTCAGCAGGTCGGCGTCACGATCGGCGAAGAATGCCTCTTCGAGAGACCTGGCGTCGGGATTCAGTGAGCGATCCTTCATGGCGGTTCTCCGCATCTTCTGCCGCCCGGCATGGGCGGATCACACCTGATTATGCCTCACGCGAGGGACTGCCACCCGGTCTCAGCGGGCCTTCGCCTTCAGCAGGAGGTCCACTCGCCGGTTGCGAGAGCGCCCTTCGGGGTCGCCGTTGTTCGCGATCGGATTCCCTTCACCGTACCCCACGGTCGCCAGGCGATCGTCCTCCACCCCCCTGCCGATCAGGTGGGCCGCCACGGCCTGCGCCCTCCGCTCCGACAGGCTCTGGTTGTGCTCCTCGCTTCCCGTGGAATCGGTGTGACCCTGCACCACGATGGCGGTCTTCGGATACTCGAGAAACACGCCGGCCGCGTCGTTCAGGGACGCCCGCGCGGCCCCGGACAGCACCGCCGAATCCACGCCGAACAGGATGTCCGAATCGAAGTGCACCAGCAGGGTGTCCTTGCCCGCCCGCTCCACGCTCGTCCCCGGAATGCGCGCCAGCTTCTCCTCCTGCCTGTCCATGTAGGCGCCCACGCCGGCCCCGATGCCGCCACCGATGGCAGCCCCCTTGAGGATGTCGTCGGCCTGTCCTTCACCCAGGATGGCTCCGAGCACCGCTCCTGCTCCGGCTCCGATGGCCGCGCCCTTCCCCGTCTTGTCGTGAGATGTGGTGTAGGGCTCATTCTTCGCGGTGCATCCGGCCGCCGCGATCGCGAGGCAGAGCATCATCGTTCCCATGGCACGCTCAGACGTCGTCATGCGGAATCCTCCTCAGTCGTGTTGCGTTCTGCCTTGATTCGAAGCGTACAGCATGGGAGCGCGGATGCAACCTGGCTCGGGGATTTCCCTTACGCGGTGGGTTTTTTGCCCGCGTCGTTGAACCGGCCGCAGAGAAACAGCAGGCGGTGGCTCCCCACCCTGATCTCGTCCAGGTTCCGGAGGCGCTGGGCCACGTTGGCCACGATGCGGCGGCCGTTCACCGAGGTCCCGTTGCGGCTTCCGGTGTCCATGAGGGTGCAGACCGAGCCTTCGACACGGAGCCTGCAGTGCACCCGGCTCACCTGCTCGTCCTCGATCGCGACGTGGCTTTCCTCTCCGCGCCCCAGGATGGTCTCGGCGCGGGTGATGCGGTGGACGGCCGAAGGGTCGTCCCCATCGATGACGGCCAGGACGAAGACGTGCGGGGCGCCGAAAGGCGCCTCACGGGGGGTCGCGTTCGCCGTGCGGGCCAGCTGATCCGAGGTGTTCTGGGGCTTGTCCATGCCTGGAATTTCGGAGCGGGACGCGAGAGTGTCAAGGCGCGGATCCCCGACAAAGCCGACGCTATTTCGCGCCGTTCTGGCGGGCTTTCGCGATGATGGCGTCGAAAGCGGGGTCCCCGCGCAGGGAGGTCAGGTCGGCGTCCTTCGCCAGCTGGTCGCCGCGCGACCACCCATGGCTCACGGCCTGCCCGAGCCAGTCGAGAGCCTCCTTGCGATCTCCCCCCAGGGCGGCCGCGCAGCCCAGGTTGTAGAGCGTGCTCACCGTCTCGGGATGGTTCTCGCCGCCGGTAGCTGTCGAGCGCCCTGAGCAGCATGGCCCGCGCGTCGGCGTACCGTCCCTGGACGGAGTACATGTTGGCCAGATTGGTGACGCTGGAGAGGGTGTCGGGGTGATCGTCTCTCAGGACACGGCGCCGCCGGTCCAGAGTCTCTTTGTGGATCGCCTCGGCCTCCGGGAAGCGCTTCTGTCGATCCAGCACGGTGCCCAGGTCGTTCATCGCATTGAAGGTCAGGGGGTGGTCCTCGCCCAGCACGCGCCGCATTGTAGCGGCCGACGTCCTCGTCCAGCGCGGCTACCGTCTGGTAGCGGCGGGCCGGCTCCTGCGGCGCGACCGACCATGCCATCTACTGGGGGGTGGCCGGGCCGGCTTCCTGGACCCCGGTCAGATCTTCTACTTCATCATCGCGGGGCAGAACGGGATGGTGGAAGGGTCCTATGGGCAGGACTCGACCGGGATCGAGGAGCCCGAGGCGACGCTCCCCGTCGTGTGCGATCGTCCGCAGTTCCTTGGAGGGATCTGCTTCTAGTCGCTGAACTCGCCGGCGGGGTTCACGCATCACCCTTGCGCCCCCGCCGGCGCCCCGGGCATGATGAGGGCGTGACGGCGTCTCACCACCTTCTGCTTGCGCTTCCATCCCTTCTCGTCCTGTTGCTCCTGGTCCTGCATTCGCTGCGCGTTCTCTCCAGGCCAAGGGCGTCCGTCTTCTGGCTGGGGGTCCTGGCCTATGGCCTGGCGCGCGGCGTGGGGGTCCGATGGGTGTCGACGGCGGGCCTCGGCGGCAGCTTCCCCTATGTCATCCGCGAGCCGCTCCTGGTCATCGCCGGCGTCTCACTTCAGGAGGTGATCGGATGGGCGATCGTTCTCTACCTGGGATGGTGGCTGGGCGCCGGCCGCTCGGCACGGCTCTTCGTGCAGCTGGCCGTCGCGTGCCTCTTCCTGGCGGCCGCGAGCTGGGGGGTGGAGTCGGCGGCCATCGCGGCGGGCTGGTGGCGCTGGACCGTCCCCGTGCCGGCCGGCTCGCTCACCGGCGTCCCCTTCATCGGGATCGTGGACTGGTTCCTCTCCGGGACCGACTTCCTCCTTCCGTTTCTCGCCATCACCGCCCCCGCCTTGCGCGCGCGCCCCCAACGATACTTGACGCTGCTGGCCTTCCCGCTCCACTTCGGCGCCCATCTGCTGGTGCAGCGCCCGGCCCCCTGGTTTCCCATCCCCATCCACCATCTGGCGCACTGGCTGCTGCTGGGGGGGCTCGTCTGGCTCGCCCTCCGATCCACCGTCGAAGATCGTCCTTTCCAGCACGCGAGGCACGAGTCATGGCGGTGGGTCCCGTCCGGCGCTCTGGGGATCATGCTCGGAGTCCTGGGGGCCGCGGACCTGATGCTCGCGCGCCGGCCGGCGCTGCTGGTGTCGCTGGCTCCTCTGGCGGCGATGACCTTTGCGGCTGCGCTCCCCTCCCGCGATGCGCCCGGCACCGATCCGCGAGCCGTCCGGAGTCGCCGTCGAGCCGTGGCGTGGATCCTCGTCTGCGCAATGGGACTGCTGGCCTTCGGCCTCCACGCGGTGGCAGCACGACGGCAGAAGCAGCTCACGGATCGCATCGACCGCGCCCTTGCTCTGCGGGACCGCGGGGAGCTGGAAGGGGCGGCGCACGAGCTGCGCCAGCTGACATCTCTGTTCCCGGACTCGCACGTCCCCCATGCCCTGCTGGGGGAGATTCGCTACAGGTCGGGAGCGCTGGATGAGGCGCGCCGGCTCTTCGCCACCGCGACGCAGATCCAGCAGAACTACGCCGACGGCTTCAGGTACCTCGCGGTGATCGATATCCGCCGAGGAGATCGGGAGGGGGCCGCCCGCTGGGTGGCCAAGGGGCTCGAGATCGAGCCCCAGGACCCGCAGCTGGCCTATCTCGGGATGCGCGTCAGGGGCACGCCTCCTGCGGCCCTGGCCGACCGGATGCCGGCGCTTGGCGCGCAGAAGGCATTCGCCATGGCGGCCCTGGCCTTCGAGGTGGACGACCTCCACGGGGCCGGCATCCTGATCGAAGCCGGCCTGGCGAGCTGGCCGGCCGAGAGAGCGTTTCACGCGGGCAGGGTGAAGCTGGCGCTGGCGAGCGGCGACAGGGAAACCGCACGCCGCGCGGTTCGAGAATGGCTCGGGATCCTGCCGCAGGATCCCGAGGCCCGCGCGGCGGCGGTCGACCTGGGGCTGGAGTGAAGCTCCGCTAAGGCATGGGCCCGCAACGGGGAGAAGGCAGCGGGATGACCTGTTGCGTGCTGTCCAGCCCCAGGATTCCTTCACCGGTCGAGCTGACCGCGTTGATCAGGAAATAGACGTTAC
This sequence comes from Candidatus Polarisedimenticolia bacterium, assembly GCA_050747525.1. GTDB lineage: Bacteria > Acidobacteriota > Polarisedimenticolia > JACPZX01 > DASXTC01 > JBOGOC01. Next base: position 41,687 of record JBOGOC010000060.1, on the reverse strand, counting down.
CGGAGCCCGCGGCATAGTCGCTCCAGGTCCTCCTGCCCGGATCGGGCACGCCCGGTGTCGTGTCCGTGTTGTGGCAGCTTCCGATGGCGTGCGTGTAGGCGCCGAAGGGAGCGGCGAGCATCCCCTCGTACACGTTGTAGGCGGTGGCTCCGCTTCCGAGGTCCTCGAAAATGAAGTCCAGATTCCCGTCCGGCCGCCTGATGACGTCGAGCAGATCGGCGGACGCCGCGCCGGACACCTCCGCCACGCACTGACCGGGGATCAGGGCATTGGTCACCGAGACGTTGTCGATGAACCAGCCGGCCCCCGCGGTGGACGGATCGGAGCTGAAGAGGAACCGGATCCGGATCGCCTGGCCGTCCCAGGCCGACAGCGATCCGCTGAAGGTCTGGAATGCCGGGAGGATTCCGGTGAAGACCGGCTCACCGTCCTCGAACCCCGGCCCTCCGCACGCGGGGCTTCCCTGGGGACCGCCCATCACGCCGGGATATGTGATGGTCGTCAGCTTGGTCCAGTTCTGGAAGCCGCCGGCTTCGGTGGAGACGTCCACGTAGGCGCCGTCCCATCCCACCTCCATGTCGTACATGGTGCTGAAGCTGAGAGTCGAGCTCGACCCCAGGTAGATGGTCGGGCTCTCCAGCCCCATGCACTGTTCGGGCAGGTAATTGCCGGAAGCCGTGGTGGCGTAGTGTCTTCCCGGACTCCCGCCCGCCGGACGGATGGCCCAGGTGTTCCCCGGCGTGGGAGCGGCGGTGAACGAGGCCGTGACGGCATCCCCCGCGTCGTCGGAGAAGGTCCCCGGCGTGGTCGTGCCGACGGCGATCGCGCTCACCTTGGCCAGGTTGTCGTCGATGTTCCCCTCGGCGTCGGTGGCGCGGACCGCATAGTGATGTCGGCCGCCGGCCACCCCGTAGTCCGCAAAGGTGGTGCCGGTCAGGCCCGAGGCCACGAGGGTGGCGGGGCCCGGAAGGAAACCGGGGTCGGTGGATCTGTAGACGCTGTAGCTCAGACTGCTGCCGCAGCTCGGCGTCCCCGGCAGCCAGTTGAGGGTGACGTGGCACGATCCGTCGGTTCCCGAGACAGCGCTCTGAAGCCCCGCGAAGACGGGCTCGATGGCGCACGCACCGGTGACCGTGACCTCATGGCAGACGGAAGGAGCGGAGACGCACGACGCGCAGCCTGCGTCCGACGCGGCGACCTGGTAGGCGTAGGTCATACCTCCCTGCAGGTCGATGCCGTCCAGGAAGCTGGTCTGCGGCGCCTGGCTCACACCGATGGCCTGATAGGGCTCCGCCGAGGCGCATGAGCCCGTCTTGCGGAGGATCTTGTACGAGGCCGCTCCCGGCACGGGGTCCCACGTGACGCTCACCTGGTTGTCGGCGGGGGTGGTCAGAGCCACGCCGCCGGGTGCTGCAAGCGGCACCGAGCCGCATGCTGTGGGGACCACGGCGATGCAGTTGGACGCCTGGCCATAGCACGAGGCGTTCTGGCTCACAGGCTGGACGGTGTAGAAATACGGGAATCCCGTCGCCGCTTCGGTGTCCTCGAAGTAGCTTTGCGCGCCGTCCACGGTCGCGACGGGCGTGAAGCCGTACTCGCATCCCAGCGTATTGCGCAGGATCCTGTACTGCGCGGCGCCTGCCGACGCGGTCCAGTCGAGCTGAACGGGCGACTGTGAGCCGCACGCCGAGAGGGCCGGGGCCGCAACGAGCGCAGGGCAGCCCGAGGACTGGTTGGAGGGTTCCGCGGCCGTCCCGCAGGCGATGGCGTGCAGATCGAACGCGGCGAAGATGTCCGCGGCATGCGGCGTGCCGTCCGCCAGGCTTCCGTTGTCGTCGTCGATGAACCTGTAGGTGGAGAACCAGTTGTTGATACCGCAGCCGTTCGTCGTCCCGTCGGGGAAGGGGCCGGTGGCCGTATAGGACGACGTCGAGAGGTCCCTGGTCAGATACCACAGGCGATCCATGTATTGCCACCCGGAGACCTCGGTCGGGCCCTGCGGCGTCCTGTAGATGAAGCCCCCGAAGTCGCCGTGGATCAGCCTCTTGGCCAGATCCCAGTTGGCCTGCGAGCCGATCAGCGACTCGCAGTGGCAGCCATGGTTCAGCGCCCCCGCGCACCCGGTCACCGATTCGGGTCCGCCGCAGTTGTAGAAGTTGGACTTGCCGTTTCCTCCTCCGGCGAATCCCGTGAGCATGTGGTTCCAGCGCGCGGGGGTGCCGGCGTCCGGCGACAGCAGATTGGGCGAGACTCCCGCGTGGGATCCGTTCACCATGTCGGGGTCAGGCGGGCTCGTGCACCCCTCGAGCGTTCCGTGCGTGCAGAACCGGGTGTAGTCCAGCTCTCTGACCCCCGAGCAGAGTCGAGAGCTCGACCCGTAGCCGGAGGTGTTCCCCCAGATCGTCCCGTTGGGAAGGAACAGGCCGGTGCCGATGCACGAGTGCTGTCCCTGCAGCAGGGCGAAGGTGTCCCCCATCGCCTCTCCGGTCCCGCTCTCCGGGGCCGAGCCCGTCGCGTCGTTGTCGTCCAGGCCGTGGCCGTACTCGTGGAGAAAGACGTCGGGGATCTCCCCCGTGTTGTTGCAGCCCGTTCCCGGAGTCACCCTCATGAAGACGAAGCCGGTGTCGTTGCCGGTCCACAACGCATTGCAGGCGGGGGGGGCGTTGACGTTCACCTGCATGTTGCCTATCGATCCGTCTTCTCCCTTGAGCCACTCGTTGTGCGGCAGGTAGCCCCTCGATTTCTGGTTGATCAGGTTGAGGTGGTGGAAGGTGTTGCGCGCCGAGTGCGTGTCGCCCGTTCCGCCCGACGTGGGCCCGGTTCCGGGGGGAGACTCGCGGGTGGCGGGCATGCAGTCGGTGTTCGTGTCGAGCGGAGGGTTGGGGTCCGAGGTGCCCAGGTCGATCCCGCCCGGCGACGCCGCGGCGCCGGCGAGGGGGCCGCAGCTGTCCACGATGGTGAAGTATTTTCCGTCCAGGGAGGTCGAGGCGGCCGTGGCTCCGGCGGGATACTCGAAGGCCCCCGACTCGTTCGTGTAGCACCCGTCACCCGTGCAGGCTCCACCCACGAAGTTCATCCGCGCGCCGGGCATGGTGGCCGCCAGCTCCGACGCCGAGCCGGGGACGCAGTTCATGGCGTCCGTGCAATTGGCCAGCGTGTAGACCGATCCCCGAAGCACCACTTTGGCGTAGTCGTTGGAGTCGACAAAACGCACCACGTCACCTGTCCTCGCATCCACCAGGGCCTGCCACTCCCCCAGCTCGCCGTCCCTCTTCACGGAGAGCCGGTAGACGAGTGCGGCCTCCCACCCGTAGCCGATCGGCCCCGCGTAGACCCCGGTCTCCTCCACGCCGCGCGGAACCCACAGCAAAAAGACGTCCTCGCCCACGACGTCGTCCTTCTGCAGGCCGCCGATGTAGTTGGAGAGCGAGGCTCTTGCCTGGAGCGCGCTCAGGGTCGCCGCGGCCGTCTTCGGAACGACCGCGGGCGGGAGCACGCGGTCCACACCGAACTGAACGAGGTTGCCGTGAGACAGGCGCAGGATCACGCGGGCCGAGTCGACCGGCAGGCCGTCGATGACCTGCCTGAAAGCGATCTGCCAGAACTGCCCCGACTCACCGAATTGGCGCGAGCCGGCGGGCTCCAGCTCCAGCTGCGAGGACGGGACGTTGAAGAAGGCCGGATACCGGTTCATGAAGGCGCGAGCCCTGGCCTCGAGCTCCTCGAGGCTTGCCGCGCCTCCGGCCGTTGACAGCCAGCGGACACCGCTTCCCTCGACTCTGGCCATCCCTCCGGAACGGCGATCCACCCAGAAGCTCCAGTCAGGCCCCGCCTCGGCGAGAAACTCCGAGACCTGGGACAGAAGGGCGCCATCGAGCTCCTCCTGCACCTCGGACAGATCCTGTGGCACGGAGGTCGCGACGAAAGCGTAGGGAGCCATGACTCTCTCGCCCAGCGATTCCACGTGTCGAGGCTGCAGGGCCGCCCCAGCAGGCGCTCCCATAAGCGCGCATCCGATGCCGATGATCACCCCGTGTCTGAACATGGTCTCCCCCCTCTGAGGTCCGTGTGCGGTTCCGGTCGACGCGGGAGGAATACACGGAGGCTCTTGAAGAATCCTTGAGCTTCGAAGGAAGAGGCCTGTTTTCAGCGATTTAGGGAATTCATGGCATCCAGGGCGGCCAGCCGCCGGTCTACTTCCCGGCGCATCGCCTCGTCGGTGGCCGCCTCACGGGCCGACTGGAGCTGACGCCGCGCCGCGGCATGATCCCCTGGTCCCACGACGTAGGCCCTGGCCAGCTCGATGCGGCACTCGAAAGCCCGGGGCCCGGTGGTGCATCGGGTCAGGAGATCGATGGCGCTCCGGGCGTCGCCCGCCTGCAGGGAGGCCCGTCCGAGCTGCAGGAGAGCCACGGGATCCTCGGGCCGCAGCTCGAGCGCTTCCTCGAAGAACCTGACCGCCTCGCCGCTCCGGCCGCTCTGCTGCATGTGATGCGCCAGCCGGTCGAGCAGATCGGAATCGCGCACACCGGCCTCGTAGGAAGCCTTCAGGATGGCCTCCGAGCCGCGCACGTCTCCCGCCGAGGCGGCCAGTGCCGCCAGGATGAGCGCGGCCTCGGCCGCTCTCGGATTCGAGGCGAGGATCGCCTCGAGCTGCATCTTCTGGCCCATCACGTCCCCCTTCTTTTTCATGAGCTCCGCGTAGCTGTACCTGATGAACTCGCTGCGGGGGTCGAGCGCCAGCGCCTTCAGAAGGGCCGACGAGGCGGCGTCGAGATGTCCCGATGCGGCTTGCGCCTGGCCCAGCTGGTGCCAGATACGGGGATTGTGGGGGTCACGCTTCGTGAACGGCTCCAACAGCTCCTTCGCCTGCTTCGCCTTCCCCTCCTCCACGAGCCCGGCCGCCGTCTCCACCGCCAGAAAACCGGGGAGCCCGTCCTTCGGATCGAGCCGGGCGCCGCGGCCGGGGCGGGAGGTCCCCGAGGTGAGATATCCGAGAGAGGCCAGCCGGGCGCGCTGCTCCGCGTCCATGGGCGATTCCGGCGCCTCCACGGGCGGCTCGGGCACGTCGCCCATGGCCGCTCCCGTCCGTGCCAGTCTCTCCCTCAGCTCGGCCACCAGGTCGGGCCGCTCTTTCGCCAGGTCCTTCCGGTCGTCCGGATCGGTTAGCCGGTCGTAGAGCTCGGGGCGTGGCGCCTCCACGAAGTGCCACCTGTCGGTCAGCAGGCCGCGCAGTGGCGCCCACCCCGAGTCGTACAGAGGATGCAGGCTCTCCTCCCACATGTCCCGGAGAGCCGGGGAGGCCGCTCCGGCCCAATGATGCCCGAGGCTCGACCCGTCGGCGCCGGCGATCGGCGCGCCTGCCAGGTCCGCGAGGGTGGGAGCCAGATCGATCAGCCCCACGGTCCGCGTGACGCGCGCTCCGGCCGGCAGCAACCCGCCCGCCAGGATCAGCGGAACGCGCAGCACGCCGCGATGCAGGGAATAGCCATGCTGGTTCTCGCCGTGCTCCCCCAGGCTCTCTCCATGGTCCGAGGTGGCCGCGACGATCAGATGGCCGCGCGCGCGTGCCTCCGCGTCCTTCAGGATCCGGCCGAAGGCGGCATCGGCGAACGCCACCTCCGCGTCGTAGAGCCGGCCGGCATGACGGCGGCGGTACGCCTCGGGAGGGATCCACGGTCTGTGCGGATCGTAGAGATGAACCCAGAGGAGGAAGGGGGGCTCCAGACGGGACAGCTCGCGCGCCGTGGCGTCGGCCACCTGGCTTGCCCCTCTCTCCAGGTAGTCGAAGGCGGTCTTCTCGCCAACCCTCTGGTTGTCGTCGTAGACCTCGAATCCGCGATCGAGCCCGTACGACCGATCGAGGACCACCGACGAGACGACGGCAGCCGTGCGGTAGCCTCGGAATCGGAGCACGGACGCCAGCGTGGGTGACCCGTCCGGGAGACGGAAAAGTCCGTTGCCGCGCACCCCGTGCCTGGGAGGGAGCAACCCCGTGAGGATGGAGGCATGCGACGGAAGGGTCAGCGGCACGTGGCTGCGCGCCTCCTCGAAGAGGACGCCGCGGCGGGAGAGGCTGTCCAGATGCGGCGTCTCCGCCGCGGCGTAGCCGTAACACCCGAGACGGTCCGCGCGCAGCGTGTCGAAGGTGACCAGGAGGATCGACGGTGGGACGGCCGGAGGCTTGTCGAGCCCCCACGCCATGCCGGAGATCAGAATGAGCAGGCCTGAGATCCACGCGCGGGACATCATGGCCTCATGATAGGACCGTTGGGCGAGGCGGGCCTCGCCCCAGCGCACGGTGCGCACGCAGAAGCCGCCGACGTGCTTCTAGTCGCTGGACTCCCCGGCGGCGTTCACGGCCACGATCTTGTAGTAGACGATGCCGGCCCCCCCCGTGGAGGCCGGCTCATTCCAGGACTCGGCCGCCGGTGTTCCGAGCTGGATGAACGTCCCATTGGCCACAAGCGAGCTCAGCACGCGGTAGTGGCTGGCCGGCCCGTGGGCCGCGTCCACGCCGGGACGCTCCCATGTCATGAGGATGCCTCCCCCAGCCTCCATCGTCAGCTGCAGCGTCGACACGCCATGGGGCGCCATGAGCTGCCCGGCGATGGTGAAGCTCGTGTCGCTCTCGTCGTACCCCATCACCCCGTGGCTGTCGTGCGCCAGCACCCGAATGCGGGCCTGCGACGTCGCCGGCTGCGACGGCGTCCAGCTCAACGAAGTCGCCGTCAGACCGCTGGCCACGGCCTCCCACGACTCTCCTGCGTCCCGGCTCAGGATCACGTCGTACAGCGGGCTTCCCACCGGCGCGGGCAGCCAGCTGATCGGGACCGGCTGGCCCGCCAGCAGGTACTCGCCGCCGTTCGGAGCCGTCAGCTTCGGGCGGATCATGCGGATCGTCGTCGTTCCGCGGAACCAGGTCCGGTCCCGCACCTCTCCGGTGATCGCCACCGGCACGCTCTGGCCTTCCGGCACCAGCGACTGGAAGGCCGCGCGGTCGAACTTCAGGATCAGCTCCAGCAGGCCGTCGCCGTTCTCGTCGGCGAACGATGTCTTCGAGACGATTGGCCCCAGCACGCCGTTGAGCCTGACCGAGTCCAGGATCACCTCGTGCGGGTCGAGACCCGCGCCAAGCTGCAGCGTCGCTTTCACCGTGTTGCCGTTGGCCTGCAGGCTCAGGCTCGCCGGCTCCACCATGAACAGCTCCGGGGACACCTCTCCCACGTGCACAGCCACGGTCGCATCCAGGCGGCTGCGCACCGGGTCGTTCGAGTACACGCACACCGTCTGCGTGTGGTCCCCGTCGGCCAGCGTGGCCGCGCTCAGGGTCAGGATGATGTCCGTGAACGTCCCCGGGGTCAGCGTCCCGCCGGACGACGACGCCGCGATCCACAGGGGCAGAAGCGCGGCACCGCCGGCGTCAGGGCCTCCCAGCGTCCAGATCAGCTGCGACGCTCCCGAGTTCGAGACTCGCAGGGCCCGTGTGGTCGCGCCGCCGGGCGGCAACGCCGCCACCAGGGCGGCCGGCGAAAGCTCCGCCACAGGGGGCGGAACCACCGTCAGCGTGACCGGCACGCTCACCAGTGGGGCCACGGGATCGTTGGAGCTGACGTCGATGGCCCCCACATGGCTTCCCATGGCCAGCCCTGCCGTGTCCAGGTGCACCGAGAAGGTCATGCTTTCGCCCGGAGGCACCGTCGCGGACAAGGGTGAAACCGCCAGGAACGCCACCGGTCCGGTGGTGCGCGCCGACAGCGAGACCTCCAGATCGCTCTCACCCGGGTTGGAGACCGTGAGCGTCTGCGCCTCGTCGGTTCCGGCCACCAGGGTCACGGACATCGATGCCGGCTGGACCTCCAGCACGGGAGCCGGAAGCCCCGTTCCCGTGATCGGGATGGCCAGCACGGGGCTGGCCACATCGTCGCTGTCAATGACCAGCGACCCGCTGAAGTCAGCGGCGGACGACGGGGCGAAGGTCAGCGTCACCTCCCGGAAGCCTCCAGGCGGCAGCGAGAAGGCGGCGGGATCCGCAGAGAACTCCGGCAGATCCGCCGCGATGGAAGCCACGTGAAGCACGTCGGTCCCATGGTTCTCGACGGCGATGCTCCTAACGGCCGTGGCGCCCGTGAAGATCGACCCGAAGTCCACTTGCTCCGCTACGGATCTGTACATCAGGCTCACCGCATGGCGGTTCGTCGGGCACGACACCCCCACCTGTGGTGAGTTCTGAGTCGTCACCGTCACGAAATGATCGGAAGTCAGCACGAGCATGTCCTCGGGTGAAAGCGGGATGACGTGGCTCACCGACGCGCAGGAGCCTCCGGCGCCCCCCAGGGTGAGCCCGTGGAGCCCTTCGACATCGACGGCGGCTGTCTCGTCCGCGCCGCCAAACTCGCCTTCCACGGTCACCGTGAGCTCGCCCCCGGCGGCCGGCAGCGATGAAAGGAAGATTCTCTGAGTGGACCGCGCGCCGGCCGTCGTGTAGGTCCTCGATCTCTCGAGCGTGACAGGGACTCCCAGGACCGCAAGCATGGGTTCGCCAAGAGCGTACAGGCTCACCGGGACGCGCACCAGCGGAGTCAGCGGGTCGTTGCTGGCGACGTCGATGAACGTCTCGTACTGGCCCGGAGCGAGCGACGAGGGATCGAAGACCACGCTGATTTCCGTCGAGCCTGACATCGGGACCACGCCCGATGACGGCGTCACCGCCACGAACGCGGGGTCCGCCACACTGAGGGAGAACGACAGAGGGAACATCCCCGTATTGCTCACGGTGAGCGCCTGGATCTCCTGGTCCGGATCGCGCAGTGTGGCCTCCAGCGCGGCGGGCATCACTCCGATCACCGGGGGCAGGGATCCCGTCCCCGTCATCGGGAACTGGACGAGAGGACGATCCCGATCATCACTGGAGAAGGAGAGCGTCCCGCCGGCGGCCCCCACCTCCACCGGAGAGAAGGTCACCACGATCTCCACCATGCCGGCCGGGGGCACGACCGCCCCGCTGGACGAGACCGTGAACGCAGGTGAGTCGCTGGCGATCGAGCTGACCGTCAGCACGTCGTTGCCCACGTTCTCGATGAAGAGCGTCCGGCTCGAGCTGTCCCCCATCATCGTCTCGCCATGATCCAGCTCCCCGGCGGGGTGATGGTAGCTGAGCCGCACCGTGTGAGAGCTCGGGTCGCAGGCGATGGTGACTTCGTCGGAATTGTGGACGGTGGCATGGATGACGCCGTCTTCGGCGAAAAAGCTCAACTGTGATCCGATGATGTTGAAGGTCTTCTGTACGGTGGTGCACCCGCCGAAGAAGTTGGTTCCCACGGTGCCGATACTCACCCCCTCGATACGGGCCGTGGCTGAGCGGCCGAAGGCGTTGAAATCCCCGGTCGCGACCAGCTCGAACCGTCCGGATCCGCCGGGAGGCTCCGGCAGCACCAGCATGTGGCTCGTCTCGCCATGGATGGGATGGAAGGACACGGTGGATTCGACCGTGGTCGTCCCCGTGGTCAGCCGGATGGACGGCACCCCGATGACGCGCAGTGAGACCGGGACGTCCAGGAGCCTGTGCAGGGGGTCGTCCGTGACGACCTGGATGGCCCCGACCGTCGTGCCGACGGGCGCCGGCCGCGTGTCGACCACGACGCTGAGGAGCGCGGATCCGCCCGCGGGCACGACGCCTCCCGACGGCGACACCGACAGGAACGGCACCTGCACCGGCATGGATGCGCGCGCCGTGAAATGAAGCGGAATCGGGCCGGTGTTCGAGAGTGTGAGGGTGCGCGTTTCCTGAGTGCCGGACAGGAGGACCGACTCCAGCGACGCCGGCTCGACCGCCGCGACGGGCGGGGCCACCGCGGACCCGCTCATGGGGATGACCAGGTGCGGCGATTCCGGATCGTCGCTCTGGAGCGTGAGGGACGCCGCGAACGAGCCGACGGCCGGTGGCGTGAAGGAAACCGACAGCGTCGCCGATTCGCCCGGCCCGACCACCAGGGAGGTCGCGTCAGGGACGAACTCCGTGTGGCTGGAGGCGATGGAGCTGATATGCAGCGCGCCACTGCCGACATTGGAGATCCGGAGGGCGAGCGTGGACGTCGACCCGGCCGCCTGCGGCCCGTAGTCCAGACGATCCGGCGCGGTCGGGTAGGTCAGGCGCACCGTGTGCGAGCTGGCGCCGCAGGAACCGCTCACCTCCGGCGAGTTCTGGACGTCCAGACTCATGACGCCGTCGGCGATGAGCCCTTCCAGAACGGCCTCAGGGACGGCGAACGCGTCCGTGGCCGGGCTGCACGACAGGCCGGTGCCACCGGCAGAGCCGATCTCCAGCCCTTCCGCCGACAACGATGCCGTCTGGCCCGGGGAGCGGAAATCACCCTGGGCGATCAGCTCGAGCGTGCCGTCCCCGACGGGCATGCCGGGGATCGGCAGGAGGTGGGAGGTCCGGGCACCGGAGGTCCGGAAGAACTCGCTCGACTCCAGCGTGACGGACGCACCGGTGACCACCATCCGCGGCAGGAAGACGACCTGCATGGTGACCGGCACCACCACCTGGGGATTCACCGGGTCGTTGCTCTGGACCTTGATGCGCCCCGCGTAGGCTCCCACGGGGAGCAGGTGCCCGTTGAAGAGGGCGTTGATGTCGGTCGATTCATGCGGCGGGACGGTTCCCGCGGTGACGTCGAGCTCCACCAGCCGGGCGCCGGTGGTCATGCGCCCGAACCCCAGGGCGTTCTCTCCCTGGATCAGATAGAGCCCCGGGATGGGGGACGACAGCCATCCCAGCCCTCCGTCGTTCACGGCGGTGAAGAGCGTGAGCGGGATGGTGGACATGCTCCAGGTACGCGAATCGATCGAGTAACGATAGAGGTTCCGTTCGCTGTAGCTGCCATAGGCGTAATACTCGCGCGTCACGGTGCTGATGGCCGCGCCCGCCACGGCGCCCCTGGGCAGCGGAGCAAGGACCGTCCAGGTGTTCGTCGAGATGTTGAAGGAGGCGAACCCCATCAGTCCGTTTCCCTGATGCGCATACAGAATCCCGTTGAGGTGCCTCATCCCTCCCCATCGCTCGAAGCTCAGCGGGGGGGCGGGGAGGAGCGTGGTGGAACCGGCAGCCGGATCGAGCCTGGCGAAGGTCGTCCCAGCCACCAGGTAGAGGTAACGGGTGCCGTCGCTGGCGATGTTCGCCGTCCCGGTTCCCAGAGGGTTGGGGATCGTGGTCCAGGAATCGGAAGCGATGTCGTAGACTCCGAGAACCGCATTCTCGGTGTACGACGTGTAGATCCTTCCATTGAGCAGGGCCGCCCCGCCGTTGTTTCCCGAGTACACGGGAGAGGACCTGAGAGCCAGCCAGGTGTTGGAGGCGGTGCTGTAGCGGTAGAAGCCAAATCCGGAGTTCTGCTGCCCGTACAGCGTTGCCGTGGCGGGATCCTCGACGATGCAGGTGAGCGGGGTCGGGCTGAAGCCCAGATTCGTGAATTCCCCGGGGGCCGGCGAGCCTTCCTCCACGTGCAGCGAGAAATCGAGTGGACCGGCTCCTGTGTTCGCGAGGGTGAGGATTCGCGTGGCGGTGGTCCCGACGGGCACGGTGACGTTCATCTCCGAGGGCTCCACGCCGATCACGGGAGGCTCCACGCCGGAGCCCGACAGGGCGACGCTCTCGACGGGCGTCAGGGGGTCGTCGCTGGCGATGGACAACGTGCCGCTCACGGCTCCGGGGACGGAGGGAGCGAAGATAACTGTCACGATGCGCGTGTCACCTGGAGCTAGGTCGAACGAGGCGATCGACGGGATGAACGCCGGACGATCGGAGGAGACCGAAGTGACGTGCAGGATATCGGTGCCGCGGTTGGCGACGACCAGCCCGAGGCTCCGGCTGAGTCCGAGCAGGAGATTTCCGAACTCGAGAGCGTCACCCCGGCTCGCGTAGGTGAGTCGGATGGTGTGCTGATTGGGGGCACAGAAGGTGTCGACGTTGCCTGAGTTCTGGACCGTCACGTTCACCACCCCATCGGCCACGAGCGTGTCGAACACCACGTCCGTCAGGGGGAACGATCCGATGGCCGGCGTGCAGTCGGCCCCCACGCTGCCCACGGCACCCACATGAGTCCCCTCCGCCGTGAGGGAGGCGGTTTCCGAAGAGTCTCCATAGTCGCCGTCCGCTTGGATGGACAGCACGGCGCCGCCCGACTTCGGCACGGTCACAGGCAGGGCGTGCAAGGTTGTGGCCCCGGAGGTCGTGTAGGGGACAGTCGACACGATGTTCACCGGCTCTCCGGCTACGCTGATGTCCGGCCTTCCCGTGACGCTGAGCGTGGCCGGGACCGACAGCAGAGGACGAACCGGATCGTTGCTGATCACCAGAATCTCGGCTTCATAGACACCGCCGTTCCGGTTGGCGGCGTCGAAGGTGACCTCCAGATCGAGCGACCCGGATGCGGGGACGGTGCCCTCGGAGGGGCTCACGCGGACGAATCCCGGCTGGGTGACGAGGCGAGCCAGCCCCGTGCCCGGCTCACCCTGGACGAAATGAATCCCCGCGGGAGACGGCAGCCAGCCCAGCCCGCCGTCCGAAACCGCGAAGAAGGGGATGGTCGCCACGCTCCAGATCCTCGTGTCCATCGCGTAGCTGTACAGATTCCTCCCGCCATAGGCCCCATAGGTGTAGTAGTGGCGCGAGAGAGGATCGATCGCGGCCCCCAGCACGGCTCCAGAAGGGACCGAGGGCAGCAAAGTCCATTGCTGCATCGCGATGTCGTAGGAGGCGAATCCCGTGAGGCCGTTCCCCTGATGGGCATAGAGAACCCCGGCCAGGCGCTTCATTCCACCCCATTTCTCCATGTAGAACGGAGGTGACGGCAGCGCCGTGGCGGAGCCCGTCACGGGATCGAACTGCACGAAGTCCAGGCCGACGGCCATGTAGAGGAGGCCGGCACCGTCGCTGGTGATGCTTGCGGTGCCCGTCGAAAGCGGGCCTTCGAGCGTGGTCCAAGAACCGGACGCGATGTCGTAGACCCCGACCGTGCTCCGGTCGGCGTAGGACGTGTAGATCTTTCCATTGAGCAGAGCCGCCCCGCCGTTGTTCCCCGAGTGGATGGGCGCGGGGGCGAGCGTCTCCCATACGTCGGTCGCGGCCAGGTATCGGAAGAAACCGCTTCCCTGATTTGCCTGAGCGTAGAGTATTCCCGCGGCCGGGTCTTCCACGATGCACGTGAGCGGAGCGGGGCTCGCTCTCAGCAGGTCGAAGGTCCCCGGAGCGCCCAGATAGGTCTCTCCGGCGGTGGTTCCATCATCCCCGGGTCCGGCGCCAGGAGCAGGGTTGTTCGACGCCCCCTGAGGATGCGAAAGCCCGCCGAAGATGGAGCTTGACCGTGCACCCGTGTGATGCTCTTCAAGCCGGATGCTGAACGTGAGCGGGCTGCCGCCGTCGTTGAGCACCGTCAGAACCTGCGTTTCCTGCTCCCCGCTGAGCAGGCTCGAGGTGAGAGCCTCAGGCGAGACCGATGCCACGGGGGGAATGAGGCCGAGGCCCGTCATCGGGAGAATGACGACAGGCCGGTCCTGGTCATCGCTCGAGATGGACAACGTCGCATTCCATTCCACGGCGGCCGTCGGAGTGAACGTCACCTCGAGGGTCCGCGAGGTGCCCGGAGCCAGGTCGAACCCGGTCTCCGACGGCAGGAACTGAGGCAGGCTGGAGGAAATCGGGCCGACGTGAAGCACCTCGGTTCCCGTGTTGGAAATGCCCACGGAGATCGTCTTGCCCAGACCAATGAACGACGACCCGAAGTCCAGTCTGTCGGTCGGGCTGTCGTAGGACAGCTTCACCCGGTGCCGGTTGAGCTCGCAGAACGCGTCCACGGTCCCGGAGTTCTGCACGTGGACGCTCACGAGGCCATCCTCTGCCAGGCTGGCCAGCTCGGATGCGGAAAGAGGGAACGCCCTGGTAGCCGGCACACAGTCGCTCCCTGTCTCTCCCACGCTCCCCAGGAGAAGGGTCTCGGCCGTGACCGTGGCCGTCTCTCCGGTGACCCCGTAGTCGCCGTCGGCCACGAGCTCCAGAGAGCCGCCGCCAGCAGGCGAACTTGGCAGGAGCAAGCTGTGCGAGGTGGATGCGCCCGAGTCGGTATAGGAGATGGTGGATACGATCGACACCGGCCCACCGACGAGGATGATTGGCCGTCCGGTGACGGTGAGCGTCGCCGGAACCGTCACCAGGGGATTGACGGGATCGTTGGTGACGATGCCGAGATCGGCCAGGTACACCCCTCCGAAGAGTCCGGCGGCATCGAACGTCACTTGCAGCTCCGTCGACGAGAAGGGCGGCACGACGCCCACTGCCGGGCTCACACGCAGGAACTCGGGACCGGTGGCGTAGCGTGCCAGGCCGGAGCCGCTCTCACCCTGCACCATGACGACACCGGCGGGGAACGGCAGCCACCCCAGTCCGCCATCGTTCACGGCGAAGAACGGAATGCTCGCCACGCTCCAGATCCTGTCGTCGATGGAGTAACTGTAGAGGTTGTTCCCACCGTAGGTGCCATAGGCGAAGTACTCGCGCCGGAATGGATCGAGCGCGGAGCCCAGAACCGCTCCGGACGGAACCAGCGGCAGAGTGGTCCACGAGTCCGTGGCCACCTCGTAGGAGGCGAAACCCCGGCCTCCGTCTCCCTGGTGGGCGTAGAGGACTCCCGACAGGTGCCGCATCCCTCCCCAGGGATTGAAGAAGAAGGGTGGAGCCGAGAGCCAGGTCACGGTCTGGACGGACGGATCGAACTTCAAGAAGTAGGTGTCGACCAGCATGTAGAGATACTGCACGCCGTCGCTGGCGATGATGCCGGTGCCCAGACCAAGAGGGTTGGACCTCACCGTCCAGGAGTCCGAAGCAACGTCATAGACTCCAAGAGAGGCGCCATTGCCCGTGTAGGAGGTGTAGATCTTCCCATTGAGCAGAGCCGCGCCGCCGTTGTTGCCTGAGTGGATGGGAGAAGAGGCGAGCGTCTCCCAGGTATCGGTCGAGGACCTGTAGCGGAAGAAGCCGGTCCCCTGGTTGGCCTGCCCGTACAGCATCCCCGTTGCGGGGTCCTCCACCACGCAGGTCAGCGGCGTGGGGCTGGAGCGCAGAAGGTCGAAGTCTCCGACAACCCCGATGTACTCTCCCTCTCCCTGCGTGGCGGCCGGCTCCTCCGCGAGGGGCGGATTGTTCGAGGCTCCCGGCACCGGCACGGACAGGCCGCCGAAAGGCACCGCGTGCAGACGCCCCGCCACACGGGGCTGCGCCTGGACCTCGAATTCCAGCGGGCTGCCGCCGCCGTTCGAAACGGTCAGCGCCAGCGTCTCCTGCTCGCCCGACAGAAGGGCCGATTCGAGCGAGGAGGGGGTCACCCCCAGCACGGGAGGATCCAGCCCTGCGCCCGAGACCTGGACCCCAGCCACCGGAGTATCGGCGTCGTTGCTCGCAATGGTGATCGTCCCCTGGTAGGACGCGACGCTCGAAGGCGTGAACGTCACCGTCAGCAGGGCCGACATGCCGGGGCCCAGCGCAAGCGATCCGACGGACGGGA
The DNA here is from genome assembly GCA_050747525.1 of Candidatus Polarisedimenticolia bacterium. GTDB lineage: Bacteria > Acidobacteriota > Polarisedimenticolia > JACPZX01 > DASXTC01 > JBOGOC01. The sequence continues at coordinate 26,127 of JBOGOC010000060.1, read as the reverse complement.
CGAACTCGGGCAGGTCGCTGGAGATGGACGGGATCTGCAGCGCTTCGAACCCCGCGTTCAGGATAGTCAGAGAGAGGCTGCGGCTGACGCCCGTGTAAGGCGATCCGAAATCCAGATGATCGGAAGCGCCCTGGTAGGTGAGCCGGATCGTATGCTGGTTGACGGCGCAGAAGACATTCACCTCCAATGAGTTCTGCACATCCACCAGCACCACGCCGTCCCCCGCGACCTCCAAAAGGCGGGAAGCGCTCAAGGCGAAGGATCCCGACGCCGGAGCGCAGTCGACGCTCGACGTTCCTCCCACAGCGCCCAGGACCGTCCCCTCCACTCTGGCGGTGGCGGTCTCACCGGGGAATCCGTAGTCGCCGTCCGCGATGAGCTCGAGCGTGCCCGGACCGGCCGGGGACACCGTGATCGGCAGGGAATGGGAGGTCGACCCACCGTCGGTCGAATAGGAAGCCACCGACTGGACCACCTCCGGCTGACCACCGATGCGGATGTCGGGCGCGGCGGTGACCGACATCACCGCCGAAACTGTGAGCGTGGGGACGTCCGGGACGTTGGTCTGGATGACGACCGCGCCGAAATGAACGTCCGTATTGGATCCGGAGGCGTCGAACGTCACGGTGAAATCGTGCCAGGCCCCCGCCGGGATCGTCGCGCCGGGAGGAGCCACCTTCAGCCCGCCGTGCAGCGTGGACAGGTCTGCCGTCAGGGTGACGAGCAGATCGCTTCCTCCCGTGTTGGTCAGACGGAGGCTCCGCGTGACCTTCGCGCCCGTCAGAAGGTGCTCACTGTAGGACGCCGGATCCACGGAGAGCCCCGGGGGAGGGATTGCGGAGGCCGTGAGGGGAATCTCGACGCGGGACGCGTTGGAGGCGTTGCTCTCGATCGCGACCCAGGAGTCCACGGGGCCCGCGGCCAGCGCGGTCACGGTGACCGCGACCTGCTGGCTCTGTCCCGGCGCGAGCACGAGCCTGGGATGGCTGACCGTCACCGTGGCATCCCCTGTCGTGAGGTCCGCGACCAGTTCGAGCGTCCCGGTGTTGGCGACGGTCACCGCGCGGCTCGAGCCGTATCCCACGAAGATGGTGCCGAAGTCGAGAGCCGCCGGCCCGGCCGCGATGGCGGGAGCGTCGGTGACCATGAGGGTGACCGGATGCGCGACCGAGGGTTGCAGCGGGTCGTTGGACGAGAGCACGACGGCGCTCGTGTAGGTGCCGCCGCCCAGACCCGACGCGTCCAGGGTCAGCGTGACCTCCTGCTGCTGGCCGTTCCAGATGCGTCCGCTCTGCGGGCTCACGGAGAGCCACTGCGGGGTGGCGCTGAAGCCGATGGCCAGGTTGTCGCCCACACACGGGCTGTCGAAGCACGCCTGCAGTGTGTGCGCCCCGGTGGCATCCTGGATGCCCACGGTGGCCCCGTCGAGGGGCCCGGTCATCGACAGATACTGAAAGACGATGTCGCCGCCCTCCTGAAGAATGACCTCGAAATCGTACGACCCGGATCCCGACGCCGACCTCACTCCCTCGAACTGGACGATGAAGGCGTCCTCGCCGCGGGCGTAGTAGGCGCGCCCTCCCTGCGAGAAGTCCAGGTCGTCCCAGAACGCGGCCAGCAGGTTGCCGGGGGCCGCGGCGCTCGGCAGGGACTGGTTGGCGGGCTGCATCGAGTCGCTGGTGAAGCTCAGAAAACCGTTCGTGCTGACGCGCACTGCGTTGAACCGCTCGCCGTAGAACGGGAAGTCGAAGCCCAGCAGGATCGGCTCGGACGTCTGGTCGTCGCCGTCCAGCGACTCGATGAGCGTCCCGGTGGTGACGAGGTCACGCCAGGAAAACTCCAGCCCGCCCGGTGGGTCGTTTCCCGAAAGACCGGAGGCCGACGCGCCCGGGCCGACGAACCCGGACTGCCGCGCCGTGTAGGCGGCGCCTACGTGGGGCAGCGGGATCGTCCAGTCGAGCGATCCGTCGCCCACGTTGGCGATGGTCAGGCTTCGCGTCGTCGTCTGCCCCGTCAGGAGGGAGGCCGTGAAGTCGGACGGCGCGGAGAAGAGCGTGGGGGGCGGCAAGGTCGTCCCCGACACCAGGTTGCTGATCGGACCGCGGTTGCTTCCATCGTCGATCGCCTTGACGGCGAGATGGTACGTCGTGGCAGCCTGAAGGCCCAACACCTCCACGGTCTGCGCCGACCCGGCAGGTCCCGGATCCGGCCAGACGGGGGCGCGCGCCGCGCTGTCGAAGTTCGTCTCGTCCAGGGGGATGGTCGCGTAGCGGATGTCGTAGGCGCTCGCGGTCCCGGTGGCCCCATCGTCCCCCGTGGCCGTCCAGCTCAGGGTGAGGCTGGCGCTTGTGGGATCCGAGAGCGATAGATCGCTGATGGCGCCGGGAGGAATGTTGTCCAGAAGGGCGATGGCCCGGACGGCGTTGAGGCGGCCGCCGGAGACGGTGATTCCGGCGAGGGCCGGAATCGGGTCGGTGGAATCGAGCAACGCCCGCTTCAGCGCCGCCACGGCAAGCCCGGGACTCTTAGCCCGCATCAGCGCCACCACACCGGTCACGTGGGGCGAAGCCATCGAAGTGCCGCTGAAATGCGCGTAGGCGGCGCCCGGGACGGAGCTGTAGACGTCCACCCCAGGAGCGCCCAGGTCGACGGTGGTCAGGCCGTAGTTGGAGAAGGAGGCCCGCGCATCCCTGTGGTCGGTCGCCGCGACCGAGATGATGTTGGGGGCGTTGTAGCCGGCCGGGTAATGCGGGCTCACATCCATATTTGCGCCGCTGTTTCCCGCGGCGGCCACGAACAGGCAGTTGGCGGCATCGGCCGCCACGATGGCGTCGAGGAGCGCCTGGGAGAAACCGCCGCCCCCCCAGGAGTTGTTCGTCATGTCCAGCCCCATCGCCGTGGCGTACTCCACCGCCTCGATGGCATCCGCCGTGTTTCCAGACCCGCCGGCACTCAGGAACTTCAGGCCCACCAGGGAAACCGCCCAGTTCACTCCCGCCACGCCGATGCCGTTGTTCCCCACCGCTCCTATCGTCCCCGCCACATGGGTGCCATGACTGTGGTCGTCGAAGGGGTCGTTGTCTTCGTTGATGAAGTCCCAGCCGCGCACGTCATCGACGTAGCCATTGTGATCGTCGTCAACATGGTTGCCCGGGATCTCTCCGGGATTGGTCCACATGTTCGCAGCCAGGTCGGGATGCGTGGGATCGATCCCGGTGTCGATCACGCCGACGACGACGCTGCGGCTGCCGGTCAGGATGTTCCAGACCGCCTCGGCGTCGATGTCGGCGCCGGGGGTGCCTCCCGTCTGCCCGGTGTTGTGAAGGCCCCAGAGGAGCCCGTAGCTCGGATCGTTGGGGGCCGCGCTGGCGCTCACGATGTAGTTGGGTTCGACGTACTCGACCTGGGGATGCGCCTGGAGGAGTGACATGGCGGCTTCCGTGCTGACGCCTGGCCCCGTGCGCCAGTGCTCGGCGCCGCTCGCGAACGTCCTCAGCCGCGTGCCGCCGACCAGCGCAAGCGCCGTGTCGGGTGCTGCAAGGCTGCTGCCCGGGCTGAACTTGATGAGGATCTCGTTGGGCACGCGCGGCGCAGAGTCGGATTCTGCATGCCCCGGAGTGCTCGAGCCGAGCACCGCGACCACTGCGACGAGAAAAACACTGGACGCGCGCATTCACACCCCCACGAGCGGGCACCTGCCGGTGCAGCCGCAGCTGTCTCAGGTCGAGTTGAGTGGTCGAACTCCCGCAGCACGCCACAACGTGGACAGGGGCCCTGTTCTCCGTTCAGGAGAGCCGGGATCGTGTGGTGTCCGTCCCTTATACAGCAACATCAAAGTCTGGTCAATCCATAGTCACCTTGTCGTGGAGGTCGAACCGGTTCCATCAAATTTCCGGCCCCGGAGACGCGGAGCTCAGTCGCTCACGGCCGTGTCGGCCTGCGGGGAGGCGCCGTGCCCTGGGCGGGCGGACATGATCGCGCCGCCCGGGCGGATGCGCAGGCGCGCCTCTCCCCAGCGCACGGTGCGGCCGCAGAAGCCGCCCGCGTGGAGCGCCAGCGAGAGGACGTCGGCCAGCGGAATGAGCAGGAGGTCGTGGAGGCCGCACCCCGTGCGCCGCGCGTTGAGCAGCACGCCGCTCAGCCGCGCCAGGCCCCAGGCGGCCAGCGGCACGGCCGCGGCGCCGCTCCATCCGCCCAGCGTGGCCAGGCCCAGGGCGGGCAGCCATCCGTGCGTGATGGCGAAGCCCGCGTACCCGGCCGGGCGGAGCGCCCTGTTCGTGCGCGCCCAGCGTAGGTGCCGCAGCCACATCTCGCTCCAGCCCGAGTCGCCCACGTGATGGTCGAGCAGCAGGGGCGCCAGGGCGATCCGGCACCCGGCACGGCGGGCCCGGTCGGCGAGCGCCCAGTCGTCGGCGATGTGATTGAGCAGCGGCGCGAGCCCTCCGATCCGGTCGAGCACCGTGCGGCGGATTGCCATCGTGGCGCCCAGGGCGAAGCGCACCCCCTCGAGACGCGCGGCAAGGGCCACCGAGGGCAGGAAGGCGGTGTTGGTCAACACGGCATCGACGCGCGAGGCGGCCGTCGAGCCGCCCACCGAGCGGTAGGGGCACGTGACCATCCCCACATCGGGGTCGGCGAATGGAGCCAGCACCGCCTCGAGGTACCCCTCGGGCACGCCGATGTCGCCGTCGGTGAAGACCACGACATCGCCCCGCGCCTCCGGCATCATCTGGATCAGATTCGCGATCTTGCGGTTGAAGCCGGCGGGCCCGCTGCCGGTCACGATGGTCAGGCTGCGAGGTCCGGTGCGCCGGAGCACCCGGCGCGCGGCCGCCAGCGCCTCCGAGCGCCCCTTCTCCATGCCCGCGACCACCGGGGCGCCTGCCGCGCACAGGCCCTCGAGGCTCTCCTCCAGGCGAGGCGCGCCGCCGCCGAGCGGCCGGAGGATGGTCGCCGACGGGAGCCGGCCGGCTCGCGGGCGCGGTCTTCCCGACAGAAGCCCGCGCAGCGCGAGCTGCGCCGCGATCTGATAGGCGACGGCCGCGGCGAGCCACAGGCCCAGCAAGGCACCGACCAGCGTGGCGAGCGTCATCGACGAGGGCCGGCCTCCTGACCGTTCTGCTCGATGGCCACCGTGCGCTGGCGCCCTCCCACCACCACCAGCGCGATGCCGGCCACGACCAGCACGGTCCCCGCCCAGCGGTGCCAGGACACATGTTCGCCCAGGAAGACGCGCGCGAAGACGGCCGCGAAGACGAACGAGAGCGCCGTCACCGGCATGGCGTAGGAAAGGTCGGCCCACGAGAGCGCGGTGAGGTAGAGGAAGAAGAACCCGGCCGCGAAGACGACTCCAATCAGCACGTACGGATTGCGGGGGACAACCAGGAGCATGTCGAGCCATCGTGAGGGCTTCGACCAGTCCATCTCCCCGAAGGACCGCATGCCGTAGCTGAAGAGCGTCTCGGCGATGGCGCCGGAAAGGGCGGCGAAGGCCAGCACCACGAAGGTCTTCATGAAGACGCGGGACCACCGGCCGCGTACGACACCAGCTCGATGCCGAGATCTGCCGTCCTCGCGCGGACCCGCGGCGACGTCAAGGCCGAGAGCTCGCGGCGCCCACTCTCCGTGCCCAGGTCCGGATGAACGAACAGCTCGCTCAGGCCCGGCCTCAGGCGCGGCAGGAGGCCCATCAGCCAGGCCTCGTCCACGCGACCCGACCGCGAGAGACCGTACACGCGCCGACACGCCGCCAGGCCGTGCCGTGCCGCCGTCCTCCTGTTGATCCCCGCGAGGGCGCCGAAGAGCACCCACTCTCCGACCCTTCCATCGCGCGGATTCCCCTGAGGGATGCGCACCCAGCGCACACCTCGACGGGACGCCTCGCGGCACACGATGGGGAAGACCAGCGGATGGATGTGCATGTGATGATGACCGTCCACGTGCGCGAGATCGAGCCCCGCTCTCTCCGCCCGATCGAACTGCGCGGCGATCTCGTCGCTCAGCTCGGGCAGGAGCCGCGCGCGGCCGCGCCAGAGACGCACCCCGGCGCGCACGGGACTCGGCTCGAGAACGCGACCTGGCGGCAGCACGGCGCGCCCGTCGCACACCGTCACGTGAAGTCCCACCGACAGACGCCGATGCTCCTTCGCGATGCGCACCGCCTCCTCGAACGCCTCTCCGCCCGCCATGAGGCTGGCCGCCGTGACGATCCCCTCTTGAAGCCCGGCCGAGACGGCCTGGTTCACGGACGCCGCCCGGCCAAGGTCATCCGCGACCACGACGAGCTGAATGGGATCAGGGCGCATGGAAGCCTCGAAGCGGCCCGGACTGTATCACGGCACCGAGTCTCGCGGAAACGAAGAAGCAGCCGTTTCCCAGAATCTGGATCACGTGGAAGAGGTCGTTGTGGTTGAAGGAGGGGCCAGGGCTCACGCCTCCCTGCTGGACCAGCGCTCCTACCGCGAAGAGCGTCGCCCCGGCGGTGACGGCCACGCAGGCGCGTTGATTGCGGTGGCGCCCCGCGATCGCCGCCCCCGAGACGAACAGCATGGTGAGGCCGAAGTCGATCACCACGGCGAGGAACACCGGCTCGACCGCGCCCGCGATCAGGAAGACCGCCAGCTTGAGAGCCGCGATCCACGACCACGCCACCTGCCTTGCTTCCGGCAGCCATTGCGCCGCCGGCAGCCATTGCGCCGCAGCCGCCCGCATGGTGGCGAAGGAGGCGAGCATCGCCGTGGCCAGAGAGACCCGCCAGAGAGCGCCCGCTGCCCAGACGGTCAGCGACGCGCGGAACCCGTGATACGCCCCGCCGGTCAACGCGCCGAAGGCGAGCAGGGCGAAGGCGCGGCTCCACCAGACGGCATCCACGCGCCTTCCCGCGCGCCGGCCCAGGTCCAAGGCGAACCAGCCCGCCAGGACCGCCATCAGGAAGTCGGTGATCGCCGTCGCGGGCTCGGTCAAGGGCGGGACATCTCGGAGGCGAACATCGTCCGGTAGTGGCGGTACCACTCGCTCTGGAAGCGCTCCTCGGGATCGAAGCGCAGCTTCCGTCGCAGGAACTCGGGGAACTGCGGGTAGGCCTCGAGGACCTGATCCTTGCGCGCCCATCGGTGGTAGGTCAGGAAGTAGCTTCCCCCCATGTCCAGGGCGACGTCGATGACCGCCTGGAACTGGGTCCCGGCCGCTTCGATGCCCGCGTCGTCGTGGGTCACCCTCAGGTTCATCACGATGCAGACGTAGCGCTCGCGCGCCCAGGCCAGGAACGACTCGTCGTCCTTCTCGATGTAGCGCACGGTCCCGTACACCAGGTTCGCCTTCGTCGCGCGCAGGACCTCACCGGCGCGCGTCAGAAAATCGGGAAGGCGATCCCTGGGGACGTAGAACTCGCCGATCATGAGGCTCCCCGGCGCGCGCGCCCCCATCAGCCCGTCGACCTTCCCGTCCAGGCCGAGAGAGTAGGACGAGAGCTGGTGCGTGTCGCTCCAGTAGATCTGTCCCTCGGTGGAGAGGTAGTAGTCCGCGTAGACCTGGAAGGCCTTCGACTTGTCCATGTGCGCCAGCACGTACAGATCGTTCCACCGATCTTCCGAGAGCTCCTGCTGCGCTGCGGGCATGGGGGTCGACGCGGGAACAGGACGGTAGAAGGAGAAGACCCCCACCTGCAGGAAGTCGTCGGCCTTCTCGTCGGTCTTGAACTGGAAGTCGCCGTACTCGAACCCGTCCTGGATCCTCTGCTCGACGCGGGCGGGGACCTCCGGCAGGCGGATGACCTCCACCTTGCGCTCCAGCTTGGTGCGGGGCGCCAGGCGCAGCGTGACCTCGGTGATGACCCCGAAGAGTCCGTAGCCGCCTATCGCCAGGCGGAACAGCTCCGGGTTCTCCTGCCGGCTGCAGCGCTGCAGCTTCCCCTCGGCGTCGACCAGCTCGAAGGACTCCACGTCGGCCACGATGGGCCTGAGCTTCAGGCCTCGCCCGTGGACGTTCGTGGAGAGGGCGCCTCCGATGGTCAGCTGGTCCGCTCCGGTCTGCTTCTGCCGGATCCCCCAGGAGCGCTCGCGTCCCTGCTGATGCGTCACCAGCCAGTCGATCAGCTGGGGCCACTGGATACCCGACTCCACGGTGACCAGTCCCCGCTTCTCGTCCAGGCCGACGACGCGGTTGTACCGGGACAGATTCACATGAAGCGTCCCCTCGCCGAACTGCTGCCCTCCCATGGAGTGCCTGCCCCCCGAGATGCTGACCGCGAGCCGTGAGCGGCCGGCCCGCTTCACCAGGGCCACGATCTCGTCCCTGCTCGCAGGCTCGTGGTACTCGGCCACCTGCGTCGCGTTCAGACGGGAATGAACGTCGTTGAGTGTGACCGACGGGCTCGCGGCGGGAGCGCAGCCGACCAGCACCGCGCCCGCGAGCAGAACCGCGGCGATCGGCTTCAGGAATCCGGGCATGGCGGGGCGGAGCATCGCACAGATGAGGGCGGCACGTAGGGATTACGAGATTTCTCGTGCGGATCATCATCTCTACGTATTTTCGGTCGGTCGCCCCGCCCGGCCGTCTGATCACAACCTGATGTGGGGCCATGACTTGGGCACGAGACGGCTACCTGGCAAGGGTGAGGAACGAGGTTTGCTAGGACAGGTTGACGTGGACCGGCCGGTGAGGCTGGCCCGTGGAACTCAAGGCTGGCGACCTGGTCCAGCCTCGCCATCAGGCGGTCCACGTCCCCCCATCAAGGTGTAGTACTGGTTGGAGCTCCCCGGAGCCTGGCAGGGGTCCGGGGGGCTTCGCCAGCCAGGGTCCCCAGGCTTGACGGCCTCCGCCGAATCCCGGTAGGGTGGCCCATGGCCACACCGCTCGCGGTCCCGACAACCGGAGCCGGCCCCGGCGAGGCCCGCCCCCTGGAGGGGCCGGCCACGCCCACCTCCCGCGTCGCCTCCATCGATCTGATCCGCGGTGCCGTCATGATCCTGATGGGCATCGACCACGTGCGGGTCTTCGCCGGCGTCCCGGCGGGAGGCCCCGACCCTGCGGTGTTCTTCACACGCTGGATCACCCATTTCTGCGCGCCGGCGTTCGTGTTCCTGGCCGGGACGAGCGCCTACTTCTACCAGAGGAAGCACGAAGGCCTCGCGCGCTTCCTGCTCACGCGCGGCGCCTGGCTCGTGCTGCTCGAGCTGACCTTCATGCGCGTGGCCTGGACCTTCAACTTCGACTTCATGCAGTACGAGATGGCCGGGGTCATCTGGGTGATCGGCTGGTGCATGATCCTGATGGCCGGGCTCACGCGGCTGCCCCTGTCTGCGGTGGGAGCGATCGGAGTCGCCATCATGGCGGGGCACAACATGATGGATCCCTTCATCTACGGGATCGTCGGCTCGCTCAACGAGAGCGGCTTGGCCGGGCTCTGGAAGATCATGTACGTGGGATTCTTCGCGGGGCCGATCCGGATGGGAGCCGACGGTCCCTTCCTGATCGTGCTCTACTCGATCATTCCCTGGATCGGCGTGATGGCGGCAGGCTACGCGTTCGGCCAGATCCTGACGCTGGATGCGGCACGGCGCGACCGTCTGTGCTACGCGCTGGGGCTCGGGTCGATGGCGCTGTTCGTCGTGCTGCGGTTGCTCGACTTCTACGGCGACCCGCAGCCGTGGCGCGCCGCGGCGGCCGCGCGCGGAGACGGCTCTCCCGGCATGCCTGCGCTGCTCGCTTTCCTGAACACCACGAAGTACCCGGCGTCGCTGAGCTTCCTGCTGATGACCCTGGGGCCCGCCATCGCCGCGATCCCGCTTCTGGAGAAGGCGCGCGGCGCGGCGGCGCGATGGATCACCGTCTTCGGCCGCGTCCCCTTCTTCTACTACGTGCTCCACATCCCTCTCATCCACGCGCTGGCGCTGCTGGTGTCGTGGATGCGGCTTGGTGAGATCAGCCCCTGGCTGTTCGCCAACCATCCCATGGGTGCCCCGCGCCCGCCCGAGGGATACGCCTGGAGCCTCGGGCTTCTGTATCTGGTCTGGGCGATCTCGGTGGTCCTGCTGTACTTCGCCTGCCGGTGGTTCGCGGGGGTCAAGGCGCGCCGCCGGGACTGGTGGCTGAGCTACCTGTGAGGCCTAGCGGGCCAGCGCCAGCAGCCTCGCGATGCGCTCCTGGATGGGCGGGTGGGACGAGAAGATGGAGTCGAGGGACTGGCGCGACAGGCGCATGCGCCGCAGCGGGTTGACGATGAACAGGTGCGCGGTGCCGCGGTTGGCCGACTCCACCAGGGGCTGCGTGTCGTCGGCCAGCTTGGCCAGGGCGGAGGCCAGCCCTTCCGGGTTGCGGGTCAGCTCCACCGCCCCCGCGTCGGCCAGGTACTCCCGGCGGCGGCTGTAGGCCAGCTGCATGAGCCGGCTGATGAAGGGCGCCACCAGCGCGAGCACCAGCCCTACGGCCATCAGGATGATCAGGGCGGCGCCACCACCGCCTCGCCCCGACCCGCGCCTGCCCCATCGCCCCCCGCGCAGCACCACGCGAAAGGCGGCGTCGCACGCGAACACGATGAGGCCCACGAGCGTGGCCAGGAGCATCCCGAACCGCACGTCCAGGTGCCGGACGTGGGCCATCTCGTGCGCCACAACGCCCTGCAGCTCGTCGCGCGTGAGTCTCTGGCGCAGCCCGGCGGTGACGGCGACGACGGCGGTTCGCGGATCGCGGCCGGTGGCGAACGCGTTCATCGCCTCGTCGGGGAGCAGATAGATCCGCGGCATCGGGAGCCCCGCCGCGATGGCTATCTCCTCCACGACGTTGAACAGTTCGGGGTCTTCGTTCTTCTCGAGCGGCCTCGCCCCAGACATGGCCAGGATCGCCCCGGCCCCGCCGAACCACGACCACGCCGACGCCAGCAACCCGGCCACCAACGCCGCGGCGCCCCCCAGCAGGACCGAGGGGAGCAGGTCCTCGGGGCCCGTCGCGCCTGCTTTCAGGGAAAGCACCCCCGCCAGGACCGCGCCGATGACCACCCCCAGCAGGATCACGGCCACCAGGATGAAGGCGCTCTCGCGCCTGTTGCGGCGGATCAGGTCCAGGTAGGTGAGTGTTCCGGGATAGGCCTGGATCCGCTGCCGGAGCGGTTCGATCACGTGAACTTGACCTTGGGGGCCTCGCGCACGGCCGCTTCGTCCACCTTGAAGTAGTCACGGCTTCCGAAGGCGAACATCCCCGCAATGATGCTGGACGGGAAGGTCTGGCGCGCCTCTTCGTACCGGGCCACCACGTCATTGAAGTGCTGGCGCGCGAACCCGACCTTGTTCTCGGTGCTGGTCAGCTCTTCCTGCAGCCGGGCGAAGTTGGCGTCGGCCTTGAGCGTGGGGTACGCCTCGGCGATCGCGATCAGCCTCCCCAGCGCCTGCGTCAGGATGTTCTCGGCGGCCGCCTTCTCGCCGGCATGCGCGGCGTCGCTGGTCACGGCGACGGCACGGGCGCGAGCCGAGATGACCGCTTCGAGGGTCCCCTTCTCGTGGGCCGCATACCCCTTGACCGTCTCCACCAGGTTCGGGATGAGGTCGTAGCGCCGCTTGAGCTGGACGTCGATCTGGGACCAGCCGTTGTCGCACTCGATGCGCCTGCGCACAAGTCCGTTGTAGATGCCGATCACCCACACGAGCAGGATGACGAAAAGGAGGAGCATCCCTCCCAGAATCACCACGCCTCCCATGCGGAACCTCCTGCCGCCTTCGGCGGCGATGCCGGCCACACGAACCCCGCCGGATGGAACACATCATACGTGGGGGGCCGGGATCGGTTCCAGGAATCGGGAGGCTCAACGCCCTCGAGTGGCCATCACCAGAGTGCCGAGGTGGTCGGCCACGATCAGGTGTGCGATCGAGTCGTAGTTGGACAGCACGATGACCGTGTAGCCGAGCGCCGGGTAGATGTCCAGCCGCGTGCTCACGCCGTCGATGGAGCCCGCCTTGCCGACCCTCAGCACATCGCCCACCTTGACGAGCTCGAAGCCGTAGGCGTACCCCTCGCGCCCGGCCGCGCCCGGATACTCAGGCTGCCAGACGTGCTCGGCGAGGAGCGTTTGGGTCGTGCCTGCGCTCAGGAGCCGGTTCTCCAGAAGTGCGTTGGCGAACCTGAGGAGGTCGGGCGCCGTCGCGTAGGAGCAGCAGGAAGGATTCCCTTTCAAGGCCCGCATGAAGTCGTTGCTCCGGCGGGGCCCATCCTCGAAGGTGAAGTTCCGATCACCGTGCCATCTCCATCGCGTGTACCCGGTGGCCACGCCGGGCGTGTCCTGGTCCGCCTCGAAGGGACCGCTGTCTTTCATGCCGGCAGGGTCGTAGACGTTCTTCCGCACGAAGGTGTCGTAGTCCATGCCGCTCGCCTTCTCGATGATGGCGGCCAGGATGATCCACGCTTCGTTCGAGTACCGCACGCCCGTCCCCGGCTCGAAGTCGGGCGGGGCGATGGTCATGGCCAGGAGATCGGACACCGAGTGCCGCTGCCGATCCGAGAAGGCCTGCGCGTGGAAGGCGCCACGCCCCGTCCCGGACGTATGGGTCAGGAGCTGGTGGATGGTCGCCCGGTCGGCGATCCGGCTCGCGTAGCCGGGAAGGCGGCCGGCGATGGTGTCGTCGAAGCGAAGCCGTCCCTCGTCGACCAGCTTCGCGACCGCCACGGCGGTGAAGACCTTGGTCAGCGAGCCAAGGTTGTACTTCGTCTCGATGCCGTTGGGAACGCCATGGCGCCGGCTGGCCTGTCCCCAGGCGCGGGCCAGGATCGGCTTGCCGTGCCTGGCGATCAGGACGGTGCCCGAGAAGTAGTCCTCGGCAGCCAGCCGGTCGAGGTAGGAGCCGGCCTCTTCCACGAGCCTGCGCTCCGTCAACGGCGCCTGGGCGAACGCCATCTCGGGAAGGTACCCGGTGGTCACGCCGATGCCGTCCAGCTTGTGAGGAGGCGCCTCCTCCAGGACGATCCTGAGCTTCACCCATCCCCCGGTCAGGCCTCCCTGGGCCCAGACCGACAGATCGGTGTCGGCCGACGCGGCCACCTGCTTCACCTCCAGCGGGCCGTAGATCGAGAACCAGCGCTTCCAGCGTTCCTCATCGAGCCGGCGGGCGTTGTAGCTCTCCAGGAAGGAGACCAACTCTCTGCCGGCCGGAGTCTCAGGAACGCCCGCGGCGGTTGCCCGTGCGCCGGACGCCACCAGCAGGAGGCCGAGCAGCAGCCCCCTCATTCACTCTCGAGCCTGTACTCGAACACGTAGGAGTGCTTGCCTCCCTCGATCACGATGGTCATCGTCCCGGCGATCCCGGCCAGCTCCTCCGTTCCCGAATCCGGCACCACCGTGACATCCATCAGGTAGGACCCTTTGCGCATGGTTCCCCGGTGCTGCAGCATGAAGCTCCCCTTCTTGCCGCTCAGGACTCCGGTCACCTGCTCGAAGGCGACGTAGGCGCCCGAACCTTCGACGGCCGACTGCGCTCCCATCATCTGTCCCTTGCTTCCGGCCTCCAGGTCGCCGTGGAACTGCTTGTCGAGAAACAGTCGTTGGAACGGCCCCGCCGCGCTGTCGTCCGGGGGCTGCGGGGTCACCTTGACGTCGAACGTTCCGCGAGCCGTCATGGCCGCTCCTTTCTGAACGGGCTCGGCGGCCTGCGCGTTCATGGCGAGGCCGGCGAGGGTCAAACCGAGAATCGCTGCGTGTCTCATGCCACCTCCGGTGAATGGCCGATGATACAGACCCGGAGACGTGGAAGGAACGCCCTGCGGTATCATCGTTCCGTACGAAGCCGGCTCACCCACCACGGCGCTCGCCCTCGTGGCCGGCTGGGACGCGAACCCGGGCCGCTGAGACATTCCGATGATCTCCCTGTTCCTGAGCGGAGACGTCATGACGGGGCGGGGGATCGACCAGATCCTCCGCCATCCCGGCGATCCGGTCCTGCACGAATCGTACATCCGCGATGCGCGCCGGTACGTCGAGCTGGCCGAGGCGGCCTACGGCCCCATCCCGCGGCCGGTGGACGACGCCTACATCTGGGGAGACGCCCTGGAAGTACTGGCCGGCGCCGCGGTCGATGTGCGGATCGTCAACCTGGAGACCAGCATCACCCGCGGCGGCTCGCCCTGGCCCGGCAAGGAGGTCCACTACCGGATGCATCCGGCCAACGTCGGATGCCTCACCGCCGCGCGCATCGATTGCTGCTCCCTCGCCAACAACCACGTCATGGACTGGGGCTATGTGGGGCTGGACGAGACGATCGACACCCTGGACACGGCGGGCGTGGCGCGGGCGGGGGCCGGACGCGAGGCGGCCGAAGCGGCGGCCCCGGCCGTGCTGGAGGTTCCGGGGAAGGGGCGCGTGCTGGTCTTCGCCTTCGGCTCTCCCACCAGCGGCGTGCCACGGAGCTGGAGGGCGGCGGCGAACCGCCCCGGCCTGAACCTGCTGGACGATCTCTCCGAGGAGACCGCCCTGGCCTGCGCGCGCCGGATCCGCGGGGCCATGCAGCCGGGCGACGTCAGCGTGGCCTCGATCCACTGGGGACCCAACTGGGGCTACACCATCCCCCCTGAGGAGATCGCGTTCTCCAGGCGGCTCGTCGAGAACGGCGTGAGCATCGTGCATGGCCACTCGTCGCACCACGCAAAGGCCATCCGGATCCATCAAGGGCGGCCGATCCTGCACGGCTGCGGCGATTTTGTGAACGACTACGAAGGGATCGGCGGATATGAGGAGTTCCGGGGAGATCTCAGCCCCATGTACCTGATCGAGTGGGATCCATCGGAGGACCGGCTCGCTGAAGTGAGGATCGTCGCTCTGCGATCCAGGAGACTCCGGCTCGAGCGTGCTCCGGTCGAGGACACACGCTGGCTGCGTGACCTTCTGAACCGGCAGGGCTCGCCGGATCTGGAGGCGCGGCTGGCAGGCGATCACGGCATGACGCTGCACTGGCGATAAGTTGGAGGGCACTCAAATCTTGCCGACCAGCAGGATCGCCCCCGTGGGCTGCGGCGATCCTCCTTCGGGCTCGGGGGTCACGGCCAGGGCGACCACCGCTCCCGCCGACTCCGGCACGGTCACAGTGCCCGAGGCTTCGGCGGCCGCGGCGGTGTCGAACACACCGGCGCTGATCTTGGCCTGGGCGGTCACCACCCAGAGCTGGTAGGTCTTCCCCGCGCCGGCCGGCGGCAGGTTGTCGGCGTACAGCTTCCAGTTCCCGCGCCGGCTGTCGTAGAAGACGCGCGCCGCCGCGGTGACGTCCTCCTGCCCCGCCAGGTCGATGACCTTGGCTCCCGGGGAGCTCACCATCTGGATGGTGTCCTGGGTGCGCTGGACCTGCTCCTTGAGGCGGGCCAGCTCGAGGCTCTGGCTCCGGATCTGCGCGCGCAGGCTCTCGGACGCCTCGCGGTAGCTGCCGCTCATCGCCGCCGCGTTCACCAGGGCGATGAGGACCGCGGCCGCCGCGGCGATCCATCCGGCGCGGGCGCGCCACGGGCTGGCGGGCCGCCCTGCCGGCGCCTCCTTGCGGACGCGGGCCATCAGGCGCGCTTTGGCCATGGGCGACGGCTCGGCGCTCTCGAGCGCCAGCGGGAGCGCGGCGAGCGTCTCCTGGAAGGCCGCAGCCTCCGACGCGCACCGCGGACAGCCCGAGTCCAGGTGGCCACGCACGTCGCGCGCCTCGGCCGGCTCGAGCTGGCCGAGCGCGTGAAGAGGCAGCAGATCCTGAACCTGCTCACACCGCATGACTGCTCCTCTTCATGAGAACTGCTCCCCCAGGCTCTTCCTGAGCTGCAGGAGCCCCTGACGTATCCGTGTCTTCACGGTGCCCAGAGGCTGGCCGAGCTTGCCGGCGATCTCGGAATGGGAGTACCCGTCGAAGTACGCCAGCTCCAGGGCTCCCCGCTGTTCCTGAGAAAGGGTCCCCAGCGCCGACACGACCAGGCGGCGGTGCAGGCCGAGATCGGCGGCCGCTTCCGCGTCACGCAGCGAAGCGCTCGCCTGCTCCGCGACCGCCGGCGGATCGGCGAGGACCTCCACGCGGCGCGCCGTCTGCCGGCGCAGCCGATCGATGGCCCGGCTGCGGCACAGCGTGACGAGCCACGCGGTGACCGAGCCACGCAGCGGATCGAACCCCGACGCGGATCGCCACGCCTGGAAGAAGACGTCGCTCAGGACCTCCTCGGCCTCGGCCCGGTCGCGCAGTATCCGCAACGCCAGGGCGAAGACAACGCCCCGGTGGCGGTCGTACAGCATCGAGAGGGCCTCCTGGTCCTCCTGTGCCATGCGCTCCACCAGCGCCTCGTTCGAGATGAGCTCGTTCACCGCCATTCCCGGTCCGGCTCCCTTGTCAGGCTCTCACCTCTATCTACGGACAGGATGGGACTTCGGATTGTACGCAATCCGGCGAGCGATGTCCTTGCGTAGCTCCCGATGAACCCCGTGGCCCGGGTAGGGTTCACATCAACCATCCAGACAAAGGAGACGAGCATGAAAAAGCCATTCTTCCTGGCAGCGTTCGTTCTGGCGGCCGGATCCGCTGCGCTGTTCGGCGCCAGCCATCGCGAGGCGCCGCTCACCTCGGTGGACCGCACCGCCGACATCACCGACTTCTACAGCTTCGTGAGCTACGACAATCCAGCGGAGGGCCCGCGCAGGGTCACCATGATCCTGTCCGTGGACCCCCTCCTGGAGCCCTCCAACGGCCCCAACTACTTCCCCTTCGACGAGAACGTCCTGTACACCATCAAGGTGGACAACAACCAGGACGCCGTGGAAGACGTCTCGTTCGAGCTCCGCTTCAAGACCGAGTTCCGGCTCCCCGGAGTCCCCGTGGGCGTGATTGGGGCCGGCGACGGCGTGGCCGCCCCCGACAACTCGCCGCCTCCGGTTGCTCCGGGAACGCCTCTCATCCCGCCCGCCATCACGCACCTGGACGGTCCCGGCTCCGAGGGGCTGAACCTGCGTCAGACGTACAAGGTGACCATGGTCCTGGGGACCGGCAAGCGGGCCATCCGGATCCCCTTGCGCTCCGAGGACGGCAGGAAGCTGATCGCCGTTCCCTCCAACGCGGGGCCGCGCACCATGCCCGTCTACGATGATCTGTTCGCCGAGGGGATCGTCCAGCTGGAACGGGGGATCAAGGTGTTCGCCGGCACCACGGACGACGCGTTCTGGATCGATCTGGGCGCCACGTTCGATTCGCTGAACCTGCGGGTCATCCCGGACCAGGACGTGAACGGGAACGCGGGCTTCGGCTCCACGGGGATCCCCGGAGCCCTGACCGACCAGCAGGACGCGGCCGCCGCGAACTTCGTGAGCGACGCCGTGTCGGGGTTCAACGTCAACACCATTGCCATCGAGGTCCCCATCGAGGCGCTCACCGCGACGCGCACCAGGCCCTCCGCGGGCAGCCGCGCCGCGACCATCGGGACGTGGGGGGCGACCTACCGCCCCACCATCACCCTGCGCCGCACGACCGGCTCCGAGATCGGAAGCCCGGACTTCAAGCAGATCCAGCGGCTCGCCAACCCGCTGTTCAACGAGCTGCTGATCGGCACGGAGCGCAAGGACTTCTGGAGCCGCCAGCAGCCCGCGGGCGACGCGCAGTTCGCCGCCTCGGCGCTCGACCCCCTGATCACCCGCGTCGTCCAGGCGGCGTTCGGCGGCGCCTTCGACGTGCCGGCCCCGCCGCGGCTCGACCTGCTGCCGGTGGTGACCTACAGGCCTCCCATCGCGGCGCCGGGCACCCCGGCCGGCCCGGTGGCGGACCTGCTGCGCCTCAACGTGGGTGTCGCCCCCACGCCGGCCGCCGGCGCAAGCCGTCTCGGCCTGCTGGGAGGCGACCCGGCCGGCTTCCCCAACGGCCGGAGGGTGTTCGACGACGTGACCGACATCGTCCTGCGTCTCGTGGTGGGCGGCGTCCTGGCCAATGACGCCTCCGGAGCCTCCTTGAATCGCTTCCCCAACAATCGTCTCGGGGACGGCGTGAACGTCAACGACAAGGACTACTCCGCGGGCTTCCCGTACGTGGCCCCGTCGCAAGATGGCCGGAACCGCCAGCACAAGGATCCCGGCGAGCCGGGTGGCGGGCCGGTGAACTGAGACCGATCGACCGAACGCAGGCGATTGCCGCCTCTCCGCCCCGGCTGGCGGGGAGGCGGCGTCACGCGGGAGACACGACGATGCTGGACGGTTGCCTGGCTCTCTGGATGACATGGCTGACCCTCTCGCGTGAAGGGGGTCTCCCTCAGAGGTTCGTGGAACAGGTGGTCGTGGAGAGCCGCGCGGACGACCTGGTGGGGACGGCCGATTCGGCCACCGAAGGGACGGTCGGCCGGACCGATCTGGAAGGACGCTCGCTGCTGCGCCCGGCCGAGCTGCTGGAGACGGTCCCCGGCGTGATCGTCACGCAGCACAGCGGCTCGGGGAAAGCCAACCAGTACTACCTGCGTGGCTTCAACCTGGACCACGGGACCGACTTCCGCACCACGGTGGACGGCATGCCGGTCAACATGCCCAGCCACGGGCACGGACAGGGCTACAGCGATCTCAACTTCCTGATCCCCGAGCTGGTGGCGGGCGTGGCGTACCGCAAGGGGCCCTACACGCCCCGGGACGGCGACTTCTCCGCAGCCGGCTCGGCCTCGCTCGACGTCATGAACACGCTGGCCCGGCCACTCGTGCAGCTCTCGACGGGCCCCTACGATCGCCGCAGGGCCCTGGCGGCCGCGTCGATGCCGGTGAGCGGAGGCGCCATCCTGGGGGGCTTCGAGCTGCTTCACGATGACGGCCCCTGGGAGAACCCTGACGACTTTCGCAAGATCAACGGGCTGGTGCGGTTCAGCCACGCCGGCGCGCAGGACGAGCTGACCGTGACCCTCATGGGGTACGCGGGGGAATGGAACTCCACCGACCAGATCCCGCGCAGGGCCGTGATGAACGGATCGCTGGACCGCTTCGGCGCCGTCGATCCGAGCGACGGAGGGGAGAGCAGCCGCTACAGCCTCTCCGGCACCTGGACTCACAGCACGGGCTCGGGCCGGACCGCCGTGAGCGCCTACGTCATCGACTACGACCTGGAGCTCTTCTCCAACTTCACGTACGTCCTCGACGATCCCGTGAACGGCGATCAGTTCGAGCAGAACGACAGCCGCCTGGTGGCCGGCCTGGAAACTTCGTACGCCTGGGACCGCCAGGTGCGGGGACGCGGCGTCTCCAACATCGTCGGGCTGCAGTACCGGCGCGACGGCATCTCCAACGGCCTCTTTCACACGCGGGAGCGGGAACGCCTCTCCACGACCCGCGAGGACGACATCCTCCAGTCGTCGGCGGGCGCGTACCTGGAAAACCGTGTTGCCTGGACCGACACCCTGCGCACCCTGGCCGGCCTTCGCGCCGACCACTACGAAGCGAGCGTGGAGAGCGATCTGGAGGTCAGCTCGGGGTCCGCCGACGACTTCCTGCTGAGCCCGAAGCTGAGCCTCGTGGCCGGTCCGTGGAAGGAGACGGAGATCTATCTCAACTTCGGCTACGGGTTCCACAGCAACGACGCACGTGGAGCGACCATCCGCGTCGACCCGAAGACGGGGCTTCCCGCCGAGCCGGTCGACCCGCTGGTGCGGGCACAGGGGGCGGACGTTGGGGTGCGCACCGGGCTTCTCCCCGGTCTGCAGAGCAGCCTCTCCCTGTTCGCCCTGGAGCTCGACTCGGAGCTGGTGTTCGTCGGAGACGCGGGGACCACGGAGGCCGGGCGCCCCAGCCGGCGCACCGGCATCGAAGTGGCCAACTTCTACCGCGCGCGCCCGTGGCTCAGCCTGGATCTCGATCTGGCCCTCTCGCGAAGCCGCTTCACCGACGACGACCCGGCGGGAGACAGGATCCCGGGATCGGTCGAAACCGTGCTCACCGCCGGGGCCACGGTCCAGGGCCTCCATCGATTTTTCGGCGACCTTCGCCTGCGCTACTTCGGTCCACGCCCGTTGATCGAGGATGACAGCGTGCGCTCCGAAGCCACGACTCTGGTCAACGCTTCGATGGGCTACGAGCTGCCCGGCGGCGTGCGGATGGGGCTGCAGGTGTTCAACCTCCTGAACGAGGAGGCCAGCGACATCGACTACGTCTACGAGTCGCGCCTCCCTTCGGAGGCGGCCCCCGTGAAGGACATCCATTTCCATCCGGCGGAGCCGCGCTCGATCCGCGTGATGGTGGAGGTCGGCTTGAGGTAGAATCGGCGCCATGCTGACACCCCTGCGCCACCGGCGCATCGTCTTCACGGCCGCCGCAGCCGCGGTGGCCGTCACGCTCGCCCTGCAGACCTCTCCCTTCACCGCGGAGGCCTCCGATCCCATCCGCGCCATGATCGCGAAGCAGCACGAAGAAGGTGTGCGCCGCCTGCAGGAATGGGTGCGCAAACCGGCGATCGCCGCCGAAAACCGCGACATGAACGAAGGGGCCGAGCTGATGATGCGCCTGGCTCGCGAGGCAGGCTTCGACAACGTCGAGAAGATTCCCACCGATGGGCATCCCTCGGTCTTCGGGACGCTCGACGCCGGCGCGCCGCGCACCATCGGCATCTACTTCATGTACGACGTCAAGCAGGTTGACCCCGCCGAGTGGTCATCGCCCCCCTTCGACGCGGCCCTGGTGGACAAGCCCGGGTTCGGCAAGGTGATCATGGGCCGTGGCGCCGTGAACCAGAAAGGGCCGCAGGCGGCCTTCCTGGCGGCGCTTCACGCCATCCGCGGGGCGGGCAGGAAGCCTCCCGTCAACCTGGTCCTGATCGCGGAAGGGGAAGAGGAGATCGGCTCGCCGCACTTCCAGCAGGTCGCGCGCCACCCCCAGGTGGCCGCGGCGCTGAAGCGCTGCATGGGTGTCTTCATGCCGTCGGCCTCCCAGGATCCGGACGGCACCGTGACCGTCTCGCTGGGAGCCAAGGGTGTCATCGAGCTGGAGATGGTGGCCAGCGGGCAGAAGTGGGGGCGCGGCCCCGGCAAGGACGTCCATTCGAGCAACCGGGCCAGGCTCGACAGCCCCGCGTTTCATCTCGTCCAGGCGCTCAACACCCTGGTCACCCCGGATGGCGACCCTGCGATCGAAGGGTTCGCGGACGCCGCGAAGCCCCCATCCGACGCCCAGAAGGCCATGCTCGACGCCGCCGCCTCCAGGTTGCAGGAGTCGACCGCCAAGAAGCTGCTGTCGGCGCAGCGCTGGGCGCACGACCTGGCCTGGCGCGCTTCGCTGGAGCGCTTCCTCTTCACGCCCACGGTCAACATCGAGGGCCTCGTAGCCGGGTACACCGGCCCGGGCGGCAAGACGGTCCTGCCGCATCGCGCGGTGGCCAAGCTCGACCTGCGCCTGGTCCCGGACATGACGTTCCAGGGGGCGCTGGCCGCGCTAAGGGCGCATCTGAAGAAGAAAGGCTTCGGAGACATCGAGGTGAACGCCAGCGGCGGCTACGACCCCACCAGCACGCCGGCCGACGCCTCGCTCATCCGCGCCCAGGTGTCGGTCCTGAAACGGGCCGGGCTCGACCCGATCCTGTGGCCGCGCAACGCCGGATCCTATCCGGGCTACGTCTTCACCGGCGACCCGCTGCGGCTTCCCGCGGCCCATTTCGGGCTGGGCCACGGCGGCGGCGCCCACGCCCCCGACGAGTACTACGTCATCGAGTCGACCAACCCCAAGGTTGCCGGCTGGGACTCCACCGTCGCTTCGTTCGTCGACTACCTGAACGAGCTCGCCACGGTCAACTAGACCGTGACAAGGGGTACAGTCAGCCGCTCAGACCGGGCGTAGAGTCGCGCGCGTCCGCTAGAACATCCGGGGCGCCTTCACCCCACATCTGCCCGGTGGAGCCGAGTGAGGGCGCCCCGGTCCAGGATCTCGATTTTCTTCCTGCCCAGCCTCAGGAATCCCAGGTCCTGCATGGATTCCAGCGTCCTGCTCACGCACTCCCTGGTGGTTCCCAGCTCGTCCGCCAGCTTCTGGTGCGTCAACGTGATCTCGTCGCCCAGAAGGAGCAGACGCGCCGCAAGCCGCTGATCCAGGCGCCTGAACGCCACGTCGTCGATGAGCGCCATGAGATGGGTCATCCGGCTCGAAAGGAACTGGAAAACGAACTTCCGGAACGGTTCGGCTTGAAGGATCAGATCCAGGAACAGCTTGCGGGGAACGCCGAAGAAGGCGAGATCGGTCTCGGCCGCCGCCATGGCCGGGTAGGAAGAACCGCCCAGCAGCGCCGTCACCGTGATCACGCACGTCTCGCCCGGATGCAGCCGGTACAGGAGCATTTCGTGGCCGTCGGGGCCGCATTTGAGCGCGCGGATGACTCCGTCGACCAGCAGAGGGAAATGAGTGCAGGGAGAACCTTCGGAGAAGAGCTGCCGGCCAGCGGGAGCCCGGACGGGGACCGCCTCACGCTGAAGCTCCTGCAAGAGGCTCGAGGGGACTTCCTCGAGCACGGGGTAGCTTTTCAGGATGATAGCCAAGTCGGCCTTGGTCATAGCGTCCTCCAAACTAGGCACGGGGCGCCCGAAGCAAGTGGATGCTCGAAAGCCTACGCCCTCGAGGCCGCCTTGTCCACAATTTGCAGGATCTGCCTCAAAACCTCCGTCCGATGGTCACATACGGCTCGGTGTACTTGCGGGTGGACTCCCCCCAGACCCAGTGGTTGTAGCCGGTCTCCAGCCACCACTGCTGCGTCGACCCCAAGTCGAAGAAGAGCGCCCCGGTCAGCACGACACGGCTGGCATCGGGGAAGCAGTTGGTCTCGGAGCATCCGAACCTGTCGTCGGGCTGCCGGATCTCGCTATTGTTGTGAACGCTCTGAACGTAGGTCACGGCCCCCTTCAGGCGCAGAGGGTTCCAGCCGGACGGGAAGCCGGCGTCGATGAGAACCGGCACCTCGTCGGCGGCGTTTCCGGTGCGGTACGTGTAGCCGATGTTCATGTTGAGCCAACCGCTTCCGAAGATGTTGCGGCTGACGCTGTAGGCCAGGCTGTAGTCTTCGCCCAGCAGGCCGCGCCATTCGGAGTTGACGTCGTTCTGCATCGCCTCTGAGTCGTCGCCGTCACCATCGATGTCGTCTTCGTCCGGCAGGAAGAGATGCCGATCGTAGGTGCCGTACTGATCGTAGAGCGCCGACGTGCGCAGGACGAAGGAGACCGCCATGAGCCAGTCCTCGTCCTGCCGGAATCCATACTTGAGGCCCAGGAAGAGCTCGGAGGTCCCGCGGTTGTTCTCAAGGTCTTCCGTGGCCCCCTCGTACCCGTTCAGGTACAGGGCCGACCAGACCATCGAGAGCTGGTGGCCGAACCCGATCTCTCCGTTGAGATATCCATAGCGGAAATCATGGATGCTGTTGTTGGGGACGGTCGTCCCGTCCGTGGTCCACGAGTAGTCGGCTCTCTTGCGGCTGTATCCGAAATGGATGTCCCCGTCTCCCCGCTGCGGCACCCACGCCCCGCCGGCCTCAGCCGCGGTGACCGCCGCCAGGCACAGAATCCCCCCCATGACCCCGATGCGAACTCGCATGCTCCCGAGCATTTGTCTCCCCTCCATGGATGAAGCCGATGCTCTGAAAGCAAGCGGCGCACCACCTGTGAGCGGGGCTCTCTTCCTGGGAAATGGGGCGTTGGATGCGGTCAACGCATAGGATTTCGTACGCCGCACGGAGAGACTATGAAAGCTGGTCAGGGGCAGGCGGAGCTCGTCCGCGGGACCCCCGAAGACCCCGCCCCGTAACCGCCGTCCCCACAGGCGTTCGAGCCGCGGACCATATGGAAAAAGGCGCGGCCAGGGGCGGCTGGGAGCCATCCACGAGAGCCGCCGCGGCGGTGCCGCCCGCCAGGCACGACTGGGCCGAGGCCTCCCCCTGCCCGGGAGCATGCAGCTCCCCCCGCACGACATCGTGGACCGTCCCCGGCCAGGCGCCCGGCCCGGCCGGCGTCCAGCGCAGCAGCCGCGAGGATCAGAGCCAGGGCGAGGACACCTGCGCGCATGAGACCTCCATCAGTCCGGTCGCCTCTGCCCGTGTCTGCGTATACCGCGAGCCGTGGGCATCTCAAGGCTGGCAAAAATACCTGCCCTACGGGGTCTGTCTGGTGGTATTGTCATGTGTAAATCCAGGCTCCAGAGGATCGACTCGAGAGGTCCCATGAGCCACCGGCGCATGATCCCTCTTTTTCTCGCTCTCGGCCTCCTGTCCACGAGCCTCCAGGTGCGCGCTTCGTCCGTCGAGCTGACCTTCGAGCAGCGCGTCGCGGCTCAGCGGGCCATCGAGCAGGTCTACTACACGCACCAGATCGATCGGACCAGACCCTTCGACGAGGCCGCTCCCGGCGAGCTGATCGAGCGCAAGGTCCGCGACTATCTCCTGCTGTCCGCAGCGCTTGAACAGAGGTGGGGCGAGCCAATCACCGCCCCGATGCTGCGCGAGGAGACCCGGCGCATCGCGCAGTCCACGCCCATGCCGGACCGGCTCGCCGAGATCTATGCAGCCCTCGGCAACGACCCCGTTCTGGTCCTGGAGTGTCTCGCCCGGCCCGCTCTTGCCGGCCGCCTCGCCCGCGCGCGTTTCCATGCCGACACGGGACTGCAGACGAGCGCCCGCGAGGAGGCGGCAGCGCTCCACTCACGCCTGCTGGACGGCAGCCTCGGCCTGGACGACGAGGATCCCCGGCGCGTGGTGCTCGACTCCAGGGCGACGGAAGGAGCGTCGTCCATCGAGCCGTCGCAGCTTCGCGAGCGCAAACTGCACGCTCCGGGCCGGGCGCGGCAGGTGGGCGATGTGACGGATCGGGACGACAGGTTCGAGATCAGCGTGGTTCTGGAAGAGAGTCCGGATCGCACGCGTCTGGCGCTGTACACGGTGCCCAAGAGCTCGTGGGAGAGCTGGTGGCGCGAGGCCGCGGAGACTTTCGACGCCGCGCGCGTGACCACTGTGGCCACCGCCTCGGACGTCCTGCCTGGGCCGCAAGGGACGGAGCCGCGGGTCTCGCCTCTGATCGGGGGCTGCCCCGTCAACGACGTATGGAATACGGGAGGCGCCCTGGCTGCCAGGGCGGGGTCCACGGCGGTGTGGACCGGGAGCCGCATGATCGTCTGGGGTGGCGGCTTGAACACCGGCGTCCAGTACGACCCGGTCACCGACACCTCCACCCCCACCACGACCACGGGCGCCCCCTCAGCGCGGACGGATCACAGCGCCGTCTGGACGGGGACTCACATGATTGTCTGGGGGGGATCGGGCAGCAACAGTATCCTCGGCACCGGAGCGTCCTACGATCCGGTCGCCGATACCTGGTCGGCGCTGTCGACGAGCTTCGCCCCTTCCCCCCGCGCTGGTCATACCGCCGTCTGGACGGGGAGCCGCATGGTCGTCTGGGGCGGCTACACAGGCAGCTCATTTTTGAACACCGGCGGCCGGTACGATCCCCAATCCGACCATTGGAGCCCCACGAATACGGTGCAGGCTCCCGAGGGCCGCCTCGGCCACACGGCGGTCTGGGGCGGCGGCCGGATGATCGTCTGGGGTGGAAGGCTCGGCAGCGGCACCACGACGACGGCTACCGGCGCCCAGTATGACCCGACGGGCGACACGTGGTCGGTCACCAGCTCCGGCAGTGCGCCTTCCGCCCGAATCGGGCATACGGCGGTCTGGACCGGAAGTCACATGATCGTGTGGGGAGGGTACGCCGCGGTCAACGGGACGCGTCTGAACACCGGAGCGCTCTATGACCCTTCTGCCAACACCTGGACGGCCGTGTCTCTCGCCAATGCGCCGGCGCCGCGCGGCGACCACACGGTTCTCTGGACGGGAGCCCGGATGATCGTCTGGGGGGGCGACGAGACCGGGGCGGGTCCGGCCGGAACGGGAGGGCTGTTCGAGCCCGTCGGGAATACATGGGCGCCCGTGGCCACGACGGCGGCCCCCTCGGGGCACGGCCGGCACGCTGCGGCCTGGACGGGAAACCGCATGATCATCTGGGGTGGCGGATTCCTGCCTGGTGATCTCCACGCCCTCTACGACCCGGCCACCGACACCTGGACCACGTCACCCTATCAACCGAGAATCCCCGCCCCCACAGCGGTCTGGACGGGGACCCTCATGATCGTCGCGAAGCGTGTTCCCCCCATCAGCTCGTCCCCGC
>JBOGOC010000059.1:0-16563 GCA_050747525.1 Candidatus Polarisedimenticolia bacterium | reverse complement strand
CGCCAGCGCGGCTCGGGGAGCCCCGCCTCGGCGCCGAGACGGGCGACCCGCCGGGCCGCTTCGGCGGCCTCGGCCGGATCCCTTTCCGGCAGGCCGGGAGCGAGCAGGCATTCGGCGAGCAGCAGCTCGGCGCTGGCGATCGCGGCCGGCACGCGCGACGCGCGCGCGGCGTCCACCGACTGCCGCGCGCTGTCCAGGGCGGCGGCCGGCTCTCCCGAGGCCAGGTGGCATCGTCCCATCGCCTCGTGCAGCCGGGCCTTGAGCTTGTCGCTGGGAATCTCCGCCCCGGCGCGCGCCGCCTTGCGCAGCGCATCGCGCACGGAGCGCAGGTCCCCCTCGTGAGGCGAGCCGGCAAGCTTGTCGAGCGAAGCGGAGACGATGGCGTAGATCTCCTGGCTGAGGTGTCCGGCGCGGCGTGCCAGAGTCACGGCCCGCTCGTGAGACGAGAGGGCTCCGCCCGGATCTCCAAGATCGCGTTGCACTATCCCCAGCACGTCGAGCGCTTCGCACTCGCGCTCTTCGTTGCCCACCGACTGCGCGTCGGACACCGCGCGGCGCGCGATGGAGAGCGCCGCGTCGAGACGTCCCTGCAGATGGTAGAGGCCGGCCAGGGCGGTCTCCGCGAGGCTCAGCAGCCACCGGTCGTGCGCCCGGCGGGCCATGTCCGCCGCTTCTTCGAAGCGTGAGACGGACAGAGCCATGTCCCCCGCGAAGCGGTGCCAGTGGGCGATGTTCATGAGCGTCTCGATGCTGCGCTGGATGTCGCCGGCCTGGCGGTGAAGCGCGAGCGCCTCCTCGAGCAGCGGCAGCGCCGTCGCCGTGTCCCCGGCAAGGGAGTCGATCGATCCCAGGTTGTTCAGGTTGAGCGCCTGCCCGCGGATGTCCTCCACCTCGCGCCGCAGGGCCAGGGCGCGCATGTTCAGATCGCGGGCCTCGTCCAGGCGTCCCTGGATGGCCGCAATCACGGCCAGGGTGGTGAGGCAGCGGGCCAGAAGGGCCTTGCGTCCTTCGGCTTCCAGAGCCGGGGTGATCTTCTCGGCGCCACGCTGCGCTTCCTCGTAGAGGCCGGAGCGCTGCTGGAGGTCCAGAAGGTGCAGGGTGGCCGTCCAGGCCATGTCCTTGATGCCCGCGGTGCGGGCCCCGCGCACGACTTTCTCGTAGGTCTCCATCGCGCGGGCGTGGTCGCGCGCCTGACGGT
The DNA here is from genome assembly GCA_050747525.1 of Candidatus Polarisedimenticolia bacterium. Taxonomy (GTDB): domain Bacteria; phylum Acidobacteriota; class Polarisedimenticolia; order JACPZX01; family DASXTC01; genus JBOGOC01. The sequence continues at coordinate 15,365 of JBOGOC010000059.1, read as the reverse complement.
AGGCATCGCCCAGGTTGAGCTGCAGCTGAAGTCGCCGCTCCGGTTCCTTCTGCGGCACCAGCTCGAGCGCCCGCTCCAGGTAGGAGATGGCCCGCTCGGTGGCCATGAGCGACAGGGCGTGAAGCCCACCGCGCTCGGCGTACTCCAGGGCGCGCGCGTCGTCGGGCGAGTGCGTGAAGTGGTGGGCCAGTTCTTCCAGCGCCGCGTTGCCGCCTGCCTCCAGCGCCAGGCCGATGACCCCGTGCAGGTCGCGCCGCTCCTGCCAGTCCATCGCCTCGTACACGTGGTCGCGCAGCTTCACGTGATCGAGGCGCAGCCGCACGCAGCCCGTGTCGTCCAGTTCCTGGCGCACCAGCCGGCGGCGCCGCAGGCGATCCACGGCCCCGCCCAGCAGCGCCTGAGAGCCTCCGGAAACTTCCGGCATCACGATGGCCGCGAGCATCCCGGGACCGACGGGACATTCGATCACCGCGAGCGATTCCATGACACGCCGGTCGAGGGGATCGAGGTCGGCCAGCCTCCGGGTGATCGCCTCGGTCATCGAGCGGGGGAAGCGGATCTGCTCGAGATCCTCCAGGCCTTCCAGCATGGGGGAATCCTCGAGCAGCCCTTCGAGCGCCATCTGGACGAAGAAGGGGTTCCCTTCGGTCTCCCTGGCCACCAGCGAGACCAGGGGGGCCGGCGCCTCCTCCATGCCGAAGATGCCTCGCATCATCTCGGCGACGTGCTCCTCGCGCAGCCGTGCCAGCTCGAGCCTCTCCCACGTGCCGGCACGCACGAGCCGGGGCAGCGCGGAGATCAGCGGGGGAGCTTCGGCTTCCTCGCTGCGGTAGCTGATCAGCAGAAGCAGGCGGGGAGCGTGCGCCACGTTGCGCGCGAGGTGCTCCAGAAGGTTGAGGGTGGCCGTGTCCGCCCACTGCAGATCCTCCACGCAGATCATCACCGGGCGATCCTGGGCCGCGTCCAGCAGAGCCTGCACGCCCGCGTCGCTGAGACGCCGTCGCTCCCTCTCCGGGTCGGCCCCCGGCACGGGGTTGTCGGCTCCCACCAGAGCCTGGAAATCCCTGCCCGCGCCATCGGCTTCGGCGGGCCTGAGCTGTCTGAGGATCTGAACGAAGGGATGGAAGGCCGAGGCGGTCCCCTCGTAGCAGACGCCGGCCAGTACCTGAATGCCTCGCATCTGCGCCTCGTACCGCAGCTGCCTGATGAGTCGGCTCTTGCCGATGCCGCTTTCCCCGGAGACCATCATCAGGCGGCACGTGGGGCGGGAGTCGTCCGCGCCGGCACATGCCTCGAGCTGACGGATCAGGCGCTCCATCTCTTTCCCGCGCCCCACGAAGCGCGTGCTGCGCGCCGAAAGGGCGATGGTTCCCGCCGTCTCGACGGGATGGCTGGTGCCGGCCGCCTCGTTCAGTCTGGCCAGCACCGCAGCGGCACTCTCGGGGCGCGCGGCCGGGTTCCTGGACAGCAGCCGCAGCACCAGCGCCTCCAGGGCGGGGGGCAGATCGGGCCGCACGGCGCGCAGAGGCGTGGGATCGCTCGAAGTCGTGGCGGTGAGGATCTCCGGCACCGTGCCGTCGAACGGAAGCCGGCCCGCCAGCACCAGGTAGAAGAGCACCCCCAGAGCGTAGAGATCGGATCGACGGTCGGGCTTCTCGCCGTGGATGAGCTCGGGGGCGAGGTACTGGAGCGTCCCTCTGAGCCCCTGGCGACTGGTGGCCGCTTCGCGCGTATCGATGGAGGCCAGGCCGAAGTCGGTCAGCTTGCAGATGCGGGGCGAGGATGCCGTGACCAGGATGTTCTGGGGCTTGAGGTCGTTGTGGGTCAGCCCGCGGCTGTGGATGTAGTTCAGGCCGCGGCAGACCTGTGCCATGAGCTCGACCTGCTCTGCCAGCGGGCGCCCCTCGCACGCCATCCTGAAATCGTCTCCTTCGATGTACTCCAGTGTGAGGAACGGATCGCCCGTGGAGGCATCCAGGCCCAGGTCGTACACCTCCACGACGTGGGGGTGGCGCAGCCTGGTCATGAGGGAGAACTCGGCCCGGAGGGCCTCGATGGCTTCGGGTGTCAGGAGTGCGGAATGGACCTTCTTGAGGGCGACGGGGCGCTGCTCTTCGGCGAGGTCGGCGGCGAGGTAGACCGTCCCCATCCCTCCCTCACCCAGGCTGCGAACCAGTCTGTACCGACCATTGACCAGTCCGCCCGCGATACCAACGGCCACGTGCCACCCATAATGAGCCTGGTGCCTGTTGCAAATCGAGCCATACTGGGAAGTCGCGGAATCATACGATGAATAGTCTCAATATGCAACAGAAATTCGAGAGAAGGCTCACCCGGGCTCAATGGATACTCTGAAACCGGAAACTCAGCGTCCCGCGGGAGGTTTCTCTTCGGGAGGCTTTTCGTCCGAAGGAGGAGTGGTCCCATTTGAGGGGGCTTCCTCATCCGCGGGAGGGGCCGCCTCGCGTCCGCCCATGAGGAAGGACAACCCCAGGTCGCCGGTTGCCTGAATGTCCGCATTGGGAAAGCCATTGCCTGCGTCAATGAAGTCGACGCTCGCGGCGAGGCGGACGGCGAGCCATGGCTTGATGAAATACCGGAGGCCGCCTCCCGAATAGATCATCGGGTCCGTCGTGTCATCCTCCAGTCGCTCGGAGGCGTCGGCATTCTCCTCGGGATCGATTCTCTGGACGCCTACGCCGAGGCGGAAGAAGCTCACCATCTTTTCTCTCGGGTAGGCGTTGTACGTGTATCCGAGGCGCACGATGTCAACGTCCACGGGGAACGAAGTGCCCTGGTCGGGGGTCGCCGTCACGGAGGTGAAGACCATCTCGCCGCCGTGCCGCTTGGTGAAGTTGTAGGCCACGAGAAGGGAAGGTGCGAACCTGCTGTCCAGGTCCGATTGAGGATCGAAACGGACCCACGTGGTGAAGAGCCCTACCTCGAAGCTGCCATCCTTGTTTTCGGCGTGAAGGGCTGTGGGGACGAGGGCCAGCAGGGTGGTGCACACGACAGCCTTGCAGAGACCAGCGGGCGAAAACGGCATGGGTGACGGCTCCACGGACCGTGGGAATATGGCGCCTTTGTGAAAAAGAGCGGCCATATTGAACCCGGCGCGGGGGTGTGTCAAGCGTGGAACGCCGGGAGCCTCAGCGCTTCAGCGGCTTGTCCGGATGGCGGTCGAGGCGCCGGCGGGACCCCTTGCGGCGCTCGGGCCCCTGGTAGGCGGGGTCCTCGGCGATGCGACGGTCCACTCCGGCGCGACGCTCGCCGTGGCCGTTGCCGCCATTGCCGTTGCCTTCCTTGCGGCCTTTGTGACCGGTCATGAGACTCGCCGTCCTCCCGAGGTCAGGCCGGCCTGCCGTGCGCCGGCGTGCTCATCCCGGTTTCGTGTGCGGGCTTTGTGCTGCTTCATGCGGGTGCCGGCCACCGCCAGCAGGCCCTCGAAGTCCTCTCCGTCCGCGGGCATCGTGGCGTAACCGATGCTCAGATTCAACCGTACCGGCTTGCCCGGGCGCGCCTCCATGCAGTAATCCTTCGCCGCATCCATGAGACGCTCCACCACGGTCTCGATCTCATCCGGCCCGAGGCGCGGCAGGATGGCGACGAACTCGTCGCCGGAGTACCGGACGCACGTGTCGCAGATGCGCATCTGCGATCGGATCGCGCGGGCCATGCCAATCAGGAAGCGGTCTCCGGCATGGTGGCCGTAGTCGTCGTTCACTTCGCGGAAGCCGTCGATGTCCATGATCATCACCGTCAGGGGGTTCTTCTCCTGGCGCGCTCGGGCCGCTTCCTGACCGAACGCCATGAACATGTAGCGCGAGTTGGGCAGGCCGGTGAGCGAGTCGGTCAGGGCGTTCTCCTGGGTGCGCTCCAGCAGCAGTCCGGCGCGCGTCGCCTTCGCCACCTGACGCGCCGCCATGACGAGGAGCTGCTCTTCCTGCTCGGAATAGGCGTTCTCCGCATCATCGTAGAGGGCGATGACGCCCACCACGGTATCCTCCACGATCAGCGGCGCCACCAAGGCGGACGACAGACGCGCGATCCGCGGATCGTCCGCCAGATCCACCAGGTCTGCGCAGGGGCGGCAGGCCACCGTGTCGGCGGCGCTCGCAGCCGGCCAGGACGCCACGGGCCGCCGGTTGGCGGCGACCCACCCGGTGATCTTCTGGCCCACGGGGATCTTGAGCGAGCGCAGGAGATCGGCGCCCGTTCCGGTGGCGAACCGGGGCCAGAGGACTTCGTTGTCGGTGTCGAGCAGGTAGATGGCACAGGCCGAGAAATGCAGGAGCCGCTCGATCTTGCCCGCGATGAGGCGGAACGACTCGTCCAGGCTCAGGGTCTGCCCCATCGCGTCGTTCAGCTCGTGCAGGGAGTAGACCTCCATGTTGGAGGAGGCGATGCGGTCCAGCACCAGCTGAAGCGGCCGCCTGGATCGCTGAGCGCCCTGCAGGGGGCGTGCCGCTTCCTCGGCGGTCACCTGCCGTTCGATCTCCGCATGGTGGCGCGCCAGGATGTCGGCCACGCGCGGATCGAAAAGCACACCTCCTTTGGACCGGATCCACGTCGCGGCCTCGGCCGCCGGGATCTCCTGCCGGTGAGGCCGTCGCGACGTCATGGCCTCGAAGGTGTCCACCGCGGCCAGGATGCGCGCTCCCAGAGGGATCTCCATTCCCACGAGTCCGTCGGGATACCCGCTGCCGTCGTACCGCTCGTGATGATGGCGGACCGTCTCGGCCACGCGCGTGGACAGAGAGGTGCTCTCCAGGATCTCGGCTCCCGCCTTGGCGTGGAAGGCCATCACCTGGTACTCCTCGGGCGAGAGCGACGCGGGCTTGGTGAGGATCGACTCGGGCACGACCAGCTTGCCGATGTCGTGAAGGAGCGCTGCGTACTCCAGTGACTCCAGGTCCTCTTCCGAAAGACCGAGATGGCGCCCGACCGCCAGGCTGTAGATGCGCATGCGGCGCAGGTGACGCTCGGAGGTCTGGTCACGCGCCTCGATGGCCAGGGCGATCGACTCCACCAGCGCGAACCCGGTGCGCGCCCGTCCGCGCAGCGAGACGATCTCGCGCTCCTGTTTCGCGCTCCGCCAAGCCAATGGGAGGGCCGCCACGCCGGCGCCCGCCAGCAGGCCGAAGGTGATCGCTTCGTGCAGGGCGAGGCGCGACATGCACAGGGCCAGGGAGATCGAGGACACCGCCGTCGACGCGGCCAGGGCCCTCCAGAGCGGCCCCGGAGCGGCGGCCGAATCCAGGTCGCGATGAATCAGCCGTATGGCGCACCAGGCGAGCCAGAACACCAGCGCCGTGTACAGAACGGCGCGCCCCAGCTCCACGAGGGGTGGCATCGACGGTGTGGTGGCCGCCGCCGGAAGAAGCCCGAACCGCGCGTATCCGCTCGCCACCATGCCGGCCGCGAGAGACAACACGCCTGCCAGGCAGGCCGCGGCTGCCCCGGCGCGCCGTGTCGACGGAGCTCCCCGTGCCTCCGCGCCGCGTCTGGGGGCCACGACCGTGAAGGCACCGGCCAGGAAGCCCGCCGTCATCGCCGCTCCAGCGTCCGAGACCACCGCCACCGCGCCCACCAGTGGAAGGCTCAGCGGCAGCGGCTGCAGGCCGGGCAGGCGCAGGGGGATCATGCCGCCCAGCGCGCACAGCGCGAACGCCAGGAGCAGATCGATCGTGAGTGAGGACTCTCCGGTTGACCAGGCGGCGGCCGTGATGAGGAAGCTGGCGCCTCCCAGCAGCCACGAGGCCCATTTCGTCACGGCTCTCTCCGGAGCGAAAGCCCGGGAACCGGTCGCGCTCTGCGTTCGCGCCCGGTTCCCGGGGGAAAGCCCCCGAAGCCACCCTCTCCCCCCGTGATTGGGGCCCTGCCGGAGAGAGCGGCCTCAGGGAACTGTCATGACCTCAAAAGGGGCAGCCGGGAACAGAGGACTGCCATACCAGCCCCTGGTCGTGCATCGACTGCCACACAAGGCCATTCGCGGTGAGGGACTGCCATACCAGTCCCGCCGACGACATGCTCTGCCACACCAGCCCGGTCCCCGACATCGACTGCCACACCAGGCCTTCGCCCGTCAGGCAGGGATCGTCGAAGAAGCCGTCGATGAGGATCGACTCTTCACCCCACGACGCCGGGTCCCCGTAGATCTGCTCGAGGCTCCAGGTCTCGCTGCCCCCCCACGCTTCCGCGCTGTGGGCGATGACGACCTGACCCTCCACCTCGGTCATGAAGGGAGAGACAGACCCGGCCGCACGGGCCCTGTCGCCCAGGGCCGCGGTGACGTCGAGCGCGCCGGCGCCACGTTCGTGCAGCCATCCGTAGAGGCCGTGATCGGCGTCCCGCATGAGGCGCGCCTTGATGTCATTCGGCGTGAGGGTTGGATCGCCGCTCAGCATCAGGGCGGCGGCGCCCGAAACCGCGGCAGCGGCCATGCTGGAGCCGCTCATCTGGAAGAACGCCGTGCGGCCGCTCTCCGACACCCGGGCCTCGGGCATGGCGCGATCGAGCGTGGAATGCGGGACGCGCAGCGACACAATACCCACACCCGGGGCGGCCAGGTCCGGCTTCAGCGTGGCCGCGAAGCGCGTGGGACCTCGCGAGGAGAACCAGGCCACCTCGTCATCCTGCCTCTCCACGGTTCCCCGACCATCCACTGCGCCCACCGTGATCACCAGCGGATCGTGACCGGGGCTGGAGATCGTCCCGAACCCGTTTCCCAGGAATCCGGCGTTGCCGGCCGAGGTGACCACGACCAGCCCCGCATGCCACGCGCGCTCCACCGCCTGAGCGAGCGGGTCGGTTTCCCACGGCTCCACGGCCGGCTGTCCCAGAGAAAGATTCACGACACGAAGTCCATGGAGCGAGGCGTTCTCGATGCACCAGTCGAGCGCCGCGATGACATCACTCGCCTGGCCGCGCCCGTCCTCGTCCAGGACGCGCAGCGAGATCACATGAGCCCCTGGAGCCACGCCGGAGAAAGTACCCGTGCGACGGCCCGCGATGATGCCGGCCACGTGCGTGCCGTGCCCATAGGGGTCGGCCATGAAGGGCTGAGGTGCCGCCCTGCCGCGCCTTGGGGAGACGAAATCCACGGACGCCGTCACGGCTCCGTCAGAGAGCCCTTCGAGTGTTGCCACACCGGAGTCGATGACCGCGACGCCTACGCCCCGGCCGTCCAGGTGTGGGCGAGCCGAAGGAGAGTCCGGCCACATGACTTCGTCAGCCTGGGACAGACGGGCGGTGGGGACCACCTCGCGGTCGAGCGAGATGTGCCTGATGCCGGAAGTGTCGGCCAGCTCGTCCACGGACGACACCGGCACGGTTGCCGCAAGCCCGCGCGCGAGGCGGCGGCGCGACGAGCCGCCACGGCGGTGCAGATCGCCGTTGAGCGCGTCCAGTGCGGCGGCGTCTCCCTGAATAATGATGTCGACGAGGTCGGACCCGTTCGTCGAAAGGACGAGGTCCTCGAGGTCCGGGGCCAGCCGACCGTGCCGGTTTCCTTGTCCGGCCGCCGCCGCGGTTCCTGCCAGCAGCACGATCCCGCACACCTTTGCCAGGCGCATCGTCCCCTCCCTGCAGCACTCTTCGTTTCGTTCGGGACAGAAGATGGGAGGGAGGGTTCCATGGGTCAATTTCGGAAGTTATGAATCGGAAATCCGAGAGACGCCTATGACGTCTTGTTGGAGAGCCGACAGCGAGGATGGGCTAAATCCCTGTGCGGCAACAAGCAACGGACGAGCGAGCGGCGGGGAGTGACAGCAGCGACGAAGGAGACAGAGCCGAGTTGACCAATGGATCATTGAAGCCGAACATACGTATGGTTATACTGCTCCCATATTTACGTTTTGGTGTGTGCACGGAGCCGAGGGACCGGGATGTATACGACCAACGCGCAGATCGCCAGGAAGGTCTACCGCAGCCTCAAGACTCCATCCGACACCACCCGTAAGACCGATCCCATCCTGGCGTTCCACTTCAGGGGAAAGGACGACTTCATCCTGATGCGGTGCAACAAGACCCCGGAGATCACCATCAAGGGAAAGGACCAGCCGGCGGGGGAAGTGAAGTTTTTTGCGTACAGCGATTTCGCCGACTATGATGAGGCCGACGTCATCTTCAAACTCAAAGACCACATCGACCTCATCGAACTTTACCGCAAGGGCGCCATCGAAGCGCTCTCGTGGAAGTCCTGGGCGGAGTTCATCAAGTGGCTCGACACGCTGGACGAAAACGGCGTCCAGATATCACTCAAGCTGCCGTGCTTGGTCTACAGGACGGTGAAGGACCAGGAGCCCTCCATGCAGAACTTCATCGTGGAGGCCATCAAGAAGAGCCTCAAGTCCACGGAAGGGGCCTGATGACGCGCCTCGCCGGCGCTCTTCTCTGCCTGGCCGCGTCGTCGGTCGGGGCGGCGCAGGATTCCGCGGAGCTGGCGCAGGATTCCGTGCAGCTGATGCCCCTCTCGGAGGTGCGCCCCGGCATGCGCGGGGTAGTCCGCACCGTCTTCGAAGGGGGGGAGCCCGAAGAGTTCGATGCCGAGATTCTGGGCGTGATGGACGACTTTCTCGGCCCCGGGCAGGACCTCATCCTGGCCCGCCTCAAAGGAGAGCGGGTGCAGTTCACGGGCGTTGCGGGCGGAATGAGCGGCAGCCCGGTCTACATCGATGGCCGGCTGGTAGGGGCCCTTTCCTACAGACTGGGCGTGTTCCTCAAGGAGCCGATCGCCGGCATCACGCCCATCCAGTACATGCTGGACATGGGCGGGTCATCGTCCGGCGGCTCGGGCGTCACGCGGGCGGCGGCTCAGACCGCCTCGGGCCCAGGCTCGTTCGAGCCGATCGAGACGCCTCTGATGGTTTCGGGGGTCCCCGCGTCGGTCCTGAGCCAGATGGCGCCCGAGCTGGAGCGCATCGGCCTGGGAGGCGCGGTGGCCGGTGGCTCGTCCGGGTCGGGTGCCGCCACGGCGGCGTCGCGCCCGCTGCGGCCGGGAGATCCCGTGGCCGCGCAGCTGGTGACGGGCGACATTTCCTTCGCCGCCACGGGAACGGTCACGCACGTGGACGGCGACCAGGTCTACGCCTTCGGGCACCCATCCTTCATCAGCGGTGCCGCGGACTTCCCGATGGCGCGAGCCGAGATCTACCTGACCCTGCCGTCGTTGCAGGCCTCCTCGAAGCTGAGCCGCGTGCTCGATACGGTGGGCACATTCAAGGAGAGCCGTCTGCCGGGCATCACGGGCGTGCTGGGCCCGGGGCCGCGCATGATCCCGGTCACGCTCGAAGTGACGGGCGCGGGGGCGCCGCGCCGCACGTTCCATTATCAAGTGGCCGACTACCGCGAGTTCACTCCTACCCTTGTGGGCCTGGTGACGGCGGCCAGCCTTGTGAACACTCCCTGGTCATCCGACGAGATGACCGTGGCTCTGTCGGGCCGGATCGCCCTGCGCGGGCATGAGGACGTGCAGGTGAACGACCTGTACACCGGGTTCTCGGCTCAGCAGTCGGCGGCCCTCTCGCTGTCCCGTGACGTGCAGGGTCTCTTCGGCGCCGTCTACCAGAATCGGTATGAGACCCCGCATGTGGAATCCGTGAACCTCAAGCTCTCCTCGGTCGAGCAGGGGAACCTGGGTGTGGTGGAGGCGGTCTATCCGACGCGCACCGAAGTGGGGCCCGGCGAGACGGTGGAGTTCCGCGTGCTGGTGCGCCCGTACCGAGGCAGCCCCTACACGCGCCGGTTCTCGTACACCATTCCCGAAGGCTTTCCCGACGGGCAGCTCGTCGCCTACATCGGCAGCGCCGGCCTCCTATCCTCGGTGGAGCGCAACGTTCTGTCCCGGCAGGTCACCCAGGCCGACGGTCTCGACCAGCTCATCTCCGTCATCAACACGCTGCGCACCAACAACCAGCTCTACATGAAGATCACGCGCCGGCACGCGGGCGCCGTCGTACAGAACGAGATCCTTCAGGCGCTGCCTCCGTCGGTGTACTCCACGCTCGGAGGGAACCGGGCGGCGGGCGAGGTCACTCCGCTGTCGGAGACCACGATCCACGAGGAAGCGATGCCGCTGGAGCACATCGTGGTGGGGGGCCTCGCCGTGCCCCTGCGGATCCGGTGACCGCCGGCCCGATGCGATTCTCCCCGCGCCGTCCTGCCGTCCTGCTGGCCCTCATCACGTGTCTGGCCCTTCTGCCGTCCCCGCGAAACGCCGAGGCCTCGTCGTCGGAGGCATGGGTGGTGCGCAACCGTGAGGATCTCGAGCGCCTCAAGCTGGACGGAGTGGCCCTCACCAGCGAAGGGACCTTCCGCCTCTCCGCGCGCGTGAGCACGCTTCTGGATGCCGCCCAGCCCAATCTCTGGTGCCTGGCCCGCGACGCCCAGGGCCGGATTTACGCGGGCGGCGGCAACGAGGGCAAGGTGTTCCGCCTCAGCAAGCCGGGAGCCGAGCCCGAGGTGATGTTCGACTCGGAGCAGCTCGAGGTGCACGCCCTCGCGCTGGACTCACGGGGACGGCTGTACGCGGCCACGTCGCCGCGGGGCGCCGTCTACCTGGTGAGCGAAGGCGGGCAGTCCACGGTCATCTTCGATCCGGGCGACACGTACATCTGGGCCATGGCCTTCGACGCGCAGGATCGGCTGTACGTGGCCACGGGACAGAAGGGACGCGTCTACAGGGTGGACTCTCCCGGGCCCAATGCCGCGGCGCGCCCCGTGCTGGAAAGCCGTGAAGATCACATCCGCTCGCTGGCCCCGGCGGCCGGCGGAGCCTTCTACGCGGGCTCCGACCAGAACGGGATCATCTACCGCATCGCGCCGGACGGAACCTCCTCGGTGGTGTACGACTCGCCGATGCGCGAGATCGCCGCGCTCATGACGGTGGCGCCGGCCTCGGGAAAGGGAGAGGAGACGATCTATGCCGCGGCCGTCGCGCCCCTGCCGCGCTCCCGCGGGAGCGGCGGGCCGGCCGCCTCGGGTGGCGTCACGCGCATCCGGGTCACGGCCGACGACTCTCCCGGCGGCCCGGAAGGGGACACCGTGCCGGGCGGCGGAGAGTCGGGCGACGAGGGAAACGACTCCCAGCGAGCCCAGCCCGCGCGCCCGCAGGCGCCCCCCGAGGCCTACCACGGAGCGGTCTACGAGCTGACCCCGAAGGGGTACGCGCGCAAGATCTGGGAGTCGCGGGAGGCCCTGCCTCTGGCGCTCGCCCCCGCTCCTTCGGCTGCCGGAGACGGCAAGGTGCTGGTGGGGACGGGCAACGAAGGGCGTGTGCTCCTGGTGGGCAATGACGGCGAGGCCACCGACTACGTGAGGGTCGGGTCGCAGCAGGTGACGGCCCTGCTGCCGGAGTCCGACGGCGGTGTTCTCGCCGCGGCGAGCAACCTGGGGCAGGTGGCGCGCATCACGCCCGCCCTGCCGCTGGAGGGGACGGTCACCTCCACCGTGCACGACACGGGGTTCACATCCACGTGGGGGGCCATCGCCTGGAAGGCGGAGGTCGCGGGAGGCTCGTCGGTGACGCTGCGCGTGCGCACCGGCAACACCGAGCACCCCGACGGAAGCTGGTCTGACTGGTCACGCGACTACACGGTGCCCGAGGGGACCCCCATCGACCGGCCGCGCGCGCGGTACGTGCAGTGGATGGCCGTCCTGCGCAGCGGCTCGGCCGGCCGCAGCCCCATCCTGCGCGACATCCAGGTCAACTACCTTCAAGACAACCTCCCTCCCGAGGTGGTCAGCATCGATGTGATGGCTCCCGGCGTGGTGCTCAGCGCGAGCGGCGAGCGGTCGGGTGACGTGTCCGAGGGAGGCTCGGCGGCGCGCCGCGCTCAGAACCAGCCGCGGCGTTCCTTCGAGAAGGGCCGCCGGTCGGTCACCTGGAGGACCGAGGACGCCAACGACGACACCATGCACTACGACGTGCACTTCAGGTCCGACGACGAGACGCTCTGGAAGCCGCTGGCGACCGGGCTTCAAGATGAGTTCTACGCCTGGGACGTCACCACGATGCCCGACGGCGTGTACCGCCTGCGCGTGAGCGCAAGCGACGCGCCCTCCAACCCGCCGGGCTCCGAGATGGTCGGCTCCCGCGTCTCCATGCCCTTCGATGTGGACAACACGCCCCCCGTGGTGGGACCGGTCGAGGCGCGCCTGCGATCGCGCGAGGCGGACGTGGAGGTCCAGGTGACGGACAGCTTCAGCGCGGTGGAGGAGGTGGCCTACTCTCTGGACGCGGGCGCGTGGGTCATCGTTCTGCCGGTGGACCGCATCGCGGATGCCACCCGAGAGACCTTCCGCTTCCGCACGCCGGCGCTCGAGGTCGGTGAGCACACCATCACCGTGCGGGCCAGGGACCGGGCGGGCAACGTGGCCGCCGGCAAGGCGGTGATCGAAGTCACGAAGTGACTTCGGTCCGCGATCGCAGAGCGCTGTTCCAGTACCCGTAGACCAGGTAGATCAGCAGGCCCGCCAGCAGCCACGCTCCGAATCGCCACCACGTCACCGCGGGAAGCCCGTCCATCAGATAGAGACACGTGCCGATCCCCGCCAGGGCGAGGTCGGTCTTCAGCCAGTCGGGGACCGGCTCGTGCCGCAGCCGGCGCGACAGGGCCATGCCGTTGAAGACCAGCCCGGCCCCGCACACCACCACCAGCTGCAGGCCCAGCGCCCGGCCGGGGCCCTCATCCGCGCCGCCGGCCAGCCAGGTCAGACCCAGGTAGAACATGAAGGCCCACACGGGCGCGAGCGGGATCCACGGGAGCCGGAAAGGACGGGTGCGCGCCGGCTCGCGATAGCGCAACAGGATCACCCCGACGCACACCAGCACGAACGCGAACAGCGTGCCGATGTTGGTGAGCTCCACCATGATGTCCAGCGAGCTCAGGCACGAGAACAGAGCCACCACCACGCCCGTCCAGATGGTGGTGACGTGCGGCGTGCGGAAGCGCGGATGAACCCGGGCGAAGTAGCGTGGCAGGAGCCCGTCGCGCGACATGGAAAAGAAGATGCGGGGCTGGCCCAGCTGGAACACCAGCAGAACGGCCGTCGTGGCGATCACGGCTCCCAGGGCAACCAGGCCGGCGGCCCAGTCGATGCCGTTCGCGGAGAAGGCCTTGGCCAGCGGCTCGGCCGTGTTCAGCTCCGAGGACGGAAGCATCCCGGTGAGCACCGCGGCCACCGCCAGATAGAGCACCGTGCAGATGGCCAGCGAGGCGATCAGCCCGATGGGCAGATCGCGCTTCGGGTTGCGCGTCTCCTCGGCGGCCGTGGAGACGGCATCGAAGCCGATGTACGAGAAGAAGATGATCGCCGCGCCGGCCTGGATGCCCGCCCACCCGCCGGGCGCGAAGGGCTGGTAGTTCTCGGGCTTGACGTACAGCAGCCCCACCCCGACGAAGAAGGCCAGGATCACCAGCTTCAGCACCACCATCGCCGCGTTGAAGTAGGACGACTCGCGGATCCCGATCACCAGCACCACGGTCAGCAGGGCCACGATGGCCACCGCCGGCAGGTTCATCACAATCGGAATCGAGCCGATGAAGGGGGCCCCCGCCAGCAGAGAGCTGCACATGTCGCGCTTCGCCGGATCGGCTGCCTCCTGGGCCGCCTGGGCCAGCAGATCGCGGCACGCCAGGGCGGTGTGCATGTCTCCGCGCAGCCAGGCCGGGATCTCGAGCGAGACTCCGCCGAACGACAGGCCCCGCAGGAGCTCGTTGAAGTAGCCGGACCAGGAGATGGCCACCGCCACGTTGCCGATCGCGTATTCGATGATCAGGTCCCAGCCGATGATCCAGGCGACCACTTCTCCCAGAGTGGCGTAGCTGTAGGTGTAGGCGCTGCCGGAGATGGGGATCATCGAGGCCAGCTCTGCGTAGCACAGGGCACAGAACGCGCAGGCGACGCCGGTGATGATGAAGGAAAGGAGGATCGCGGGGCCAGCGCCGGGCCGATCGGGATTGCCGGCTGCCGCCGTGCCGACGGTCGCGAATATGCCGGCTCCGATCACGGCGCCGATCCCCAGCGCGGTGAGCTGGATGGGGCCGAGGGTCCTCTTGAGGGACTGCCCCGGTTTCTCGGCGGCGCTCAGGATGGCATCGAGTGATTTCGTCCGGAACAGCCGGCCGAGGAGGCGCATGAGGCCGACATCATAGACAAAAAAAGCGGGGCCCGGGCAAGTCAATTTGAGGGGAGGTTGACCGGCCCGGGCCCGCATTCGCTGCGTCAGGAGGTGTCCAGGCTCCCGCGCGCTTGGGGGGTGTTTTTTGGGAGATGCTGCGAGGGGGTATCCTTGGGGGGGACCTCCTGGGAGGAGAGTCGCAGCATCTCCCAAAACTTCAGACTTTCAGAAGCGCCTCAGTGGGCTTCCTCCTCACCGGTCGTCATTTGTGCCGGTGACCGTGTCCTCGAACCTTGTGATGGCCGTGCTTGCCGTTACCGCGGTGGTAACCGTAGTCGGCGCGCTTGTATCCGTGCCCGTTTCGGTGCGCGTATCCATGTCCGTGTCCATGCGCCTTGTAGTACCTCGGGTACGCGTAGTGGCTGTAGCGGTATCCGGGATGGTAATGCCCGTACACCATGTGAGTCGGGTAGTAGTAAAGCGGTCCGCCATGACAGGCCACCGGTCCGTGATGCACGTGGCCCACGACATACGGATTGCCGTATGAGAACCCGAATACAGCCACCGGAGACTGAATGAACACTTGCCCGCTCATGTACGTCTCACCACGCGCTTCCGCGTGATCGGGCAGGGCCAGTGCCACCGAGGCCAGAGTCAGAGTCACTAAAGCTGCCATGCCAGCCTTCTTCATCTGATGCCTCCTCTCTCCAAGCCATCTGTCGCCCCCTATTTTGCACGAGCCATGCCACGTCTCCCCGGCTGCCCGTGATTACACTTAAATAGTTGAAAATACGTCGATTACGTGTCAGAAGACATCCGGCCGGGATGTCATCCCGAGGCGTCACACCGTCCTCCGGCGTCCAAAGGAGTGGTCAGGGCTGTCCACGGCCGCGCGAAGCCGTTCCCTTGAAATGACGGTGTGCACGTGCAGCCGCTCCTCGCGCCACCATGAAAAGGTGCACGCCCCATGCTATAAGAGCGCATGCCTCAGGCACCCTGCGATCGGCTCTACCGCACCGACCCTTTCCTCACGCGCTTCGAAGCTCGCCTCGTCTCCGTGTTTCCGCTGGAGCCCGGCACCATCGGGCTCGAGCTGGACAGGACCGCCTTCTATCCGACCGGCGGCGGCCAGCCCCACGACACGGGTCGGATCGCGGGGCTGCAGGTCGTCGACGTGCGCGAGGACGACGACGGCCGCGTGGTGCACGTGGCGCGTGCGGCGGGCGGCGAGGCGCCGCTGGCG
>JBOGOC010000058.1:0-78049 GCA_050747525.1 Candidatus Polarisedimenticolia bacterium | reverse complement strand
GCGGCCACGACCGGAACCGGCGCCACAGGGCGCGCCAGGGAGGCACGCCGTCGTCCATCGCGGCCTCGGCCCCTTCGGCCCGATGGACGATCAACCCTGCGGGCGTGCGCTCCTCGATGATCCCTTCGTCGCGCGTGCCTTCGAACGGATCGCTTTCGTGGGTGTGAGCGAAGAGCCACGCATCGCGGGGCAGCGCGTACCAGCCGCGCCGAATCCGGCTCGCGAACGTGCGGACCTCGTGCAGCGAGGTCTGCAGATCGACGTGGTACTCCCCCTGGATCCGCCGGGCGATGTCGCGCAGCGTGGCGTGCCCGTCCATCAGCTGCCAGGCGCGCGCGGCGACTTCGTTGAGGGCCAGCCCCTGGGTCTGCCGCGGAAGGGTGAGGATCAGCTCCTCGCCGTCCTGGACGGAGCGGGTCTCGGGGTTGCGGGACAAGACGAGTGAAGGGTGCGGTAGATCCGGTTTTCGCAGCAAGCCATCCCCCTGGATGCTGCGGAAACGTACCGGCAGGTCCCCCGCCCGTCAACGGGGAAGCGGCCACTTTGGTAACATGCCGCGACATGTCAGGCACCCTGGCTTCCCGCAGCCTCGACGCCATATTCCGCCCCCGCTCGATCGCCGTGGTGGGGGCCTCCCGTGATCGCACTTCGATCGGCCGCGAGATACTGCACAACCTGATCGAGTACGAGTTCAACGGCCCCATCTATCCCGTCAACCCTCGAGCGGAGAGCGTGCACTCACTGAAGTGCTATCCGGAGGTGGGGGCCGTCCCCGATCCGATCGACCTGGCTGTGATCGTCGTGCCGCGCGATGTGGTTCCGGTGGTGGTGGACCAGTGCGGCCGCAAGGGAGTGCGCGGCGTGGTGGTGATCACCGCCGGCTTCAAGGAGGTGGGAGGGGATGGGATCCGGCGCGAGACGGAGCTGCTGGGCCTGGTGCGCGGCCACGGCATGCGGATGGTCGGCCCCAACTGCATGGGGGTCATCAACACCGATCCGGCGGTGCGCCTGAACGCCACCTTCGCCAAGGCCATGCCTTCGGAGACGGGAGCCTCGGGGACGGTGGGGTTCATCTCGCAGAGCGGCGCTCTCGGCGAGGCCATCCTGGCCAACGCGCGCGACCTCAACATCGGGATCTCGATGTTCGCCAGCACCGGCAACAAGGCCGACATCTCGGGCAACGACCTGCTGGAGTACTGGGAGGACGATCCGGCCGTCTCCGTCATCCTGATGTACCTGGAGTCGTTCGGGAACCCGGCCAAGTTCACGCAGATCGCGCGCCGCATCACGCGCAAGAAGACGATCCTGGCCGTGAAGTCGGGCCGCTCGGCGGCGGGCGCGCGGGCGGCCAGCACGCACACCGGCTCGATGGCCGGGCTGGACGTGGCCGTGGACAGTCTGCTGGCGCAGTGCGGCGTGCTGCGCGCCTCCAGCATCCTGGAGATGTTCGTGCACGCCCAGACGCTGTCCAAGCAGCCGGTGCCGGCCGGCCCGCGCGTGGGGATCGTCACCAACGCGGGAGGCCCCGGCATCCTGGCCGCCGACGCCTGCGAGAACCGTGGGCTCACTCTGCCGGCGCTCGCTCCCGCCACGCTCGACGCCATCACCAAGATCCTGCCGGCCGAAGGGACGGCCGCCAACCCGATCGACCTCATCGCCAGCGCCGGGCCCGAGCGGTACGAGCCGGCGGTGCGCGCCGCGCTGGCCGATCCCTCGGTGGACGCGATGCTGGTGATCTTCGTGTCGCCCATCATGATCGACGCGCACGCGGTGGCGCGCGCCATCGTGTCCGGGGTGGCCGCGGCCGGCCAGCCGGGGAAGCCGGTGGTCACCTGCTTCATGGGGAAGGTCGGCTGGGAGGAGGGGATCCGCGAGCTGGAAGGGCACGGCATCCCGGTGTACCGGTTCCCGGAGCTGGCCGTGGAGGGGCTGGCCGCCGCGGTGCGCTATCGCCAGGTGTTGTCGCGCCCGGAAGGGCGCATCGTAGAGCCGGCGGCCGATCCGGCGAGGGCCCGTGCCGTCCTGGACGCGGCGGCGCGCGAGGGGCGCACGTCGCTGGGCCTGCTGGAGGGGCGCGAGCTGCTCGATGCTTACGGCATCCCGTTCGTGGCCGCGCGCCACGTGGCGTCGGCCGCCGAGGCGATCGCCTTCGGCATCGAGGTGGGCTACCCGATCGTGCTCAAGGGGGATTCCGCCTCTCTCGTGCACAAGACCGAGCACAAGGCGGTGCGTCTCGACCTGCGCAACGGCGACCAGGCCGGGGCGGCGTTCAACGAGCTGAAGGCGTCGCTGCAGGCGGTCGACCCGAAGGCCCGCATCCTGGCGCAGAAGATGCTGCAGGGAGGCCGCGAGGTGATCCTCGGGGCCTTCAGGGATCCGCAGTTCGGTCCCGTTCTGATGTTCGGCCTGGGAGGCGTGTACGTGGAGGTGCTCAAGGACGTGGCCTTCCGCGTGCTGCCGATCACCGATGCCGAGGCGGCCGCCATGATCCGCAGCATCCGCGGGTTCCCGCTCCTGTCGGGGGTCAGGGGCGAAGCCGCGGTGGACCTGGAGACGCTGGAGGATCTCACCCTGCGCGTGAGCCGGATGATGTGCGATCACCCGGTCCTGTCCGCGCTGGACATCAACCCCTTCATCGTGCGCGGCCGGGGAGAGTCTTCGATGGCCGTGGACGTGCGGGTTCGTCTGGAGGGCCGATGAGCCAATTCCGGAGGAGCGCGGCCCTCGCCGCGGCCCTGACCTTGACGGCGTGCGGCCATGGGACGCCGGTCACCGGCCCCGACAAGGCCGCGGGACACGCTCTCGAATCGTCCTCCATCGCCTACGCTCGATCCGACGGCGTGTACCTCGCGCGCGGAGACGGCCGTGACGAGAGGCGCCTGGTCGACGAGGGGGCCCTGGGGAAGGGGACCATCCCGTTCCTTGCGGCCCTCGCGCCGGACAAGCGTCGCGTCCTGTTCGTCAGCATGTCGGCGATGGACCCGCGCACGGACAAAGGGGGCGGGCTCGCGCTGAACGTCCTCGAGATCGAGGACGAGGAGGTGCGCGCGTGGCGCCGGGTCCTGCTGGACGGGATTCTGGGCGGGACGGGAGGCGCCGCCATGGTGGAGGCCAGCATGGTGCCGGCGGCCGCCTGGTCACCCGATTCTGCGCGCATCGCTCTGGCTCTGAGGCGCTCCGCTCGGGGCCAGCCCGACACCGTGGTGGTGTTCGATGCCGAGGGGACCCCCCGGCGCAGCCTCGATCTCCAGGGGCGCCGCCTGGTGGCCGGCAGCGGCCTGGCGTGGGACGGAGGCGAGGCGCTGCTGCTGGCGGTCGAGCCGCCGGAGAGCGGCGCTCAGGAGAGCGCCGGCCCGCAGATCGTGCGGCTCCCGCTGGAAGCCGTCTCCCGGAACCTGGGCGGCGTGCAGGTCGTGGCGAACGGGCGCGATCCCGCCGTCTCGCCCGATGGCTCGCGCCTGGCCGTGGTGGAGTCGGCCTACGGCAAGCTCCCCGACATCGTGCTGATGGATCGGGACGGACACGAGGTGCGCCGCTTCGAGGCCCTCCCCGGGCGCGTCCTCCATCATTTGTTCTGGTCGAGCGACGGACGCTACCTCTACTACCACAGCCTCGCGTCGACGGGCCCGCTGGGGATCGTCGAGATCGGCCTGCTGAGGTGTCTCGACACGACCGG
Source organism: Candidatus Polarisedimenticolia bacterium (assembly GCA_050747525.1). Classification (GTDB taxonomy): domain Bacteria; phylum Acidobacteriota; class Polarisedimenticolia; order JACPZX01; family DASXTC01; genus JBOGOC01. The sequence continues at coordinate 74,373 of JBOGOC010000058.1, read as the reverse complement.
CGGAAGCGTGTTCGATCTCGTGAGGCTGGGATAGCGGGACGCTAGCGGCCGATCGTGAGCGGGTCGTCCAGCTTGATGGACAGGGACGAGCCGGCGGGGAAGCCGACATCCTTGCCCTTGGTCCCCGCGGCGATGCCGGTCCCCACGGCGGCTCCGGCCACCGCGCCGACCGCTGCGTCCTTGGTCTTTCCTCCCAGGACCTTCCCCAGGATCGCTCCACCTGCGGCGCTCCCTCCGATCACTCCCGCCGTCTTCTTCGTCGACTTGGGGGCGACGCTGGTCAACGACGCGGATATCGGAATGGCCTGACCCGTGGGGGTCACGATCCTGTCGAATGAGAGGGTCATGGAGCCCCCCTTGTCACTCAGACCCCTGGTCGCGGGAGTGGCCTCGGTCACGCGGCCATGAAGGGTGCTGCCCGCGGGGATGGCCACGCGTTCGCCAACCATCACCGGCTGCGCGAGCCGGGCGGTGATCGTTTCTCCCGCGCGGCTGGACGACGAGGAGACCGCATCGTGCAGCGTGAGGCGAAGCCCCGTCCCGGCCGGGACGGTCAGGGGGGCGACGCGGGGCGCGGGCGGCTTCTCCGGGGTCCGGGCGGGGTGGGGGGCCGGAGCCTGGGCCGGAGCGATTCTCTGCGGCGCGCCGGCCCCTCTGAATCTCGCGTACCCCGCGCCGGCCACACCGATGCACAGCAGCGCTGCGAGAGCCAGCGGGACCGCGACGGAGCGCCTTGTCTTCCCGGGCACGGCGGCGGGCAGCGGGACGGGCATCGACGCCTGGCTCGCCTCGACGATGACGTCCATCACCGTCGAGTCCACGGCCACCAGAGCCGGGAGCGATCCGGCCGCCACGAAGGCCTCACGGAACGTGGTGCCGTCGGAGAAGCGCTTGTCGGGATCCTTGCTCAACGCCCGATCGAAGAACTCGTCCAGCCCCGCGGGGCAGTCCCGCAGCTGCCTGCTGAGCGGGATCTGCGTGTCGTGGATGATGGAGTAGGCCAGCGACACCATGTCGTCGCCATGGAACGGCCGTCTGCCGCAGAGCGCTTCGTACAGGACCACGGCGAGAGAGAACAGGTCGCTGCGCCCGTCCAGCGCCCCTCCTCTGATCTGCTCGGGAGACATGTAGCCGGGCGACCCCACGGCCGAGCCGGATCGGGTGAGATCCGACGTGGTCAGGCGCGCGACCCCGAAGTCGGCCAGCTTGGGCGCGCCGTCCCCATCGCGGATCAGGATGTTGGCGGGCTTGATGTCGCGGTGGACGATGCCGGCCTGATGGGCCACGTGGAGAGCATCCGCCAGAATGCCGCCGCAGCGCGCGACCCACGAGGGATCGAGGAGGTCCCCCTGATCCAGGCGCTGCTTGAGGCTCTGCCCGGGCACGTACTCCATGGCGATGAAGGGGACCTTGAGCACGGGATCCTCGCCGGCATCGAACACCGTCACGATGCCCGGGTGCGAGAGGGAGGCGGCGGCCCGCGCTTCACGAAGGAACCGTTGATGGAATTCGACGGCCAGTGCCGCGGAGATCCCGTCCGGCAAGGTGTAGGTCTTCACGGCCACCTGGCGCTGAAGGTGGGGATCGTGAGCCAGATAGACGACGCCCATGGCGCCGCGCCCTATCTCTTTCTGGATCTCGTACCTGCCGATGCTGGGCATGGCGCCAAATATAGGCGCATGGATCGCACCGGCAAGAGGCGTGCGGACCTAGGGAAGTCCCGAGGAGCGCAGATCGAGCCTCTGCGCCTCGACCGGATTGAGCGAGAAGTAGCGCGTGGTGGGAAAGATGCGGCCGATCTGCGCCGGAGACGCGCCCTGTGTCACGATGCGGTTCACCAGCCGCCCCGCGTAGGCCCCCATCTCCCTGAATCCCGGCGCGTAGGAGAAAGTGGCCCCGGCCGCCACGAGGCTGGTGTCGGGCGCGACGAAGACCATCTTCTCTTCCGCCGCGAACCGGCGGATCCTCTCGAACACCCCTTCGTCAATCAGGGAGGGGTCCAGCAGCAGGACGAAGGCATCGAAGGGAGCGGCCGCCCTGCCGGCGGCATCGAGCGCGCGCGCCGCCTGCCGCGCGTCGCGCGCGGGGAGCGCCTGGAGGGTCATCCCTCTTGCCTGGGCCTGCCGGCGCAGCTTCGTGACGGTCTGGCTGAGACGACGTGGATCGTAGATCGTGAGCAACCTGGTCGCGCCCGGCTTCATGCGGGCCAGCCGGTCCAGCGGCCCATCCAGGCCGTCGTTGAGAGCCGTGCCGCACACGTTGGCTCGCTCCAGACCTTCGGTGGCCGGGTCCATCACCATCGTGTACACGATGGGGACGTCGTGGATCTCGGCCTGGGTCAGGCGGGCCGCCTGGCTGCCGATGGCCAGCACCGCGTTGGGGCGGTTGAGCATCGTCTCGCGCAGCAGCCGCAGGTCGTCGCGGCGCGATCCCGAAAGCTCCAGGATCGAGACGGTGCGCGGCGCCGTCCCCAGGGCCCCCTCCAGCGCGATGCGGTGATAGGGGATGCGTGGGTCCAGCACGACGAGCACGTCGTGGTGGCCCGGCGGCCGGAGGCGGAAGTCCCTGCGCGTGCCGAGACCCGACCCGGCGCGCAGACCCGCGTACACCACGGGAACGCGCCCCTCCTGGCGAGCCTTCACCACCAGGCTCTGGTGCGGCGGGAGCCCGGGCAGCTCGTAGAAGCCGCGATCGTCGGACACAGCGTGGTGCACGCCGACGGCTCCGGGGCCGGTCACCTCGATGGTGACGCCGGCGAGAGCGCGCCCGTCCTCGGCGGTGACGTAGCCGGACAGGCGCCCCTGGGCCGCGGCCGGAGACGCGGCAAGCACGAGCACAACGGACAGGGCCCCGCAGGCGCCCAGCGGCCTGTTCATGACCACTGCATCTTAACCTGCTTCGCCTCGCAATCCATCGGGAATTTCACGGACGCGAGCCCTTCTCGTGCGCTCCCGGGTGGCCCGAAATGCGTGTGTTAGACTCGCCCGCGTCGAGGGAGGCCAGCGTGCCCATCCAGGTTCGCGCCACCACCGTCGTCTGCGTGCGTCGCGCGGATCACGTGGCCCTGGCGGGCGACGGGCAGGTGACGGTCAACAACGTCGTCTTCAAGCAGGGCGCCCGCAAGGTGCGCCGCCTTCACAAGGACTCCGTGCTCGCGGGGTTCGCCGGATCGGCCGCGGACGCCTTCGCCCTGTTCACGCGCTTCGAGGCCAAGCTGGAGGAGCATCGAGGCCAGATCGAGCGGGCCGCGGTGGAGCTGGTGAAGGACTGGCGCACGGATCGGGCGCTGCGCCGGCTCGAGGCGCTCATGATCGTGGCCGATCGCCAGCGCACCTTCCTGCTGTCCGGCACCGGAGACCTGATCGAGCCCGACGACGGGCTCATCGCCATCGGTTCGGGAGGGCCGATGGCCCTGGCGGCCGCCCGCGCGCTGGTGAAGAATACCGACCTGCCCGCCGGGAGCATTGCGCGACAGGCCATGGAGATCGCCGCCGACATCGACATCTACACCAACGACAATATCGTGGTGGAGGAGCTCTGATGGTCTACTTCATGCCCGGGCAGACGCAGACTCCGTCCGAGACGCCTCCGTCCGCCGGCGACCGCCGCGGCGCGCTGCCGGCCGAGCAGCTCACCCCCAAGCAGATCGTGGCCGAGCTGGATCGCTACATCGTGGGCCAGGCGCGCGCCAAGCGGGCCGTGGCGGTGGCGCTCCGCAACCGGATCCGCAGGCTGCGCCTTCCCCCGGCGATGGCCGAAGAGGTCGCGCCCAAGAACATCATCATGATCGGCCCCACCGGGGTGGGGAAGACCGAGATCGCGCGCCGCCTCGCGCGGCTGGCGCGGTCGCCGTTCATGAAGGTGGAGGCCACCAAGTTCACCGAGGTGGGCTACGTGGGGCGCGACGTGGAGTCGATGGTGCGCGATCTCACGGAGATCGCCGTGGAGCTGGTGCGCCAGGAGCGCGCCGCGGGGGTGCGCAGCAAGGCCGCGGTGAACGTGGAGGAGCGCCTGCTGTCCCTGCTGATGGCGGGCGCGGGGGCCCCCACCTCCGAGCCGGGCGACGCCGCCTCAGCGCGCGAGTCTCTGCGGCGCCAGCTGGCCGAAGGGCGGCTCGACGATCAGATGCTGGAGCTGGAGGTGCAGGGCGGCGCGGGCTCGATGCCCTTCCAGGTCTTCACCGGGCAGGGGATGGAGGAGATCAACATCAACCTCAAGGACATGATGCCGGGCATGTTCGGCGGGAAGCCCCGCCGGCGGCGCATGACGGTCAGGGAGGCGCGCGAGCACCTGGTGAAGGAAGAGGAGGGCCGCCTGGTGGACATGGACCAGGTGGTGCGCGACGCCATCCGGCGCGTGGAGCAGTCGGGGATCATCTTCCTGGACGAGATTGACAAGATCGCGGGCCGGGCGTCGGGGCACGGCGGGCCCGACGTCTCGCGCGAAGGCGTGCAGCGCGATCTGCTTCCGATCATCGAGGGGACCACGGTCAACACCAAGCACGGGATGGTGCGCACCGATCACATCCTCTTCATCGCCTCCGGGGCGTTCCACATGAGCAAGCCGTCCGACCTCATGCCCGAGCTGCAGGGGCGGTTCCCCATCCGCGTGGAGCTCGACTCACTGGACCGTGACGACTTCGTGCGGATCCTGGTGGAGCCCGAGAACTCGCTGGTGAAGCAGTACGTGGCCCTGATGAGCGCCGAGGGGATAGCGCTCACTTTCACCGACGACGGGGTGCGCGCCCTGGCCGACCACGCCGCCCGCGTGAACGAGCGCACCGAGAACATCGGCGCGCGGCGTCTGCACACAATCATGGAAAAGGTGCTGGACGAGATCCTCTTCGAGGGGAGCGACCTCTCCGACAAGGAGCCGGTCATCGACGCCGCGTACGTGAATCGCCGCCTCGCGGGGATCGTGGACGACCAGGACCTCAGCAGGTACATCCTCTGAGCGGTGATGCGGCCGAGCCCCCTTCGCGGACATGGTGTGCCCCTTCTCCTGCTGGCCGCCCTGCTGGTGCCGGCCGCGCCGGGGTGCGGCAAGAAGGGGGCGCCGCAGGCCCCGCTGAGGACCCTTCCAGAGCCGGTCACCGGGCTGCGCGTGAGGCAGGTGGGCGAGCAGGTGGTCCTCTCCCTGGAGAGGCCATCCAGCCACACGAACGGCACCCCTCTGGCCCCCGACGCCGCGCTGGAAATCCTGATGACGGCGCGTGAGCCGGTGCCGCGCACGGCCGCCGAGGTGCTGGCCTCTCCGGCGGTGAGATGGACCGTGCCGATCTCCCAGTGGGACGACTACGCGCGGGAGCGGCGGATGGAGGTGGGCCTGCGGCTGTCCAGCATCGCTTCCGCGCTGGAGCTCCCCGAAGGGGCCGCGGCCCTGAAGGGGCGCAAGCTCTCTTTCGTGGTGGGGGTGGTCGAGCAGGAGCGCCTGCGGTCGCCGTCGGCCAAGGTGATCACGTTGAAGGTGTGCGAGCCTCCACCGCCTCCGGCCGGCGTGTCCGCCCGTCCCGACGAGGCGGGGATCATCGTGACCTGGGACCTGCCCGCGGGCACCGGCACGCCGGGCGCGGGCTATCACGTGTACCGGCAGCCGGTAGGGGCCGGCGCCCTGGCCGGGGCCGCGCTCACCACCGAGCCGCTGCGCGATCCTCCTTTCCTGGACACCGGCTACGTACCCGGCCAGGCGTTCCGCTACGTGGTGCGCGCGGCCGCGGCGGGAGATCCCACCTGCGAGAGCGCCGGCGTCTCCTCCGAGCAGGTGACCTGGGTGGACCGGTTCGCGCCCGCAGCCCCCGAGGGGCTGGCGGCGGTGGAGGAGGACGGCGCGGTGCGGCTCTTCTGGCGCCCCAACCGCGAGCCCGACCTTCTCGGCTATCGTGTCTACCGGGGCGAAGGGCCCGACGGGCCGCTGACACCCCTGACGACGGAGCCGATCCAGGGGACCACCTGGACCGACACGTCGGCGGTCCGCGGCATCGTCTACAGTTATGCTGTCGGCGCGCTGGACCGCGCGAACAACGAGAGCCCCCTTTCCGAGCGGGCCACAGGCCAGGTGGAGGCTGACTCCCGATGACACCGCCCGTGATCAAGTTCACCAAGATGTCGGCGTCCGGCAACGACTTCATCGTCATCGACAACCTGACCGCGCCGGAAGGGGAGGCCTTCGAAGTGGAGCCCTCCTTCGTGCGGCGGGTGTGCGGGCGCAAGGTCGCGGTGGGGGCGGACGGCGTCATCGTGGTGTCGGGGTCCTCGGCGGCTCACGCCCGGATGACTTATTTCAACGCCGATGGAGGCCGGGCGGCCCTGTGCGGCAACGGCGTGCGCTGCGTGGCGCGGCTGCTGGTGATGAGGCGCGTGGCTCCCTCCGACGGGCTGGCCATCGAGACCGACGTGGGCGTGCTGCCGGCCGCCGTGGAAGGTGACAAGCCCTGGTTCAGGCTTCCTCTGGGCACGCCGAAGATCCGGCGCGTGTCTCTGGACCTGCCGGGCGGGCTCGACGAGATCTCGCGCCACTTCGAGGCGACCCTGGTGGAGGCCGGGGTCCCGCACCTGGTCATCGAGACGCGCGACGCGCACGCGATGTCCGAGCGTGAGTTCCTCAGCCTGGCGCCCCGCCTGCGGCGCCATCCCGACCTGGGGCCCGAGGGGGCCAACGTGGACTTCTTCACCCTGCGCGACGGGCACACCCTGGACATCCGCTGCTACGAGCGCGGCGTGGAAGGGGAGACCCTCTCCAGCGGCAGCGGGTGCATCTCCGCCGCGCTCACGGTGGTGAACCAGGAGAAGGGCGAGTCTCCGGTGGCCTGCCGCTCGCGCGCCGGGTTCACCAGCACGGTCACCCTGATGCCGGGAGCTGACGGCGCCATGGATGCCGTGCTCTCGGGAGACGCGCGCGTCATCTACACCGGCGTGCTGCACGCCGAAGCCATGGAGGAGCCCTCCGCATGAACGTTCCGCAGAGGGCCGAGCATCACCGGCCCGACGACGACGGCGGCGGCGCCCAGCCCGGCCATCCTCACAAGCATCCCCGCGTCAGCCTGGTGTGGAAGATCTTCAGCATCACCGTCGGCTCGCTGCTCATCCTGCTGGGCCTGGTCATGCTGCTGACGCCCGGCCCCGGCTGGCTGGCCATCTTCGCGGGGCTGGCCATGCTCAGCCCGTACAGCCGCTGGGCGCATCAGATCATGACCTGGCTCAAGGAGAAGGTGCGCCGCATCCACCGCCGCCAGGAGCCTCCCGTCGGCCGCTAGGGTGTACACTGCGAGCCGGAGGTTGCGATGCCTGCCTACCGGCTTCAGTTCACCCGCAAGACGGTCGACATCACCGGACGCGAGATGTGCCGCATGTTCGGCGCCGAAGACGGGCACGACGAGCTCTCGGTGGTCTGGTGGATGCTGCCGCCCGGATGCGCCACCCAGCCCCAGACCGAAGGCCTGACGCGCGCCCTCATCGTGCTGTCGGGCCGGGGGAGCGCCACCGTCGGCGGCCAGCGCGACGATCTGGCCGCGGGATTCGCCCTGTACGTGCCGCCCGGCTCCCCCTGGACTCTCGAGAACACCGGGCGCGAGCCGCTGGTGTGCTACGCCATCGCCACACCGGCCGACCGCTCGGCCGGCCCGCCCCGCGCATCCTGACACGAGGAGAATCGCCCGATGCCTGATTTCACCCTGACCGACGAGCAGCGCCAGATCCGGGATCTGGCGCGCGAGTTCGCCCAGCAGGAGATCGCCCCGGCCGCCCCCGCGCACGATCGCTCGGGCGAGTTCCCGCGCGAGATCTGCCGCAAGGCCTGGGAGCTGGGGATCATGAACACCCACATCCCCGAGGCCTACGGCGGCGCCGGGCTGGGGGTGTTCGAGGGATGCCTCATCGCCGAGGAGATCGCCTGGGGGTGCACCGGTATCGGCACGGCCATGGAGGCCAACACCCTGGCCGAGGCTCCGGTGATCGTGGCCGGCAGCGACGATCAGAAGAAGAAGTACCTCACCCCCATGGTGAAGGAGTTCAAGTTCGCCGCCTACTGCGTCACCGAGCCGGACGCCGGGTCGGACGTGGCGGGGATCAAGACCCTGGCGCGCAAGGTGGGGGACGACTACGAGCTGAACGGCGGCAAGATGTGGATCACCAACGGGGGAGTGGCCGACTGGTACTTCGTGCTGACCTACACCGACCCCGCGCAGAAGCACCGGGGGATGAGCGCCTTCATCGTGGATCGGGCGTCGGCCGGGATCGAGGTGGGCAAGAAGGAATGGAACATGGGCCAGCACGCGTCCGACACGCGGGCCCTCACCTTCTCTCAGGTCAAGGTGCCGGGGGCCAACCGTCTGGGGCGGGAGGGGGATGGCTTCAAGATCGCCATGTCGGCCTTCGATCACACGCGCCCCATCGTGTCCGCCGCGGCGGTGGGTCTGGCGCGCAGCGCCATGGACCACGCCATCCGCTACGCTCAGGAGCGCCGGACCTTCGGCGTCCCCATCGCCGCGCACCAGGCCGTCTCCTTCATGGTGGCCGAGATGGCCATGAGCATCGAGGCGGCGCGCCTGCTGGTGTGGCAGGCGGCTTCGACCATCGACCGGGGGGAGCGCAACACGCGCTACGCCGCGATGGCCAAGGCGTTCGCCGCCGACATGGCCATGAAGACGGCCCTCGACGCCGTGCAGGTGTTCGGGGGATACGGGTTCTCAACGGAGTACCCGGTCGAGAAGCTGATGCGCGACGCCAAGGTGTTCCAGATCTACGAAGGGACGTCGCAGATCCAGAGGCTGATCATCGCCAAGGAGATCTTCGAGCGGCGCTGAGCCCTCCTTCAGTCGCGGCGAGGGGGGGGCGAGGCTTGCTCTCAGAATTCCATGATCGAAGGTGTCCCGCACTGACCTGTGACGTGCACGTTGAACTCGAAGCGTGCTGTCGCTGTCGCCTGCCCGAGAAGCTTGATCTCAACATAGCCTCCGAAGTGCTGTCCTCCTTCAATCGAAGTGGATAGATGTGTCGGGCCGCCTCCAATGAGAGTGACCGGACGTGCTGCGCCCGCCTGCGCGGCGTTCTGGAAGACGTGGAAGGAGGCCCCCCAGGGAGGGAGCTGGGGAAGGTCCTGTGCTGTGGACCCGTTTTCGATTCCGGGACTGACCTGAACGTGCTTCAGGAGCCAGACCTGGCCCGATCCGCACGTTGGAATATTCATCTGCAGGAAGGCAGCCCCGAATGGTGGATCGATCACGGCCGCCGACGAGAACGTCTGGAGGACACTTGTCGAGGGAGGCGCCGCAGCGACCGCTGCAGGAATGAGCGAAACAAGGGAAAGCCCTAGCAGAAATCGGAAGCGCGACTGTTGCCGCATCGTGGTTCCCTCCATAAAGATGTTGTATTTTCTAGTACCCCGAACTCAGCCATCTGTCAAGAAAGTCTGAGCTCCAATCGGATACTTGGAGTCTGTTTTCTGAGCCAGTTGAAGGCACCTGGCTCACTCACCGGGGATCCCGTCTGCATCCTCGCGGAGTGGTGCAGGTCCCGCTGATCACCGACGCCATTTTTCCTGAACCTTCTCCAGCTTCACGCGCCGCTGGGGCGGGGCGTTATCCTGCCCTTCCTCGCAGTCGATTGAAGAGCTCGAGCACTTCGGTATCACCATTGATACAGTCCGGGTCCAGCTCGTAGGCCCGTCTGATTTGCAGCTCAGCTTCCTCCATCAAGCCACGTTCTTCCAGAAGCTTTGCGTAGTAAGCGCGGAACTGTGCCTTCCCGGGAAAGTGAGAGATGGCTCTCTCGTAGGCGGCCGAGGCTTCAGCCTGGCGGTCAAGCTTGTCCAGGCACCAGGCGACGTTGCCGAGGACTTCGAAAGCTGGATCCTTGTCCAGTGCCTCTCCATAGCGGTCGAGGCTGCAGAGCACTTCTCCGATGCCCTCGACGGCTTCCGCGCAGTCGGGCGCCAGCCGGTGAAAGCACTGATAGGCTTCCAGAGCCTCGGGCAGTTGCCCCAGGAGTCGATAAGCAACGCCCAGGTCGATGTACGCCTCGTGATCGTCAGGACAAAGAATCAGTCGTCGTTTGATGACCTCCACCGCCTCGCTGTTTCTGCCCAGCCTGCAAAGGCACCTCGCCAGGTTGGGGAGCGCATCAGGGTGAGTCGGCTCCAGCTGCACGGCCTGCTGGTAGCAAATGAGAGCCTCGGAGCGTCTCTCGAGCTGGACGAGTGCGCAGCCCTTCGTCAAAGAAAAAAGACGTCATCCGGGTCACGCGAGAGTGCCTTCTCGGCCAGCACCAGCACGCGCTGGAAGTCTCCCGCCTGGAGGCGCTCATAGGCTTCTTGTTGATCATCCATCGCGGCGTCGCTCACCCCTCCCCCAGCCGCTCAATCCTCACCCGTCTCACATGCCTCTGCGTCGCCTCAAGGATGGTAATCCGCAGGCCTTCGTGGTCGAGGGTCTCGCCGGCCTTGGGGACCTTCTGGAAGAGGTGGGCGGCCAGGCCGCCGACGGTTTCGTAGCCTTCGCGGGGAAGAATGATGTCGAGCGCCTTCTCCACCACTTCGAGGCGGACCTTGCCGTCGGCCACGACGATGCCCGTGTCGATGCGTTCGAGGCCTGACTTGCGGGGACGGTCGAACTCATCGAGCACGTCGCCCACGATTTCTTCCACGATGTCTTCGAGGGTGAGCAGGCCCACGGCCGAGCCGTATTCGTCCACCACGATGGCCATCTCCTGCTGCTGCTTGCGGAACTCGTCCAGCAGGCGGTCGATGCGCGCGCTTTCGGGGACGTAGAAGGGCTGGGTCATCCAGCCGGGGGCGATCGGCTCGTCCCAGCGTTCGGGGGGCGCTTCGATCAGGCGCATGGCCTGCACGATGCCGACGATGTTGTCGGGGCGGCCGGCGTGCACGGGCAGGCGCGAGAAGCCGCGTTCGTGGATGATGCGGGCGGCGTCGCGCACGGTGGCGTCCTTCGAGATCGACACGACGTCGACCAGCGGGGTCATCGGCTGGCGCGCGCGGGCGTCGGCGAAATCGAGCAGGCGGCGGATCAGCCTGGCTTCTTCCTTCTGCAGCACCAGGCGGTGGTCGGCCTGCAGGATGTGGCGGAGCTCTTCCTTGGTGACGAAGGGGTTGCGCGGGACGCGTTTGCTGAAGGCGCGCACCACCAGGCGGGCGATACCCGACATCACGGCCACCGCCGGAGTCATCACGAACATGATGGCGCGCAGCGGCCAGGCGGCGAGCAGGGCGATGGTCTCGGCATGGCGGCGGGCCAGGGTCTTGGGCAGGATCTCGCCGAACAGCAGGATGACCGGGGCCACGGCGGGGATGGCCCACCAGGAGGCCTGGGGCCCGAACCGGCGGGCGAACAGCTCGTTGGCCAGGAACGAGGCGGCCACCACCGACAGGTTGGTCCCGATCAGCGTGGTGGAGAGCACCCGCTCGGGGCGCTCCATCATGGCCTGCAGGCGCCGGGCGGCCGCGCGGCCGGCTTCGGCGCGGCGGCGGATGCGGGCGCGATCGGCCGACACGATGGCCACCTCCGATCCCGAGAAGAAGGCCTCGGCCAGGATGGCCAGCAGGATGAGGCTGACCAGCAGCCCCGTTCCGCCGGCCGCGTCCAGCGGCGTCATGCGGTGGCCTCGCCGGTGCGCCACCGGCGCAGGGGTGACAGCTCCACGGCCAGCATCCCCGCCAGGATGAGCGCCGCGCCGGTCAGGGCCATGGGGGTGAGCGACTCTCCTTCCACGGCCCACGATGTGAACGCGGCGAAGACCGGCTCGGCCGCGAAGATGATCGCCACGCGCGTGGGGGTGCTCCAGGACTGCACGCGGTTGAGGATGTAGAAGGCGAGAGCCGTGGCCAGAAGCGAAGTCACGATCAGCGCCCCGGCCAGCCGCGGCGTGGCCACCAGGCGGGGCGTCTCCAGCACGAGCGCCGACGGCGCCGCCAGCACGGCCACGGTGAATACCTGCAGGAAGGCGATGGCCGACTTGTCGAACAGCCGCGTGTAGTGATCCACCGCCAGCAGGTGTCCCGCGAACATCAGCGCGCACACCAGGGTGAGGGCCTCACCCAGTCCGAACCCTCCGCCCGCTTCGCCGGGCCGGGTCAGCAGGAAGAGGCCGGTGGTGGCCAGGGCAACCCCAAGCAGGGAGTCCATCGATGGCCAACGCTTGCGTATCAGCACGGCCAGCAGCGGCGTGAAGACCAGGTACATCCCGGTGATGAAGGCCGAGCGGGCGGCGGAGGTGAACTGGATGCCGATGGTCTGGGTGGCGAACCCCGCGAACAGGAGCAGCCCGGTGACCGCTCCGCCCGTCAGCGCCCGTCTGCTCATGGTTCCGCGTGGGACGGCGAGCCGCATCAGCAGAGCCGCCACGGCGAACCGGATCAGGATGAACAGAAGAGGGGAGATGTCTGTCAGCGCGCGCTTGATGACGACGAACGTGCAGCCCCAGATGGCGCTGAGGAAGACGATCCAGAGATCGGCCTGGAGCCTGCGGCTCAGGGCCACTGCATGTTGAGGGCGCTCGCGTCTCCGCCGGCCAGCTCGCTGACCAGCTCGTCATGGAAGTAATTGGCCGCCCCGGGAAGCTCCTGCGCGAAGCGCTGCTCGAACATTCGGCGGCTCCTGTCGATGTCTTCCCTGAGGCGTGGATAGAGATCTTTCTGGCGGCGCCCTTCCGCGATCTCGGCCTCATTATACAGGACGATCTCGCTGATGAGCAGATGAGCGAAGCGCCGGGCGTCCTCGATCTCGCGCTGCTTGTCGGCGTCGTCCGCGGGCATTGCGGGCGCAGCGGCCGGGAGCGCCTTGACCGCAGGGGCGGGGGCGCAGTCGGTCAGCACGTTGCCGTTGGCCGCGGGGCGCGGGTGCCGGGCCCGGAGTGGCAGGGCCTCGAGAGTCAGCGAGGCGAGCGTCGCCGCCGCGGCGAGGAACCCGGCCAGCCAGCCGGCCTGATCGGCCACGTCGGCATACAGGACCGCGGCCACGCGGTCGCGCACCCACAGCGGCGCGGCGGCCATCTCGGCCGGAGCGGGACCCTGGAGCGCGCGCACCATCTCCTGCCCCACGGGGTCACCCGATTCCGCGTGGGTGACGTCGCAGCACAGCACGGCCTTGGCCAGAATCGACTCTCCCTGCAGCGGGAACGAGAGGCGGCGGGCGTTGACGCTCGGGTCCAGCCCGGCCGCGCTCCATCCGCGCAGCGCGCCGTCCCTCACCACGAACAGCACCACCCGGTCGGCCAGCCCGGCCGCTCCGGCCAGCAGCCTTCCCAGCACGGCGACCTGATCCGGCAGCCCGCTCACGTCGCGGGCGAACGAGCCGAGCTCTTCCAGAGCGGCCGTTTCGCGCGCCGAGACCGCCGGATCGGAGGGAGAGGCGGCCGACCAGTCACCCGACTTCAGCCCGGTGACGATGTCCCGCAGCTCGGTGGCGCGTCCGTGCGAGTCGTCGAGCCATCGGGAGAGGCGCTGCTCGAGGCCTTCCAGGCGTTCGGCGAGCTGGTCTTTGCGAGGGTTTTTCATCGAGCCGAAGATAGGCCGCCCGCCGCCCCCGTCAAGCAGGCGGTGAGCCGCCCAGAAGCTCCTTGAAGCGCGGGTCCTGCGCGAAGGGTGAGAGGGCCGGCAGGGTGGGGAGCAGGTCGCACAGCAGCGGGTTGAGCGCGATGGCCTTGCGCAGATCCGAGAAGACCTCCTGGGACGAGCCGAGCCGGGCGTAGGCGATGGCCCGGTTCAGGTAATAGGCCGCCTGCTCTTCCTCCAGCCGGATCGCTTCCTTGAAGCATGCCACCGCCTGCTCCTGGTTTCCCAGGCGGGACCAGGCGTGCCCCAGATTGTTCCAGGACGAGGAGGCCGTGGGGTAGGCCTCCACCGATCGCGCGTAGCAGCGGATCGCTTCTTCGAGGTCGCGCAGCTGAATCCAGCAGTTGCCCAGGTTGTTCCAGGCATCGTGGTCGGTGGGCTGTAGGCGCAGGGCCTGCTGGTAGCACACCACGGCGGAGACGAACTCGCGGCTGTCGAAGAACACGTTGGCCAGGTTGTACCAGGCGGCCTCGTCGGAGGGCTGCCGCAGCAGCGATTCGCGGTACGCGCCGACGGCCGCTTCCAGATCCCCGCGGCAGGAGAAGGCGTGGGCCAGGTTGAACCAGACACGGGGATCCTCGAAATCCCGCTGCAGGGCCATCTTGTAGGCCGCAACGGCGGCGTCGTGGTCCTGGAGCCCCACGCAGGCGTTTCCGCGGTTGAACCAGACTTCCGAAGAGTCGGGCGAGAGCTTGCTGGCCTGCGTGAAGCAGTCCAGCGCCCGGGCGTGCTGGCCCAGCAGGTCGAGGGTCACGCCCAGGTTGTTCCAGGCCGAAGGGAGCGGAGGCTCCGACTGTGTGGCGCGCTCGTAGCAGGCGGCCGCGGCTTCCAGGTCCCCGCCACGCTCACGCGCCGCTCCCAGCGCGATCCAGGCCGAGGCCATGCGTGGGTCGAGCGAGACCGCCCGCGTGTAGGCCTCCACGGCGTTCTCGTGCTGCTCCATCTCGCCGTGCAGGTCGCCGATCGACTTGAGGAGGGCGGCCTGGCTGGCCGCGACGCTCTCCTGGGCCAGGGCATGACGCAGCGCCTCGAGCGCCCCCTCGCGGTCACCGATGCGGCGCAGCTCCGCCGACCGGTCGAGCAAGGTCTGGCTGGATTCGGGCTCGCGCGGCGCGGGAGAAGTGGTGGGCTCCGCTCGTCTCCGACGACGAACCCTCCCCGGAGGCCTGTCGCCTTCTCGTCGCATCAGTCGCCCGCACGACCTGCAAATTAAATAGAAGTGACGATTTACGGGCGGGAATCTTCCTCCAGAGTGCCTCTGACTGTCAACTGTTGCTTTTCCGACACATGCGTTGTGGCACTTCTGACACAAGTTGCCAGTGACGGGATTGCCCCGATACCGGGGTGGGGGGAATCAAGTAGCTCTGTTTCCTGAAGTTGGAGAGAAAGGCAAGAACCGGCTCGCCCCTGGCACGACTCCTGCTCTACGGGGAGAGCGCTGGAGTCTACGCCCCGGAGATTGCAGCCCATGATGCAGCGAACGCTGAAATCCAGGATCGACGTCGTCGGAGTGGGACTGCACACCGGGTCCCGCATCCGGATGCAGATCCTTCCGGCCCCCGCCAACTCCGGAATCCGCTTCGAGCGCACCGATCTGCAGAACGGCGCCGTTGATCTGAAGACGCTCATCCTTCCGTCGAACCTTCGCGGGGCGAGGAGCGCATCGCTCTCCCGCGCGGATCATGCGACGACCCTTTCCGGGCCCGGCTTCACGATCTCCACCGTCGAGCACCTGATGGCCGCATTCCTGGGAATGGGCGTGGACAACGCCATCGTACGGCTCTCGGGCGGTGAAGTCCCCATCATGGACGGCAGCGCGGCCCCCTTCGTGTTCCTGCTCAAGGAAGCCGGCCTGCGCGACCTGGGCGAGCCCAGACAGACGATCCTCATCAACCGCCCCATCTCCGTTCTGGATGGGGACCGCGAGGTCGTCGTCTACCCGTCCGACAGCTTCCGCATCACCTACACCATCGACTTTCCGCACCAGGCGATCGGGCGGCAGAGCCTGTCGCGCACCATCAACCAGCGCACCTTCATCCATCAGCTGGCTCCGGCCCGCACCTTCTGCATGCTGAAGGACGTCCAGGCTCTGCGCGAGCGGGGGCTGGCGATGGGCGGGTCGCTGCAGAACGCGGTGGTGGTGGGTGACGCCGGCCCGCTCAACCCGCTGCGCTTCAGCGACGAGTTCGTGCGCCACAAGGCGCTCGACCTGGTCGGGGACCTGGCCCTGCTGGGGCACCCGATCGCCGGCCACGTGGTGGCCCACAAGGCGGGCCATGCGATGCACGCCCGCCTGCTCAACGAGATCCTGCGCCAGCGCGATGCGTGGTCCCTGACCACCCACGTGCCGGAATCCGCCCCTCTGGCCGAGGCTCCGGGCAGCACCGCCCGCCGGCCGGCCGCCTCGCGGGGCCTGGAAGGGATCCTCCCGGCCTGACCCGGGCCCCTCGCACCGCTCCCACCCCTCTGATAGAATCTGCCCTTTCGAACCGTCCGCCGGGAAGGTTCGCATACGACCTCTCCTAGGGAGGGCGGCAGGCTTTGAGCCGCAAGGCGGTTGTCCTCGTCATCGTGATCGTGGCGGTTCTGTCGAGCGGCGTCCTCGCGCACGCCGCCTCGCGAGCCACCGTCGACTCCCTGCAGACCGACGCCACCGCGCACGACCTGTTCGCATCGTTCGTCGTGAAAGGCGCCTTCGACGATCACCTCAAGGAGCAGCTCTCCGCGGGGCTCCCCCTCGAGTTCGTGCACTCGGTGGAGGTGGCCAGGCGCCGCCTCCTGTGGTTCGACAAGGTGCTGGCGCGCAAGACCATCACCACCACCGTGACCTACGACACCCTCACCCGTCAGTACAGCCTTTCCAAGAAGGTGAACGACGAGGTGGCGGAGACCTCGGTGGCGATCAACCAGGCCGAGGTGGAACGGTGGATGACGCACATCGATCGGGTGAGGCTGGCGGACCCCACCCACCTCAACGACGGTGAGGAAGGGGATTTGTACGTCCGCGTACGCTCCATGCTGCGCAAGCGCTTCGTGATGCTCTTCGTTCCCTGGGACGTCCAGACCGGCTGGGAAAGGGTGATGCTGAGCCTCCCGGCCGAGGTCACGCGCAGTGCCAGGTGAGCGCAGGATCCAGGCCGATCGGCTGATCCTGTTCGGCATCCTGGCGCTGGTGGTCGTGCTGACCGCCGTCTACACGCTTCTCCAGAAGACGGACCAGTTCTCCTGGCAGTACGTCACCAACACCATCCTCTTCTCCTTCCTGGGGATCTTCAACGTCATCCTGATCCTCAGCCTGCTGGTGATGCTCGTGCGCAGCCTGATCAAGCTGCTGCTCGAGAGGCACCAGAACATGCTGGGGTCGCGCTTCCGCACCAAGCTGGTCTTCACCTTCCTCGGGCTGTGCCTGGTCCCCTCGGTGCTGCTGTTCGCCACGGCGGTGAGCATCATCGATCGGTCCATCGAGCGATGGTTCTCCACCGACGTGGAGCGCATCAGCGAGGGGGCGCTGGAGGTGGTCGAGTCGTACTACCAGGAGCACCGTCGGCGGGGCGAGCGCTTCGCGGCCGACATCGCCACCGACCTGTCGCGCGCCCGCACCACGGACAAGGGGCGCCGCGCCCTGCTGAAGGCCATGGAAGAAGCGCTCCGGCTGCGCCACCTGGACCTGGTCTCTCTGTACATCGCCGACGACGAGCCCCTCTCGGTGGCCAACCCCCGCATCCCGATCAACGACCTCAAGCCTCTTCCCGACGCCGTTCTCAAGGAGAGCCGCACGGGGTCGGCCGTCTCGTGGCAGGACTCCCTGGGGTCGGGCCAGCTGGTGAGGTCGGGCGCGCCGCTGTTCCATCCGGACCGCCACGAGGTGGTGGGGAGCGTCGTGGTGGGGACGTTCGTGCCCCGCGATCCGTCCGTGCACTCGGCGCGCGTGGCCGAGGAGGTGGCCACCTACCGGCAGCTGCGGCTCCAGAAGGCCAACATCAAGCGCGTGTACGTGCTGGGGTTCCTGCTCATCACGCTGCTCATCCTGTTCTCCGCCACCTGGGTGGGGCTGTACCTGGCGCGCGGCATCACCGGCCCCATCCAGATGCTGGCGGAAGGGACGCGCGAGGTGTCGTCGGGGAACCTGGACTATCGCGTGCAGCTGGAACCCGGCGACGAGCTGGGGATCCTGGTCGAGTCGTTCAACACCATGACGCGCGACCTCAAGGCAGGTCGAGAGACGCTTCAGGAGAGCAACCTGATGCTGGAGGAGCGCCGGCGCTACATCGAGGCCGTGCTGGAGAGCATCCCCACCGGGATCATCTCGCTGGACGGCCAGGGGCGCGTCACCACCATCAACCGCGCGGCGCGGGGAATCCTGCGTCTGGACCAGGCGGCCGCCCTGGAGGGGCTCACCTTCGACGAGCTGCTGGGGAGGGAATCGCTGGCCGAGATCGCGTCGGTCGTCCCCCGGCTCCTGGGGCGCGCGGGAGGAGGCCTCACGCGCGAGTTCCACGTGGCGCTGGAGGGGGCGCCGCTGTCGCTGTCGGTCAGCTTCACGCCGCTGGGAGGCCAGGAGGCCGCCACGGGGCACGGGCTGCTGATCGTGATGGAGGACATCACCTCGCTGATCAAGGCGCAGAAGGTGGCCGCCTGGAGGGAGGTGGCGCGCCGCATCGCCCACGAGATCAAGAATCCGCTCACCCCCATCCAGCTCTCGGCCCAGAGGATGCTGCGAAAGTGGCAGGAGGGGGCGGACGACCTGGGCCAGGCGGTGGAGGAGGGGGCCACCACCATCGTGCAGGAGGTGCGCACGCTCAAGACCCTGGTCAACGAGTTCTCGGGGTTCGCCCGGATGCCCGCCGCCAACCCCACCCAGGCCGACCTGCATGACATCATCGACGCCGCGGTGGGGCTGTATCAGGGGACCTACCAGGACGTCTCGTTCGCGCGCGTCTATGATCGGGCCTTGCCCAGCGCCCGGCTCGACCCGGAGCAGATGAAGCGGGTCTTCGTGAACCTGATCGACAATGCCGTGGAAGCGATGGGCCGCAAGGGGGAGATCGTGATCGGCACACGGTTCGTCTCTCATCTTCAGATGATGCGCGTGGAGGTGGCCGACGACGGCCCCGGCATCGCCCCCGAGGACAAGGACAAGCTGTTCCTGCCCTACTTCTCGACCAAGAGGCGCGGCACCGGGCTGGGCCTGGCCATCGTGAACCGGATCATCTCGGATCACCACGGCTTCATCCGCGTGGAAGACAACCGGCCGCGCGGCACACGCTTCATCATCGACCTGCCGGCCGCGCCGGCCTCCGCGAGCTGACCATGGCCTCCGAGCGCATCCTGCTGATCGACGACGAGGCGGGGATACGCACCTCGCTCACCCGCGTCCTGTCGGACGAAGGGTACGAGGTCGAGGCCGTCCCCACCGGAGAGAAGGGGCTGGAGCGCCTGCGCGAGTCCCCCTTCCACCTGGTGTTCCTGGACGTGTGGCTGCCGCAGAAAGACGGCATGGAGATCCTCCAGGAGATCCGCGCGGCCTGGCACGACCTGCCGGTGGTCATGATCTCGGGGCACGCCAGCATCGACACCGCGGTGAAGGCCACCAAGCTGGGGGCGTTCGACTTCATCGAGAAGCCCCTCACTCTGGAGAAGGTCACGGTGGCCGTGCGCAACGGCCTCAAGCAGCGGCGGCTGGAGCGCCGCAACCGCGCCCTGCAGGACGTCTTCAGGCAGCAGGCGGGCCAGCGGCAGCTGATCGGCGACTCACCCGCCATCGTGGCCCTGCGCGAGCAGATCCGCATGGCCGCGCCCACCAACGGGCGGGTGCTCATCTTCGGGGAGAACGGCGTGGGCAAGGAGGTCGTGGCGCGCCTGGTGCACGCCTCCAGCCTGCGGGCCGAGGAGCCCTTCGTGGAGATGAACTGCGCCGCCATCCCCGACGAGCTGATCGAGAGCGAGATGTTCGGGCACGTGAAGGGGTCGTTCACCGGCGCGCACGAGAGCAAGAAAGGGAAGTTCGAGCTGGCCGACCAGGGGACCCTCTTCCTCGACGAGATCGGGGACATGAGCATGCGCACCCAGTCCAAGGTGCTGAGGGCCCTGCAGGAGCAGACCTTCGAGCCGGTGGGGGGCGCCACCTCCGTGAAGGTGGACGTGCGCGTGCTGGCGGCCACCAACAAGGACATCACCGAGGCGATCCGAAGAGGGGAGTTTCGCGAGGACCTCTACTTCCGGCTCAACGTGATCCCGCTGCTGGTGCCGCCGCTGCGCGATCGCCGCGAGGACATCCCGTTGCTGGCCCGCACCTTCATTCAGGAGCTGAGCGTGGTGTACGGCCGGGCGCCCCACACGATCGCGCCCGACGCTCTGTCGGCCATGACCGGGTACGGCTGGCCGGGCAACGTGCGCGAGCTGCGCAACATCATCGAACGGCTGGTGATCATGGTGCCGGGAGAGCGGATCGAGCGCTCCCACCTGCCCCCCGAGCTGCGTGGCGACGCCGCCGGCCGCCCCGCGGCCTCCCAGGCCAGGGACGGCGACCTGGAGGCTCTGCTGGGCCGGGAGTCGGGCCTGTCGCTCAAGGAGGGGCGGACCCGGTTCGAGAGGATCTTCATCGCCCGGAAGCTGGCCGAGTGCGGCTTCAACGTCAGCCGGACGGCCGAGGCCCTGGGCGTGGAGAGGTCGCACCTCCACCGCAAGCTGAAGGCCTTCGGGCTGGTCCCCGAGCGAGGCGAAGGCCCCCGGGAAAGCTGAGGCCGGTCAGCCCTTTGACGGGCCCCCGCCTTGATTCATCCCATCCCGCACATATATTCGCCCGGTCCGCCCCAGCGCAGGGGCCGAACGGGCGCCGTGTCCGGAATCCCCGCCGGTGCCCGCTGCCACAGGCGACCGGTGCGCACGGAAAGACCTGCATGCTCAATCCGCGGGACCTGACGAACCTCTTCTCGGAAGAATCCGCCGACAAAGTGCTCGCCAGGGCCCAGAAGCTCACGGCCAAGGGGCGCAACGACCAGGCTGCCCAGGTCATCAAGGAAGCCATCGGGCGCCTCGGAGACGACCCCGACCTGCGGCTGGAGCTGGCTGCGTTGTCGCTGGGGGCCGGCCGCACCAAGGAGGCGGCCGACTCGCTGCGCGCCCTCCTGAAGGCCAGCCCGTCCCAGGTCTCCCGGGTGGAGGAGTTCGTCGGGCTGATGCGCGGCCAGCACTCCGACGTGGAGGCCCTGTTCGAGCCTCTGGCGGAAGGGCACGCCGCGCGCCGCAACTACAACGCGGCGCTGGACTGGTTGGAGAAGATCAACCGCAAGACGCTCGAGGGGCTGGTCGCAGCGCGTCTGTCGAGCCTCAACAGGTTCCTGGAGAAGGGATCGGCCGTCCCCAAGTCGGCGGTCCCCACGCTGTACATCGCGTCGCTTCAGTACGAGGCGATCGGCGACTGGCACAAGGCGATCAACTCCTACAGCAAGATCCTCGTGGCCGCGCCCAATGAGTTCGCGACCGTGGACGAGCGGCTGCGCAACCTGGTGGGACGCCACTACAAGACGGTTCCTCTGCGCCTGACCTTCGCCGAGCTGCTGCAGAGCCTGGGACACCAGGACCGGGCCCTTCAGGAATATCTCACGGCACTGGAGGTGGACCCGCGCTGCGCGCCTCACGTGACCGCCTATCTCCAGTCGCGGCTCGAAGCGGCTCCCGGCGATCCCGATCTGCTCTGGTCCTGCGTGAAAGTGGACCTGGCGGCGGGGCACATGCCCGAGGCGATGGAGCGGTGCGGGCTGCTGGCGGACATGAAGGTCCATCTGCCCGAGATCGAGAAGCTGCTGGAAGAGCTGTCCGCGGGCGGCAAGGAAACCGTCGACACGCAGCTCCTGCTGGCGCGCGTGGCCACCGCGCAGGGGAAGGCCTCGCGCGCCATCTCGGCGGTGGTGGCGGCCGTGGGAGGAGACGCCGGAGCGCGCGGCGTGGAGGCACTCGAGCGCCTCGTCGAAGCGTTTCCGAACGAGCCGCGCCCCTACCAGATCCTGGCCGACGTGTACATGCGCGATGGGCGCGTGGCGGACTGCCTGGAGGTCTACAAGCGGCTGAGGGCGATGGATCCCTCGTCCGGCCCGTCGATCGCCACCCGGCTGCAGGCCGTGCTGATGGCCGATCCCTCCAACGCCGCGGCCCGCGCGCTGCTCGAGGACGTCTGCGTGGAGTCGGGGGACGCGCGCGGCGCGGTGCCGTTCCTGCGCCGCCGGCTGCGGGAGAGCCCGGCCACGGCAGCGGACATGCTGGAGAGGCTGCGGGCCCTGCGGATGTCCAACCCGGGCGACCGCCAGCTGTCGCTGGCTTCCGCCGAGGCGTGCCTTGCCATCGGCGATCACCAGGCCGCCTGGGGGTTCCTGCAGGATCTGATTCAGGACCAGGGCACGCCGGAGCCGGAGCTGCTCCACCTGCTGGTGCTGGCGGCGGGGGCATCCGCGGACCTGTGCCGGACGGCGTCGGCGGCCATCTCCTCGAAGGCTCCCTCCTGGATGGCCCGCCCCGAGATCATCTTCGCGCTGGCGGAAGCGGCGGGACGCGCGGGGATGCTCCGCGAAGCGGTCAGCGGCTACCGGTCGGCCGCCTCCGCGGCTCCCGAAGCCTCTTCGGTGTGCCGCGACGCGGTGAGGGCCCTGACCCAGCAATCCGCATCCGCTCCCGCCGAGGAGCGGGCCGCGCTCGCCGAGGCGCTGGCGGGGATCGACGACCTGCCGGCCGCCATCGAGGTGCTGCGCGGCATCCGCGAGCTTCCTTCGGCCGCGGCGTCGCGTCTGATCGCCCGCCTCCACGAGGCTCTGAAGCGCGACGCGCGCAATCTGGATCTGATCGCCTGCGTGGCCCAGGTCTGCCTGGCCTCGGGGCAGCTGCCGCGCGCCCTGGAGTTGTGCCGCACCGGGCTGGCCGGCCGCGAGGATGCCGCCAGCGCTCCTCTGGCGCTGACCTACGGAGATGCCCTGCTTCGGCAGGGGAAGGCGTCGGAGGCGGTGCGTGCCTACGCGACCGCGGTGCAGCGCGATCTCTCCCTCGCCAAGGAGGCCATCGAGCGGCTTCGCGGAGCCTTGCAGATCGATGGAGGGCTCGATGCGGCACGCGTCACGCTCGGCCGGCTTCTGATGCACGAGGGACAGGTCGAAGAAGCGACCCGCGAGCTGATGGCCGCGTGGGCCACCCGCTCCGATCTGGCCCCCTCCATCCTCAAGGACCTCGAGCGCGCCGCGCGCAAGCAGGGAGGGATGCCCTGCCTGGACATCGCGCAGGCGCGCCTGCTGGCCGCCCTCGGCAAGACCGAGGACGCCGCCGAGCTGCTGGGCGGGCCCGCCCTGGAGGATCCGTCATGCACCGTCGAGGTGCTGTCCCTGCTGGAGTCGATCGTCGAGCGGCATCCCACCGGCGCGCGCGCGCATCTGGAGCTGGGCCGCTCGTGCGTGAAGCAGGGCTGGGTCTCGCGCGCATGCGCGGCGCTGGCCCGGGCTCATCACCTGGACCGTTCCCTGGAGGGCTCGGTGCGTGTCGCGCTCTCGGCCCTCGAAGAGGCTCACAAAAAAGATCCGCAGCCGCTTCTCTGCCGCGCGGCGATCGAGGAGGCCGGCCAGCGGTGGCTTCCCGCGGCGGAGGCTCTGGCCCAGGCCGCGTCCATGAAGGGCCCGCGGGCCGACGAAGCGCTGGCCGGACTGGCCCGCATCGGAGCGCTTTCCGGCGTTCCCGGCAAGGTGCACCTGCTGCGCGCCCGGGCCTGCCGCCTGGCCGGCCGCGTCGAGGAATGCGTCGCCGCCGCGCGCGCGGCGCTGGAGAGCGACGCCTCTCTGGCCGGCGTGGCTCTCGGAGAGATCGATCGTCTGCTGGAGGCGGGACCCGTGCCCACGGTGCTGCTGGCCCGTGCCGAATGCCGCCTGCGGCTCCAGGAGCTGGACGGCGCGGCCCGCGATCTGCACGACGCGCTCTGCCGGGACGCGAGCGGCATCGCCACGCAGGCACTTCCGGTGGCGCGCGCGCTGGCGTCACGCCACCCGGGCCGCCCGCTGGTGGCCATGGCCCTGGCGCGTGCGCTGGAGGCCGCGGGCGAGACGGGAGACGCCGCGGCGGCGCTGGATGAGGCGCTGGCGGCCGGGTCGTCCCATGACGTGGCCCTGCTGCTGGCGCGACGCCGTCTCGCGGTGTCGATGGGCGACCGCGCGCGTGCGGCCGAGCTGCTGGGGCTCGCCGAGCGCGCTGCATCCAGCCGCGATCGTCTGCTGGCCGTGCTTCACGAGGAGATGCTGGCCGGATCGCCGGTGGGCAACGGGAAAGGATCACCGGCCGAAGAGGCGATCGCCGCCGGGGAGTACGCGCGGGCCGCAGCGCTGATGGCGGGCGACGGACCGTCGCTGCGCCGCGCGTGGGTCCTGGAGCGCTGCGGGCGCGCTGCCGAGGCGGCCGCCTGCCTGGAACTCCTGGCGAACGATCCGGAGGCAGCCCAACGATCGGTGGCGCTGCACGATCGGGTCCTGACCAAGGCCCTCCTGGGGAAGGAGCCGGCCCTGATGGCCGAGGCGCCGCTCCAGATCGGCCAGCAGGGAACACAGGCTCTGGCGGCCAAGGGAGGTGTCTCATGATCTGTCCCATCCTGTCGCAGGCGCACCGGGAAAAGGACGGCAGCGTCAGCTTCGATCATCACGAGTGCATCGAGAGCGCGTGCATCTTCTGGGCCGAAGAGGTCCATTCGTGCAGCATCCGTGCGTCCGGCCTTCTGGTCATCGCGCGCGCCAGGGCGGCTCTGGGAGACGCCCCCGAGGGCGCCGAGCCGTCGTCCGCAGGCGGGGATTTGCTGTTCGGCCCGGGGAAGGCGACGCTCGACCCGGAGGCGCTCGCTCCCGTGATCTCGGGCCTGGACCGCATCCACCAGAGCGCCCGCGACACGGGTCTCAAGCTGCTGGAAGGAGTGGCGGCCCTCGAGGAGCCTCTCAAGGCCACGGGCGTGGAGTTGGGAGGCCGCATGGAAGCTCTCAACACCGCTCTCCTCTCGGTGACCGCATCGGTGGAAGGGCGCATGGCCCGCGTGGAAGAGGGCGTGCAGCATGTGCGCAAAGCCGTGATCGACGGGGCGATCGCCAAGCCGACCTTCGTGAACGAGCTGGAGACAACGCTCACCTCGCTCATCCGTCGCGTGGGCGGCGTGGCCGACCGGTTCTCCTCGCTCACCGAGACGCTGGAAGGGGTCTCCTCCGAGGTGTCGCGCCTCAACGCGGCGCACGAGGAGATCTCGGCCGCCCTCTCCGCGGAGGCGGACAGGCGCCGGCAGGACGAGGCCCGCCGCCGGCACGACGACGCGCGCACGCTCAACAGCCGGGGCGTGGCCCTGTACCACAAGGGGGCATCGGAGGCGGCCGAGGCCGCCTTCCGTCAGGCGGTCCACCTGGATCCGGAGTTCGCGGAGGCGCACAACAATCTGGGGCTCACCTTGAGCCGCGCCGGGCACGGGGACGAGGCGAAGCAGTGCTTCAGCCGTGCGCTGGAGCTGGACCCGGGGATGGCCGAGGCGGTGAACAATCTCGGCTTCCTGTTCCACAAGGGGATGGACTTCGAGAAAGCGGTGGAGATGTTCCGCAAGGCGGCCGCCTCGTCGGGCGACGCCTCCGTGGCGTACACCAACCTGGGGAACGCCTGCTACGGGCTGGCCCGCTACACCGAGGCGGTGGACGCGTGGAAGAAGGCGCTGGAGCACGACCCGCTCAACGAGAATGCGCGCCGCGCCCTTCAGATGTTCCAGCAGGGCGACGCTCTGCCGAGCTGAGGAGGCCCGATGGATCTCTTCGACAAGCTGAACGCAGGACTCGAGCCGCTGGGAGGCCCTCTCTTCGTGGATGCCTTCGTCGCGGCGCGCCAGGTGGAGCAGGCGCGCCAAGTGGAGCAGGCGCGGCGCGCAGCGGCCCAGAAGCAGAAGCCGGCCGTGATGCAGGCGGCCCAGGGTTCCTCAAGGGCGACGCCCGCGCCCCGCGCCGCGGCGCCGAAGAGAGAAGCCGAGGCGCCCGCGGACGAGATGGAGGCCTTCCTCAACCGGGATGCGATCGAAGGGGCCGACGACGCGGAGGTTCAGGAGTTCCTCAAGGAGCGCGCCGGGTTCGACCCCACCGAGCTGGAGTGATCAGAACACCTCGACCTTCGCCTGCGTCCTGAGGGACTGCACCATCTCTTCGATGGCGTCCTGAGCCTTCTTCTGCTTGAGGAACTGGGCGATGGTGTCGTGCGCCTCGTCCAGCGTGGCCTGGGACCCGCCCTCCCTGCCGGTCACCTTGATGATGTGGTACCCGTAGGGCGACTCCACCACCTTGCTGACCTGCCCCACCTCCAGATCGAAGGCGGCGTCCTCGAACGCCGGGACGGTCTGGCCCCGCTGGATGGCCCCCAGACGGCCTCCGCTTGAGGCGGTGCCGTCCTCGGAGAACTCCTTGGCCAGCACGGCGAAGTCCTCGCCCGACTGGGCGCGCCGCTCGGCCTCCTCGATCCGCTTGCGTGCCTCGGCTCGCTTCTCGTCGGGGTCCGACGAGCTTGCCTTCACCAGAATGTGGCTGGCCTCGACCCGCTCGGGCTTCTTCATGTCCCCCTGGTGCTGGTCGTAGAACGACTTGATCTCGTTCTCGGTGACGTCCACGCGGCTCACGATGATGTCCTGGATCAGCTTCTGAACCATCAGGTTCTGGCGCACCAGCCTGGTCAGATCGGTCTCGGTCATGCGGCGCCGGGTCAGCTCGGCCTGGAAGCCCTCTTCACCCAGCGACTCCCTGGTCTGGCGCACGGTCTGGGCGATCTCCTCGGAGCTCACCTCGATGGGGATGGCCTGGGCCTTCTGGTGCAGCAGCTCGCTGCCAATCAGCCCATCCATCACCACCTCGTTCACCTGGCGGGTCTGCTCTTCGTTGATGTGCCCCGCGAGGCCCTGCGATTTGATGAAGTTTTCCACAGCGCTGTCGAAGTCGATCTTGTAGATGGGCACGCCGTTCACGCGCGCCACCAGGTCTCCCCTCGGTCCAGCGGGCTGCGCCTCCGGCGCGGGCGCCGTGGCGGGGGGCGGAGAGGGCTTCTGCGTGTCGGCATCGGCGCGGGGAGATCCAGGCCCGAGGGCACCCAGGGCCACGGTGACGAGAATGACGGACGGCCTGATCATTGTCGAGGGACCTCTCTGGGGCCCGAAGAACGGACCCGATTGTGGACTCATGCGGGCCTGAGTACGACAACAAAGATCATAGAAGAGGGTCGGCCGTGTTTCCAACAATCGAGGGCTGGCCCTCATGAGTGTAAACTGTCTTCATGGTGGAAAGAGAGCCTGCGGGCGAGGTGGTTTGCCCCGGTTGCGGCGATGCCACCGATGCCGACGCGGATTTCTGCGGGCGATGCGGAGCCCCTCGGGGACGCTTCACCACGCTGGATCCCCTCAAGGCCATCGATGCGCAGGGCTGGCTGTTCCGGAAGTCCGCGCGGGCGCGCATCCGGCCCTTCGTGCTGGTGGGCATGTGGGCTCTGCTCGGCATCCCCGTCGCCGGCCTGGTCCTGTCGGCGGTCGGCCGGCCCGCGATCACGCGCACGTCAAGCTTCTGGGTGTCCGCAATCGTGAGCGCGCTCTACCTTCTGGTGCTGGTGCGTGTCACGGGCAACTTCGTCAGGAACAGGCCCGGCCCCGGACCGTGGGACCCCGACCGTCGATGACGGCTCAAGCCGGAGGGGGAAGGGCGGGCGCGGAGGATGTGTAGCCGAGAGGCTTGACGGCCACGTCATAGACACCGTCCCCGCACGGCGTGAAGACACGGCAGGAGCTCATGCGGCCGCCGTAGACGTGCAGGGAATAGGCGACCCGAGGATAGGGATTGGCGATGCGGTGGTACTCGAGCGGCGGGATGAGCGCCCCGCACTCGCCCGACCCGGCATGGATCACCTCTTTCTCGAGCATCCGCGCGCGGGGGCCTTCCATGCCTGTCAGGTCGTAGCGGGTGACGTCGATGACCCCCTCGATCACACCCTCCACGCACCAGATGCCGGAGTGGTCGTGCACCGGAGTGGCCTGTCCCGGTGACCAGGCCATCACGATCATCTCGTAGCGCCCGGCAGGGTCATTGTAGAGAAGGTGGCGGGCGTAGCAGCCGGTCTCGAGGGCACGAGCGGCCTCGGGAAGCCGAGGGCGGGAACGGATGAGATCGGTCAGGCGCTTCTTGACCGACTGGACGGCTTCATCCACCGCCGACTGCCGGCTCACGAGGGTGTCCATGAACTGGATGAAGCCGCGAATTTCAGCGTAGGGGTCCATGTGCAGCGGATCCTAGCCGCCTCCAGGTGACCGGTCAATGGCCATGAGCCCTTCCACCAGGCGCCACGGGCGGCGCTGCCACGGCCCGGCCCATTGCGCCATCAGCCTCGTGGTCGGCGATGCGGCGTCGGCGTCCACCAGCCGGCGCATCGGCTCGAGGAAAGATGCCTCGCCGGCGGCCAGTCCGCGGGACGCCGCGTCCAGCAGCTCGCGAGCCAGGTCGAGCGCGGGGCGGCCATCCAGCGCGGCGCCCAGTCCCCGGCGCGCCACGTCGCGCTGAAAGGCGAGCCGCTGCTCGAAGGCGGGTTTCCTGACCAGCTCCCAGGCCGCGGCCCGGGAGCTCCGATCGTAGAGGAGGCCCTTCCACAGCGCGGCCTGGGCGAGCGTCATGGCCTGAGAGCCGCTGTCCGAGCCACGAACCTCCAGGTAGCTCTTGAGCCGCACTTCCGGAAACAGCGTCGTGAGGTGGAGCTGCCAGTCCGCGCGCGTGGCGACGAGGCCGGACGAGCCGCCGGCCATGAACCGTCGGAAGGTCATGCCCTTCATCTCCATCCAGGTGCCGTCGCGCACGACGAACATCATGGGGACGTCCAGCGCGTAGCCGGCGTACGTCTCGTAGCGGGCCTCCGGGTCGAAGGCGAATTTCAGGAGGCCGCATCGATCCGGGTCGGTGTGCATCCACACATGCGAGCGCTTGGTCACGAACCCATTGGCCTGCCCCGCCTCGAGAGGGGAGTTCCCGCAGATCGCCGTGACCAGTGTGGAAACGCCGGTGGCCACCCGGAGCATCTCCATGGCGTCCTGCTCCGAGGAGAAGTCCAGGTTGATCTGGCAGCCGGCCGTAGCCTTCATCATGTGATGCGCCAGATGGCCGCGAGAGGCCAGGTAGGGGGCCATGATGCCGTAGCGGCGCTTGGGGACCCATCCGATCGAATCCGCCGGAGTGAAGGGCTGCAGCCCCAGTCCCAGGAAAGCGATCCCCAGAGGGGAGGCCACCTCGTCGGCCTCGCGCACGAAGGCATCCAGCTCGGCGGCGGCGTCCTTCACGCTGGAGTGGACCCGGCCGGACAGCTCAACCTGGGCGCCCGGCTCGAGCGTCACGTGTGTGCCGCCCTTCTCGAGGGCCACGATGGGCCCCCCCTCACGCTGCGCCGTCCAGCCGCGCGCCACCATGCCCGAGAGAAACGTGGCGATGGTGGCGTGAGGCCCGCCGCGCGACGGCGCCGGCGCGCTGTAGGGGATGGCCTGTCCCGTCTCGCGATGAACCGGCAGCCGCTCGTACTCGATCCCCACGCCATGCCGGGCGGAAGGCTTCTCGCCGCTGGAGAAGGCCGCGACGAGATCCTGCATGCCGCGCAAGGGAGCCGCCGCCGACTCCGGGTCTCCGAACAACGTGCTCATGCCCCGCGGACCCTCACGATTTCGTCCGACTTGCGGCCTTTGTCTCCCGCTCGAGCCAGATTGTACCCCGGCCCAGCCCATGACGTGGTTCTCATGCTCTTTCACTCTGACCCATCGCAGGCCCGGGGCGTGGTGCCGTGACGTCACGCGAGGCGAGGAGGGAAGCGGAGCGAGTAAGGCGTGGCCAACGCCACGCCGTCGAGCGCGCCTCGGAGACCACTCCCCGCCGCCGGCCCCCCGGGATCAGGCGGCCAGGTCGTCCCCGGACGCCTCGCGCTCGGTGAAGTCCTTGCCGTCGAACCCGTACACCTTGGGCTTCTCCTCGACCACGGTCATCAGATGGACCGGCCGGGACCAGAGGCGCTGGATGTTGCGCAGCGTCTCGCGGGCCCAGTCCTGCTTGAGGTCGAGACCCTCGTGGCGGTGCATCAGGAACAGCTCGCCGCGGTTGGCGTGGTTGGCGTCGGTGACGAACACGAAGGGCTGGCCGTGGTTGGTCAGCCCGAAGAGGAGCTGGTCCTTCACCTTCCTGAACTCACGGGCCGCGATCTGGTAGGCGTTGGCCTTCTTGTTGTAGGCGAAGGTGAACAGCTTGTGCTCCAGGCAGAACTCGGGTGTGAGGAAGGTGTCGATGAAGGTCACGTCGTTGTGGAGGCGCCGCACCTCGAAGATCTTCTCCCGCCCCAGGCCCAGGTGCATGTCCCAGTCCTTCTTGAGGCGGTGGTCGTCGCACTCGTCGTACTCCTTGCCGAAGCGCCCCTTGTTCCAGCGATCCTCGATGTCCTTGAACAGCTCCAGCCCCAGCTTGTAGGGGTTGAGCCGGCCGGGATGGCTGGCCACGGTGCCCGAATGATGGTCGGCATAGTCGATCACCTCGGCGTCGGTGAGGGCCTTCTCGGTCATGATCTTGGAGTGCCAGTAGCTGGCCCAACCCTCGTTCATGATTTTGGTCTGGCCCTGGGGCGCGAAGTAGTACGCCTCCTCGCGGATGATGGAGAGCACCTCCCGCTGCCAGTTCTCCAGGGGCGCGTAGTCGATGAGGAACTTCATCACGTCGCGCACCGGCTCTTCAGGGAGCCGCCGGGCGCGCTTCTTCTCCTCGTCCATCTTCACCCGCTGGGCCTCCAGGAAGTCGGGCGGGTTGATGAAGTTCATCATGTAGTCCTTGCTGCGCATCCGCGGCACCACCTGCTTCTCGTCGTCCTCCTCCTCCCGCACGCGGGCCCGCGCGATGAAGGCGGAATGCGGATCGATCAGGCCCTCGATGGAGAGGCACTGATCGATGAAGTCCTCCACCGCCTCCACGCCGTACTTCTCCATGTAACGGCGGATGCGGGTGGCGTGGTTGGCCATCTCGTCCAGCATCTTGCGGTTGGTGCGCGAGAACCAGACGTTGTTCTTGAAGAAGTCGCTGTGCCCGTACACGTGGGCCATGACGATCTTCTGGTCGACCATGGCGTTGCACTCCAGCAGGTAGGCCGTGCAGGGGTCGTTGTTGATGACCATCTCGTAGATCTTGTGCAGGCCGTAGGAGTACGACTTCTTGAGATGCTCGTATTCCATGCCGAAGCGCCAGTGGGGGTACCGGGTGGGGAAGCCACCGTAGGCGGCCACCTCGTTCATGCGGTCGTAGGTGAGGATCTCGAAGTAGACCTCGAAGAAGTCCAGGCCGTACTCGCGCGCGTAGCCGCGGATCTCGCGGCGCAGGGTCTCGAGATGGGGAGGGAGCCCGGTCGGCTGCTCGTCGGTGCCCATCAGGCTCACCGGCCCTTCCCCAGGAAGTCCTTGATGGAGTTGTAGATGCCGTCCTTGTTCTCGATCTGAGAAACCACCACCTTCTCGGAGCCGTTGAAGGCTTCCTTGAGGTCGGCCAGGAACTGTCCGGTGCCGTAGGGGCTCTCCACCTGCCCGTAGCAGAACATGTTGGAGCGCGGCAGGAGCCGCTCGCGCAGGATGTTGAAGCACTCTTCGGTGTCGCCCTGCGACCAGTTGTCGCCGTCGGAGAAGTGGAAGAGGTACACGTTCCACTCCTCGGCGGGGTAGTGGCGCGCCAGCATCCGTTCGCACAGCTTGTAGGCGGATGAGATCACGGTGCCGCCGCTCTCACGCGTGTGGTAGAAGGTGTCCTGATCCACCTCGCGCGCTTCGGCGTCGTGCACGATGTACTTGACGTCGATCCCCTGGTACTGGCTGCGCAGCCAGGTGTCGATCCAGAACGACTCGATGCGCACGATCTCCTTCTGCTCCTCGCCCATGGAGCCGGACACGTCCATCATGTAGATGATGGCCGCGTTGCACTCCGGCTGGCGCGACACCCTCCACGATCGGTACCGCTTGTCCTTGCGGATGGGGACGATGGTGGGGTTGAAGGGACTGTAGGTGCCCGAGGCGATCTGCCTCTTGAGGGCTTCCTTGTAGGTGCGCTTGAAGTGCCGCAGGCTTTCGGGCCCCGCCATGGCGATGCCCGTGTAGCGGTCTTTCTGCGTGACGATGTTCTTCTTGCCCTTGTTCTTGATGGCGGGCAGCTGAAGCTCCTCGCCCAGGATCTTGGCCAGCTCCTCGAGAGAGACGTCCACCTCCATGACGTGCTGGCCGGGAGCGTCACCGGCCTGGCCGGTCCCTTCGGGCTCGCCCATGCCGATCACGGAGCCGACGTCGCCCTCGCCCTGCCCGACGCCGCCCTGCTGGCGGGGATCGAACACGAACCGGGGGAGCTCGATCTGGGGGAGGGGGATGCTGATGAGATCCTTGCCCTTGCGGCCGATCAGCTCTCCGCGGGTGATGTACTTGCGGAGGTTCTTCTTGACCTTGCCGCGGACAATCTGCTTGAACCTGTTGTGATCCTGCTCGATGCGTGCCATTCGTGCACGGCTTCTCTATCGCTTGGCGTCGCCGCGCGCGAAGATGCTGGCCACGTAGTTGAGCACATCCGTCGCGCAGACGTCGCAGTAGCTGTAGTCCTTGACGAGGCGGCTCTTGACCACGTCGATTTTCTCCTGGGTGTCCTTGTCCACCACGCTCGACACCAGGGAGGTGAGCTTGATCGAGTCTTTCTGATCCTCGAACAGCTTCAGCTCGAGGGCCTTGTGCAGCCGCTCGTTGGTGCGGTAGTTGAAGGTCTTGCCTTCCACCGCCAGGGCCCCGATGTAGTTCATGATTTCGCGGCGGAAGTCGTCCTTGCGGTTCTCGGGGATGTCGATCTTCTCCTCGATGGACCGCATCAGCCGCTCGTCGGGGTCCTCCATCTGGCCGGTGTACTTGTTGCGCACCTTCTCTTTCTGCGTGTACGCCTTGATGTTGTCCACGTAGTTGGCGCACAGCCGGGAGATGGCCTCCTCGTCGGCCGAGATGGCGCGCTGGACTTCGTTCTTGGCGATGTCCTCGTATTCCTGCTTCACCACCGCCAGCAGGTCCCGGTAGCGCTTGCGCTGCTCTTCGTTGTTGATGAGGGAGTGGTGTCTCAGGCCCCCGTCCAGCTCGTTGAGCACCATGAAGGGATTGATGCAGCCCTCGCCCACGTCGGACACCAGCGCGTTGGAGATCTTGTCCTGGATGTAGCGGGGCGAGATCCCGTCCATCCCCTCGCGCACCGTCTCCTTGCGCAGCTCCTTGACGTTGTCCTCGGTGAAGCCGGGGAGCGTCTTGCCGTTGTACAGCTTGAGCTTCTGCAGCAGGGTGAGGTCGGCCTTCTTGGGCTCCTCGATGCGCGTCAGCACGGCCCACATCGCGGCCATCTCCAGGGTGTGGGGCGCGATGTGCTTCCCCTTGATCTTGCGGGGGTTGTAGTCCTTCTCGTAGATCTTGATCTCTTCGGTCAGCCGGGTGATGTAGGGGATGTCGATCTTCACCGTCCGGTCGCGCAGCGCCTCCATGAATTCGTTGTTCTGGAGCTTGCGGTATTCCGGCTCGTTGGTGTGCCCGATGATCACCTCGTCGATGTCGGTCTGGGCGAACTTCTTGGGCTTGATCTTGTGCTCCTGCGAGGCGCCCAGCAGGTCGTACAGGAAGGCCACGTCCAGCTTCAGCACCTCGATGAACTCGATGAGCCCGCGGTTGGCGATGTTGAACTCGCCGTCGAAGTTGAAGGCTCGCGGGTCGGAGTCGGAGCCGAACTCGGCGATCTTGCGGTAGTTGATGTCGCCCGTGAGCTCGGTGGAGTCCTGGTTCTTCTCGTCCTTGGGCTGGAAGGTGCCGACGCCGATGCGGTCCTTCTCGGAGAGGATCGCGCGGAACACCTTCACGTGGGACATGATCTTGGTCCAGTCGCCGCGGTAGCGCATGTTCAGCTCGCGGTAGTACTGGCGGCAGGCCGGGCATAGGTCGCCCTCGATGCCGATCTTCTTGTTCTCGGGCTTCCCCTTGTTGATGATATCCAGCACCTTGGGGCGGGCGTCCTCGGGAACCAGGTGCAGGGGCTCTTCGTGCATGGGGCAGGAGATCTCGTCGTCGGCTTTGACCGTGCGGCGGCCCTGGTACTCGCTGCCCATCACCCACGCGAAGGTGTACAGCCCTCCCTCGGGCGTGCGCGAGTAGCTCTCGAGCCCCTTCTTCAGGAGGCGAACGATGGTCGACTTGGAGCTGCCCACCGGCCCGTGCAGGAGCAGCACGCGCTTCTCGGTGCCGTAGCGCTGGGCCGCCGACTTGAAGGCGTTCACCAGCTTCATGATGGGGATGTCGAGGCCGTAGATGGCGTCCCGCCCGTCGCCGTCCACGTCGTCGAAGAAGTTGTAGTGGATGATCCGCTTCTTGTGGTCGTAGTACTCGTACCACCCCTTGGAGAGGATCATGTCGTAAATGCGCTGGAAGGCGGTGCGCGTGACCTCGGGGTGCTGGCGCACCGTGTCGAGGTATTCCTCGAACGTCCCCTCCCAGTGCTGGTCCCGGAAGGCCTTGAGGTCCTGCATCTGGCCGACGAGGGAGATGATCTCGGATCCCGAGGACATGGGCTACCTCCTGTGCTTCGGGTGCCCCCCCACGGGCCCTGATCGAGGCTAAGTCCTGAGGAATCAACGCTCCGCGGGGCGGACACGGCGTCGCTGCGTGAATATAGGCCGGTCTTTCTGGGTTGTCAAAGTTTGGCTTCTAGGGGAGTTCGGAGATGTCCGGTCGGGGCCTTCAGGACCTGCCCGAGGCTTCCCGATGGAGCAGCCACGCCGTGACGAGCGCTACGGGGACGGCAAGGCCCAGCCCGAACACGAGCGCCGTTCCCAGAAGCTGCACCGCAAGGGCGGCGTCCACGCCCGCGGAGGCGATGTCCGACCGCACCCCGTCCGACAGGCTTGCCGGCAGCAGGGGGAGCGCGCCGCCAAGCGCGTCGCGCAGGCGATCGCCCGAGCCGCCCGCAGCCAGACCTGCCAGGAAGGCAGCCGGACGCGAGAGAAGCCGGATCACCGGTGTGACGGGAGAGGAGATCGCGCTCAGGCCGGCGGCCAGCAGGAGGGCCACGCCGCTCCACTTGGCCGCCAGCGCGGGCTCCACCCGGCGGGCCGCTCTCTTGAGATCGGCCAGCTTTCCCATGACCATCGCTGTGATGTCGCTGGCCGGCGATTGGGCTTCCAGGGCATCGCAACGGGCCATGGTTCCCGCCATGCGGCTCGCGCGGGCTCGGCACGCGGGGCAGGCGTCGAGATGACGGCGCGCTTCGAGGGTTTCGAGCGGACCGGTCTCCTTCTCGAGGTAGAACGAGAGGATGGGTCTCAGCCCGCCGCAGTCCATCATGAGGGGATCGACCTCTTGAGCATTTCGCGCGCGCGGAAGATGCGGTTCTTGACCGTGCCGATGGGAAGCCGGGTGATGCGCGCGATCTCGTCGTAGCGCCGCTCACCCTGGTGCCGCAGCAGGAGCACTTCGCGGTACTCGGGGGGGAGGGTCTGCAGCGCGTCCTCGATGTGACCCTTGGTCTCGCGAGCCTGGAGGAACTGATCGGGGGTGGGGGCCGTTCCGGCCACCTCGCGCACGGAGCCGGGGTCGTCTCCGGCCGGCGCGTCGAGCGACAGCAGGGCCGCGCCCCGCCGCTTGCGGATCTGGTCGATGGCCGCGTTGGAGGCGATCCGGTACATCCAGGTGGTGAACCTGTATTTCGGGTCGAAGCGCTCCAGCGAGCAGAACACTTTCAGAAAGACCTCCTGGGTGAGGTCGAGCGCCTCTTCCGGGTCCCGCACCATGCGCAGCAGGAAGTTATAGATGGCGCCCTGGTGCCTGCGGACGAGCTGCTCGAAATCCTCCCCGTGACCGGCCAGGATGCGGGCCACGACCTGCTCGTCGGGCAGACTCGTGACTGCCGGCGCCTTTACGGGCGCGGCGGCCCGCACCGCCTGTTTTCGTGCACCTGCCATCGGCACCCCCCGCCGGCCTCGGACAGGCCGCGCTCCTGATTGGACACGCGACACCCTTCAAACGTTGTCCGAAGCCGAATGTTTCCATATAATGCGCCCCGCCCGGAGGGCTCGGATGCCTGCGCTGAAGGCCGAGGACAGGTCCACGGAAAGCCTTCTACGATGGGTGGATGGGCCCCTCCCCAAGGGGGAGGGGGTAGTTGCCCGCCTGGACGCCGTGGCAGCCGAGACGGGCCGCCCCGTGCATGCGGAGCTGCTGAAGCTCCTCACCCACCTGTCCTACCCCAACGAGACGGCCCGCCGGGTGTGGGCCGGATACCAGGTCCACAGGGCCACCCTGCAGAGGCGGCTGGGAAGGGACGTGGGGGGCCGGGTGGCGCTCTTCGACTACCTGCTCAACGTCGATCGACGCCTCAACAACCCCACCATCATCGAGCGATCCGACTTCGAGAAGACCGCCCGCTCCGCCATCACCGACCACCTGACCGGGCTGTTCAACAGGGGCCATTTCGACGAGTGCCTGCGCAAGGAGCTGAATCGATGCCGGCGCTACGGGCAGTCGGCCTCGCTGCTCATGATCGACCTGGACGATTTCAAGGGGGTCAACGACCTGCACGGCCACGCGGCGGGCGACACGGTGCTGCGCGACGTGGGGCGCCTGCTGGTGCACCGGGTGCGGGAGATCGACGTCGCCGCGCGGTACGGGGGCGAGGAGTTCGCCGTGATCCTGCCCGAGACGAGGCGCACCAGCGCGTTCGTGGTGGCCGAGCGCATCCGCAGCGAAGTGGATCGGCACTTCAAGCGCAAGGGGCTGGGAAACGCCGACGGGCGGCTCACCCTGAGCGGCGGGATCTCGTCGTTTCCCGAGGACGCCGACTCGGCCGAGACGCTGCTGGAGCGGGCCGACGAGGCGCTGTACCGCGCCAAGCGGGACGGCAAGAACAAGGTGGCCATCTACTACAAGGAAAAACGCCGGGCCCGGCGCGTGAGCCTGGAGGGGCGCGGGATCCGCGTCCAGGTGAACGGCGCGGACGGAGCGGATCACCCCGCCTGCCGCGCGGTGAACCTCAGCGAGCGGGGGATCCTTCTGGAGTCGAGCCGCCCGCTCCCCCTGGGAGTCGGCGTGGAGCTGCGGCTGGCCCTGCCGGGGGCCGAGATGAGCCTCGAGGGCGAGGTGGTGCGTCTCGAGCAGAGGCAGACATCGCGCGGACGGCGGGTCTTCGATGCCGGGGTGCGCTTCCGCTTTGGCCGCCGGAGCCTTCCCCAGGGACTGAGCCGCTTCCTGCGCGAAACCGGCGCCGCGGCGCGTTCCTGAGCTGGTCTTCATGATCGCCCTGGGTCTTGACACCTCCTCGATGTCCGGCAGCGTGGCGCTCGTCTCCGCCGACGGGTCGCTGCGGGCGCAACTCGCGGTGAGCGCGGGGCTCACCCATTCCGAGAGGCTCCTGCCGGGGGTGCGCTCCCTGCTGGACGCCGCCGCCGTTCAGCTCGAGCGCATCGACCTGTTCAGTGTGGCCGCCGGACCCGGCTCCTTCACGGGTCTGCGCATCGGCATGGCCGCGGCCAAAGGGCTCGCCCTGGCGTGCGGGCGGCCCCTGACCGGCTTCTCGACGCTGGAGGCGATCGCGCTGGCCTGCGCCCCGTGGGCCGGTGGCGCGCCGCCCCGCCCGGTGTGCGTGCTGATGGACGCGGGACGGGGCGAGGTCTACCGGGGCCTCTACCGGGCCTCCCAGGGCGGGATGCAGGCGCTCGCGCCGGATGCGGCGCTCCCCCCGGAAGCGGCGGTGGCGCCGCTGGCGCAGCTCGAGGAGCCCTGCCTTGTGTGCGGGGACGGCCTGGCGGCGCATCGCTCCCGCCTTGCGCCCCTGGTGCCGGAAGGATCCGTCCTCGTGGAGGGCTCTCTTCCCATTGCCGAAACGCTGGCCCGGATGGCCCTGGACGTGGCGCGTTCCCGGGGCCTGGACGCCCTGCCGGTCATGACGCCTCACTACCTGCGCGTCTCCGATGCCGAGCGCACATGGCGTGGGTGACTTCGCATGGACACCTGGCGGATCGAACCGATGAGGCGCCGTGACGTGCCGGCGGTGGCCGCCATCGAGCGGGATTCGTTCCGATCGCCGTGGCCCCGCCAGGCGTTCCTGGACGAGCTGCGCAACAATTCCACCATCGCGCGCCTGCGCGTGGCGCGCGCGGAGGACGGCGGCCCCGTGCTCGGCTACATCTGCAGCTGGGTGGTGGGCGAAGAGCTGATGATCAACAACGTGGCCGTGGCGGCCGATCACCGGGGGCGCGGGCTGGGACGGGCGCTGGTCGTCAGCGCGCTGGGCGAGGGCGTGTCGGAAGGGTGCCGCGTGGCCTGGCTGGAGGTGAGGCCGTCCAATGCCGCGGCCGTCCATCTGTACGAAACACTCGGATTCTCGACCGTGGCCCGGCGGCGCCGCTACTACACCGACACGCAGGAGGACGCCCTGGTGATGCGCGCCTTTCTTGAAAGGCCTTGAAAGCGGGTGATATGATTTGCGCATGCGGGTACGCCTTCACCCCTCTCCTTTCTCCGGAAACAGACTGGTTCCCGATGGAGATTTCAGTATGTCCATCCCTGCGGAAGCCGTCCTGGAGCGGCTCGTGCGCGAGCACGAGGAGTATCGGCGTCTCTTCGAGAAGCATCGCAGCTTCGAGGAGAGGCTCCAGAGGCTGAACACCCGGCTCTTCCTCAACGATGATGAGAAGGTGGAGGCCATCACCCTCAAGAAGCAGAAGCTGGCCCTCAAGGACAGGATGGCCGAGATCGCCAGGCAGTTCGCGGACCAGGAGGCGGACAGGGCTGGCCACTGAGCCCGGCGAAGAGTCCGGAACGGAGGCGGGGCGAGCATGGTGAAGGACGTCTGGCCCTACCTCACAGCCGGACTGATCGTCACGCTGGTCCTGGCCCTGGCGGGCCAGACCCTCGCCGCGGTTGTCTGCCTGGTGCTCACCCTCGCCGTGGCGTCGTTCTTCCGGGATCCCCGCCGTGACGTTCCCACCGATCCCAGCCTCATCCTGTCTCCGGCCGATGGCCGGGTGGTGGCCGTCTCGGGGGGCATGGTGTCCATCTTCCTGTCGGTGTTCAACGTGCACGTGAACCGGGCCCCGGTGGCCGGCCGCATCACGAACATCCAGTACACGCCCGGGTCGTTCCTGCCCGCCTACCGCGAGAAGGCCAGCGAGCTGAACGAGCAGAACCTCATCAACCTGGACACGGAGCGCGGGCCGATGGCGGTC
Organism: Candidatus Polarisedimenticolia bacterium; assembly: GCA_050747525.1. Lineage (GTDB taxonomy): Bacteria > Acidobacteriota > Polarisedimenticolia > JACPZX01 > DASXTC01 > JBOGOC01. The sequence continues at coordinate 35,532 of JBOGOC010000058.1, read as the reverse complement.
AAGCAGATCGCGGGCCTCATCGCGCGCCGTATCCGCTGCTGGAAGAAGCCGGGCGACGCGGTGGCCCAGGGAGAGAAGATCGGGTTCATCACCTTCGGCTCGCGCGTCGATCTGTTCCTGCCCGCGGGAGCCGCGGTGCGCGTGGCCGTGGGCGATCGGGTGCGCGGGGGGACCTCGGTGGTGGCCGTCTTCGCCGACGGCGGGAGGAGACCGTGAGCCGCCACTTCGGCCCGCGCCGCCCCCGGCGCGGCATGCATCTGCTGCCCAGCCTGCTGACCGTGGGCAACATCTACTGCGGGTACGTCTCCATCATGCGTTCGATGATGGGGGAATACGAGATGGCGGCCATCTTCATCCTGGTGGCCGCGCTGCTGGATGCCCTGGACGGGCGCGTCGCGCGCCTGACCGGAACGTCCAGCGAGTTCGGCCTCCAGCTCGACTCCATCGCGGACGTGATCTCCTTCGGCGTGGCCCCGGCCATGGTCTCGTTCGCCTGGTCCCTCTCGTCCTACGGGCGGCTGGGGTGGGCGGTGTCCTTCCTGTTCCTCATCTGCGGAGCGATGCGCCTGGCCCGCTTCAACCTCCAGAAGACCGTCCACGACCGCCGCTTCTTCGTCGGCCTTCCCATCCCCGCCGCGGCCTGCGTCGTGGCCACGATCGTGTTCGCGCATCCCGACCCGCCTTCCGAGACGGGGGAGCCCCTTCTGGGCGGCATGCTCCTGATGCTGGTGATGCTGCTGTCGCTGCTGATGGTGAGCAAAGTCCGATACCGGTCGTTCAAGGACCTCGATCTGCGCCGGCGGCGCTCCTACAAGTACCTGCTGATCCCCGCGGCCGCGCTGGCGCTGGTGGCGCTGCACCCGCAGATCATGCTCATGCTCTGCGGATTCGCCTACCTGCTCTCGGGGGTGCTCCCCCGCGTGACCTTCGGCAGGAAGGGCGCGCCCGGCGAGCACGTGGACGGGATGGCTGCGGCCGGGCGGCCGGGGAGGGACGATGGGCGGTGACGCACAGGTCCCGGGAGTCCAGACCGGAACACGGCTGGCCTTCTTCGGATCGATGACCCTGCTGGCGCGCGAGATGAGAGCCGTGCTGGAGAAACGCCCCTTCCTCGTCACCGACGTCAGGCTGTACGACGCGGCAGGCGAAGGGGCGCTCAGCGAGTACGCGGGCGAGGCCCTGGTGGTCAGCCGCCCCGATGAGGACGCGATCCTGGGGCTGGACATCGCCTTCTACTGCGGCACCACGGCCGAGATGGCTCCCTACCTCGACTGGCCGGCGCGCCGCGGGTTCACGGCCATCGATCTGTCGGGCGCCTCCCTGGACCGGCCCGACGTCCCGCTCATCCACACCGACATCAACGCCGCCGATCTGGGTCGAGCGGGCGCGGCGGTCCCGCTGGTGGCCGCGCCGCACGCCATCTCGCACAACATCGCCACGCTGGCGGCGGCCTCGGCCGAGGCCGGCGCCCTGAAGGCGATCCGCGCCGTGGCCCTGCGCCCGGCTTCCGAGATGGGAGAGGCCGGCATCGAAGAGCTGCAGCGCCAGACCGTGGGCCTGCTCAATTTCCACGAAGTGCCACACGACGTCTTCGGGCGCCAGATGGCCTTCAACATCATTCCCTCGCGGGGTATGGCCGCAATCGAGGCCGTCGTGCTCGAGCCGCGCATCCGGAGGGAAGCCGCCCTCCTCTCGCGGCTGGACGTGGCGAGCGTGAGCCTGGCCACGGCGTTCGTGCCCGTATTCCACGGCCATGCCCTGCATCTCACCCTTGAGTTCGAGCAGGCCGTGACCATGGCGGCGCTGGAATCGAGCCTGCGGCAGGCGCGAGGCGTGCGGCTGGTGGAGGATCCCGCGGAGTTCTCCCCGGTGGATCTGGCGGGCGAGGAATCGGTGGCCGTGAGCGCGATGCCGATCGACGGCGGGGCGTCCCGGGTGGTCATGCTCTGGAGCTTCTGCGACAACCTGCGCGGGGGAGCCGCGCTCAACGCCATACGGATCGCGGAACGGGTGGCTGACTTGCGGCAGGGGATGGGACGATGATGGCAGCGCAGGCGGGACGGCGGGCCGCGCTCGCCGCACTGATGGCCGTGGCGGCGGGCGCGGCCCCGCGCGCGCAGGATCTGGTCCGCCCCGAGGATGCCGTGGTGGCGGTGTTCAGCCTCCAGACGGAGCTGGAGGTCGACGCGCGCCAGCTCGAGCGCATGGAGACGCGCCACGAGGAGAACCGCAAGGCACGCGTGGAGGCGCGCGCGCGGGTGCAGCGCCTCTACACCGAGCTGGACGCGTTGTTCGGGCGCTACCGCGAATCCCTGCGCGATCTGCGCGCGGGAGTCATCCCTCCCGACGAGGGGACGAGCGAGGAGGAGGGCCGCTCCGGCGAGCGGGCCTCCATCACCGGCCTGGAGGAAGAGATCGAGGCCAAGGAGCGCGACCTGCGGATGGCAGAGCGCGGCGAGGGAGCGATCCAGGACGAAGGGCGCAGGATGCGTGACGACATCCGGAACCTGCGCGAGAGGATGACCCTGCTGGCGCAGCGCATCGCCGCGCTGCAGAACTCCCTCCCCGCCCAGAGGGACTCGGTCACCGGGGTGTGGGACGTCTCCCTGCTCCCCAGCGGCGTGACCGGAGTCTTCGCCCTGTTCCAGTCGGGCACGCTCGTCTCGGGACAGTACGTGCTGGAAGGCCCGTTCCAGGGGAGCCTCGACGGAACGCTCATCGATCGCCGGCTGCTCCTGCACCGCATCGACGCGAGGCTGGGCCGCTCGATGGACCTGACCGCCTCGCTTTCCCAGGACGGTCAGGCGCTGCGAGGGACCTGGGAGAACTACGACCTGGCCAACGGCCAGACGCGCACCGGTTCGTGGTCGGCCCGCCGCCGCGAGCCGAAACGGTCTCAAGACACCGAAGGCCAGGAGGGCGCCCCCTGACGTGGCCTGGGAGATGATGCTGGCCGCGCGGTATCTATCCGCGCGGCGCAAGCAGACCTTCATCACCTTCATCACGGCCATCTCCATCCTGGGGGTCGCCGTGGGTGTGGCCGCGCTCATCATCGGCCTTGCCCTGGCCACCGGCATCCACGAGGACATCCGCGAGCGCATCCTGGGCGCCAACGCGCACGTGACGGTGTTCGCCACGCCGGGAAGCGAGGGGATCCCCGACTACCCCCGGCTCGAGGAAGCGATCCTCAAGGTCCCCGGCGTGGTGGCCACCGCCCCCGTCATCTTCGAGAGGGGGATGATGCTCTCGGAGACCAACGGAGGAGGCGAGGGGGTCTTCCTCAAGGGGATCGACCTCGAAGCCGAGCCGCACGTCACCGAGGTGGCCGGCCTGTTCACGGTGGGGCGGCTGGCCGATCTGGGAGCGGGGGGGCCGGGCCCCGACAAGGTGGCTCTGGGCAAGGACCTCGCGCGCGCCCTGGGCGTGGGGCTGGGTGACCGTGTGCGGGTGGTGATCCCGCAGGTGAGGCTCTCGCCCTGGAGCGTGGAGACCCGCCGCCCCGTGCTGGAGGTGGCCGGGATCCTGGACTCGGGGTTCTACGACTATGACTCGAGCTGGGCCTACATCTCGATCGAGGCGGCGCGCCGCCTGTTCGGCGTGGGCGACACCGCCAGCGTGATCGAGGTCAGGGTGGCCGATCCGGAGCGCCTGGATGACGTGCGGCCCGCCATCGCCCAGGCCGCCGGGGAGCTCCACCCGGTGACCGACATGGTCCAGATGAACAAGACCTTCTTCGCGGCCCTGCGCACCGAGAAGCTGCTGGCGTTCCTGGTCATCGGTCTCATCGTGGTGGTGGCGGCGCTCAACATCGTGTCCACGCTCATCCTCATGGTGATGGAGAAAGTGCGGGACATCGGCACGCTCGTCTCCATGGGGGCCACCTCGCGGGGGATCATGACCCTGTTCCTTGCCCAGGGCCTGATGATCGGGGTCACCGGCACCATCGCCGGGTGCGTCGTGGGGCTGACCGCCTCATGGGTGCTGGACGCCTTCCAGCTGGTCCCGCTGCCGGCCGACGTGTACTTCATCCCCTACGTGCCCTTCCGGGTGCGCCCGCTCGACTTCACACTGGTGGCCTCCACCGCCCTGGTCATCTCCTTCCTGGCCACCCTCTACCCGGCCTGGAAGGCCTCCCGCCTGGATCCGGTCGAGGCGCTGAGATATGAATGAGCTGGTGCGTGCCCGCGGGGTGACCCGGTCGTACAGGCCGGGCGGACGGGTCCTGCCGGTGCTGCGGAGCCTCGACCTGGACGTGGCCCGCGGAGAGATGGTGGCGGTGGTGGGTGACTCGGGCGTTGGCAAGAGCACACTGCTGCACGTTCTGGGGGCTCTTGACCGCCCCGAATCCGGCTCGTACCTTTTCGAAGGACGGGAGGTGTTCCAGGGGAGCCCCGAGGACCTGGCGCGGTTCCGCAACCGCGATATCGGGTTCGTTTTCCAGTCACATAACCTTCTGCCAGAGTTCAGCGCCGTGGAGAACGTGATGATCGCCGGGCTCATCGGCCGCCGCCCTCAGGCGGCGACGCGCGCACGCGCGGTGGAGCTGTTGAAGGAGCTGGGAGTCGGCGAGAGGCTCGATCACGTGCCGGCGCAGCTGTCGGGCGGCGAGCAGCAGCGCGTGGCCATCGCCCGCGCCCTGATGACCGCAGGGTCCCTCCTGCTGGCCGACGAGCCCACCGGCAACCTGGATCCCGGCACGGCCGAGCGGGTCTTCGAAGTGATGCGCTCGGTGCAGCACGGCCGGGGGTTGGCTGTGGTGATGGCCACCCACAACGAGAGATTGGCCCTGGCCTGCGACCGTGTGTTGCTTCTGCGCGACGGTGTTCTCGTGCCCGTCGTGCTGCGCCCCATGCCGCGGCAGGAAATCACCGCGCCATGACGCTAGAATGTAAGGCGGAACAGGAGAAACCCCCATCGGCATACGATGGTCGCTGCTCAGGTTCGACGGCATGAGGGGCTGAGGGAGATGTTCGAGAAATTCACCGAGAAGGCAAAGAGGGTCCTCTTCCTGGCACGCTACGAAGCGAGTCAGATGGGCAGCCGGGTGATCGGGACGGAACATCTCCTGCTCGGGCTGCTCAAGGAAGGCGAGGAGATCACGCGCGAGCTGTTCCAGCGCTCGAACATCGCGGTGGACGCCCTGCGCTCCGAGCTCGAGGAGATCGGCCCGTCACGGGAGAAGATCTCCACGTCGGTGGAGATCCCCTTCAGCGAAGAGACCAAGAAGGCGCTCACCTACGCCGAGGAGGAAGCGAACCGGCTGCTTCACTCCTACGTGGGGACGGAGCACATTCTGCTGGGCCTGCTGCGCGTGGAGCACTCCGCCGCCGCGCGCGTCCTGCAGGAGAAGGGGATGGAGCTGTACGCGGTGCGCGAGGACACCGTGGCCATCCTCAAGAAGCGCGGCGTCCCCAAGAAGAAGCGGGAGACCCCCTTCCTCAACGAGTTCTCGCAGGACCTCTCGGCCATGGCCGAGAGCGGCATGTTCGACCCGCTCATCGGGCGCGAGGGAGAGCTGGAGCGCGTGGTGCAGATTCTGTCGCGCCGCCGCAAGAACAATCCCGTGCTGCTGGGCGAGCCGGGCGTGGGCAAGACGGCCATCGTGGAAGGTCTGGCCCAGCGCATCGTCGAGGGCAACGTGCCGCCCAGCCTGGTCGACAAGCGCATCCTGGCGCTCGATCTGTCGCTCATCGTGGCGGGCACCAAGTACCGCGGGCAGTTCGAGGAGCGGCTCAAGGGGATCATCAGCGAGCTGACAGGCTCCGAGGACATCATCATCTTCATCGACGAGATCCACTCTCTCATCGGCGCGGGGTCGGCGGAGGGGTCGCTCGACGCGGCCAACATCCTGAAGCCTGCGCTCTCGCGCGGTGAGGTCCAGTGCATCGGCGCCACCACGCCGCGCGACTACCACAAGTACATCGAGAAGGATCGCGCACTGGTGCGGCGGTTTCAGGCCATCAAGATCGTCCCGCCCAACGAGGACGAGACCATCAGCATCCTTCGCGGCATCAAGGATCGCTACGAGCGGTTCCATCAGGTGCGCTACACCGACGAGGCGCTGGTCAGCTCGGTGTACCTGTCGAACCGGTACATCACCGACCGCTTCCTCCCCGACAAGGCCATCGATGTCATCGACGAGGCCGGGGCGCGTGTCAAACTCAAGAAGCGCACCTCGTACCTCGAGGTGAAGCAGGTGGAGTCGCGGCTCAAGGAGGCCACGCGCAGCATGAAGCGCGCGCTGGCCCGCAAGGACTTCGAGCGCGCCGTGCGCCACCACGACGAAGAGATGACCTTGCGCCGCCAGTTCGAGGACCTGCGCCGCAAGTCGGAGGACGAGGGGCAGATGATCCTCGAGGTGGACAAGGCCGACATCGAGGACGTCATCTCGCGGTGGACGGGGATCCCGCTGGCCACGGTGGAGAAGGAAGAGATGGAGAAGCTCATGAGGATGGAAGACTTCCTCCATGAGCGGATCGTGGGCCAGCATTCCGCCATCTCGGCCCTGGCGCGTGCCATCCGGCGCTCGCGGGCCGGGCTCAAGAGCCCGATGCGCCCCATGGGGTCGTTCATCTTCCTGGGGCCCACCGGCGTGGGCAAGACCGAGGTGGCCCGCACCCTGGCCGCCTTCATGTTCGGCAACGAGTCGGCCCTGGTGCGCTTCGACATGTCGGAGTACATGGAGAAGCATGCCATCGCCAAGATGATCGGCTCGCCCCCGGGCTACGTCGGCCACGAAGAGGGCGGCCAGCTGACCGAGCGCATCAAGCGGAAGCCCTACAGCGTCATCCTGCTCGATGAGATCGAGAAGGCGCACCCGGACGTCCTGAACATCCTGCTGCAGGTGTTCGAGGACGGACAGCTCACCGACGCCTACGGCGACACGGTGGATTTCAAAAACACCCTGGTCATCATGACCTCCAACATCGGCTCGTCCAGCATCGACATGGACAAGCGGCCCGGGTTCCTGACGCGTGGAGACTCCACGGAGAACACCCGCAACCGCGAGATGGTGTTGAGCGACGTCAAGCGCACGCTGAGCCCCGAGTTCCTGAACCGCATCGACGAGATCATCGTGTTCGATCCGCTCGTCGACCAGGAGCTGCTGTCCATCAGCCGCCTGATGATCAGGAAGCTCAACGAGACGCTGAAGACGCGCAACCTCGAGATCACGCTCACCGACGACGCCTACAGCTGGCTGCTCAAGGCGACGGCCTCGGATCGGTCCTACGGGGCCAGGCCCCTGCGCCGCGCCATCCAGCGGCACATCGAAGACGCCCTCTCGGAGGATCTGATCCAGGGCAAGTTCCCCGGCTGTGCCCACGTGGAGGTGTTCCTCGAAGGGGACAGGCTCGCCTTCCGGGAAGCGCCGCAGTTCAACCTCGCCACCTGAGGACCCTGATTCCTTGCCTGGTCTGAGGGCGTTCGGGTACGCCCGTGCGGTCCACCTTGTATGCCTGCTGCCGGTCCTGCTGGCGGCCGCGCTCCCCGCGCGCGCCCAGACGTCCGACGGCCGCCCCAAGGTGGTGCGGGTCGTCATCGAGGGGAACCAGCGCATCTCAGACGAGGCCGTCCTTCACCTCATGACGGTGAAGGTAGGCGACCCCTTCGACGAGCAGGTGCTGAGGGACGAGTTCAAGAGGATCTGGGCCCGCGGCCTGTTCGAGGATCTGTCCATCGAGTCGCGTGACGTGGAAGGGGGCAAGGCCGTCATCGTGCACGTGAAGGAGAAGCCCGTCGTGAACTCGCTCACCTACGACGAGAGCAAGGTCGTGGGCGAGACGCAGATCGAAGACGCCCTCAAGGGCCGCAACGCCCAGATCGACATCGGCGAGCCCGTGGACTACGACGTCCTGAAGAAGGCCGAGGAAGCGATCAAGAGCCTTCTGAACCAGAAGGGCTACCTCGACGCCGAGGTGACCGCGGAGATCCGCGAAGCGGGCGGCGGCAACGTGGAGGTGGCCTTCACCATCGAGGAAGGGGCCAAGACCAAGATCCGGTCCATCGAGTTCGTGGGCAACACGGTCTTCTCCGACCGACGCCTCAAGAAGGCCCTCAAGAACACCCGGGAGAAGGGCTGGTTCTCGTTCATCAAGCAGCGGGACATCTATCATCCCCTCAAGTTCGACACGGATCTGCGCGAATTGGAGACCCTGTACGGCGACGTCGGGTACATCGATCTCGACCTGCCGCCGGCGCAGGTCTCGGTGGTGGAGGAGAAGAGCAGCAAGAAGGAGGGCAAGTCGCGCAAGTGGGTGGCCATCGAGCAGCGGGTCATGGAGGGCAAGCGCTACACGCTGCGCTCGCTCGCGGTCAACGGCAACACGGTCTTCCCGTCCGACGAGCTCCTGGGTCTGGTTCCGCTCATGAAGGGCGACGTCGTCAACGAGTCCCTGCTCAAGGCGGGTCTGTCCTCCATCGACGCGCGCTACGGCCAGCGCGGCTACTTCTACGTCTCCACCAACCGTGTGATCGACCGCCACCAGGATGCCACAGCCGACGTGACCATCAAGGTCAACGAGGACAAGCAGTACTACCTCGACAGCATCTCGTTCGCCGGCAACCTCACCACGCGGGACTTCGTGCTGCGCCGCGAGATGCCGCTGGCCGAGGGTGAGCTGTTCGACCTCAACGCCTTCCGCACCGGGATGCGCCGCATCACCCAGCTCGGCTATTTCCAGCTCAGCAGCGAACCCAGCATCACACCGGTGGAGGGGACCAATCGGCTGAAGGTGACCCTCAACGGCACCGAGCCGCGCCGCAGCGAGCTGCAGATCGGGGGCGGATACTCGGGGCTGGATGGCGGCTTCCTGGCCACCTCCTATCAGACGCGCAACTTCATGGGGCGGGGTAACTTATTGTCGGTGAACGGCCAGGTGGGGGCCATCGCCAGCCGCTATCAGATCACCTTCACCGAGCCCTACCTGATGGGCAAGCCGATCACGGCTGGAGTGAGCCTCTTCCGGCGCGACACCGACTACACGGGCTTCACCACCACCGGCAACGGCGGGAGCGTGACGCTTGGACGCCGCTTCCGCTCGTTTCAGAACCTGAGCGTGACCTTCCTGGTGGAGAAGACCAACTACAATCCCGTCCAGGGCTTCACGACCTACAGCACCACCTCGAGCCTGCGTCCCGTGTACAGCTTCGACACGCGCAACAACTTCTACCGGCCCTCGAGGGGCTTCCAGTTCATCGGCTCCACCGAGTACGGAGGCGCGGCGCTGGGTGGGGAGAACTCCTTCATCAAGCCCCAGGCCGAGATGCAGATCTTCATCCCCACCATCCGCAACCACTTCATCGGCATCAACCTCGAGCTGGGCTACGTGCGTCCCTTGCAGGGCGACACCCTGCAGACCTACGAGCGGTACTTCCTGGGAGGGGAGCGCAGCCTGCGCAACTACAGCACGCGCTCGGTCGGTCCGGTGGGCTTCCTGTGCACGTTCGGCGACCAGCAGGCGGTGGAAAGGCTGAGCGACTGCCCCCCGTGCCCCATCGGCCTCTGCCACGGGCGGCAGGACCTGGGCTTCTTCACCAGCGTGGTGGGCGGCACCACCAAGGCGCTGTTCAACATCGAATACACCATCCCCCTTTCCCAGCCCGTAGACCTCGTGCTGTACGCCGACGTGGGCAACGCCTTTGCCGAGTGGCAGACGCCCAGTCTCGCCGGCATGGTGGGAGACGCAGGCCTGGAGATGAGATTCTTCCTGCCCGTGTTCGGGGCCCCCCTGCGCCTGATCTGGGGGCAGACCTTCAATGAGAGCGGGTTCGAGGACAGCCGGTCGTTCCTCTTCTCCATCGGCACGACCTTCTGACATTGCCGGACCGGCTGACATTGCCGGACTGGGCCATCCGCGGCCCGGTGTGGAACGCGCTAGAATCAAGACACTTTCGGGAGGGCGGGCTGGTCCCGTGACCCGATCTGAAAAGGAGTGTGAAGGTTGATAGGAGTCCGTGCCATGACAAAGCCCCTGGTCGTCGGCGTTGCCGCGTTCATCTTCACGGTTCCGGCGTCCCTCGCCCAGACGGCCGCGGCGGAGGCCCCGCGGGTCGCGGTGGTGAACCAGGACCGCGTGCTGAACGACAGCGAGGAAGGCAAGCGGCTGAAGCTGGAGCTGGAGAAGCTGCGCAACGCCAAGGCAGCCGCCATCGAAGCGAAGGAAAAGGAGATCAAAGGGCTGCAGGATCAGGCCCTCAGCGCTCAGCTCAGCCTCAGTGACGAGAAGCGGGATGAGATCACCCGCCAGCTCAAGCGCAAGCGTGTGGAGTACGAGCGGCTCAACGACGACGCATCCGCGGAATTCCAGGATGCAGCCAACAAAGCCCAGGCGCGCCTGATCGCCCTGTTCCGGGAAATGATCGCCAAGTACGGAACGGAGAAGGGATACACGGTCATCCTGGAGCGAGGCACCGTGTACTTCGCCACGCCCACGGTGGACATCACCGAGGAGGTGCTGGTGCGCTTCAACGAGTCCACCAAGACCGCGATGAGCGCCCCATCGGCTCCGAAGCGCTGAGGGATTCGTGCCGGAGCTGGCGCTGGCGGAGCTGGGCAGGCTGCTGAACGGCCGCGTGGAGGGAGACGCGTCCCTCCGCCTGCGCGGCATCGCTCCGCTGAACGAGGCGTCGGGCACGGATCTGAGCTTCCTGTCGAACGCGCGCTACCTGGCCGAGGCCGAACGCACCGGTGCGGGCGCCATCCTGGCGGCCGAGGGGGTGCGCCTTCCGGGGCGCAACCTGCTGGTGGTGGCCGATCCCTACCTCGCGCTGGCCCTCGCGCTGGAGATCTTCCACCCGCCTGTCCGGCCGGCGCCCGGTGTCAGCCCGGGAGCCCACGTGCCTGCCTCGTGCCGCCTGGGCGCCGGGGTCTGCATCCAGGCGGGAGCCGTCCTGGGAGAGTCGTGCGAGGTGGGCGATCGCGCGGTGCTCATGGCCGGGGTGGTGCTGGGCGACCGGGTCACGGTGGGGGAGGACAGCGTGCTGCACCCCCGGGTCACCGTCTACGCCGGATGCCGGATCGGGAGCCGCGCGATCGTGCACGCGGGCGCGGTGATCGGCAGTGACGGGTTCGGGTTCGCCCGCGAGGGAGATCGGCACCACAAGATCCCTCAGGTGGGCAACGTGATCGTGGAGGACGATGTGGAGATCGGCTCCAATGCCACCATCGATCGGGCCACCTTCGGAAGCACCCGCATCGGGCGCGGCACGAAGATCGACAATCTGGTCCAGATCGGGCACAACGTGCGCATCGGCGAGAACACCATCCTGGTGGCCCAGACCGGCATCAGCGGCAGCACCCGCATCGGGCGCAACGTGATCTTCGCCGGGCAGTCGGGGGCCGCGGGGCACCTCGAGATCGGGGACGGGGCCCGCGTGGGGGCGAAGTCCGCCGTCCTGCAGGACCTTCCCGAGGGCGCGTTCGTCATCGGCACGCCCGCCATCGAAGCGGGCCGGTGGCGGCGGGCCGCAGCGCTGTTCGCACGACTGCCCGAGCTGCGCAGGCGGCTGGCCAGGCTCGAAGGCGCGTCACCGGCCGACAAGGAGGAGTGAGGCGTGCTGGACCTCAAGCAGATCCTGGACATCCTGCCCCACCGTTATCCCTTTCTCCTGGTGGATCGCATCCTGGAGATGGAGTCGCGCACGCGCGCCGTGGGCATCAAGAACGTCACCATCAACGAGCCCTTCTTCGCAGGGCACTTCCCCGGGCTGCCCATCATGCCCGGCGTGCTGATCGTGGAAGGGATGGCCCAGGTGGGCGCGGCGCTGCTGCTGGCCGACGTGGCGGACCGGTCCGACAAGCTGATCTACTTCACCGGCATCGACAAGTGCCGCTTCCGCAGGCCCGTGGTTCCCGGCGATCAGATCCGCTTCGAGCTGAAGGTCCTGCGCCTCAAGCCGCAGGTGTGCCGCATGTGGGGCGAGGCCCGCGTGGACGGGCAGCTGGCGGCCGAGGCGGAGATCCTCTCGGCCATGACCACGCGCCCGGCCGGAGTGCCGGCGTGACGCGCCATCCTGCCGCCATCATCTCCCCGGAAGCCAGGCTCGCGCCCGACGTGAGCGTCGGCCCCTACGCCACCATCGGAGCGGACGTCACGCTGGGGGAAGGATGCGCGGTGGATGCGCACGCCAGCCTGCACGGGCCCGTGGTGCTGGGAGCCGGGTGCAGGGTCTACCCCTTCGCCTCCATCGGGACCGACCCTCAGGACCTCAAGCACAAGGGGGAAATCACGCGCCTGGAGATCGGCGCGAGGAACACCTTCCGCGAGTTCGTGACCATCAACCGCGGCACGGCGGGGGGCGGCGGGATCACGCGGATCGGGGAGGGGAACTACTTCATGGCCTACGCTCACGTGGCGCACGACTGTCAGGTGGGCAACGGCACCATCTTCGCCAACGCGGCCACGCTGGCCGGGCACGTGACGGTGGAGGACGGAGCGACCGTGGGCGCCTTCTCCGGCGTGCATCAGTTCTGCAGGATCGGCCGTCACGCCTTCATCGGTGGCTACTCGGTGGTGACGCAGGACGCGCTCCCTTTCATCAAGACGGTGGGGAACCGCGCCACCACGTACGGCGTCAACACCATCGGCCTGGAGCGCAAGGGCTTCTCGCCGGAGTCGGTGCAGGCGCTCAAGAAGGCCTACCGCTACCTCAAGCAGTCCGGTCTCAACACCGGCCAGGCCGTGGAGCGCATCGAAGCCGAGCTGGCGTCGTGGGAGGAATGCCGCGAGCTGGCGGCCTTCATCCGCGCGTCCACACGCGGCATCGTGAAGTGACCTCCGGACGAGCGCCGCTGCGCGTGGGAGTGGCCGGAGTCGGCCACCTGGGCCAGCATCACGCGCGCCTGTATGCGGAACTGGACGCATGCACGCTGGTGGGGGTTGCGGACACCGATCCTGCGCGCGCCCGCGAGGTGGCCGCGCGGCACGGATGCGAGGCCTGGCCGGATCCTCTGGCCCTGCTGGGCCGCGTGGATGCCCTGTCGGTGGCCGTGCCGACGGTGGCCCATCTGGCCGTGGCGGAGCCCTTCCTGAGGGAAGGGGTGGCGGTCCTGGTGGAGAAGCCCATGGCCTCCACGCTGGCGGAGGCCGATCGGCTCATCGAAGCGGCGGGACGCTCGGGGGCCCTGCTGGCCGTGGGGCACACGGAGCGCTTCAACCCCGCGGTGCAGGCCTTGACCGGCCGCACCAAGAATCCTCGATTCATCGAATGCCACCGGCTGGGCAGCTTCGCGCCGCGCAGCCTGGACATCGACGTCGTGCTCGACCTGATGATCCACGACATCGACATCGCCCTCGCGCTGGATGGCGGGGAGGTCACGTCCGTGGAAGCCGTGGGCGTGCACGCGCTCACTCCCAAGGTGGACATCGCCAACGCCCGGCTCACCTTCGCCTCCGGGTGCGTGGCCAACCTCACGGCGAGCCGCATCAGCGCGACCAGGACGCGCAAGATCCGCGTCTTCCAGACCCGCAGCTACCTGTCGTGCGACTGCGCGGAGCGTTCCCTGGAGCACTACCGCCTGGAGGCGTCGGCCCCGGGCGAACGGCCCGCCATCGTGCGGGAGTCGGTGACAGTGCCGGCCGACGAGCCGCTGCGGCGCGAGCTGAAGGCGTTCGCCGAAGCCGTGACCGGCGGGGCGGCCTTCCCCGTGACGGGCGCTGCGGGAAGGGCGGCGCTTGACGTCGCGCTCCAGGTGGTGGAGAAGATCCGGCGCACGTCCCCTCCCGGCTCCGCATGAGCCGTCCCCTGGACTCGTTCCTGGACGAGCGGATCGATCGCGGAGACATCCCCGGAGGCGTGTACGCCGTCGCGGGTCCGGAGGGGATCCTCGACGAGGGAGCGCGCGGTCTGGCGGTGACAGGCGACGCGCCCGTGACCGCGACCCTGGACACCATCTACGACCTGGCGTCGCTCACCAAGCCGCTGGTGACGTCGCTGCTGTACCTCGCCCTGAGCGAGGAGCTGGGCCTGCCCGCCGGAACGCCCGTGCGGAGGCTGGTCCCGGCGATGGACCGCAACGACAAGAGGGACATCACCCTGCACCATCTGCTGACCCACACCTCCGGGCTTCCCGACTGGCTCCCTCTGTACCTGCGGGGCCGCACCATGGATGAGTACCTGCGCCAGATCGGAGAGGTGGCTCCCGTCGCTGGGCCGGGAGCGCGCGTCATCTATTCGGACCTCGGCTACATCCTGCTGGGCGAGGTCCTGGCCCGCGCGGCCACCGCGACGCTGGACGAGCTGGCGCACCATCAGATCGCCTCACGGCTGGGGCTGAGGGCCACGGCCTTCAGGCCGCCGGCCGCGTGGGGCGCCAGGGTGGCCGCCACCGAGGATTCGTGCCACTATGAACGAACCCTCTCGCGTGACGTGGCCGGCGAACGGGCCGCTGGATACGACGGCTTCCGCCGTGGTGTCATCCGCGGCGAGGTGCACGATCAGAATGCCTGGGCCGTGGGCGGAGTGGCGGGGCACGCAGGCCTCTTCGGAACGGCAGGTGAGGTGGCCTCCATCGCACGGGAGTACCTGGGGGCGGGCACGAGCATGCTCACGGGAAGGGCCCTCGACCTCGCGCGGCATGATGCCACCCCCGGCCTCGAGGAGGCCCGGTCGTACGCGTTCCGTCTCGCCCTGCGCGGCGACACGGCCGCGGGGCCGCGCATGTCCGGCCGATCGTTCGGGCACAACGGGTTCACGGGAACGTCCGTCTGGATCGATCCTGAAACGGGCCGGATCTTCGTGCTGCTGACCAATCGCGTACATCCGGCCGTATCAAAGACCGTAGACATGGTGGCGCTGCGCCGGCGATTCCACGAGGTGGCCGGCTCGGTGTGATCCTGCCGGCCGCGTGAGAACGAAATGTCCGAGCGAAGCCCGATCACATCACGCGAGGCGGTCCTATCCAGCCTGCTGCTGCACGCGCTGGTGTTCATCACCATCCTTCTCAATCCCGGCCTCTTCACGGCGCGCGCCGTGCGCCCCGCGAGCACGGCCGATCCCAACGGGCCCATCCCACTGGAGTTCCTCCAGGAGCCTCCGCCGCGCGACGAGGTGAGCCTGGGTGATCCGGGCCAGGAGACACGATCCGATCCGAGGCCGCCGGATGCGCCGCCTCCTCGCAACGACGATCCCTATTCCCGTGGGAACGTTCCCAACCGGTTCCTCGCACCGCCGGTCTCGGGGCCCGCCGTGCCGGAGCCGGACGCGCCGGCCAGCCCGGGCCAGGAGGCCCCGGACACGCAGCCCGAGCAGGAACCGGCGGACGAGAATCCCCCTCGCGCGGATGCGCGCACGCCGGGAAAGACGGAGGATCCGTTCGGCGGCACCTCGGCGGGACAGCCTGAGGGCGCGCCCGGGGGACGGAGAGGGCAGCGCTCCCTCAAGGAGGCGCTGGGACGCATGTCGGCGGGGCATCCACCAGGGGGGCTCGGCGAGCCGCTGCGCTACGACAATCCGGTCGGAGGCTTGAGCGGCCCCACGGGCGGGCTTTCGTTCGACACGCCGGGGTTCGACTGGGGACCCTACGCCCGGCGCATCTACTGGATCATCTGGACCAACTGGACGCGCGGCTGGCCTCCCGCCGCGCGCGCGGGACTCTCCGGAGTGGTCACCGTGCGATTCAGGATCGAGCGCGACGGGCGGGTCACCGGGATCAGCGTCGTGGACGAGTCGGGCACGCCGGCCTTCGACACCTGCGCGACTCTCGCCCTGGAGGCGTCCAATCCGCTGCCGCCGCTTCCCGAGGACTTCCCCAAGGACTCCGAGGGAATCACCGCGCGGTTCCTGTACAATATGGAGCCGTACCAGCGATGACGGGCCCTCAGAGCAGAACTGCCGCCAGCAGGACGGCCGCCACGAACGGGGTCACCGCTCCGGTGATCGCGGCGTCGGACGCTCCGGACGCCCCGCTCGCGTAGCCGGCGGCCAGCCCGGCGCCGCAGGCCGCCACGAAGAACAGCGACGAGGCCTTCCTGGACAGCCGAGCGGCGGCGAAGCGGTTCCCCTCCTCCGGCTCCTCCATCAGCATGTTGAGGCGGGCGACGCGATGGCGCAGGGCTGCGAGCAGCGGTGGAGAGAGGATCAGGCCCACCGTCAGGTTGTGCATCAGGATGATACCGGCGGTGCTGGCGAACGGATACAGGTTCAGCATGTGCACGCCCCAGCCGATGGTGAGGGCGCAGGCTCCGGAGGCCCCGGCCAGCCCCAGAAGGAAGACGCCCCAGTCCACCGGCGTGCCGAGGCGCGCTGGCCCCCGCCGCCACGCGGTCCAGACCCGCCAGGGGACGTATCCGTAGAGCAGGTTGCCCAGGAAGCCGAAGAGCGTGCCGGGCCCCAGCGTGCCGAACAGATCGCTGATGGTGTTGCCGATGGCGGCCCCCCAGGCGGCCGGCGGTCCGAACAGGAGCGAGAAGACGATCGGCAATGCCATCCCCGGCCGGAGGTCGGTGACGCCAGGGAGTATCTGGATGGGCTTGAAGGGGATCACCGCCGCCGCGTGCAGGGCCGCCAGGACGGAGGTGAGCACCACCATGCGGGTGTCGCGCCACATGGTGAAGAGCTCGCGCATCGCTCAGAGATCGATGCGCCGGGCGGCGTCGATCACGGCGAAGAGGTCGGGCTCCAGGTAGAGCAGCGATCGCAGAGCCCGGTAGCGCTCCTCGGGCGCGCCCTTCAGCAGCGACTCGTCCAGCGAGACGGAAACGATGCGCCCGAAGAAGACGATGTCCTCGTCGGTGATCCGGCGCGAGGACTCCAGCCCGCATTCCAGATGGGCACGGCATTCCGTGATCCGCGGCACCATCACCCGCACTCCGTCGGTCATGGACCACCCGCCCGCCGACGCGCCGTCCTCGGAGAGGGCGTCGGACGCAGCCCAGGCGCGCGCGGCCAGATCCTCGCCCGGCACGTTGATCACGAACTCCCTCGTCTCGAGGATGTTGATGGCGGTGCGGTGCGAGATCCGGCAGGAGAGGGCCAGCATGGCGGGGGAGGACGACACCATGGTGAGCCAGGTCTTGCGGGACACGTGGGTCCGGCCGCTGCTGCTGCGGGACGACACCAGCACCAGCGAGCCGGCCAGCGGAGCCGGGTGCCACGCCGACTTGTCGGTGGGGATCTCCACCTTGGTTTCCAGCCGGCGCCTCGTCGTCATGGGTAAGGCCGAGTCTACCAGACGGGGCCTGGCGTTTCGAGCTACAGTAGCCTGGTCATGGGAGCGAAGCGTCCTGCCTTGCGCGTGATCGGAGGCACCCTGAAGGGGCGCCGCCTGCGCGTTCCGGCAGGTTTCGAGATACGTCCGACAGGCGATCGCGTCCGCGAAGCCCTCTTCGACATCCTGGGGAGAGACGTGGACGGGGCGGCCTTCCTGGATGCCTACGCGGGGACCGGCGCCGTCGGCGTGGAGGCGCTGAGCCGCGGAGCGCGCCTCGTGGCCTTCGTGGAGAAGAGCCCGGAAACGGTCGCGCTGCTCCGGCAGAATCTTGAGACGGCCGGCGAGCTGGGCGCGCGGACCCGTGTCCTGGGATGCGATCTGGCCTTCGCGCTCCGGCAGCTGGCATCGGACGGGGCGTCGTTCGACATCGTGTACCTGGATCCTCCCTACGAAGGAGGAGAGCTGGATCGCGCCCTGCGGCTGGTGGGGCAGAGCTCGCTGCTGACGGCGCGCGGCGTCGTGGTGGCGGAGCACGACGTGCACTCGCTTCTCAAGGGCGGCGGGCGGCTGCATGCCGTGCGCACGGTCACCTACGGCAACACGGCCCTCACCTTCCACCATGCTGCGCCGGGGGAGTCGCCGTCCATGGACACGCGTTGATCTGGAGAGAATCGGCGGATATGATGCTGCCGATGACCTCGCGCCTCCTCTGCCGCATGCTCGTTGCCGTGATTCTGGCGTCCGGAGCGTCGGCCTGCGTGACTCGCCAGTCGGTGGATGTGTTCCGCCGCGATATCGAGCGCCTCCAGAAGGAGAATTTCGAGCTGCGCAAGAATCTGGCCGAAGCGCGGGTGCGGGCCCAGATGCAGGCGGAAGGACGCGCCGCCCCCGGGCCCGAGAAGAACGCTCCCGCCGAGGCCACGGAGCTTCCGTTGCCCGCCTCGGGAGGTCGCCAGGACTCATCGTCCGGGATCATCTACTCCGAGCCGATCACCGACGCGTCGCGCTACACCTCAGGTCCGCTGACTGCCAGGCCGGCGTCGTCGAGCCGATCGGGGGGAGGCGCGCACCCAGCGGCGGTTGGGAGCGCTTCGACCCTGATGGAAGAGGCCAGGCGGCTTCTCGATGATCGGAAGCCGCAGCAGGCCCTCGAGCTCTTTCAGCAGGTCGTCACGGGCCATTCCGACGACGCCCTGGCCGATGATGCGCAGTTCGGGGTAGGGGAGTGCGCTTTCCAGATGGAGCGCTACGAGGAGGCCATGGCCGCCTACCGCGTCGTGGCCGAGCGCTTCCCGTTCGGCGATCAGGTCCCCGCGGCCATGCTGAAGATCGGCTTCTCGAGGCTGGCCCTGAACCAGCGGGATGAGGCCCTGGAGGTCTTCAAGAACGTCTCGGCGACCTATCCCGGCACCGAGGCCGCCACGGTCGCCCGCCAGCAGATCGCCCATCTCAAGGCAAAGGCGCGCTAGCCCCGGATTGCCCCGCCTTGCCTGACCCCCTGCCAATTCATATATTTCGGCCCCGCTCCGCCGCCCGGCATGGGTGACCCTTGCCCGGGTCAATCACAAGCGTCCTGGAATCAATAGCTTTCGAGAGAGAGCCAGGCGCCGACCAGGAGGCAACGCGATGCAGAATTCCAAGAGGTCCCCGATTCTAGCCGCCATGGCGGCGGCCGCCGTCGCTGCCATGGTGGCGGCGCCCCCCTGCGCGGCACGGCAGGACGAGCAGCCCACAACCGAGGGCACGGCCACGGCCAGGCCGGCCATCGTCACCCCCCCCAGCTCCCCGACCCCTCCCAGGACGGGCCGGTTCGTGGGGGATCACTGGACTCCGTACGAGCCTCCCACAGCCGAGTCGTTCCCTCAGGGCTCGACGGTCCACATCATCGTGAAAAACGACACGCTGTGGGATCTGGCGGGCCATTACCTGAGTGACCCGTACCTCTGGCCGCAGATCTGGGACGTCAACCGCTACATCACCGATTCTCACTGGATCTATCCGGGGGATCCGCTCCAGATCCCGCCGCGCCCCACCGTGATTGGAGAGAACGGCCCTCCCCAGCCCGTGGAGACGCCGGCGACCGGCGTACCCGATGAGGTGGCCTCGCTGGAGCCGCAGACGGACGAAGGGGATGTGACGCCCGTTCATTCGGCCTCGCCCGCTCCTCCCGTCATGGTCCCGGCCGGCCCGACCCTCGTGCCCGTCGCGGACGAGAGCGACGTGGAGTGCGCCAGCTACATCCTCGAGAGATACGATCGTCCCGCCCTCATGATCAAGGAGCGCGAGGATCCATCACGCACCGTCATGGCGACGGGCGACATCGTCTTCCTGAATCAGGGCTCCAGCTCCCAGCTGGTCACCGGCGCCGAGTACAGCATCCTGGCGTACGAAGGGGTGGTGCCGCATCCCATCTTCGACGAGGAGGTGGGGGAGAGCGTGCGTCCCGTGGGGCGCATCCGCATCATCGCCCTGCAGGAAAAGAGCGCCACGGCCCAGATCGTCCAGGCCTGCGACGCCATAACCCTCGGCATGGCCCTGATCCCGTACGAAGAGACGCCCGTGCCCATCACGCCGCCCGTGGACTTCAAGCGCTACGGCGTGCAGATCGACCCCAAGAGCGCCGGCTATATCGTGGACTCGAGCCCCGACAAGGCGGCGCTGGGAACGGGGGACATCATCAACGTGGATCTCGGATCGGACAACGGCCTTCAGGCCGGTGACGTGCTGACGGTCTTCCGCGAGTACGCGGGCGTCCTCGAGTTCGCCTCGACCGACAGCTACATCGACGGCCTGCAGTCGAGGGCAGAACGCCATCGGATCGAAGGCAGCATGAACCCGGAGGATCATCCTCAGACCGTGCTCGGCCAGATCCTGGTGCTCAAGACCCGCAAGCACACCGCCACGGCCAAGGTCATCACCGCCGCCCGCGAGATGAACCTCGGCGATCGGGTTGCGAGCCGCTGACGCGCAGGAAGCTACCGCCTGGTCCCCGCTCTCTCCGGAAACGAGAGAGCGGGGATCGGCGAGCGCGTGGTGCTCTTCTCACCACGTAAAATCGACTTCGATCGTGAAGAATTTTCTTGATCGATCGAACCGTCGTGTTAAGATGCGGGCTCTCCAACAAAGCAGTCATTTCAATTGTCCTTCAGGAGCGTTCTTTATCGGGCGGAATCCCGCCTGGAAAGGTGAGACGTTGATGGGATCACTCGAGACTCTGATCGCGGAGTGGATCAAGGGAGAGATCAAACTCGAGCACGCGCTGAAGGAATTCGAGCGGCGCTACATCACCATCGCCTTGAAGGCGACGCAGGGGAACCGTTCCGTGGCTGCGCGCCGGTTGGGGATCCACCGGAACACGCTCATCAATAAGGTCAAGAACCTGAACCTGAGCTGAGCCGCCGGACGGGCGGGCCCTCAGGGTTTCTCACCTGAGAGCCCGCGTCCGATCCGTTCAGCTCAGCGGCGGCGCCGGAAGCGGCCTCCGCCGCCACCCGATCCACCCCGGTCGCGATCCCGTCCACCGCCCTCGCCGCGCGGCCGGCCCCCGGGCGCGCCCTGGGGACGTCCTTCGCTGCCGGAATGCGCGTGCGCGCGTGGTGGGGGGCCGCCCTGCTCGCCGTCCGAGCCCTCGGGGGCCGGGCCGCCGCCGCCCTGCTCCGCCAGCAGCGCGCGCCGGCTGAGCCGGACGCGGTCGCCATCCACGTCGATGACCTTCACCATGATCTCGTCGCCCTCGGCGAGCTCATCGTGCGGATCGTTGACGCGGTAGGGCGCGATCTCCGAGACGTGCAGCAGGCCCTCCAGCCCCGGCAGGATCTCGACGAACGCGCCGAAGTTCACGAGCCGCTTCACCTTGCCCATGTAGGACTTGCCCACTTCCGCCTCGGTGGTGAGCTCGGTGATGATCTCCAGGGCCATCTGCGCGGAGGCCTCGTCCACCGACGCGATCTCCACGCGGCCGTCGTCGTTGATCTCGATCTTGGCCCCCGTGCGCTCCACGATGGACCGGATCATCTTGCCGCCCGGGCCAATGACTTCGCGGATTTTGTCCTTGGGGATGGTGACCGTGATCATCCGGGGCGCGAAGACCGAGATGTTCTCGCGCGCCGTGGGGATGGTCTGCATCATGCGATCCAGGATGAACAGCCGGCCTTCACGAGCCTGGGCCAGCGCCTGGCGCATGATGTCCGCCGAGATCCCCACGACCTTGATGTCCATCTGCACCGCGGTGACGCCCTGGGCCGTCCCGGCGATCTTGAAGTCCATGTCGCCGTAGTGGTCCTCCACCCCGGCGATATCGGACAGGATCGCGTAGTCGGCGCCTTCCTTCATGAGGCCCATGGCGATCCCGGCGATGGGGGCCTTCAGGGGAACGCCGGCATCCAGCAGCGCCAGCGTGCCGCCGCAGATCGAGGCCATGGAGGAAGAGCCGTTGGACTCGAGGATGTCGGAAACCAGGCGCAGCGTGTAGGGGAAGGTCTCCACGCCTGGAATCATCACCTTGAGCGCGCGTTCGGCGAGCGCCCCGTGACCGATCTCCCGGCGCCCGGGACCGCGCAGGAACTTCACCTCGCCCACCGAGAAGGGCGGGAAGTTGTAATGCAGCATGAACCGCTTCTGGCTCTCGCCTTCCAGCCAGTCGAGCTTCTGCGCATCCGCTGACGTGCCGAGCGTGACCGTCACCAGGGCCTGGGTCTCTCCGCGGGTGAACACGGCCGACCCGTGCGTGCGGGGAAGGAACCCCACCTCGCTGCTGATCTGGCGGATCTCGTCGAACTTCCTCTCGTCGAAACGCCGGCGCCGCTTGAGGATCTCGGTTCGAGCCAGGTTTTCGAGGACGTGCTCGAAGATATGCTTGGCCAGGGGGATCTGCTCGGGCTTGTCGGCCGGGATCCCCTCGAGCAGGATCTCCTTGACGCGCGCGATGGCTTTGTAGCTCTGGATCTTCCCCTTGATGGCCAGGGCCTCAAGAATGGGGCCGCTCACCGTGTCCTCGATCTGACGCACCAGATCGGCGGGAAGCTCCCTCTTGACCACCTGGCGCCGGCTGATGCCGAGGGCCTCAAACATCTCCTTCTGCACGGCGACGATTCGGCGGCAGGCCTCCTGCCCGGCGCGGATGGCCTCCAGGATCTGATCCTCGGAGATCTCCGAGGCGCCCGCCTCCACCATCACCACGTCTTCGGCGCCGGCCGCCACCACCAGGTCGAGCCGGCTGGAGAGCAGTTCCTTCTCGGTGGGATTGACCACCACCTGGTCGTTGATGAGCCCCACGCGCACCGCGGCGATGGGCATGTGGAAGGGGATGTCCGACAGGTGCAGCGCCGCGGAGGCGCCGGTCACCGCCAGCGTGTCGGGGTCGTTCTCCTGATCGTAGGAAAGGACGAGGGCGATCACCTGCGTCTCGTAATTCCAGCCCTCGGGAAAGAGCGGCCTGATGGGCCGGTCGATCAGCCGGGACGTGAGGATCTCCTTCTCGTTGGGCCGTCCCTCGCGCTTGAAGAAGCCGCCCGGGATCTTGCCGGCCGCGTAGGTGTTCTCGCGGTAGTCCACCGTGAGCGGAACGAAGTCCACGTCCGCCTTGGGCCTGCGATCGGCGCACGCTGTGACAAGCACCACGGTGTCACCGCAGCGGACCGTAACGGATCCGTCGGCCTGCTTGGCCACCTTTCCTGTCTCGATCGTGAGCGTGCGGCCCCCGACCTCTACCTGGCGTATCAGATGCACTGGAACCTCCGATGAAAGTCTGATGTGAACGGAATCAGGCGGAAGACCCGTGCGGCACGAGGGGGGCGTGTCAGGAAGCTCAACGCTAAGGGTGGGTGAAACTGTCGAATAAGAGTGCTGATAGACGTGCTGGAAACTGCTGAATAGATGAGAAGTTTAACCCCTAGAATCTGGCTTCCTCGCGCCCCTTCCGGCCGAGGGCCCTCGCCACTACTTGCGAATGCCGAGCCTCTGGATGACCTCCTTGTAGCGGTCGATGTTGCTGGTCTTGAGGTAATCAAGGAGCCTGCGGCGCTTTCCAACCATCTTCAGAAGGCCCCTACGTGAATGATGGTCCTTGAGGTGCGTCTTGAAATGCTCGGTGAGGTCTTCAATCCGGCGCGACAGGATCGCGATCTGGACTTCTGGCGAGCCCGTGTCAGAGGAGTGCACTCGATAGGACTCGATGACCCCCGTCTTCGTTTCCCGTGTTAGGGACAAGCCCCGCCCTCCCGTGCGTAGACGTGCCACTCGGCTTGATCATGACATTGAGACGGAGCATCCTATCACCCCTCGGAAGGGCTGTAAAGAACCACGCTGGGGTGAAGGCTGAGGGCGCCCGAGGCGCCCGCGCCCGCCATCGCCACGCTCAGGAGGCGCCCCGCTCCATCCACGACGCGGACCGGGCCGCCTGCCGCGATCGGCTCCGCGGGCCACTCGCACAGGTGCTCGGACGCGAGAGGGCGCCCGTTCCTCACTGCTTCGGCTCCGATCGCGTTGGCCACGGCCGTGGGAAGCCCCAGATCGATCCGGTCGATGGTCACCATGAGATCGGTGAGCGTGCCGGCCGCGGCTGCCGCGCGCACCTCGTCCATGTCGTGGGCCTGATCCAGGGTGATCCGGCCGGCGCTGGTCCGCCTCAAGGCCGCCAGATGGGCGCCGCAGCCCAGAGCTTCGCCGATGTCCCTGGCCAGGGAGCGGATGTAGGTTCCCGCGGAGACCTCGGTGACGAAGTGGACAAGGGGGCCGTCCACATCGGAGATCTCGAGCCGGTGGATGGTCACACGCGACGCGGGGAGCAGCACGGGCCGGCCGGATCGCGCCAGCTCGTGCAGCCGCTTTCCCGCGATCCGCCTCGCCGAGTAGGGTGGGGGGACCTGGTCGATCTCTCCAGCGAAGCGCAGGGCCGCTTCACGCACCTGCGCAGCCGAAATGCCCGAGGCGTCACGCTGCCGGACGGGGCGCCCCAGCGCGTCGTACGTGTCGGTGTCGAGCCCCAGCTTCAAGGTCGCTTCGTACACCTTGCGCGAGCCGGCCATGAATCTCGACAGCCGGGTGGCCCGTCCCAGGCACAGCGGCAGGACGCCCGTGGCGAACGGATCCAGGGTCCCCGTGTGGCCCACGCGCCTCTGGCCCGCCAGCCGTCTCACCTCGGCCACCACGTCGTGCGACGTGGGGCCGGAGGGCTTGTCCACCGCGAGAAGGGCGTCCAGGGTCATTCCTTGTCCGGACCGTGGCCCGGGTCATCCTCCGGGGGATGGATCTCCTCGAGGAGCTTCTCAATCCGGGCGCCCCGCTCGATGGAGGTGTCGAACTCGAAGACGATGTCGGGCGTGAAGCGCAGCTGAAGGGTGCCGGCCAGGCGCTTGCGGATGAATCCGCGGGCCGATTCGAGCGCCCGCATGGTCTCCTCGCGGGCCTCTCCTTCCGCCAGGGTGGAGACGTGAATGCGCGCATGCCTCAGGTCGCTGGTCATCGAGACGGCGGTCACGGTCACGAACTTCAGCCGTGCGTCGTGCATGGACGTCTGGAGCAGCCGCGCGACCTCTTCCTGAATCAGGTCGGAGACTCTCTCCTTTCTGGGCCCGGAGGTCATACGTAGTCCACCTCGCGCTGGAGGATCTCACCGGGGATGCTCGACTCGATCTCGACTGTGACCTGCTCGAACAGGCGCTCGAGCGGGGGCCTGCTCTCCGCCACGGCCGCGATGCCGAGAACGGTGCGCTGCCAGACATCCTGCCCGTCCACCTCGGCGATCGACAGGTTGTGGCGCCGCAGGCGATCCTTGAGGCTCTTGAGAACCTGACGCTTGTCCTTCAGGGATCGGGCGAACGGGAGATGGATCGAGAACGTGCAGATGCCGACGACCATGTTGCGACGAGCCTCAGGCGTACAGCTCGGTGCTGACGACCTTCTCGACCTTGAACGCCTCGATGATGTCGCCAGGCTTGATGTCGCTGAACTTCTCCAGACCGATGCCGCACTCGTAGCCTGACTTCACTTCGCCCACGTCTTCCTTGAACCGGCGCAGGGAGGACGCGCGTCCCGTGTAGATGACCACGTTGTCCCGCAGCAGCCGGACTTCCGTATTGCGCACCATGCGACCCTCGGTCACCATGCAGCCGGCCACGATGCCGAACTTCGGGACCTTGAAGGTGTTGCGCACCTCGGCGCGCCCCAGAGCGACTTCCTTCACCGTGGGCTCCAGCATGCCGGCCATGGCCGCCTTGATCTCGTTGGCCACGTTGTACACGACCGTGTGCAGCCGGACGTCCACCTCTTCCTTTTCGGCCAGATCGGCCGCCTTCTTCTCGGGCCGCACGTTGAAGCCGATCACGATCGAATTGGTGGTCGCGGCCAGCAGGATGTCCGACTCGGTGATCGCTCCGGTGGAGGCGTGGATGACTCGCACCTTGACCTTGGGTGAGGCGATATCCGACAGGATCTTGGCGAGCGCCTCCACGGAGCCCTGAACGTCCGCCTTCACCACCAGGCTGAGCTCCTTGACGGCGCCCTCCTGGATCTTCTGGAACAGGTGGTCGAGGGTCAGCCGGGAGGTCTTCTGCAGCGTCTCTTCCCGGATCTTCTGCTGGCGGAAGGCGCCTATCTGACGCGCCCGCCACTCCTCGGTGAGGACCTTGAAGGTGTCGCCGGCCTGGGGGACTCCCTGCAGCCCCAGCACCTCCACCGGGCGCGCCGGCGGAGCGTCCTGCACCCGCTCGCCCGCATCGTCGAACATGGCTCTGACCTTGCCGCTGATGGCCCCGGCGATGAAGGCGTCGGAGATGCGCAGGGTTCCGTTCTGCACGAGGACGGTGGCCACGGGGCCGCGGCTGCGGTCGAGGCGCGCCTCGAGCACCGTTCCGGAAGCGGGCAGGGTGGGATCCGCCTTGAGGTCCAGCAGGTCGGCCACCAGGAGGATCATCTCGAGCAGGTCCTCCAGTCCCTTCTTCTGCTTGGCGGAGATGGCCACGGAGACCACGTCGCCTCCCCAGTCCTCGACCAGGAGGCCGCGGTCCGAGAGCTGCTTCTTCACCACGTCCGGCTTCGCATCCGGCTTGTCGATCTTGTTGATGGCCACGATGATGGGAACCTTGGCCGCGCGGGCGTGATCGATGGCCTCGATGGTCTGAGGCATCACGCCGTCGTCGGCGGCCACCACCAGCACGACGATGTCGGTGACCTTCGCACCGCGCGCGCGCATGAGCGTGAAGGCCTCGTGGCCCGGAGTGTCGAGGAAGGTGATGCCGCGCTTCCTGAAGGACACGATGTAGGCGCCGATGTGCTGGGTGATACCTCCGTGCTCCCTGTCCACCACGCGCGTCTCGCGGATGGCGTCCAGCAGCGAGGTCTTGCCGTGGTCGACGTGCCCCATGACCGTGACCACGGGCGGGCGGGTCACGGGCTCGGCTCCCTTGAGGGCCTGCCGCTCTTCCTGCACCGCGCTCTCCTCGAAGGAGACCACGCTGGTCTCGAAGCCGAACTCCAGCGCCACCTGGCGCGCGGTGTCGGGATCCATGGGACGGTTCACGTTGGTCATGATCCCGCGCATGAGGAGCTTCTTGAGGACATCGTTCGCCTTGATGCTCATCTTCTCGGCCAGCTCGCGCACCGTCACCCCCTCCGTGATGGAGATGGGCTTCGGGGGGCCGGATGGCACCACCACGGCCTCGACCTTCGGCTCGGGGACGGGGCTCCTGCCGGGCCGCACGGCCGCCGAAGGTGGGGCGGGCGTGCGCTGCGGTGGTGCCGCGGGCCTCGGCGGCCCGGGGGATGTCGGCCTCTGCGTGGGACCGGGAACGGGACGGGTCTGTCCTGTCGGGCGCGCCGGGGCGACTCCTGCAGGCTGCGCCGTCCTGGCTCCCTGGGCCGGCCCTGCCGCGGGCGTGCCTCGCACGGGCTGACCCGTCGTGGCGGCCGGCCTGGGAGGCTGGGCGCTCGAGGGGGTGGACACGGTCGAAGCGGGTCGTCCCGGCGGAGCCGCCGGTCCGGGCGCGGGCGGCTTGGCCGCGGGACGCGCGGGTGCCGGCGGCGTGGGCCGAGGTGCGCTCGCGGCGGGCGCCTTGGTCGGGGCGGGCGCCGGAGGGGTCTTCACGGCGGAGGGCGACAGGAGCTTCTCCACGTCCTCATCGACGGAGCTGAGGTTGGAGCGGACCTCCACCCCCTGGGCCCTCAGCTTCTCGACGACGTCCTTCGTGCTGAGGCCCACGCGCTTGGCCAGCTCGTGGATCCTGATTTTCGCCATGACGTGCCCCCTTCCAGAGAACTAGCCTTTCTGTGCCGCCTCGTCCGCAGGCTCGACCGCATCTCCGTCCGGCTCTTCCTCGGCGGGGGACAGGTCGGGCTCCACGGCTTCGGCCGCCTCTTCGGACGGGATCTCGTCCGTGGCCCCTTCCACCCAGCCGTCGCCGGCTTCCTCCTGCAGGCTGGCCTGTGCAGCTGCCTGCTCGGCCTGCTCGGCTGCCAGCCGCGCTTCCTCGGCGGCCTGCTCAGCCTCCTGGGCGCGTCGGCGCTCGATCCCCTCGACCGCGGCCTCGACGATCTTCTGGGCCGTCTTCTCTCCGACCCCCTCCACTTCGCACAGCACTTCGACCCCGGACTCGACCAGGTCCTCGAGGGACCGGTAGCCGGCGTCCAGCAGCTTCTGGATCGTCTTCTCGCCGACGCCGGGAAGGGCCTTGATCTCGCGCGTTCCGCGCTGGACCCTGGCCATCTCTTCCTCGATCTCCCGCTTCTTCTCGGACTCGCTCTTGATGTCGATGCTCCAGCCCACCAGCTGGCTGGCCAGCCGCACGTTCTGCCCCTTCTTGCCGATAGCCTGGGAGAGCTGGCTGTCCTCCACGGTGATCTCCAGGCGGCGGGCGGAATCGTCCACCACGCTCACCCGGCCGATCTTGGCGGGGTTCAGGGCATTGCCCACGAAGAGGCTGGGGTCGTCGGACCACTGAACGATGTCGATCTTCTCGCCGCGCAGCTCGCGGATGATCGCCTGCACTCTGGATCCCTTGATGCCCACGCAGGCGCCCACCGGATCCACGTCCTTCTCCTTGGAGCGGACCGCCACCTTGGCCCGGTCGCCCGGATCCCGCGCGATGCTCTCGATGATGACGGTGCCGTCGTAGATCTCGGGGACCTCCATCTCGAACAGCTTCATCAGCAGGCGCGTGTCGGTGCGCGACACGGTGATCTGCGGACCCTTCGCGGACTTGTCCACGTTCACGATGACGGCCCGGATGCGATCTGACTGATTGTAGTGCTCCGCACGCGACTGCTCGCGGCGCGGAAGGATGGCCTCGGTCTTCCCCAGATCCAGAATGATGTCGCCCCTCTCGAAGCGCTTGACGATCCCGTTGACCACCTCACCAACGCGGTCGTTGTATTCCTTGAACACGTTCTCGCGCTCGGCCTCGCGCACCTTCTGGTAGATCACCTGCTTGGCGGCCTGCGCGGCGATGCGGCCGAGATCCACGCGCGGCTTCGGCAGCCGCAGCATGGACTCCATCTCGGCGCGCGGGTCGTACTTGCGCGCCTCGTCGAGCGAGATCTCGAGGTCGGGATCGGCGACCTCGCTCACCACCTTCTTGAGCGCGAACACGTCATAGGTTCCGCGCTCCCGGTTGAACTCCGCATCGAGCTCTTCGCGGGTGTGGAAGTGCTTCTTCGAGGCAGCGACCACCGCGTCCTTCACCGCGTTGATCACGATCTCGACGTCAATGCCCTTCTCGCGGCCGATCTGCTCTATGGCATGGAAGAGTTCGTTGCTCATCTCTTTTTCCCGGGCCTGCGTCCCTTGCGGAGCCCCTGGCTCGTAAGCTCCGGCCACTCGTACACGATGTGAGCTTTGTCGACGGTGTCGGCCGGAATGACATGCTGTGTGCCGGAATCGTCCCTCAGGTGAAGGCCAAAGCCCGTCTCCAGTGCCTCGTCCGCCTTTTCGAGGCGGCCCGCGAAGTGCCGCCGCCCATTGAGCGGCTGGCGCAGCTGGAGGCGCACCTTCCTTCCCACGGCGGCCAGGTAGTCGGCCTGCTTGCGCAGAGGCCGATCCAGGCCCGGGGACGACACTTCAAGATGGAACGGGTGAGGGATGGGGTCTTCGACCTCGAGGGTCGTCCCGAATTCCTGGCTGACCCTCTGGCAGTCTTCGAGGGTCACCCCACCCTGCCGGTCGATGAAAAGCCGCACCATCCATCCGGTGGGCTCCCGCTTGTACTCCAGGTCGACCAGCTCGTACCCTGACCGGGAAGCCAGCTCCTCGGCCAGGGTGCGGAGCCGTGCTTCGATGCCATCAGGCGTCATCGACATGCGCGGCTCCGAAAAAAAAGACCCCTAAAACAAAAAAAGCGGGCAGAGAACTCGCCCACTCACGAGGCAAATCCACGCGCAGGATAACACCGTGGAAACACTCAGATCAAGGCTGTTGAGGCGCCCGCGCGGAAGCCTGAGGGTCAGGTTCCTCGATCACCATGGTCTGGTTGACGGAGACGCGACTGAGCGTCTGGCGAGCGCCCGAAGGCCAGCGGATCTCCAGAGAATCGATGATTTGCGCCGGCCCCAGCCCGATGTGAAGTCTGGGATCGCCGGATGACAGATAGGATCCGCCACCCGTCTTCTCCACCATCCAGGTGCGGCCGCCGGCCTTCAGGGTGACGCGGGCACCGGTGCCGTCGCGGTTCGACGAGCGTCCAGCCAGCCGGAGCTTGACCCAGGAGCTGCGGCCCCCGCCCTCCGGCGTCGACTCGTTCATCAGAAGGATCGGGCGGCCATTGAGCACGGTCACCACCAGATCGATGTCGCCGTCGTCGTCGAGGTCCCCGGCCCCCAGCCCGCGGTGGACCCCCAGGTGCCCCAGCGGATCCCGCGCCGCATCACGCGTCGTCCGCTCGCGCAGCACGAGATCTCCCATGTTCTCGAACACCTGGTTGCGCTGCGCATAGGTGGTGCCGATGTCCGCCTTGTCGACCTCGGGATACACGTGTCCGTTGGCGATGACGATGTCCGGATCGCCGTCGTTCTCGAGGTCCGCCATGCATGTGCCCCAGCTCAGGAACGCCAGGGTGGCGCCGGCCAGCCCCAGCCTCACCGACACATCCTCCAGGAAGCCGGTTCCGTCGTTGAGACGCAGGTTGGTGTAGTCGTGCGAGAAGTTGGTCACCAGGACGTCGAGATCCAGATCGCCGTCCAGATCAGAGGCGGCGATCCCCATCCCGGCCTGCTCGCGCCCGTCGTTGGCGTAAGCGAACCCCGCCATCACCGCGTCGTCCTGGAACCGGCCGCCTCCCAGGTTGCGGTAGAGATGATTGGGAGTGGAGTCGTTGGCGACCAGGATCTCCTGCCGGCCGTCGCCGTCGATGTCGGCCGTCACGACGCCAAGGCCGTAGTAGGTCCCTTCCATGAAGAGCCCCGCCTGCGCGCTGATGTCCGTGAACGTTCCGTCGCCGTTGTTGCGGTAGAGGGCGTTGACGGCTCCTGGCAGACCGTGCGGTCCGCACATGACGGTGAGGCCGCGGAAGGTGCAGGGGGAATTCGGATCTCCCCTGGCGGGGATCTTGGCCGCATCGAAGGTCACGTAGTTCGCCACGTACAGGTCCAGCAGCCCGTCGCCATCCTGATCGAAGAACGCCGCGCCCGTCCCCCAGCGAGGATCGGCCACCCCCGCCTGCGCGGCCACGTCGCGGAAGGTCCCGTCCCCTTCGTTGCGGAAGAGCCGGTCCGGTCCCCACGCGGTCACCAGCAGATCCGGATCGCCGTCGTTGTCGAAGTCGCCGGCCGTGGCGCCGAAGCCCCAGGTCGGCAGGTCGAGGCCGGCCTGACGGGTCACGTCGGTGAAGCGGCCCTGGCCCTCGTTGCGGTACAGGGCTCCCGGCGGCTCGCTGCCAGCCGGGATCTCCAGGGATGATCCGTTGGCGAAGTACAGGTCCATGTCGCCGTCCGTGTCGTAGTCGAGCAGGGCGACCCCGCTCCCCAGCGTGTCGATGATGTAGGAGCGATCGGGATGACCGTTGGTGGTGCGGAGCGTGATGCCCGACTCTACGGTGCGGTCCACGAACTCGATAGCCGCCGAGGCATCCAGGAAGCTCGCGAGGCAGAGGGCGGCGGGCGCCCAGGCCCTCCTAATCATTCTCTTTCAACGTGGAGGGGGTCCTCTGATTCGCTCGTTCCTCGGCCTGGATGCGGCGATGGAGGTCGAACTCCTTCTGCGCACCCTCGCGGTCGCCGCTGCGGGCCAGAATCCTGCCGATGGTGTAGTGGACCAGCGGGTGGCGCGGCTCGGCCTCGACGACGGCACGGAAGCTGGCCAGGGCCCCGTCCTCGTCGCCCAGGTCGGACTGAATCTGTCCCAGAACGAAGAGGGTCTCCGGCTGGGCGGGTTTGATCTCCAGCGATTTGAGGTAGTGGGCCCGAGCCTCCTTCAGTTGCCCCCGCATCTTGAGGATGAACCCGATGTTGTTGTGGGCGGCGTACTGGGTGGGATCGATCCGGATCAGGTGCTCGTACATGGGCAGGGCGCGGTCATGCTCCTGCCTGCGGTAGTGGATGTTCGCCAGCTGGAAAAGCGCCGAGACACGCTCCGGCTCACGGGCCAGGATCTGGCTGTACTGCGCCACCGCATCGTCGATCCTGTTCTGGGCTTCGTAGTACAAACCCAGGCGCGCGCGGATGTTGTTGGCACGTGGATCCTCCGGAGCCAGCTCCAGGAAGCGCAGGTATTCGTCCACGGCCTCCGCCTCCTGCTGCTTCATTTCGTGGATCTTTCCGAGGTTGAATCGCACCCCTGGGTCGGCGGGATCGAGCTGCCTGGCCCGCAGCAGCGATGTCTCCGCTCCGGTGAGGTCGTTGCTCATGAGCAGGACTTGCGCCAGCCGGGCGTGCACAGCCGCCGATTCGGGCCTCAGGTTGATGGCCCCTTCGAGCAGCGACCGGGCCTCCTCGAGGTGCTGCTGGGACATGAGGATCTGGGAAAGCTCCAGGCGGGCGTCGACCGAGTCGGGGTTGGACCTGAGCGCCCTTCGATAGGCCGCGGCGGCGGCCTCGAGCCGCCCTGCGGATCTCAACTGTCGTGCCTGCTCCAGCTCGACAGAGGCTTCCTGCGCCACTGCCAGGCCCCGAATCACCAGGAGGGCCGCCGCGATCAGCACCCACCGACGCCCCCTGCCCACTGGACTCTCCCGCTGAGAACAAGTAGTCTTGGCCGACCCGCTGAACTGACAGGCGGCCGATTATAGGCGACCAGGTCGGCGGGCATCAATCATTCGGGTGGCGGCCCAAGTCGCATATTTTTCAGCAGCTTCCGCCGAAACCCCACCGGCGCTTGACATCCCCAGAGAGTATCTGGTAAAGTTTCTCTCTTCCCGACGTGGATGTTCTTTGAAAACTGAATAGCGCGTGCCTGCCTTGTGACCATTCCAAGCAAACAAGCAAGTCAGCAAGAGTCAGTTAGTTAGATTCTCCGAAATCCAACTGGAGAGTTTGATCCTGGCTCAGAGCGAACGCTGGCGGCGTGCCTAACACATGCAAGTCGAACGCGAAAGGGGGGGCAACTCCCCGAGTAGAGTGGCGCACGGGTGAGTAACGCGTGGGTAATCTGCCTTCGAGTGGGGAATAACCTCGCGAAAGCGGGGCTAATACCGCATAACATCCTCTGGTCTTCGGACCGGGGGATCAAAGATGACCTCCTCATGAACGTTGTCGCTCGAAGAGGAGCCCGCGTCCCATTAGCTAGTTGGTAGGGTAACGGCCTACCAAGGCGACGATGGGTAGCCGGCCTGAGAGGGTGACCGGCCACACTGGAACTGAGACACGGTCCAGACTCCTACGGGAGGCAGCAGTGAGGAATATTGCGCAATGGGCGAAAGCCTGACGCAGCGACGCCGCGTGGAGGATGAAGGCCTTCGGGTCGTAAACTCCTGTCGAGGGGGACGAAATGGCTCTTCGCTAATATCGAGGAGCCTTGACTGTACCCCTGGAGGAAGCCCCGGCTAACTCCGTGCCAGCAGCCGCGGTAATACGGAGGGGGCCAGCGTTGCTCGGAATTACTGGGCGTAAAGGGCTCGTAGGCGGTCTGATAAGTCCTGTGTGAAATCCCTTGGCTTAACCAAGGAATTGCGCCGGATACTGTCGGACTAGAGGCCGGGAGAGGGAAGCGGAATTCCGAGTGTAGCGGTGAAATGCGTAGATATTCGGAGGAACACCGGTGGCGAAGGCGGCTTCCTGGACCGGTTCTGACGCTAAAGAGCGAAAGCTAGGGGAGCAAACAGGATTAGATACCCTGGTAGTCCTAGCTGTAAACGATGGGCGCTTGGTGTTGTGGGTATCGACCCCCGCAGTGCCGAAGCTAACGCATTAAGCGCCCCGCCTGGGGAGTACGGTCGCAAGGCTGAAACTCAAAGGAATTGACGGGGGCCCGCACAAGCGGTGGAGCATGTGGTTCAATTCGACGCAACGCGAAGAACCTTACCTGGGTTTGAACTGCAGGTGACAGGCCTGGAAACAGGCTCTTTCTTCGGAACGCCTGCAGAGGTGCTGCATGGCTGTCGTCAGCTCGTGTCGTGAGATGTTGGGTTAAGTCCCGCAACGAGCGCAACCCTTGTCCTTAGTTGCCATCGGGTAAAGCCGGGCACTCTAGGGAGACTGCCCCGGAAAACGGGGAGGAAGGTGGGGATGACGTCAAGTCATCATGGCCTTTATGCCCAGGGCTACACACGTGCTACAATGGGCGGTACAAAGGGCTGCGAACCCGCGAGGGGGAGCCAATCCCATAAAACCGTCCTCAGTTCGGATTGCAGTCTGCAACTCGACTGCATGAAGTTGGAATCGCTAGTAATCGCGGATCAGCACGCCGCGGTGAATACGTTCCCGGGCCTTGTACACACCGCCCGTCACATCACGAAAGTCGGTTGCACTCGAAATCGCTGAGCCAACCCGCAAGGGAGGCAGGCGCTGACGGTGTGGCCGATGATTGGGGTGAAGTCGTAACAAGGTAGCTGTAGGAGAACCTGTGGCTGGATCACCTCCTTTCTAAGGAGCATCGCGGCCTCCAGCGGCTTGCCGCCGGAGCGTCCACGATCATCCCAGGTCGATTCGCAGGGCAGGCGCGCCTATTCAGTTTTGAGAGAACAACCCGGGCTGTGGCGAACTTCGCCTCGGCAAGATCTTTGTCAGGAACTCGAGGGGCCAGGCGGTTGCGCCGGGCAGCGGGATGGACCCGGATCAAAGGGCCTATAGCTCAGCTGGCTAGAGCGCACGCCTGATAAGCGTGAGGTCGGTAGTTCAAGTCTACCTAGGCCCACCACCTTCGAAAGGTCTTGTTGGGGAATTAGCTCAGCTGGGAGAGCGCCTGGTTTGCAACCAGGAGGTCACCGGTTCGATCCCGGTATTCTCCACCAGGTCATTGTTCTTTTGAGAGTTCCGGATCCCGCCCTCGGGCGGGATTTTCGGAGAGCGCCTCCCAGGAGGCGCGGCCGAAGGGTCCGGTCTTTGACATCGCGAGCATGGGGTAAAGCGAACGACTTCGCTGAGTTCTGACTGTAGGTCAAGCTACTAAGGGCGTACGGTGGATGCCTTGGCGCAGGAAGACGATGAAGGACGCGGCAAGCTGCGATAAGCCCCGGGGAGCTGCAAGCAAGCATCGATCCGGGGATCTCCGAATGGGGTAACCAGCCCGGAGTAACGTCCGGGAATCCGCTCCTGAATCCATAGGGAGCGAGAAGGTAACGGGGGGAAGTGAACCATCTCAGTACCCCCAGGAAAAAAAAGCAAATGCGATTCCCCCAGTAGCGGCGAGCGAAAAGGGAACAGCCCAAACCTCTGGCGTGTCAAGCCCGTGAGCGTTGCGCCAGTGGGGTAGCGGGAACGGCCCGGTTCCGTTACGGAGGAGCCAGGGAGTTACAAACCTGACGGTTAGCCGAACGATCTGGAAAGGTCGGCGATACAGGGTAACAGCCCCGTAGGCGAAAACTGATCAGGCTCCCGGCCGTTTCCCAAGTACCACGGGACACGTGGAACCCTGTGGGAATCTGGGAGGACCATCTCCTAAGGCTAAATACTCTCCTGCGACCGATAGTGAACCAGTACCGTGAGGGAAAGGTGAAAAGTACCCCTTTTAGGGGAGTGAAATAGTACCTGAAACCGTATGTCTACAAGCAGTGGAAGGGCTATGGTCTTCGGACAATGCCCGACCGCGTGCCTTTTGCATAATGAGCCGGCTAGTTAATCTCAGCAGCAAGGTTAAGCGTTAAGCGAGCCGAAGCGAAAGCGAGTCCGAATAGGGCGATTCAGTTGCTGGGATTAGACGCGAAGCTGGGTGATCTACGCCTGGCCAGGGTGAAACGCACGTAACAGTGCGTGGAGGCCCGAACCAGTGTTGGTTGAAAACAGCTTGGATGAGCTGGGCGTAGGGG
>JBOGOC010000057.1:0-19782 GCA_050747525.1 Candidatus Polarisedimenticolia bacterium | reverse complement strand
GCTGAGGCCGCACTCGCGCGATCGGCGCGGGGGCGCCTGCGGGCGCTGCGCGGGTCACTGGAGGCGCGGGCGTCGCTGCTGGCCAGCCTCTCTCCCCTTTCCGTGCTGGACCGCGGCTACGCGCTGGTCCAGGATCCGTCGACCGGCCGGGTGATCAGCGATGCCGGCACGCTGTCGGCCGGCGGCGATGTCCGCGTGCGGCTGGCGCGGGGGCGATTCGACGCCCGCGTGGAGCGCGTGGAACGCGAGCCTGAGGAGGACCACGATGGCGAAACGACCTGACGAACCGACCTTCGAGGGCGCCCTCGAGCAGCTGGAGACGATCGTCAAGGCGCTGGAAGAGGGCGAGCTCTCGCTCGACGACTCCCTCAAGATGTTCGAGGACGGCGTGAAGCTGGCGCGCTTCTGCGGCAGCAAGCTGGACGACGCCGAGCGCCGCATCGAGGTGCTCATGAAGGTCGAGGAAGGACGGATCGAGACCGCCCCGTTCGAGCCGCCCTCCGGCCGGGACGGCGGACAGGGCGCGTGAGTCCCGCGGGGGCCAGGCCGGCGCCGCGGGGCGTGCAGGGGGGCGCCGCGCGCGACCATGCGCAGGCGCGCGAGCGTGTGCGCGCGGAGGTCGAGCGGCGTCTGGACGGGCTGCTTCCCGCCGGAGAGTCCGCCGGCGATGGCGAGGCCCCGGCGCGCCTGGTCGAGGCCATGCGCTACGCGCTGCTGGGGGGCGGCAAGCGGCTGCGTCCCCTGCTGGTGATCGCCTCGGGGGAAGCGGCGGCGCGGTCGCGGCCTCCGTCTTCGTCTGTGGCGGCGCGGCTGTGCACCGCGGCGTGCGCGGTGGAGATGATCCACACGTTTTCCCTGATCCACGACGACCTGCCGGCGCTCGATGACGACGATCTGCGGCGGGGCCGTCCTTCGCTGCACGTGCAGTTCGACGAGGCCACGGCCATCCTGGCCGGC
Source organism: Candidatus Polarisedimenticolia bacterium (assembly GCA_050747525.1). Taxonomy (GTDB): domain Bacteria; phylum Acidobacteriota; class Polarisedimenticolia; order JACPZX01; family DASXTC01; genus JBOGOC01. Next base: position 18,825 of record JBOGOC010000057.1, on the reverse strand, counting down.
GACGCCCTGCTGAACTTGGCCTACGAGACGTTGTCCGAGATGGCCGCCCCCGCTGCGGTGCGGCAGCGCGCCGTCGCCACGCTGGCCCGTGGGGTCGGGCTGCGCGGGATGATCGCGGGGCAGGTGATCGATCTGCAGATGGAGGGGCGCGCGGTGGACGGCGACACCCTGCACCGGCTGCACCGCCTCAAGACGGGGGCCCTGTTCACGGCCAGCTGCGAGCTGGGAGGGATCGTGGCGGGGGCGGCGCCGGCCAGCCTGGCGCGGCTGCGGCGGTTCGGCGAGGCGTTCGGTCTGGCGTTCCAGGTGGTGGACGACGTGCTGGACGTGGAAGGGAGCGCCGCCGAGCTGGGGAAGTCTCCGGGGAAGGACGCGCGTGCCGGAAAGGCCACCTTCCCGGCCTTGTGGGGGGTGGCCGAGTCGCGCCGTCGGGCGGCCGCGCTGGTGGACGAGGCCTGCGCGGCGTTGCGTCCGTTCGGCGCGCGGGCCGGGGCTCTTCTTGATCTGGCGCGCGGCATGCTCGCACGCCGAGGATGAGCCGCGTGGCCGCGCCCCCTGTGCGGCGGAGGCTCGACGTGGTGATGGTCGAGCGGGGGCTGGCCCCCAGCCGGCAGACCGCCCAGGCGCTGATCATGGCGGGGCGTGTGCTGGTGGGGGGCCGGGCGGCGGCTCACGCGTCGGATCGGGTGGCCGACGACGTCGTCGTGGAGGTGACCCAGCCGCTGCATCCCTACGTGGGGCGCGGGGGGGTGAAGCTGGCGGGGGCGCTGGACGCGTTCGGCGTGGACGTCGCCGGGTGGGCCGCCATCGATGTGGGGGCGTCCACGGGGGGGTTCACCGACTGCCTGCTGCAACGGGGGGCGGTGCGGGTGCACGCCGTGGACGTGGGACGCGGCCAGCTGGACTGGCGCCTGCGGCGCGACCCGCGGGTGGTGGTCGTGGAGGGGCTGAACGCGCGGTCGCTTGTCGCCGCGGATCTGCCGGGGCTGGGTGAGGGGGCCGACATCGTCGTCGCGGACGTGTCGTTCATCTCGCTGAAGCTGATCCTGCCGTGCCTGCCGCCGTTGCTGCGGGCGGGGGGCGCCATCATCCTGCTGGTGAAGCCGCAGTTCGAGGTCGGGCGGCATGACGTGGGGGCGGGCGGGATCGTGCGGGAGCCCGCGCTGCGGGCCCGCGCCGTGGTCGAGGTGGCGCGGCGCGCGGTCGAGCTGGGGCTCGGCGTGCACGGGATGGCGGCGTCGCAGCTTGCCGGCGCCGAGGGGAACCAGGAATTCTTCCTTCATCTGAGACCCGGCCCGGGGGGCTGGCCTCTCGAGGAGATCGAGCGACATGCCGTCGTCGTCACGGGCGCGTAAGAGCGTCCGGCGCATCCGCACCATCGGCCTGGTCTTCAAGACGCAGCCGCGCCGCGCGGCGGGCATCCTGCGCAAGGTCGTGGCCTGGCTGGACCGCCACGGCGTGGAGCGCATCCTGGACGTCGCCACCGCCGCCCTGATGGGGCGCGGCACGTCCGGGATGGACCGCGAGACGATGGCCTCCCGGTGCGACCTGATCGTCGTGGTGGGGGGCGACGGCACGCTGCTGTCGGTGGCGCGCGACTTGGGGGCGTCCCGCACGCCGATCCTGGGAGTCAACCTCGGGTCGCTCGGCTTTCTGACGGAGGTGCGTCTCGAGGACCTGATCCCGGCCATCGAGAACGTGCTGGCGGGGCGGTACGTCGTGGCGCCGCGCATGCGGCTGCAGGTGGAGATCCTGCGCACCGGGTCGGTCATCGCGCGGCACGACGTGCTCAACGACGTGGTCATCAACAAGAGCGCCCTGGCCCGCATCCTGGACATCCACGTCGCGGTGGACGGCCGCTTCATGACCGTCTTCAAGGCCGACGGGCTCATTGTCTCGACACCCACCGGATCCACCGCCTATTCCCTATCGGCGGGCGGCCCCATCGTGGACCCCGCCGTGGAGGCGATCCTCCTGTGCCCCATCTGCCCCCACACGCTGACCAACCGGCCGGTGGTGGTCACCGACCGCAGCCTGGTGGAGGTGGCGCTCGACTCCAACCACGGCAACGTGTACGTCACCATGGACGGGCAGGTGGGCTCGCCCTTCCTGCCGGGGGATCGGGTGCGCATCCGCAAGTCGCGCCACCCCGTGCGGCTCATCGAGCTGCCCCAGAAGGACTCCTTCGCCGTGCTGCGCCAGAAGCTGAAGTGGAGCGGGCGCGTGGGGGGCGGGGGCGGGGGGCGGTAGGGGGGCGCCTGAGTCAGCCGCCGGCAGCCGATGCCGGACGTGAATTGTTGAATGCCCTCTCCCCTCGGCCTTCCCTTTGTTGTGATTTGACAAAGCGAACATTGACCGTATACTCCATTTGATTCCGTGAACCCGCCGACGGCGGCCGCTCCACTGATGCCGCCGCCCTCCCTGAACGCAGCTCGGAGCCCTGGCTTCATGTCCGTCGCCCACGCCATCGTCACGCATCCGTTCCCTTCCGTGGCCGAGGCCGGGCGGCCGTACCGTACCGATCGAACGCTCGAGCAGGCGCACCAGGTGGCCGTGTCGCTTGCGGCCGCGCGGGCCCGAGTGGTGTTGCCGCTCGCGCGCGTGGCGGCCGCTGTGGTGAGCACGAAGACGCACTTCGAGTTCGGCTACGCGCGCCTGGAAGACTTCTGCCGCGAGCGGCACGGGCGCGGCGCCCGGTGGGTGCGCGACCTCGCGACGCTGCAGGCGCACTTCGAGAGGCTGCCTTCGCTGGCGGCCGCGGTGGCGGGCGATGACGGGGGGGCACCGCTTCACGTGTCGGCGGCGATGGCCATCGGGGCGGTAGCGACCCCCGAGTCGGTCGATGGATGGATTGCCCGGGGGCGCGCGATGACGCTGGATCGGCTCAAGAAAGAGATCAGGGCCGCTGCGGTTGACGCCATCGAGCCCGAGCGGGTTCAGGTGCGGCTTTCGGTCCCGCCGGCCGTGCGGGCTGCCTTCGACGAGACGCTCGATCTGTACCGCGCGGTCGTCGGGTCCGAAACGGGCGTGACGTCGTTCGTCGAGGCGATGGTGGCCGAGGCTATGACCGAGCCCGAGCCGCAGGAGATGGGCGACCTGGAAGGGCGGACGGATCCGCTCCTGAGCGGGCTCGATCGCTCGGTGGTGGAGGAGGCCCGCGAGCAGGCGGCCGGCGGCTGGGTGGACCTGCCGCGCGCGGGCAAGGCTTCGTGGGCGATGAAGCTGGCCGGCTCGAGTCTCGAGCGTCTGCGGCGTCTGATGGAGGTGGCCGGCACCGGGGACGTCCGGCAGCTCGACCGTCACCTCGGCGAGCTGCTCCGGCTGCAGAACAGCCTGGAGCTGCGACTGGGCGAGGTGCTGCGCGAGATGGGAAAGATGAAGGGGTGGAGCCGGCTCGGGTTCGAGGATGCCGGGCACTACGCGGAGCGGATCCTGTCGATCTCGCGCACTGCGGCCGAGGACCGGGTGTGGGTTGCCCATGCCATCCGGCCGTTCGCACTGGTGCGGCAGTCCTATGAGCGAGGCGAGCTGATGTGGGAGGCCACGCGGTCGGTGCTGCGGCTGCTCCAGGGGACCGATGCGGCGGATCTGGGTGCCCAGCGCGCGTGGATCGCTCACGGGCGGTCGTGCACGGTGAAGCGGCTGCGCGACGAGGCGAAGGCAAGACGGCGGACGCTGGCGATGGATGGGCCGGTTCAGCCCATGTCCGACGACGTCTGGCACGCGTCGTTGCGCCGTGAGCCGGGGACTGCCGCGCAGCGGATGGCCGCCTTCGGCGAGCGGCTCGTGACAGAGGCAGAGCGCCAGACGGTGAAGTGCCGAATGGACGAAGAGCCGATGCGGCTGCGCCTGCCGGTCGATCTGGCCGGGGACCTTCTGAAGGCGATACGGCTACGACGGGTCCGCGAGAGCGATCCGGCCACTGCGTCGTGGCGACTGACCCGGATTTTTTCCACTCGGGGGTGGCGGCTGCCGCTGTGGGTGGGGTTGCTGGAGCTTCTGGAGGACTGCGTGAGGCTGTGGGACCCGGTGGAAGCCAACGTGGGGGGCCCGGATCGCCGCGAGCTGTTCCCCCGAAGCGGCTACCGGTGCTCGGCGCCGGGGTGCACGGGGCGGGCACTCCTGCAGGACCATCACCTGGTCTTCCGTTCGGCAGGCGGGGGGGACGAGCTGACCAACCGCGAGTCGTTGTGCCTCTTCCATCACCTGCGAGGGATCCACAGGGGGCTTGCGGCGGCACGCGGTCGGGCGCCGCTGGGGATCACGTGGCGGTTGGGGCGCGACGGGGTGGGCGGGCGGTTCAGGAACGAGAGGCGGCTGTGACCGCTTTACGGCGGGATGACCTTTTCCCCGTAGCGCGCCACCATGGCCGCCTCGACCTCCGATGGCGACTTCCCGCCGGAGACGAGCTCCTGAAGATACGTCTTCATGTCGCGGCTGCCCGGGGTCTCCTTGCAGTTGCAGGTGGACAGGATGTCGTTGCATCCGCACACGCACACGAGACGCTCGGCCATCAGGCGGGCCTGGGGACTGAGATGCACGTCCTCCAGGGTGGCGGTGATCTCCGTGATCTCCTTGCCCCGCGGAGGCAGCGTGGGAAGCGTCTCGGTGACCCCTCCCTGCGGGAGATCGGGAGACGGGGCCGCGGGCTGGATGCCGGTCGGCGAGGACGCCGCCCCGGGCTGCCTGGGCCAGAAGGCCACGCCCGCCAGCACGAGCAACACCGCAAGGGCGCCCCCCCCGACGATGCGTCTCTTGAGTGTCTCCCCCGAAGCCTTGCCCACGGCGCGAGTATAGGGACCCTCCCTTCGCGTTGTCAAAGAACCCGGGCTCCTGTAGACTCCCGGCTCCTATGTACACCCGGCCTGCACCCCACACCATTCCGACGGAACCCGCCGGGTGAAGGATCGGGCCGGGACCGGCGCGCGCAACAAGAGCGCGCCGCGGGCGGGCCAGCAGCCCGCGCAGCCTCCCCCGCAGGCACCCCCGTCGCCGCGCACCGTCGTGGCCATCGCCTTCGCCCTGACCGCGCTGGCCGCCCTCATCGCCGTGCTCACCATCTTCAAGATGTCCAACAACGACATCTGGATCCACCTGCGCACCGGCCAGAACATCCTGTCGACCTGGGCGGTCCCCGACAAGGACCCGTACTCGTTCAGCGCCTCGGACCACGACTACGTCGCCCACGAATGGCTCAGCGGGGTGGTGTTCCATCTGGTGTACGCAGCCGGCGGCGTCACGGGGCTCATCTTCTTCAAGTCCGCGGTCATCTTCGCCACCTGCGCCGCGCTGCTGGGCGCCTGCCGCGTGCTCTCGGTGCGCCTGGCGGTCGCACTCCCCTGCTTCGCGATGATGCTGTACATCGGCTCGGCCCGTTTCCTCGAACGACCCCACATCTTCTCGTACCTGTTCGAGGCCCTTTACATTCTGTGCTACCTCTCGTGGCGCAAGACCGGCCGGCGCGCCTGGCTGTACGCCATCCCGCCCCTGCACATGCTCTGGACCAACATGCACGGCGGGCACTTCCAGGGGCTGGCCATGCTGGTGATGTTCGCCCTGGCCGAGCTGGTCATGCACCTGCGCACGCGATGGTTCGGCCTGGCGCGCGAAGACGCCCGCCCCATGGCCGACGTGCTGCGCGTGGCGGCGCTGCTGCCGGCGTCGCTGGCCTTCGCCCTGATCAACCCGTACGGCTACCGCCTGCTCACCTTCCCCTTCGAGCTGACCGGGCAGGACGTCTTCATGAAGGGGATCTACGAGTGGCAGTCGGCCCTCTTCCCCAGCTACAACCTCTCGTCCATGTTCCTGTACTACATCTTCTGGGTGGCGGTGCTGTTCGGCTCGTTCCTGGTGATTCGCGGGCATCAGGAGCTGCGCGGCGGATGGCGCACGGCCGCGCAGTTCGCCAACCTGCTGCTGGGAGTGGCGTGGGTCTTTTTCGTGTACGAGTTCGCCAGCGCCTACAAGAGCCGGCTCCCCACCCTGGTGGAGCAGCACGCGTCGTTGTGGTACGTGATGGTGGGACTCTTCCTGCTGGCCAACACGCACCGGCTGGAGTTCCATCACGCCGGCATCGTGGCCCTGTTCTTCGCCATGTCCATGCGCCACAACCGGGCGGTCACCGACGCCGTGGTGGCCACGCTCCCGACACTGGCCCACAACCTGAACGCCATCCTGGACCGCGCGGGAGCCGCGCGCTGGTGGCGCCAGCCACGCGTGGCGCAGGGAACGCTCTACGGGACGGGGATCCTCCTGGCCGCCCTGGCCTGGTACACCTACGCCGACGCCTACTACTTCGGCTTCAACCCCGACACCAGGAGAGAGACCGGGCTGGGGATCGCCAGCAACATGCCCACCGACGCGGTCGACTGGATCGAGAAGAACCACATAACGGGCCGCTGCCTGCCCTCGTACAACGCGGCCGCGATGCTCATCCACCGCATGTGGCCCGACGTCAAGGTGGGGATGGACTCGCGCAACGACGTGTACGGGGAGGCCCTCTACCTCGACTACATGCGGGTCCTCAACGACCCCCAGGCTCTGGACAATTACGTGAAGAAGTACGACGTGGACTTCCTGCTGCTCACCTACGTCCAGGACCGCGCCCAGCCGATCTACGCGTACCTGGACAACTCGCCGGAATGGACCTTGGTCTATTTCGACGACCGGCACGTGGTGTACCTGCGCGACCGCCCGCGCTTCCAGGAGATCATCCAGCGCGACGGCTACAAGCTGATCACCCCGGCGCGCTCCGAGGCGGTGGAGCTGCGCCAGGACATGGCCGAGCAGTGGCTCGACGAGGCGAAGCGCGCCGCGGCGGCGGCCCCCACCGCCTGGAGCCCCCTGCAGTACCTGACCAAAGCCTATCAAGTGCTGCAGCGCATGCCTGAGGCGATCCAGGCTACGAAGGACCTGATCCACCTCAACCCGGGGGCCTACTTCGCGTGGAAGGACCTCGGCGACCTGTACGCGGCGGACGGGCGGAAGGACGAGGCCCTGCAGGCCTACGCCAGCTGCCTCACGGCGCAGCCCGGGTACCGCCCCTGCCAGGAGGCTCTGATGCGGCTGCGGGCGATTCCGTGACGGCGGCCGAATCGGGGCGGGCGATCTCGCGCACGATGTAGATGGTCTTCTGCTGCGACTCGTAGTAGGTGCGCACCGAAATCTCGGCCAGCAGCCCCAGCAGCAGGCTCTGGCCTCCCAGCATCATGAACAGCGCGGACAGCAGCAGCAGCGGCGACTGGATGAAGCTCACCCCGGTGCGGTACTTGAGCCAGGCCAGCACCACCACCGTGAGCACGCCCAGCACCACGAACACAAGCCCCATCGCCCCGAACGCATGCAGCGGCTTGGTGCCGTGCGCCCCCAGGAACCGCACGGTGATCAGGTCGAGCATCACGCGGTAGGTGCGCCCGATGCCGTACTTGGACGTCCCACGCGTGCGCGGGCGGTGATGGACCACCACCTCGCAGATGCGCGCCCCGATCCAGAACGCCTGCGCCGGGATGAACCGGTGCATCTCGCCGTACAGGGCGATCTGCTCCACGACCTCGCGCCGGTACGCCTTCAGGGTGCAGCCATGATCGTGCAGCGGCACCGAGGCCATGCGGCTGATGAGCCAGTTGGCCGCGTGCGACGGAAGCCGGCGCGCCACCAGCGCGTCCTTGCGAACGCGGCGCCACCCGCTCACCACGTCGAACCCTTCGTCCAGCTTGCCCAGCAGCATCGGGATGTCGGCCGGATCGTTCTGCAGATCGCCGTCCAGCGTCACGATGACTTCTCCCGAGGCGTTCTGGAAGCCGGCGGCCAGGGCCGCCGTCTGCCCGAAGTTCCTGCGCAGGCGGACTGCGATCACCTGGCCGGGGCGCGACCGCCGGGCCGCCATGAGGCGCTCCCAGGTGCGGTCAATGCTGCCATCGTCGACGTAGATCACTTCCCAGGCGGCCGAGGTGCGATCCATGGCCGCCACGATCTCGGCGTGCAGCTGCTCGACGTTGTCCTGCTCGTTGTAGAGAGGGACCACCACCGAAACGGTCCGCCGGCTGCTCATAGCTCTCCGTGCGCCCGCCAGCTGTTCTGGTTGTGCCACGCCAGGGTGAGCCGGCGCGCCCCCACCCCGCGGTACCACTCCTCCAGCTCGTCCCGGCGTAGATAGAAGGCCACCGGCGCGGCCAGGTGATCATGCACGATGTGGTGGATCTCCCGGAAGGGAAAGCCGCTGATGTACGACAGGTACCCACGATACGGAAGCAGGCGCCCCCACACCGCGTCGGGACGCCGGGCAGCCGGATGGTACAGCGTGCGCAGGGCCACCCACAGAGGTATGGCCGCCATCCACGACAGCGGGTAGAGCACCGGCGGCGGCAGCCGTGATGTGAAGGTCCGCCTCACGGGGGTCACCACGTGGCGGATCCAGCCGTTCCCCTCGGCCCCGTACACCCACACGGTGATCTCGCCCCCTGGCTTCACGGCACGGGCCAGCGAGCGGAACCCCTCCAACGGATCGGGCAGGTGGTGCAGCACCCCCACCGAGAAGGCGTGGTCGCACGAGCCCGGGCCCAGCGGAAGCGCCCGCAGGTCTGCCTGCACGATGTGCACGTTGGGCTGGCCGCGCGTGTGGGCGTAGGCCACGTCCACCGCATCGGAGAGATCCACACCGATCACGGCCCTGGCCCCCCAGCGTCCCACCAGAGTGGTGTGGCGCCCCTTGCCGCATCCTCCCTCCAGCACGACACGGCCGCGGAACGACTCGGGGCGCACCGGATCGATCCAGTCCAGGAACTGGCGCTCGTGGTACCCCTGCATGTCGGAGAACACCTGCCACTCCCAGCCGAACGCGCGCGCCGTGCGGGCTTCGTCGCCCGTGGCCAGGGTCTCCACGAAGCGGGGAACCCCGCCGCGGATGGGCCAGCCCTTCGCACAGGCCGCGCAGCGCAGCTCGCCGGCCATGATCTCGCCGTCCTCCACGTCGCGGGCGGACGGCGACAGCCGGCCGTGGCACGCAGGGCAGGCCAGCAGATCAGGCAGCGATGGTCTCATGCCGTCCCACGCCGGCCCAGTGCTCCTGCCAGAGTTGCAGCATCAGCAGGGTCCAGATCGGCTTGCGGTTGTCCAGACGTCCCTCCAGATGATCGCGCACCAGCACCTCCACCGCGGCCGGATCGAGAAGGCCCTGCCGGCGCAGGCGCGGGGCCGCGAGCAGATCGAGCATCATCCCTTTCAGCGGGCCGCGCAGCCACGTGGCCACCGGAACGCCGAACCCTTTCTTGGGCCGGTTCGTGATCCCCGGAGGCAGCCAGGGGCCCATGGCGCGCTTGAGGATATACTTGGTCGTCATCCCGCGCAGCTTCCACGAGGTCGGCAGGCGGGCCACCAGCTCCACCAGCCGGTGATCCAGCAGCGGGGCCCGCACCTCCAGCGAGCAGGCCATGCTGGCCCGGTCCACCTTCACCAGGATCCCGTCCTGCAGGTACATCTTGAGATCCACGTACTGCAGCCGCCCCAGGGTGTCGCGTGCCCCGGCGCGCGCGAAGTGGGCGCGGGCTTCGTCCAGCAGGTCGTCGTCGCGCAGCGCGTGGCGCACGTCGGGGGCCAGAAGCGCGAGCGCCTCGGCCGGCGAGAACGAGCCCAGCCAGACCTGGTTGCGCTCCTCGGGCGGAAGCCCCGCCCCTTTGATGAAGCGCCGCGCCTTGAAATCGAAGCTGATGTTGCGTCGCGAGACCGGCAGCGCGCGCACCAGCGGCTCCACCACCCCCGCCTTGAGCGCCGACGGCAGCCGCTCGTACCAGCCGGCCAGCCGATGCGCCTGGTACGTCGGATACCCGGCGAACAGCTCGTCGCCGCCGTCTCCTCCCAGCGCCACAGTGACGTGCTCGCGCGTGAAGCGCGACAGCATGTGCGTGGGGAGGATCGAGGCGTCCCCCAGCGGCTCGTCCAGCAGCGGGGCCAGCGCCGGCAGCAGCTCCAGCAGCGCGTCGGCCGTGAGCACGCGCTCCTCGTGGCGCGTGCCGTAGTGCCGGGCCACGCTCCGAAAATGCGCCGACTCGTCGAACGACGCGTCGTCGAACGCCACGGAGAAAGTGCGGACCTCCTTGGCCGCCTTCGCCATGCAGGCCACGATCGACGTGGAGTCCACGCCTCCCGAGAGAAACACTCCCAGCGGCACGTCGGACATCAGGCGGCAGCTCACCGCGGCGCTCACCGTCTCGCGCAACGTCTCCTCGATGTGCGCGGGGACGGCCTCTTCGGGCGCGGGGATGTCCCAGTACGGGATCTCGCGGAAGACGCCGCCTTCCAGCACCCCGATGTGGCCCGGGCGCAGCTTGGCCACGCCGCGGAAGATGGACCGCGGGCACGGCACGTACTCGTGCACCAGGTAGCGCGCCATGGACGCTTCGTCCAGCGAGCCCTTCACGGCGGGATGGCGCAGCAACGCCTTGGGCTCCGACCCGAACACGAACGCCTCGGGGGTGAGCGCGTAGTGCAGCGGCTTCTTCCCCATGCGGTCGCGCGCCAGGACCAGCCTCCGGCGCCGCGCGTCCCACAGGGCCAGCGCGCACATGGCGTTGAGCCGGCCCACGAAGGCGTCCCCGTATTCCTCGTAGAGGTGGACGATCACCTCCGTGTCGGCCCGCGTGCGGAACCGGTGCCCCCTGGCCTCGAGCTCGGCGCGCAGCTCGAGGTGGTTGTACACCTCGCCGTTGAACACCAGCTGCACCGTGCCGTCCTCGTTGGCGATCGGCTGGCGCCCGGTCGACAGATCGATGATCGACAGGCGCCTCATCCCCAGGGCGGCGGGCCCGTCCAGGTGGTACCCCTCTTCATCCGGACCGCGGTGGGTCAGCGTGCGGGTCATCGCCTGCACCACCGCCTCGACCGCGGGGTGGGCCGGGTCGAGGTTCACGTAACCCGCGATGCCGCACATCAGCGTCTACGCGCGGCCGCGTGGGCGGCCCGCGGCGGCGAAGCGACGCCGGCGCGCGGCTTCAGCCAGGGCCCGCCCATCAGCACCGTCGCCGCCAGTCCCGCCACGCACACGGCCCAGCTCCACCGGCGCAGCGGCGACGGCTCGAGCCACAGCTCCACAGTGTGGCGTCCCTGCGGAACGTCGAACGCCACGACCGCCAGCGGCGGGTGGGGCCGCACGGCGAGCGGGGCGCCGTCGAGCCGTGCCGTCCATCCCGGAAAGTAGAACGAGCGCAGTGCCACGCTCCCCCCCGAGTCGCTCTCGATGTCCAGCACCCGCCGCGACGACAGCCACCGCGATACGGTGGCCGTCCCCTGGCCCGTGAGGAACACGGCGCGCGGCATGTCCACCTGGGTCGACCTGAAGGTCCGGTAATCGCGGAACTGCACCGGGGTGGACGCGGGCTCCACCCAGGTGGCGGTGGTGAGATCGTTGGCGGCCTTCTCATCGAAGGTGAACGGCTTGAGATAGGCGATGCGGGCTGACAGCGCGAGGTTGAGGAGCAGGCACAGCCCCAGCGCCGTCAGCGCGAGGGTCTTCGCCCCGCCACGCAGCGACCCGGGCCCGGTCACGGCGGCGGACGCGAAGCCGGCCAGCAGGGAGCCGGTCAGCACCATCACCGCCTGCAGGCGCCAGGGGAACTGGATGGTGGCCAGCTCCGGGACGGCCAGCCAGACCGGCAGCGACAGCTCGAGCTGCATCAGGTAGGCCAGCCCGCATCCGGCCGCCATGATCACGGCATCCTGACGCCACCGCGGATCGCCACGGCGCCTGGAGGCCAGCGCGATGACGAGCCCCACGCCGGCCAGCAGGAGCTGGGTGTGGGCGGAGCGCAGCACGGGAGGCTTGACCGGGTCCTTGAACCCGAGCCCCGGCAGGACGTCATCTTTGAAGATGAAGTTGATGCGGACGTCTCCGTTGGGCATCTGGGTCTGCCAGGCGATGTTGACGGCCCCCTTCTCCAGCACCGCGGGAAGCAGGGCGGGCGCCGACAGCGCGAGGCCGCATGCCAGAGCCACCGTCACGGGAAGGAGCGCCCCCCAGCGCCGCCTCGCCTCCCACATCAGCCACGGGCCAAGGAACAGCGAGAAGAAGAAGCCGCTCACCAGATGAGTGGCCACCAGCGCCGCGTAGGAAAGGGCCAGCCCCGCCATGTGCCATCCCCTCCCTCGGTCCATCGTGCGCCGTGCGAACAGCACGATCAGCGGGAAGTAGATGAAGGCGGTGGTCTCCGACAGGGCGAAACGCTGATAGACGTCCAGCACGTGATACGGCAGCAGCACGTAGGCCGCCGCGGCCACGGTGGCCGGCAGGCCCGGGCCGATCAGCTCACGGGCCAGCGCATAGCACGACAGGGCGGTGAGGCCGGCCACCACGAAGAGGTAGAGTTTCAGCCCGCCCGTGATCGAGCCCGCGATCCACGCGCAGAGCGACGCGCCGTAAAAGGTCAGTGGCGGGTACATCACGAACGAGGGGGCCCCCAGATCCCTGTTGGTGCGATCGGTCCACCGCGGGTAGAGGTCCCCTTCGCCGAGAGCCTTCTTGAAGCCGGTCAGGAAGTGGGCCGTGGCGGTCACGTCGCTTCCGTGCTGCAGGGGCCCGTTCAGCATCATGGGGAGGCACAGCAGGAGAGCCGACGCGGCAAGGATCAGCCACGCTGCGACGGAGGGACGTCCGGGGGAAGGCGACATCGCTCAGGCCGGGCGCTTCCGCGCGACGCCCACCACGATGGTCCCGTTGCGTCCCATGCCCGGAGCCTTCAGGCACCAGGCATCCAGGCCGGCCAGAGCACGTGACATGCGCCCGATCCCAGGGAGGAACCGCAGCGCCCGGTTGAGCACCAGCACATCGCTGTTCATCAGCAGGCAGTATCCGAGAAACCCCAGCGTGCGCCACGACGACAGGCTCAGCCCGGCCCGCTCCAGCACGGGGACCGTCTCCTCGTACAACAGCGGCCGCTCCGTCTCGTCATCGAGGGTCGGCGACAGGCGGTACACGACGGTGCGCATCCATCGCCAGGGCGCGAAGTCGCTCACCGGCTCGCGCCAGATGAAGCGGCCACCCGGCTTGAGCACCCTGTGGATCTGACGGAACAGCGCCTCCCGATCCGGAACATGATGGACCCCGCCCAGCATCACCACGTGATCGAACGCTGCGTCGGCAAGCGGCAGGCGCGTGGCGTCTCCCTGGACGAAGTGGAACGCTGCGTGCGACAGCTGCCGGCCGGCCGCCGCCAGCATCGAGAGCGAGACGTCCACCCCCACCCCCAGCTCGATCCGGTCCCCCAGCAGGCGCACGGCGTCGGCCTGACCGCAGCACAGCTCCGCCACCACGCCCAGCCGGGCCGGCCCCAGCGCCTCCAGCAGCGCCCGATCCAGCGAGGCGCCGTATTCCTGGACGTGCGGATACTGCAGGTTCTCCAGGTACACGTCGGAAATGCGATCGTAATGACGCTGCTGGGCCGCAGCCTCCGGTGAGCAGTACGACTCGGCGAACAGCGGGATGCCTGACGGATCGATCCTGTACGTGGTGGCTCCCGAAGCCGAGACGAGCCGCGCTCCGACCTGGCGCAGCGGCTCTCCGGTCTCCGGACAGCGCAGCAGCCCCATGAGGCGCCGATCCAGTGCGGGCTGAAGAGATTGCTCCGCTTCCTGCATCCGGTCATCCTAGCAGAGGACGCTCGGCACGCGGGCAGGCTAGAATGTGCGCCTCATGGCTCCCCCGGAGAGCACGGCCCATCACGTCCCCGTCGATCACGCCGCCCTGGTGCGGCGCGGGGCCCTCACCCTGGCGGCTGGAGGGCTCGTGATGGTGGGCACCTACTGGCTGCGCTCGGCTTCCACCAGCCCGGTCAAGACCTACCTCCCCCTGGTGGTGCTGCTGGCCGGCGCCTACGTGGCCATCACGGGCGTGGAGAAGGCGATCACCGGCTGGCGCGCGGGACGGCGCGGCGCCACCGACGCCCAGCGCGCGGGCGTCAGGCGCGCCATGACCGTGGTGATGATCATCGTGGTGGTGCTGGCCGCGGGCGGGACCGCGGCCTGGATCGACCGGGCGCCGTACTGGAAGGCGGTGAGGGCGATGTCCAACGGGGATGGCGCCATGGAGAAGCTCAAGGCCATCGCCGAGCGTCACGCGGCGTCGATGCAGCAGGGGCTCCCGGATGCCGAGGCGCTCGCCTCGTGGAAGGAGACCGCGTCCCAGGCCCTGGTGCTGAGGCCCGCGCTGGAGGACGCCCTGGAAGGATCCCGGTATCTTGCCGTCGAGGGATCGGGCGACGTCCGCGCGCGCGCCATAGCCGACTCTGGCTTCTATCCGCTCACCCTCGAGTGGATGGACCTCTACCAGCGGGTGCAGACGGAGATCGCCTCCACCTCGATGATGGCCCCCTCGGATGAGTGGTTCCGCGTCCAGAACGACATCATCCAGCGCATCCAATCGCTCCCCAAGCAGGGTCCCCCCGAGTGAAGTGGGGGCGGCGCCTGGCCCTGCCGGCGCTGTTGCTGGGCTCGCCTCTGGTTTTCTTCCACGAGGTCTGTTTCTCCGACCGCGTCTACCTGCTGCGCGACCTGCACAACTGGTACTACCCCTGGCGCGATCTGGTGCGACGTGCCCTGGCTTCGGGGGAAATCCCACTCTGGAACCCCTGGTCGTACATGGGGACGCCGCTTCTGGCCAACATGCAGTCGGCGGTCTTCTACCCGATCAACATCTGCTTCTGGCTCTTTGAGTTTCCTTCGGCGATGCGGCTGTTCCTCGTGGCGCACTTCGGCATCATCGCGCTGGTGATGGCCCTGATGCTGCGCACGCTGGGATGCCGGCCCGTCTCGTGCGCCACCGGAGGGCTGGCCTGGGCCTACGGCGGATGGATGCTGGTGCACATCGAGTTCCCCAACAAGCTGTCGGCGGCGGGGTGGCTCCCGCTCATCATGATGGGACTGCTGACCTGGTGGCGCGGGCAGCCAGCGCGGGGCCTGATTCTGGGGGCTGCCGGGGTGGCCCTTTCGACGGCGGGCGGCTACCCGCAGACCACGCACACCCTCGTGCTGGGAGCGGGGGTGCTGTGGGCCGGCTGGCTGATCAGGGCCGTGGCCACGAGGCAGCGTGCGCAAATCATCAGGGCGGCGCTCTCGTACCCTCTGGTGCTGCTGGTGGGGGGCCTGCTGGCCGGGGCGGAGATCATCCCGTTCGCCGAGGTGGCGTCCCTCTCGGATCGGGCCACGTCTCATGACACCAGCCTGGTGCTCCAGCACAGCCTGCATCCCGTGCACTTCCTCGATTTCGTGTTTCCACACTTCTTCGGGCTTCCCGGATACGAGCACTACTGGGGAGGCATCCTGATGCAGTACTGGCTGGGGCACTTCTACGTCGGCCTGCCGGTGATCCTGCTGGCCGCGGCCGCGACTCTTGCCCTGCGGCGGCGGCCGGACGATTCGCGCCGCATCCCGTCCCGGCGATGGGCCGTGGCGGCCGGCCTGGGGCTGCTGGTCTTCTCGGTGCTTGCCTGTCTCGGGATTTATACTCCGTTCGCCCCGTTGCTGGTGTCCCTGGTTCCCGGCCTGGACCACTGGCGGTGGTGGTCCAACACCGGCCTGCTCATCGCCTTCGCCTTGTGCTGGCTCGGCCCGCTGGGGCTCGACGAGCTGCTGGATCGCCTGGCCAACGGCCCTCGTGTGGCGCGGCGCCTGGCGCTGGCGCTGGGCCTGCTGGCGGCAGCCGCGGCCGCCATCGCGGCGCTGGCTTTCGTCTCGCCGTCCACATTCCTCTCGGCGGTGCAGGCCATCGTCTCGCAGGTCGTGCTTCCGCCGCAGGCCCCCGGCCTGCCCGCGCACATCGACCTGGTGCGCGACGACATGGTGCGCGCGGCCCTCATTCTGATCACCCTGACGATCGTGGCCGGCGCCGTGGCGCTGGGGCGCCTCTCACCACAGCGCGCTGCGCAGGCGGTCCCGCTGGTGCTCCTGCTCGATCTGATGGCGGGCCATGTGGGCGTGAACTTCACGGGGAGCGCCGATCTCTACCGGCACGAGCCCGACACAGTCGCGCGCCTCAAGGAGCGGCTCGTCCCCGGATCGAGGTTCTACGTGACCGAGGAGACTCTCAGGTCGGACCTCCTGATGTACGGCGCGAAGGAGGATAGCTACTACCACTGGGCGTCGAATGTCTTCCTGTTCAACCTCAACCTGCCGTACGGCCTCTTCAGCGCCAGCGGCGGAGATCCCGTGTGTCCGCGCCGGGCCGCTCTGTGGCGGCAGGCTATCGAGCAGTCCCCCGATGTGGCCCGGCGCCGAAACCTGCTCGCGGCCGCGGGGGTCTCGCAGGTCGTTCATGGAAGTCCCGGTGAGCCCAGCAAACTGATCGGCGTCCCCGGGGTGATGCCGCGCGCGCGGGTGGTGCCGGGCCTGCGCAGGATCACGACCGATACGGGCCTGGAGATCATCGCGTCCGGGAGCTGGGATCCTTCGCGCGAGGCGCTCGTGGAGGACGACGCCCCCGCGAACGCGAAGCCTCCCGGCGAGCCGATCCCGCATACCATCCACGCCGTGCGGCACACCATGAACACCGTCACCGTGGAGGTGTCGGCTTCCGCGCCCGGCTACCTCGTGCTGTCGGACATGATGTACCCGGGATGGCGGGCGACTGTGGATGGACGGCCCGCTCCCCTCTTCACGGCCGACCACATGTTCCGCGGCCTTGAGCTGCCGGAAGGGAGGCACACCGTCGTCTACACCTACCGGCCCGCACGCGTGATCGTGGGCGCGTTCGTCTCGCTGGCCGGCGTGGCGATCCTCGCGCTGGCCCCGTGGGTCAGCCGTCGTTGGGGCCCCAGTCTTCCCGCCGGCGCCCCCGGAACAACCCCAGCACGGCCACGAACAGGGCGGACCCCATGATGGCGTACACCGTGGGGAAGGTGGCTCCGTCGCCCAGATGGATCTCCAGCAGCGGCGGGAGCCCCAGACTGCGCGCCATCCATCCCCCCAGGGCGGCCCCGATGAACCCCAGCGCGATCGAGCCGAGGCACCCCAGCCCGTAGCCAACCCCCGCGATCCTGGCTCCCAGCGAGCCGCACACGGCGCTCACCAGAATCACCAGCAGCCAGAAAAGCGGGGACGACATCAATCAGTGCCGCGCTGAAAGAGGCGCGAGGCCCCGCTCACCGACGGCACCTCGGGCACCACGGGCAATGACGGCGTGTCCTGGATGGTCACGAGGGCGAGCCCCTTCAGCGACGTGCCGTCTCCGTCCACCGCGGTGAGCGCGATCACGGTGGACGACGGCGTCAGTCCCTGCAGATCCTGGGTTCTGAACATCAGGATGAGGGAGCGCAGGCGGCCAGTGGAACCGATGACCGGCAGCCAGGAAACGGGGCTCGCGCGCTGCAGCAGGACATGACGCGGCTCGAGCGCGCCGGAGTCGAACCTCGGAGACGGGTAGATGGTGACCATGACGAAGCCGTCGGTTCCGAGCTGGAGGACGTTGCCGGGCAGCCCCGTCATGAGACTCATGCGGATCGGCCTCGATGGCTGGACGGCCGGAGTCTCGTACTCGAGCGTGTCCACCATCGCCCCGATGGTGGTGTCGTCCTGTGGCGTGGTGATGGTGAAGCGCTGGATGCCCGGGGCGAACACGCTGAGGCGGAAGTTGCCGAACCCGAACTGGTCCAGCGTGAGCGTGTCGGTCCCCAGGACCTCTCCCTCCGCCCCGTAGGCGGTGAGCACGGTGCTCCCGATGTCCGCCAGGGCCACCACCACCTCGGCACGATCGGTGAACGAGGGCACGAAGGGGTTGGAGGGATCGACCATGTCGAAGACGTAGGTCCCCTTCGACGAGTGCACGCGCCCGGGGCCGCTTCCTGCCGTGAACGGATTGAAGTTCAGGATGCCGGGAGGGGAATCGAGCAGGAAGCCGAACAGGCCCGCGTCGTCGTAGAATGGACCGCCGCGATCGTCCGGGCCCACGCGCAGGCCCCGGAACATGAACTGATCGCGGACCACGTCGCCTTCGATGAAGCCGCCGAACTCGACCCTCTCTGCGTCGGCGGAAGCGGGAACGGCGTGAGCAAGCAGAATCAGGAGCGCCAAGGCCGGGACACGTCTGAGCATGATCCCCTCGAGGTCGAGCGAGAAAGACCGCCGCCGCACCCCGTGCGACGCCGCGTCTGGTGTGGTTTCTACTGGCGCCGGGCCATTCTAGGTGGGTGCCGCCTTCGGGGTCAAGACGGACACAGCCGGGTCGCGGCTCACTCTCGCCACGGCTGCCGCGGCGCTTGTGGCGGCGGCCTGTTACCTCAACACGTTCGGAAACGGCTTCGTCTTCGACGACCTGGACGTCATCGTGCGCAACCCGCTGGTGGCCGGCGAGCAGGCCGGCGACCTGGCGCGCACGTTCTCCACGCACTACTGGCATCACGTCCGTGACTACGGAAACCTCTACCGGCCTCTCACCATCCTGAGCTACGCGGCCAACCACGCCGTGTCGGGGCTCGAGCCGTGGAGCTACCACGCGGTGAACCTGGCCCTGCACGCGCTGGCCAGCGCCCTGGTGGTCGTGCTGGCCGTAGCCCTCGGGCTTCCCGTGGGGGCCGCCGCGGCGGCGGGGCTCCTCTTCGCCGCTCATCCCGTGCACACCGAAGCGGTGGCCGGCGTGGTGGGGCGCGCCGAGCTGCTGGCTGCCTGCGCGGTGCTGGGCGCGTGGTGCCTGCACCTGGGCGGCTCGGGCATCCGGCGCGCCCTCGGGGTGGGACTGCTGTTCGCCCTCGGCCTCTTCTCCAAGGAGAACGCCGCGGTCCTTCCGGCGCTGCTTCTCGCGGGGGACGCGTGGCGCCTGGGCTCGCCGGATCCGGCGCGCCGCGTGCATTC
>JBOGOC010000056.1:0-72572 GCA_050747525.1 Candidatus Polarisedimenticolia bacterium | reverse complement strand
GACAACGGCCGCACGCCCCGGCTCGTCGGTCGGAGGGCCTCGGAGACCACTCCCCGCCGCCGGCCTCGTAGCGCGCAGGGCCGCGCGCCGTTGAGCGTGCAGTGAGGAAGTGAAGATCAAATACGTTGCGAGGACTCAGGGAAGGGAGGAGTTGCCGCCTGCATCCACGTTGAGTGGACCGCAGGTGACGTTCTGTACGAAGAGGAACGTGTTCCCTCGGTAGAGGTTGCTGAATGTGTTCCTGAACGCCAGGCCGCACGAGGCGCTCCACACTCTGTTCCCCTCCATGAAGTTCTCGTCGCCGGAGACTTCGATTCCCTTGAAGGGAGCCGTACGTCGTGATCTGGGCCGAGGCAGCCCGCGGCCCCGGAGACCACTCCCGGCCGCGGGCGGGCGCTACTCGCCGATGACCGTGACGTTGACGCTGCGGGTCCGAGGGCCGTCCAGCTCGATGAGGAAGATGCTCTGCCAGCTTCCCAGGGAGGGGCCGCCTTCGCTCACCGGCACGGTGGCCGTGTGCCCGAACAGGATCGAGGTGAGATGCGCCTGGGCGTTGTCGTCCACGCAGTCGTGGGAGAAGCCCTCCGTCCCGGCGAGGGGAGTGAGCAGGCGCTCGGCGACCTTGAGGATGTCCTTGCGCAGCCCCGCTTCGTCTTCGTTCACCGCAACGGCGCACGTGGTGTGAGGGACCGACACCACGGCGAGGCCGGTGGTGACTCCCGATGCTTCCACCGCTTCGCGCACCTGCTTGGTGACGTTCTCGACCGATATCCGCGCGGAGGTCCTGACGGCAGAGGCCGCATGGTAAAGTTTCATGCGCGCGGATCATAGTGCATCCGCGGCGAAGTGGAGGCCTGGTCGGCGATGCGGGTTCTGGTGACCGGAGGGGCCGGGTACGTGGGGAGCCACGTGGTGCGAGCCCTCATGGATGCGGGGCACCGTGCCGTGGTGCTGGACGACCTGAGTGAGGGGCACAGGGAGGCGCTCCCGGCGCAGGGACGGGTGCCGCTGGTGGTGGGCGACATCTCGGATCCGCGCTCGCTCGATGCCTGCTTCCAGGCGGAGCCGGTGGACGGCGTCATCCACATGGCGGCGTCGTGCCTTGTGGGGCAGTCGATGACCGAGCCGGCGCGCTACTTCGACAACAACGTCGCCCGCACGCTGCGCCTCGTCGAAAGCGTCATGGCGCGCGGGGTCAACCGGTTCGTGTTCTCCTCCAGCGCCGCGGTGTATGGAGAGCCCCCGGCCGACCGCGCGGGCGGGATCGACGAGGAGACTCCGTGCTCGCCTACGAACGTGTACGGCGAGACCAAGCTGATGGTGGAGCGGGCGCTCGACTGGCACGCCCGGTGCGCCGGCCTGCGCGCCATCGCGTTGCGCTATTTCAACGCGGCGGGGGCGGCGCCGGGAGGGCGGATGGGGGAGGACCACGAGCCCGAGACGCACCTCATCCCGCTGGTCTGCCGGGCGGCATTGGGGAAGATCCCCGCGGTGACGGTGATGGGGCGCGACTATCCGACGCCCGACGGCACCTGCCTGCGGGACTACGTGCACGTCACCGATCTGGCCGATGCCCACGTGAAGGCGCTGGCCGCGCTCGAGTCGGGACCGGCGGACGCGGGACTGAAGTCCTACAACCTGGGGGCCGAGAGCGCCATGTCGGTCCTCGAGGTGATCGCGGCGGCGCGCCGGGTGACCGGCCGGGAGATCCCCGTCGTGGACGGCCCGCGCAGGCCGGGGGATCCGGCAGTGCTGCTGGCCTCCTCGCGGCGCGTCCGCGCCGAGCTGGGCTGGAAGCCCGTGTCCTCGGACCTGACCAGTATCATCAAATCCGCCTGGGACTGGCACCGGGAACACCCCGATGGGTATGCCGTCAGGCGTCTTGCGACGCCTTGACGGCATCGGTCGATCGCAATAACCTTCAACATTTTACCAGACATCACGCACGGGCCAGGGCCGCGGCTGTCTATAATGAGCGAGCAGTTCCTCTCGGCGATCCGGCACGTCGGCAGGGCCAGCGCCATGTCGTTCGACGCCCTTCGGCTCGCCGTCAGGCGGCCGTTCGGCTTAGACCTGCTGATGGCCCAGCTGCACCATCTCGGCGTAAAGTCCCTGTCCATCACCAACATCACGGCGCTGTTCACGGGCATGGTCCTCGCTCTGCAGACCGCCCACACCCTGGGGATATACGGTGCAAAGCTGCTCATCGGTGACGCGGTCAGCATCTCGATCGTCCGTGAGCTGGGCCCCGTGCTGACCTCGCTCCTGGTGGCGGGGCGCGTGGGCGCCGGCATCACGGCCGAGATCGGCTCGATGGCCGTCACCGAGCAGGTGGACGCCATCCGCGCGCTCGGCGCCAGCCCGATCAAGAAGCTGGTGGTCCCCAAGGTGCTGGCGACCTTGATCATGCTGCCCCTGCTCACCATATTGGCGGACTTCGTCGGGATCTTCGGCGGCATGCTCATCAGCGTGAAGGACCTGAACCAGACGAGCCAGTACTACATCCAGCATGTCATTTCGGCGCTGACGTTCGACGACATCTTCAGCGGCGTGGGCAAGACGTTCTTCTTCGCCGGGTTCATCTCCATCGTGGGCTGCTACAACGGGCTCAACGCGTCGGGAGGCGCGGACGGGGTGGGCCGAGCCACCACCAGCACGGTCGTGGTGGCGTCCATCCTGATCCTGATCTCCAACTTCTTCCTCACCAAGCTCTTCATGTTGTTCTGAGGCGTGCGTGGAGGACTTCATTGTCTACAAGGGCCTCTTCAAGTCATTCGGCGGCAAGGAAGTCCTCTCCGGAATCGATCTGGCCATCGCCCGGGGGGAGACGGTCGTGATCCTGGGAGGCTCCGGGTCCGGCAAGTCGGTCCTGATCCGCCACACCATCGGGCTGCACAAGCCGGATGACGGAGAGGTCTGGGTGGACGGCACCGAGATCAGCGGGTTCTCGGAGGACGAGCTGATGCCCGTGCGTCGCAAGGTGGGCATGCTCTTCCAGGGTGGAGCCCTCTTCGATTCGATGGACGTGTTCGAGAACGTGGCCTACGGCCTGAGGGAGCACACGGACATGGACGAGGCGGCCATCGAGGGGCGGGTCCGCGAGGTCCTGGGCCTGGTCGAGCTGGGGGAGGACGTGGAGCCGCTGGCCCCTTCGGATCTGTCCGGGGGCATGCGCAAGCGGGTGGCGCTCGCCCGCGCGATCGCGCTGTCGCCCCGGGGCATCCTGTACGACGAGCCGACCACCGGGCTGGATCCCATCACTGCGGACGCCATCAATGACCTGATCCGGAGCCTCCAGCGGGCGCTGGGGGTCACGTCGGTGGTGGTCACGCACGACATCCAGAGCGCATTCAAGGTGGGCGACCGGATCGCCTTCCTCTACGACGGCCGCATGGATTTCGTGGGCGATCTGGAGCAGGCCAAGCGCACGACCAACCCCCGGCTGAAGGAGTTTCTCAGCGTGGGGCATGTCGAGGGGCTCCCATGAAAAAGACGCTCGGGCGCGATCTGACCGTGGGGATCGTGGTGCTGGTGGCGGCCTTCATCTTCACCATCGGCGTGTTCTCCATCGGCAGCGAACAGAAGGTCTGGGTGCGCAAGGTGGGCTACCGGATCGAGGTCTTGGAGGCCAACGGCCTGCAGTCGGGCTCTCCCGTGAGGCTGGCGGGCGTGCAGGTGGGCACGGTCAATTCGGTGGACTTCTCGTCCGATCCCAACAACACGAACATCACGGTGGGCCTCTCGGTGGACGAGGCGCACAAGCACCGCATCCGCGAGGACACGCTGGCCACGGTGAAGATCCTGACCCTGCTGGGAGGAGAGAAATACGTCGAGCTGACGCCCGGTACCCCGGGCAAGGAGCCCCTGCCGCCCGGCTCGCGCATCCCGGTCCCCCCGACCTTCGGCATGGAGAAGCTGGGAGAGCTTTCGGCCGATCTGGCCGACGACATCAAGAGCATCTCGGCCAACGTGCGCATCATCCTCGAGCAGACCATGAATCAGCAGGGGGTGGTAGGGCGGATGCTCATGGATCCCAATTTCGGATCGCAGACCTTCGCCGACATCGCGGAGTCCGCGCGCATCGGCCGGCGCGCCATGGAGGAGATCGACAAGGGACACGGCCTGGTGGGGCGGCTCCTCAAGGATGACGAGTTCGCCCGCTCTTCGCTGACCTCGATCCAGACGTCCCTGGGCCGCATGGAGCAGCTGCTCGACAAGGCCATGACGGACGGCTCGCCGATCCAGGAGCTCATGGATCCCAACGGCCGGGTGGCGGCTTCGCTGGACGACATCCGGCAGGCCTCGGCCAACCTGCAGGACTTCACCGCCGAGATGAAGCAGGGGAAGGGCCTGATGGGGCGGCTGATGCGCGACGAGAAGTGGGCCGGCGAGGTGATGGACAACATCCGCAACATCTCGGCGAACCTCGAGGAGGTCACGAAGAAGCTGAACCGCGGGGACGGCTCCCTGGGAACGCTGATCAACGACCCCGCCCTCATCGAGGACCTGCGCAACGTGGTGCGCGGGGTGCAGCAGAGCCGCATATTGTCGTGGTTCATCCGCAACTCGCGCGAGGAAGGCGAGAAGCACCAGCTCAAGGAGCAGGAGAAGATGCAGCAGGAGCAGGAGAAAAAGAAGAAGGGCGAACAGCCAGGCAACCAGCCGGACGCCGGGGCGCCGGGAGACGCCCAGGGAGAGAAGTGAGTGGACGGCAGCACCCTCAAAGCCAGGATCCGTGATCGTCAGGCGCGGGTGGGCATCATCGGCATGGGCTACGTCGGCCTGCCCCTGGCGGTGGAGTTCGCCAAGGCGGGCTTTCGCGTGGACGGCATCGATCTGGACGCGCGCAAGGTGCGCGACATCAACGCCGGCAGGTCGTACATCGGCGACGTGACCGACGCCGACGTGAGAGAGCAGCTCAAGGCCAGGCGTCTGTCCGCGGGGACCGACTTCGAGGTCCTGCGCAAGTCGGACTGCGTGATCATCTGCGTGCCCACGCCGCTGCGCAAGACCCGCGACCCGGACATCTCCTACATCGTCTCCGCGCTCGAGGAGGTGGCCCAGAGGCTGCACCGGGGCATGCTCGTGATTCTGGAGAGCACGACCTACCCGGGCACCACGGAGGAGATCATGCTGCCCCGTCTGTCCGACAACGGGCTGAAGGCGGGCCGCGACTTCTACCTGGCCTTCTCACCCGAGCGGGTGGATCCGGGCAACACATCGTGGAACACGAAGAACACGCCCAAGGTGGTGGGTGGCATCACCGCGGCCTGCGGGCAGATGGCGGCGCTGCTGTACTCGCAGGCCGTGCAGTCCGTGGTGCCGGTCTCCTCGTCGCGGGCCGCGGAGATGATCAAGCTGCTGGAGAACACTTTCCGCAGCGTGAACATCGCCCTGGTCAACGAGATCGCGCTGATCTGCGACCGGCTCGGCCTGGAGGTGTGGGAGATCATCGAAGGGGCCGCCACCAAGCCGTTCGGCTTCATGCCCTTTTATCCGGGGCCGGGCCTGGGCGGGCACTGCATTCCCATCGACCCGCACTACTTGTCGTGGAAGCTGCGCACGCTCGACTACCAGGCCCGGTTCATCGAGCTGGCGGCCGAGATCAACGGCTCCATGCCCCACTACGTGCTGTCCAAGGTGGTGGATGCGCTCAACGATCAGCGCAAGTCGGTCTCAGGCTCGCGCCTGCTCGTCCTGGGCACGGCGTACAAGAAGGACACGTCCGACACGCGCGAGTCGCCGGCTCTGGATGTGATGAAGCTGCTGCGGGCCCGCGGCGCCCGCGTGGACTATCATGACCCGTTCGTGCCGTCGCTGCCGGCGGGAGCGGGTGGAGGCAACGGCCTGCAGCGGTCGGTTCCGCTGACCGCCGCACGCGTCAAGGCCTATGACTGTGCCGTCATCGTGACGGATCATTCCGGCGTGGACTACCAGATGCTGGTGGACAACTCACGTTGCGTGGTGGACACGCGCAACGCGACGCGCGCCCTGCGCAGGGGGCGCAACAAGGTGACGAAACTCTGATGAAGCGGATTCTGGTGACGGGCGGCGCGGGGTTCATCGGCTCCCACCTGGTGGAGCGCCTGCTGGAGCGGGGCGAACGCGTCACGGTGCTCGACAACTTCGACACGTTCTACGACCCGCGCCTCAAGCGGCGGAACCTGGCCAGGGCCCTGGCCGCTCATCCGGACCGGCTGGATCTGGTGGAAGGGGACATCCGTGACCGCTCGCTGCTGGACACGGTGTTCTCGTCCCGCCCGCTCGATGCGGTGGTCCACCTGGCGGCGCGCGCCGGGGTGAGGCCGTCCATCGAGGATCCGGCGCTGTACGACGACGTGAACGTGCGCGGGACGGGGCTCATCCTGGAGGCCTGCAGGGCCCACGGGGTCTCGAAGATGATCTTCGGGTCGTCCTCCTCGGTCTACGGCAACTCCACGGAGGTGCCGTTCTCCGAGGACGCGCGCGTGGACCGCCCGGTGTCGCCCTACGCGGCCACCAAGGCGGCCAACGAGCTGCAGTGCTACACACATCATCATCTGTCCGGCCTGAACGTGTTCTGCCTGAGGTTCTTCACGGTGTACGGCCCGCGGCAGCGGCCGGAGATGGCCATCCACAAGTTCGCCCGGCTCATGATGGAGGGAAAGCCTCTTCCGCGCTTCGGCGACGGGCGGACGGAGCGCGACTACACGTACATCGAGGACATCTTGGACGGCCTGGAGAAGGCTCTCGACAAGGTGAAGGGCTACGGGATCTACAACCTGGGCGAGTCGAAGCGGGTCAGCCTCGCGTACCTCATCCAGCTGCTGGAAGAGAATCTGGGCGTGCGCGCGCGCGTGGAGAGCCTGCCCGAGCAGCCCGGCGACGTGAAGATGACCTGCGCCGACATCACCCGGGCGCGCCGTGATCTCGGATACGACCCCCGGGTCCCCATCGAAGAGGGAATCGCCAGGTTCACGACGTGGCTCCGGCAGGAGGTGGCGGCCGCTTGAGGCTTTCCATCGTCATTCCGGTGTACAACGAGAAGGCGACCATCAGGGCGATCATCGAGCGAGTGCTCTCGGTGACGATGGACGGCATCGACATGGAGTTGATCGTCGTGGACGACTGCTCGAGAGACGGCACGCGCAAGGAGTTGGAGACGCTCACCCTGCCGGGCGTGAACGTTCTGTTTCACGATCGCAACCGGGGCAAGGGGGCGGCGCTGCGCACCGGGTTTGCGCGGGCCACCGGCGACGTGGTGCTGGTGCAGGACGCGGACATGGAGTACAACCCGCAGGAGTATCCCGTCCTGCTCAAGCCGATCCTGGACGGGCACGCGGACGTGGTCTATGGATCGCGGTTTCTGAGCGGCGCGCACCGGGTGCACCTGTTCTGGCACTATGTGGGGAACCGGTTCCTGACCCTGCTCTCCAACATGATGTCGAACCTGAACCTCACGGACATGGAGACCTGCTACAAGGTCTTCCGCCGTGAGGTGCTGCAAGGCATGACGCTGCGCTCGGACCGCTTCGGTTTCGAGCCGGAAGTCACACAGAAAGTGGCCCGGGCAGGGTGGCGCGTCTACGAGGTGCCGATCTCCTACCACGGCCGCGACTACGCCGAGGGAAAGAAGATAGGCTGGAAGGACGGCGTGAGCGCCATCTGCACCATCATCAAGTACCGATTCGTCGACTGAGGCGGCATGAACATCGCGGTGATCGGAACGGGGTACGTCGGGCTCGTGACCGGTGCCTGCTTTGCGGAGCTGGGCGTGAGCGTGACGTGCATCGACACGGACGAGAAGAAGATCGGCAATCTGCAGAAGGGGATTCTCCCCATCTACGAGCCCGGCCTGGAGGAGATCGTCCAGAAGAACATGAAGCAGGGACGCCTGGCCTTCACCACCCGGCTGGACGAAGCGGTGGGACGATCCCTGGTCGTGTTCATCGCGGTGGGGACGCCTCCCGACGAGAACGGCAACGCCGACCTCAAGTTCGTCAAGGAAGTGGCCGCCGGGCTGGGCAGGCTGCTGCGCGAGTACAAGGTCATCGTGACCAAGAGCACCGTGCCCATGGGCACCGGCTCGCTGATCCGCCGGATCGTGGAGGAGAACAGGCCCTCCCCGTCGATCCCCTTCAGCGTGGCCTCGAACCCCGAGTTCCTTCGCGAAGGCTCCGCGGTGGAGGACTTCATGCGCCCCAACCGGGTGGTGGTGGGGACCGAGGACTCGCAGGCCGCGGCCATCCTGAAGGACCTCTACAGGCCGCTGTACCTGATCGAGACGCCTTTCGTGCTCACCGACGTCATCTCGGCCGAGATGATCAAGTACGCCTCCAACGCCTTCCTGGCCACGAAGATCTCCTTCATCAACGAGATCGCCAATCTGTGCGACCGGCTGGGGGCCGACGTCCACGACGTGGCCCGGGCCATGGGGCTCGACAATCGCATCGGGCGCAAGTTCCTGCACCCCGGCCCCGGCTACGGCGGGTCGTGCTTTCCCAAGGACACCTTGGCTCTGCGCGGCCTGGCCGTGGCCGCCGGAGGCGAGATGAGGATCGTCGACGCCGTGATCGAGGTGAACGACCGGCAGCCCGCGGTGATGATGGAGAAGGTGCGGGAAGTGGTCCCGGCGCCGCGGGGGAAGGTGGCCGCCGTGCTGGGACTCTCCTTCAAGCCGAACACCGACGACATCCGTGAATCGCCCGCCATCCGGGTGATTCAGGGACTGCTGGAGATGGGTTTCACCGTGCGCGCGTACGATCCGATCGCCATGGACAACGCGCGGGCGGAGCTCGGGAAGATCACCTACTGCCAGGACGAGTACTCGACGGCCGAAGGGAGCGACCTGCTGGTGCTGGCCACCGAGTGGAACCAGTTCCGCGCCCTGGATCTCAACAGGCTGCGGGGGCTGATGCGTGCTCCCGTCGTCATGGACATGCGCAACATCTACGAGCCGGCCGACATGGCGCGGCTCGGGTTCACCTACCGCTGCGTGGGGCGGCCCACGGTACGCTGAGGAGAGACCCCATGGCACTACACCTGGTCACCGGCGGCGCGGGCTTCATCGGCTCTCATATCACTGAGCGGCTCCTGTCCGAGGGGAGCGACGTCAGGGTGGTGGACGACTTCTCCACCGGGCGGCAAGAGAACCTCGAGTTCGTCCCGGCCTCGGATCGTTGGGGAAGGCTGGAGGTGATCCCGGGCGACATCACGGACGCGGCGGTGGCCCGCAGGATGATGAAGGACGTGGACATCGTGTTCCACCAGGCGGCCATCCCCTCGGTGCCGCGATCGGTGGCCGATCCGGCCGCCAGCAACGAAGCCAACGTCACCGGAACGCTCAACCTGCTGGTGGCGGCCCGCGACGCCAAGGTGAGCCGGTTCGTGTACGCGTCGTCTTCGTCGGTCTACGGCGAGAGCCCCACCCTTCCCAAGAGAGAGGACATGCCACCCGAGCCGCTCTCTCCGTACGCCATCTCCAAGCTGGCCGCCGAGCTGTACGCCCGCGCCTTCACGCGCATCTACCGCCTGCCCACCATCGGGCTGCGCTACTTCAACGTGTTCGGGCCGCGCCAGGACCCCGCTTCCGAGTACGCGGCCGTCGTGCCCAACTTCCTCAACACCATGGCCCGCGGCCAGCGTCCCACCATCTATGGTGACGGGCAGCAGACGCGCGACTTCACCTTCGTGAGCAACGCCGTGGACGCCAACATGGCGGCCGTCCGGTGCGGGGAGCAGGCGTTCGGAGGGGCCTACAACGTCGCCTGCGGACAACGCGTCAGCCTGCTGGAGCTGGTGAGCCGGATCAACGCGCTGCTCGGATCGAGCCTGGCCCCCGCGCACACCGCGCCTCGCCCGGGCGACGTGATGCACTCGCTGGCCGACGTCTCCCTGGCCGCGAGCAGGCTCGGCTTCACGCCCGCCGTGGACCTCGACGAGGGACTGGCCCGCACGGCCGCGTGGTTCCGCAAGAAGTCCTGAGAAGATGCCCCGGGCGGAAGCCACCTTCCAGGTCGTCGTCGATCTCGTCCTGGAAGGACTGCTGATCGCCTTGCTGGTGTTCGCGCCCCTGGCCTTCGGCGCCGTGCACGCCTGGTCGCAGGCTCTCGTGCAGGCGGCGCTCGTCGTGGCCGCCACGCTGTGGCTCGTCCGGCTGATCTGGACGCGGCCTCCGTCCCGCCGGGCGCAGGTCCCTTCCGCGGACCCGGGAACCTTCACTCTGGCAGGGTACAGGTTCGTCCGGACGGGCCTGGGCCTCCCGGTGATCCTGCTGCTGGCGGTGGTGATGGCGCAGATGATCCCCGTGCCTTCCTCCGTGGCCCGCGTCGTCTCTCCCGGCGCGGGCCAGGTGTTCGGCCGCGCCCTTCCCGGCTACGCGGAGGGAAGGACCGTCGACTTCAGCATGTTCGAGCCGTGGCTCACCGGGCGCGACACCGGACAGATCGCCGAGTGGGCCTCCCTGCCGTCCAGCCAGGTCCAGCCGCCTCCTGCCTCGTCGGGAAGGAGGCCGCTGTCGATTCATCCCCACCGGACCGCCTTGGGCTGGATGACTCTGGCCGCGGCGCTCCTGGCGTTCCTGGTCGCGCTGCACACGATGAGGAGCCGGCATCAGATTGAGCGCCTCAGCTGGATCGTCATCCTGGTGGGGCTGGGGCTCGCCGTGATGAGCGTGGTACAGCGCATCGCTGGGATGGGCCCTCTCTACGGCTTCTATCCCGTCCCCGAGGGAGCGTCTCCCGTGGGGCCGTTTCTGTCCGGACGCGCGTTCGCCGCCTACATGGTGATGGCGCTGCCGCTGACCCTGGGGATGCTCGCCTGGTGGCTGGCCCGGCTGAGAGCTCCGGTCTGGTCCGCGGTGCCGGCGGGAGAGGGGCGTCTGGCCGGCCTGCTGAGTCAGGGCGAGCCGATCGCCCGCATAGGCCTGAGCGGGTTCACGTCGCTCGCGATGCTGGGCGCCCTGATGACGCCGGTCTCCAGGGGGGCCATCCTGTCGCTCGCCACGTCGGCCCTGCTGTACGGCGGCGCCTGCATGATCGCGGGAGGATACGGCCGGCGCGGCATGGCGCTGGCGCGCGCCGCGGCCCTGACGGCGGGCGCCGTGACGCTCCTGCTGCTGGGAGCCTGGCAGCCGGATCGGTCCGTCCACGAGGCCGAGCCGGAGCCGGCGTGGACGCTGGCTTCCATGGCCGGCGGATGGAAGGCCACGCTCGACGTGTCGGCCGCATACCCGTTTCTGGGAGCCGGTCTGGGGACCTACGGCGACCTGAGGCTGGGGGCCCCTTCCCTCCTCCCCGATCCGGATGGTCTCTCGCGCCTGCTCCTGGAGACCGGTCCGGCCGGCCTGATCCTCGCCCTCTGGGGATGCGCCGGACTGGTGAGGCGTCACGTGCTGGCCGGCCTGGTCGCGCACGGAGAGCCGCGGGGCTTGCCCGGCGAAGCCGCTCTCAGGCACGGCATGGCGGTGGGCCTTCTGGCGATCGTGATCCTGTCGTGGTGGGACGACGGCCTGAGGACCCCAGCCGTAGGCCTGCTGGCCGCCGTTCTGGCGGCGCTGCTGGTGGCCGACAACGTCGTGCAGGCAGACACCTGATGATGGACGACCACGCGAGCGTGCTGGACAGCTTCCTGTTCAAGCTCGCGGCGACCGTGGCCCTCGGCATCGGTGCGTCGGCCGCGTGCCTGATGCTGGCCCATGGGGCCATCGCCGGGCAGCGAGCCGTTCGGGGCGGGGCAGTGTTCGCGGACGGAGATCCGGCGGGCGCCTTTCCCTACCTGCTGAACGCCGCCCGGGCAGGGGGGCTGGCGGCGCTCGACGCGAGCCCGATGCTCGATCTGGGCGAGGTGAGCACGTGGTCGCTGGATGACGAGCGGTTCCGCAGGCGGAGGCCCGACGTCGACCTCCGCATGGCGGAGCATCTGGCCTTCTCCTCGTACGCTCAGGCGCTCGCGCGGAGGCCAGCCTCGTCCTACGCGATGGTCGGGCTGGCCGATCTGGTGCTGCACGGATCATTGGAGCCCGGCTCCCACGACGCTCTGGTCGAGGCGGCGTACCGCCGCGCCATCGAGATGGAGCCCGCCCATCCTCACTGGCCCGTCCGGCTCGCCGACTTCCTGCTGGAGCGGGGACGCCGCGCCGAGGCGCTCGCGCTCTACGGCAGGGCCGTCGCGTTGCGGCCCGACCTGAGCTGGCACCCTTTTCTCGGCTCGGGAGAGGCCCTTCCTTCCGACCTGTTCGAGGCAGTGAGGGCGGGGCTCACGTCCGCCCTCCGGGAAGGGCGCGCCTCCGAGGAGCACATCGAGGCCAGCCTGGGCGACCTCCACGAAAGGCAGGGCGATCACGAGGCGGCCCTGCTCCACTACCGCAGGGCGATCGAGCGGGCCGAGGATCCGTCCCGCGACCTCTTCATGGCGGCTGGAACGCTCTCATCCATGGGGCGGGAGCAGGAGGCCCTGGAGTACTATCGGCGTTCGCTGGCCGGCAAGGGGCTCGGCCGGAAGCAGGAGGTGACGGCGCTGTCCTGGACGGGCCGCCTGCTGCTGAACCAGGGGAGGGCGCGCGAGGCGCTGGAGCCGCTGGCGCGCGCCAGGTCCCTGGAGCCCTCCTCGTACGCGGCGCGCCTCGATCTGGGACGCGCTCTGGAGGCCAGCGGGGATCCGGAGCGGGCGGAGATCGAGTACACGCAGGCGATGGTGCTCGACCCCACCGCTCCGCGCGCCTACGAGATGCTGATTCAGCTGTACCGTTCGCGGCGCGATGTGGCGCGGGCCATCCCTCTGGCGCGGAGGCTCGTGGAGCTGCGCCCGGAGGATCCCGATGCACGCTCGCAGCTCGATTCGCTGTACCGTGAGATGAACCAGCGGGGCAAGGAGGAAAGGAGAGAGCCGAGGTGATCATCGACGCCTATCACGTGATCCTCGCGGGGGGCTCCGGCACGAGGTTCTGGCCGGTCAGCCGTCGTGCGCGCCCCAAGCAGTTCCTGGCGCTGGCGGGCGGCCGGCCCCTGCTCCGCCAGGCCTTCGACCGGGCGGCTGCCATGTCGGGGCCCGGCCGCGTCTTCGTCTCGGCCGGCATGGCGCAGCGGGCCCAGGTCTCAGAGCTGCTCCCCGAGCTCCCGGAAGAGAGGTTCATCGGCGAGCCGCTGGCCCGCAACACCGGCCCCTGCGTGGCCCTCTCGGCCCTGCGCGTGTCCCGCCTCGACCCGGACGCGGTGCTGGTCATGGCGCCCGCCGACCACGTCTATCTGGACGAGGCGGCGCTGCGTCAGGCGATCCAGACGGCGGTGGGGGCGGCACGATCCAGCGGCGCCCTGGTCACCCTCGGAATACGCCCTCTGCGTCCCGAGACCGGCTTCGGCTACATCGAGGTGGCTCAGCCCGGCGAGGCGGGGGACCCGCCGCCGACGGGGGCCCTGCGCGCCGCGCGGTTCGTCGAGAAGCCGGATGAGGAGACGGCGCGAGGCTATGTGGCCACGGGAAGGCACTACTGGAACAGCGGCATCTTCATCTGGACGGCGCGGGCGATCCTGGAGGCCGTCGCCGCCTGTGCACCGGACATCTGGCTCCCGCTCGAAGGAATCCGCGGCGACCTGGGGACCGCCGGCGAGCCCCAGGCGCTTGAAGAGGCCTTCCGCAAAGTCCCTTCCATCTCCATCGACTACGCCGTCCTGGAGAAGGCCCCCCGCGTGCTCCTGGTGCCGGTGGACCCGGGCTGGAGCGACGTCGGATCCTGGGACGCCGTGAGCCAGCTGCACGCCGGCGGCCCCGAAGGGAACGCGGCGGGGGGGGAGCCGGGCGAGGCCGTCTTCAGCGAGGCGAAGGACTGCTTCGTGTTCCGCGACGGCGGCCCGGCCACCACGGCGGTGGTCGGACTGGAAGGCATCATCGTGGTGGTGACGCACGACGCGGTGCTGGTCTGCCGCAAGGATCGATCGCAGCACGTGCGCGACATCGTGGAGGCGCTGCGGCAGCGCGGCCGCACCGACCTTCTCTGATGAGGATCTCGAGCCCCGGGGGCCCATGATCGTTCTCTTCTGGATCCTGACAGGGCTGCTGGCCTACGCCTACGTGGGATATCCGGTGCTGATCCTCCTTCTGGGACGGGTGGGTCGCAGACGATGGGTCATCGACGAGTCGCACCAGCCCCTCGTGTCGTTCGTGATCCCGGCCTACAACGAGGAGGGCGTGATCGCCGGAAAGCTCGACAACACCCTGGCGCTGGACTACCCGGCCGTAAGCCGCGAGATCCTGGTGGCGTCCGAGTCGGACGACGGCACGGATGCCCTCGTCGAGCGCTACGCCGCCCGGGGCGTCCGGCTCATCTCCTCGGCCGTGCGCCTGGGCAAGGTGGCGAATCAGCACCGGGCGGTCGAGCAGGGCTCAGGCGAGATTCTCGTGTTCACCGACGCCAACGCCATGCTCCGCAGAGACGCCCTGCGCAAGCTGGTCCGCCGCTTCGCCGATCCACGCGTGGGGGCGGTGTCGGGTCGGCTCGCGTACCGCGTCACCACCGGGATCGCCGGAGCGTACAACGAGGACCTCTACTGGGACTTCGAGATGATCCTCAAGCGCGCGTCGAGCCACCTGGGGTCGTTGCCGGGCGCCAACGGCTCGCTCTACGCCGTGCGCCGGTCGCTCTACCGGCCGCTTTCGGAGACCCGCGGCGACGATTTCGAGCTCCCGATCCGCGTCATCCTGCAGGGCCATGCGTCCATCCTGGAGCCCGAGGCGGTGTCGGAGGAAGCCCCGGCCTCCGGCTACAGGGATCAGTTCCTCCGCAAAGTGCGGATCGTCAACTGGATGGTGGTGAGCGCGCTGGTGCTGCTGAAGGAGGCCATCGCGGAGCGCCGCTGGCTGCTGGCATGGCAGCTCCTGTCGCACAAGCTCAACCGCTGGGCGGTCCCGTTCTGGCTGCTGGCGCTGGCTCCGGTCAGCGTGTGGCTGGCCCCCCGCGGCGGCGCGTACCTCGCTGCGGCGCTCCTGCAGGGTGTGATCTACACGCTGGCCGTGGCCGGGCTGGCCATGGACCGGTCCGGCGTGAGGCTCCCTTCCGTGGTGAGTATCCCCTTCTACTTCGTCCTGGTGAATGCGGCCGCGCTGGTGGCAATCGCGGCCCGGGCCGCCGGCCGGGAAGCCAGGTGGCACAAGCGGGCTGACGGACTATCTTAGCCATCCTGCCCGGTCCGCCCGGTCACAACCCGGAACCGCGGCCGGACGATGGGGGTGAGGATGGCGGCGCTCGAGACCCTGAAACGCTGAGGCGGCGGCATGGGCACCCCTCCCGAGCGCTTTCCCCGGTACAACCACCTGCTGGAGGTGATGGACGGAGCCGCCTCGCTCGCCATGGCCATCAGACAGGCCGAGTCCGCGCTGATGGATCCATCACTGGGAACCGACGATCGCACCGTGCTGGAGCTGGCCCTGGAAGCCTCGCGCGATCGGTTCGAGCACGTGGTGAACATGCTGGGGCGGGCCGAGGACGAGGCCGTGGAGATGGGACTCGCTTTCCAGGGGACCGTGGTCGACCTGAGCCACGAAGAGCTTGCGGATGCCGCCGATGCGGCAGAGCAAGGATCCACCACGGGCGAGCACGCGGCGGTGCGCGCGATCGATCGCCTGGGCCGCTCTCTGGATACGGGCGCGCGTGCGGTGCTCGAAGGGTTCCTCTCGCACCCCTCGCCCCTGCTCCGCGCCGGCGCCATGAAGGTGCTGGTCCTTCACTGGAGGTTCCGGGAGTACGCGGATCCGGTCTGCTGGGCCCTGGTCTCCGACGAGGACGTGGACTGCAGGCGGGCCGCGGCGCTCTGCCTGGCCAGCCTGTTTCAGGGAACGCGCGACGGCGCGATCGGTGCGGAGCTGGTGGCCGCGCTGTCACGCGCGGGTGAGGACGAGAGCGTGCAGTGGGCCTGCTATCACGCTCTGCTGGCGCTCGAAGGGCGGGAGGGGACCGTCTCGCCCCGCACCATCGGGCGCTTCTCCGAAGAGGATGCCGACCCGGGCCTGCTGGCGCGCTACCGGAGGCCAACGCCCCACGTGTCTTCCTGAGGAAGACGGCGCCGCCCCTCGAGGCAGTCCAGCAGGAACTGCAGGCGGGCCTCGTCCGGACGCCCCGACCCGGTCTCGGCCAGGCGTCTCAGCTCCCAGTAGGCCGTCACCACGGCCCGTGTCTGGTGCCCCGCCAGGATGCGATCGCTCGACGCCGCCAGCCGCAGCGCGCTGCGGCACGCGTCCATCCCGTCCAGCGCGCCACGCAGGTATTCCCGGATGATGCCGGCCACGTCCCCCGGCTCGATGATCCTGTCCGCACGCATGCGTCACATACTATCATCACCCCGGCGCCGGCCCACCCGTTGCGCGCCCGCCATCTCGAGGAGGCGACTCCATGGCCATCGACTTCCGGCAGCGTGCCCACGCGTATCTCGACGAAGCCAGCCGCACGCTGGCCCGGCTCCCGCTGGACACGCTGGAGCGGATCTACGGGATCCTGTGCGAGGCCTGGCGCGAAGACCGGCAGGTCATCCTGATGGGGAACGGAGGGTCGGCGGCGCTCGCCTCGCACTTCGCCGTGGATCTCGGCAAGGGGACCGTGTCGGAAGGCAGGCCGCGGTTCCGTGTCGTTTCGATCGTGGACAACACGCCGGTCATGACCGCCTACGCCAACGACTTCTC
Source organism: Candidatus Polarisedimenticolia bacterium (assembly GCA_050747525.1). Taxonomy (GTDB): domain Bacteria; phylum Acidobacteriota; class Polarisedimenticolia; order JACPZX01; family DASXTC01; genus JBOGOC01. The sequence goes on along the minus strand of JBOGOC010000056.1, from coordinate 55,925 downwards.
CTACGCCGACGTCTTCGCCGAGCAGATCCGGACCCTGGCCCGCCCCGGCGACGTGGTGTTCGGGATCTCCGGCAGCGGGAACTCGCCCAACGTCCTCAACGGGCTCAAGGCGGCACGTGAGGCGGGCGCCACCACCGTGGTGCTGACGGGATACAAGGGAGGGAAGGCCATCGAGCTGGCCGACGTCACACTGGTGGTCCCTTCGGACGACATGCAGCACATCGAGGACTGTCACCTGGTCCTGACCCACCTGTACATGCAGGCCATGGCCGCCTACGTGCGCGAGGCCCCCGCCACGGCGTCCCCGCTCCGCAAGGCAGCCCAGGGCTGACAAGGGCACGGACGCGGCATGGCCGGGCTTTCCAGCATTCCCATCCGACGGCAGCAGATTCTTCTCTTTGTCGTCGATGTCTCCCTCCTGATGCTCTCCCTGATGCTGGCGTTCGGCATCGGACGCATCGCCCGCTTCGACATCCTGTTCGTGCTGGAAGGGTTCACCCTGGCGAGCACCATCTACTTCACCGTCTACTGCCTGGTCTTCTTCGTCGGCCAGCTCTACGATATCGACGCGCGCACCGAAGAGGCGCACTCCTTCCTCTACATCTGCGGGCTGGTCCTGGTGGCCAACCTGGTCATCATCATGCTCTTCTACTTCCTGCCGGCCTGGGAAATAGGGCGGCGCGTGATGGCCATCCAGGCGCCGCTCACCGCGGTGCTGATCTACACGTGGCGGCGGGTCTACGCGGCCGTGAGTCGCAGGCTGGTGGCGGCGCGGCGGGTGCTGCTGGTGGGCGGCGGGGAGACCATGGCCTCGCTCGTCGAGGATCTGCGCTCCCGCTATGCTCCCGATTTCGAGCTCGTGGGGATGGTGGACGACCGGCATGCGGCCGGGTCCCCCGGGCCGGGGGGCCTGACCGTCCTGGGGGGGACCGCCGACCTTCCGCGCGTCGTGGCCTCACGCGGCATCGAGATCATCGTCGTCTCTCCCGGCCACGCGACGTCGGCCAACGGCCACACCGTGCGTCACGTCCTGGAGCTCAAGTACCGCGGGGTCAAGGTGTACGAGCTGGCCAGCTTCTACAAGAGGGTCACGGGCAAGGTGCCCGTCCGCTACATCGAGGATCACTGGCTCCTGTTCTCGCAGGGCTTCACGGGAATCGCGCGCGCGGACGAGAGGAACCTCAAGCGCCTGATGGACGTGATCCTGGCGGCTTCGGCCCTGACGCTGCTCGCCCCGATCATGATCGTGCTCGCCCTGCTGGTGCGGCTCAACTCGCGCGGCCCGGTGTTCTACCGGCAGGAGAGGGTGGGCCTCGACAGGCGGCCGTTCCAGCTCCTCAAGTTCAGGACCATGCGCCTGGGCGCGGAAGCGGAAGGGTCACCCCAGTGGGCCACCGAGTACGACACGCGGGCCACGGCGGTGGGGCGGTTCATGCGCAGGCTGCGCCTCGACGAGATCCCCCAGTTCGTCAACGTGCTCCGCGGAGAGATGAGCGTCATCGGCCCGCGCCCCGAGCGGCCCTACTTCGTGGAGCGGCTGGAGCGGGACATCCCGTACTACGGTCTGAGGTTCGCCGCCAGGCCGGGGGTGACGGGCTGGGCGCAGGTCAACCACGGCTACGGGGCCAGCGTGGACGATGCCCATACCAAGCTCCAGTACGATCTGTTCTACATCCAGGAAATGTCGATCTTCCTCGACGCCGTGATCCTGCTCAAGACCGTCCAGACCATCCTCTTCAAGCCGGGGTATTGAGATGAGCGGCGATCCGGCGCTCGTCCTGATGCGCGGAGGGCCCGGCCTGCCGGACGCGGGAGCCCCCGCCTGGGACAGGCTGGCCGACGCATGGGCGGCCGAGTCGCTCTCGGGTCTGGCCATCACGCTGCTGGAGCAGGCCGGGAGGCTCGGCGATCTCCCCTCGACCGCGCGGCAGAAGCTGGAACGGGATCGCAACGCGGTCCGGGCAGGGCAGACCATCCTCTTCGATCGCTTCGACTCGCTGGCCGGCTGCCTTCACGCCGCCGGCGTCCCCTTCATCGTGCACAAAGGAGGGGTGCTGGCGGAGCTGGTGTACGAGCGGGCCGAGGACCGGCCCATGTCGGACATCGACGTGATCTTCAGGCCGCAGCAGTGGGAGACCGTGCGCGACGCCCTCCGGTCGGCGGGCTACCGGCTTCCCGAGGGGGCGGGGGAGTCGTTCTGGCTCGAGAACTACTTCAACATCAGCGCAACGTCGCCGTCGCCTCCGGTGGCGCATTTCGACATGCACTGGGGCCTCACCCAGGAAGGGCGCTACCACGTGGAGACGGCGGAGCTTTTCGACCGCGCTCTCCCGTACCGCTCGCGCCTGGCAGGAGGGCGGGAGGTCCTGCGCCTGTCGGACGAGGATCTCCTGCTCAGCCTGTTCCTGCACCTCGCCTATCACTACTTCGAGGCGCGCCTGCAGTGGCTCTTCGACATGAAGCGGGTGATCGAGCGCCTGCCGCCCGACTGGGACCTCCTCGGGCGCCGGGCACGGGCCTGGGGGCTGGGCACGGTGGTCGCCCTGAACCTGACCTACCTCGAGAAGGTCTTCCCCGGCGTGGTTCCCCCCGAGGTGGCCCGGGCGCACCGCATCGGGCCGGTGCGGAGCCTCGTGCTGGGGCCATTCAGATCACCCGATTCCCGTCGCCTGTTCCGGGGATGGGGGCGCCGGCCCGTCCAGTTCACGCTGGGCCTGGCGGCCATCGATCGCCCGCGCGACATGGCCCGCTTCGCCGCAGGCAAGACGATCCGGACGCTGCGCTGGGCCGGCACGGACCCGCACCACCATCACTGATGTCGTGCCGAACCTCCGGAAGGCGCGGGCGGTCGCGCCAGCAGGATCCAGAGCGCTCCGGCAAGTAGCGGGACAAGTGTCAGCAACGCCGGCCGCGACCATTGGGACAGTAGTGGATGAAGATCGGCGAGGAAGTCGAGCCGGTGCGTGACCAGCTTGAGTCTCAGGTTCTCGTAGTAGTGCTGCGTGTAAAGCGCTGAGGGGACCGTGGGAGTCGGGTTCACGCGCGGCAGCGTCTTCAGGTAGTAGAACAGAAGCGCCTCGGCGGCGTACAGCGTCGTGAAGAAGGTGCGGGCCCACGGTCCGGCCTGCAGGACCCATGCGGCCACCCCCAGCAGGACCAGAAGGCAGACGGGCTGGAGCGTCAGATGGGCGATACCCGACACCTCCGCGCCCGGCACGATCAGGAAGCTGATCAGAAAGGCTCCCGTCGCCATGAGAGCCAGGAACCGCCTTTCCCTCGCGGGGACCGGCTCTCCGGACGGGGCCATCCGGCGTCGAGTGGCGATGGCCGCCAGACAGACGGCCACCAGGGCGCTGGCCGAGACCGCGCCGACGAGGGTGCCGGTCCAGTACATGTGCAGATGGTCGTACAGAGCGTAAAGCCGCAGAGCCGGGTCCATCTGTCTCACGAAGCTCGGATCCTTTTCCTGGATGAATGGAACGAGCGTGGTCAGAAGGTTCGTGTAGAGCTGGCCGGCCAGCCTGCCGGGTGTGAGCGCGCTCAGGTTCTGCCAGGTGGTCGTGGCCGTCACGGTCCGGCCCGCCCCGTAGGCCGCCGCAGCCCAGGCGTGCCAGAGACCTGCCAGGACGGCGGCCGGCGCCAGGGTCGTGGCGGCGCGGCTGAGTCCTCGCCAGGTCCCGGCGGTCCTCGTGCTCAGCCAGAGATAGTGGGAGAGGACACAGACGCTCACGACGTCCGCGGCGTAATGAGTCAGATGCGCCGCCGCCATCAGGACAAAGGCCGGCGCCAGCAGGTGGCGCCGGCCATCGAAGATCGCCGCAAGATACAGGTACAGCCCGAGCAGCACGAGGGCGCAGGCCAGCATGCGCGTCCAGGGATAGAGAAGATGGGTGACCGCCATCGGGTTGAGCAGCAGGAGAGCGCACGAGATCATCAGCGCCCGCGTCCGGCCGGGCGCGCGGCCGGGGAGCTCCCGGCGCGCAAGGCGATGCAGAAGCAGCCCCACCGGCAGGACGACCAGGCTCCCCAGGAAAGTCGCCACCACCTGATAGTCGGCGAATCGCATGCCGGTGAGCGTCATCCACTGGCAGGCCACCTGGTTGAAAAGCGGCGGGCGGGCGGTCAGGTGATACAACGTGAGAAACCTGTGGTCGAGTTTCAGCTGCCCATCGAAGAAGAGCACCCGCTCGTAATGCTCGTACCAGTCGGATGACCAGTGTCCGCCGCTGTAGTTGGTCATGGCATGCTGCGCCAGCAGCACCACGGCGGCCGTTGTGCCCAGCAGGCCAACAGCGCGCCATTCCTCGGCCCGCGGCCACACGGGCGCACCCCTGGACACGCCGGCACGCGCCAGCAGGCCCGTCAGGAGGAGGGCCGACAGCAGGAGGGCGTGGAGTGGAAGACGCGGCAGGCCGGTCGTGAAGGCCGACATCCCGGCCACGAACATCAATATCACGCCGCCCGCGTAGCTGCAGGCGACCCGTTCGAGACCATCGTACGGTCCGAGCCAGCGAGCCGCCCCCAGCCGGAAGGGCAGGTAGCCGATCAGGACCAGGGCGATGAGCTGGATGAAGGGCATGCGCCGGAAGCAGGACTAGAGAGAAGCGTTCATGGACCTGGTTCAGATCTCCAGGCGGGCCTTGAAGTCTTCCATCGTGCGCCGCAGCCCGTCCTCCAGACCCACTTCGGGCGCCCAGCCAAGCAGGCGTCCGGCACGGGTGATGTCGGGCTGCCGCACGCGCGGGTCGTCCTCCGGAAGCGGCCGGTGCACTACCCGGCTCGAGCTGCCGGTGATGCGCAGGATCTCCCGCGTCAGATCCAGAAGCGTCATCTCGTTGGGGTTCCCCAGGTTCACAGGATCGTGGGTGTCGCTCTTCAGAAGGCGCGATATCCCTTCCACGAGGTCCGACACGAAGCAGAAGGAACGGGTCTGGGATCCGTCGCCGAAGACCGTCAGGTCCTCCCCGCGCAGCGCCTGCGCCATGAAGGTGGGGATGGCGCGGCCATCGCGGATGCGCATGCGGGGGCCGTAGGTGTTGAAGATGCGCACGATCTGCGTGTTCAGCCCGTGGAAGCGGTGGTAGGCCATGGTGATCGCCTCGGCGAAGCGCTTGGCTTCGTCGTAGACGCCGCGCGGGCCGATGGGATTCACGTTCCCCCAGTAGGCCTCGGTCTGCGGGTGGGTGAGCGGATCCCCGTACACCTCGGACGTCGAAGCGAGAAGGAAGCGCGACTTCTTCTCGCGGGCCAGACCGAGCGCCTTGTGGGTGCCCAGCGAGCCGACCTTCAGTGTCTGGATGGGCAGGTCCATGTAGTCGAGCGGGCTGGCCGGGCTGGCGAAGTGGAGGATGGCGTCGATGCGCCCCGGCACGTAGATGAAGTTGGTGACGTCCAGGTTGATGAACCGAAACCGTTCGTGGGGCATCAGGTGCGCGATGTTGTCGGCGCTTCCCGTCAGCAGGTTGTCGACGCACACCACGTCGTATCCCTGGCCGATGAAGTGATCGCAGAGGTGGCTCCCGATGAAGCCCGCGCCTCCCGTGATGAGGATCTTGTCCGGCATGAAAACCTCCGCGAAGGAGGGACATTATAATGCTCCGCATGTCGAGGCGGCGCCTGCGCGTCCTGCTCATCCCCCCGGCAGCCTCGCTGCTCATCAGGGTCACGCGGTGGACGATGCGCGTGCGGCACGTCGGGCGCGAGGCCGTGGAGACGGCGCGCGGCGGTGGGCGGCCCTACATCCACGCCTTCTGGCACGGCCACCTGTTCCTGATGCCGTACGCCTACCGCGGTCGGGGCATCTCGATCCTGATCAGCGAGCACGCCGACGGGGAGATCATCGCCCGCACCATGGGATGGTTCGGCCACGCATCGATACGCGGCTCCACGACCAGCGGGGGAGCGGCGGCTCTGCGGCGCGCCGTGCAGGCGCTGCGGGCCGGGCGCGACCTGGGGTTCACGCCCGACGGACCGCGCGGGCCCCGGCGCCGCGCGCAGATCGGCGTCATCCAGGCGGCGCGGCTGGGAGGGGCGGCCATCGTGCCGGTGGCCTTCGCCGCGTCCCCCAGCAGGATTCTGGGCTCGTGGGACGCCTTCGTGCTCCCGTATCCATTCTCGCGGGGCGTGTTCGTGTACGGCGCGCCCATGGAGATCCCCCCGGACGCCGGCCGGGAGGACATGGAGGCCGCGCGCCATGAGCTGGAGACGCGGCTCAACGACCTGACCGCGAGCGCCGTGGCGCTGGCGGGGGGCTCGTCACTGGGCACGAAGCCCGGCGGGGAACGCTCGCATGCATGAAGCCGAGGGAGTGGCCCAGCGCACCGAGCCGCGCCGCGTCCTGGTGGTGGCGGGCGAAGCCTCGGGCGATCGTTATGGAGCCGGATTGATGGACGCCGTGCACCAGATGGCCCCAGGAATCGTGTTCACCGGAATCGGGGGCCGCGCCATGCGGGACGCCGGGCTGGAGTCCCTGCTGGACGCCGAGAGGATCGCGGTGATGGGGTTCGTCGAGATCCTCTCGAGCCTGCGCGTCCTGCGCGAGGCCTTCCGGCGCTGCGTGGCGGAGATGACCTCGCCGTCGCCGCCCGATCTGGTGGTGCTGATCGACTACCCCGGGTTCAACCTGAGGCTCGCGCGCGAGGCCCGCCGCGCGGGAATCCCGGTCGTGTACTTCGTGAGCCCGCAGGTCTGGGCCTGGAAGCCGGGGCGCGTGCGCAGCATCGCGGCCTGCGTGGACCGCATGCTGGTCATCTTCCCCTTCGAGGAAGCCTTCTACAAGGAGCGCGGCGTCTCGGTCACCTATGTCGGCCATCCGCTGATCGATCTTCTGGCCCGGGAGAACGCGCGGCACCCGCGCGAGGAGGCGGCTCGCCGTCTGGGGGTGGATCCGGCGCGGCGGTTCGTGGGCCTGCTTCCCGGGAGCCGGCTGAAGGAGGTCCGGCGGAACCTCCCTCCGATGCTGGGGGCGGCCCGGCTGCTGTCCGCCCAGATCCCCGGGCTCTCCTTCCTGCTGCCGGTGGCCTCGACGCTGCGCCGCGAGACCCTGGCGCCAATTGTGGAGGGCCACGACGTGACCCTCACCGATGGCGATTTCTACGAGACGGTGGGGCTCTGCGAGGCGGCCATCGTCTCCTCGGGGACGGCCACCATGGAGCTGGGGCTGATGGCCATCCCCATGGTCATCGTTTACCGACTCAATCCACTGACCTACCAGCTGGCCCGGCGCATGACCCATCTGGACACGTTCGGCATGGTGAACCTGGTGGCCGGGCGCCTGATCGTTCCCGAGCTGATCCAGGCCGACTGCACCGCGACCCGCATCGCCACTGAAGCCGGACGCCTGCTCAGCGACCGGGTCCTGTACGAGCGCATGCGCCGGGATCTGCGGTCCCTACGCGAGAAGCTGGGCGGACCGGGGGCTTTCCGGCGCGCGGCCGAGGCGGCCGTGGAGACCCTGCGGGCGGGGAGACGCCCGGTGGCGCCGTGAGACACGCGAACGCGTTATCCTGAGAGCGCATGACCACCGAATTCGAAGTCGACGAGCTGGCACAGGAGAAGGCGGGGCGCGCCACCCCTCGCGGGACCGCCCACTACACGTCGCGCTTCCCCGGGGCCTCCCGCGATCACTTCAGCCAGGATGCGGCGGGCCTCTGGCTCTCCTCGCTGGGGATCGGCACCTACCTCGGAGAGCCGGACGCCCGCGACGATCGCCTGTACGAGGATGCCGTGGTGTCCGCGGTGCGGGCCGGGTGCAACGTGATCGACACGGCGGTGAACTACCGCTGCCAGCGATCCGAGCGCAGCATCGGCCGCGCCCTGGACGTGCTGACCGGCGCGTCCGGAGCCGGGGAGTTCTTCCTGCGCGAAGAGATCGTCGTGGCCACCAAAGGAGGCTTCCTCCCGTTCGATGGCGGGTTCCCGGCCCGCCCGCTGGAGTGGTTCCGCTCCGCGATCATGGCCCCGGGCATCGCCGGCCCCGACGATGTGGTGGCCGACTGCCACATCATGACGCCCCGGTATCTGGATGCCCAGATCGACTGGAGCCGCCGGAACCTCGGCCTGCAGACCATCGACATCTACTACGTCCACAATCCCGAAACGCAGCTGCAGGAGCTGAGGCGCGACGAGTTCCTGATGAGGGTGCGCGCCGCCTTCGAGCTGCTGGAGAGCAAGGTGGCCGGCGGCTCCATCGGCGTGTACGGCGTGGCCACCTGGGACGGCTTCCGCCTGCCGCCGGACCATCCCGGTCACCTGTCGCTCAAGGAGCTGCTCACCGTGGCGGAGCAGGCCGGGGGGCGGCAGCATCACTTCAGGGTGATCCAGCTTCCCGTGAACGCGGTGATGCCCGAAGCCTGCCTGTCCCCCAACCAGGTGAGCGACGGCCGGCGCGTCACGCTGCTGGAGGCGGCGGCGGAGGCGGGCATGACGGTGGTGGCCAGCGCGTCTCTCCTTCAGGGCCAGGTCATCCAGGCCCTCCCCCCCGAGCTGGCTCCCCGCATCCCGGGGGCTGGAAGCAACGCCCAGCGCGGGCTGCAGATCGTCAGGTCGGTCCCCGGCATCTCCACGGCTCTGGTGGGGATGAAGCGCGTGGAGCACGTCGCCGAGAACCTCCAGCTGATGGGGCAGCCTCGCCTCGACCGGGACGAGGCACGCCGGGTCCTGGAAGCGCTCCGACCCAGGCGGTGACTGGCCAGACGGTCCGGGATGAGGCATACTGTGAACCCTCGACCCGCTTTCTTCCTTCCGGGGCCTTTCACATGATCAGAAGCATGACGGGGTTCGGCCGCGGCGAGGCCGGTGAGGCGGGATACCGGGTGACCGTCGAGATGCGAAGCGTGAATCACCGCTTCGCCGAGTTCAAGATGCGGGTGCCGCCCGAGATCGCCGGCTTCGAGCACGTCCTGAGCCAGCGGCTCCAGAAGAACGTGGGGCGGGGCCGGGTTGACGTTCTGGTCAACGTGGCGCGCGCCGAGAACGGGGCCGGTGCCTTCGAGATCAACAGGCCGCTAGTGCGCTCGTTCGTCGAGGCGGCCCGGACTCTGCGGGAGGAATTCGGGCTGGAAGGCGCGGTGACGCTCTCTTCGGTGCTGTCCCTCCCCGACGTCCTGCGCGTCCGGTCCGGTGCCCAGGGGCTCGGAGCGGCGGAGCAGAAGGTCCTGCTGGACGCGTTCGACCGGGCGGTGGCCGCGCACGATGCGATGAGGGTTCAGGAGGGGAAGATTCTGGCCCGCGATCTGAACCGGAGGGTGGTCTCGATTCGGGCCCTCGCGCGCGGGATCACGAAGAGGGTCCCCGGGCAGAGCCCCCTTCAGGCGCGCCGCATGCGCGCACGGGTCAAGGAGCTGATGGGGGGAACGCCCGGCAGGTCGATCGTGGATCCGGCGCGCATCGCCCAGGAGGTGGCCATCCTGGCCGAACGGTCCGACATCACGGAAGAGCTGGTGCGGGTGGACGGGCATCTGGAGCAGATCGAGGGGCTGCTCTCGGGTGCCTCCGGGCCGATCGGAAAACGGCTCGACTTCATCCTCCAGGAGCTGCACCGGGAAGCCAACACCATGAACTCCAAATCGATCGACCTGCGCATCTGCCAGGCGGCCATCGAGATCAAGGCGGAGGTGGAGAAGATCCGCGAGCAGGTCCAGAACGTTGAGTGAGGCCGCGCTGTTCGTAGTGTCCGGCCCGTCGGGGGCGGGAAAGTCCACGCTCATCCGGAAGCTGCTGGAGTCGGTCCCCGGGCTGGACTTCTCGGTCTCCTACACCACGAGGCCGTCGCGCGCCGGAGAGCGGGAAGGGGTGGACTACCACTTCGTGGATGATGCCACGTTCGACCGCATGGAGCGGGCAGGGGAGTTCCTGGAATGGGCCAAGGTGCACGATCGCCGTTACGGCACGAGCGCACGGCTGGTGGAGAAGAGCCTGGCCTCCGGTCACGACGTGCTGCTGGACGTGGACACGCAGGGAGCGCGCAGCGTGCGTCGTCTGCGCCCCCAGGCGGTGCTCGTCTTCGTGCTGCCCCCCGACCGGAAGACGCTCGTGGCGCGCCTCAAGGGGCGGCGGCTGGAGTCCTCCGAAGAGGCGGACAGGCGGTTGCGCAAGGCGCTCGACGAGATGCGCGGAGGCGATGCCTACGACTACCTGGTGATCAATGACGAGATCGAACCGGCCTTCGATGCGCTGCGGTCCATCGTGGTGGCGCATCGGGCGAGTTTGAAGCGACAGATCCCCGCGTGGCGCCGGATCGTGGCTGATTTCGAGCCGGCGCATCGCGGTGACAAAGAGGAGGGTGCATGAGAGTCCTGCAGTATCCAGACGACATGAGTGACCGGTTCGGAGGGAAGTTCAAGTTCATCGCCGTGGCCTCGCTGCGGTGCCGCCAGCTCCAGAAGGGGGCCAGGACGCGGGTGACCTCACGATCCAAGAAGTTCACCACGGTCGCCCAGGAAGAGGTCCTCGCCGGGCTGGTCGCGGAGTCAGTCGTTCTGCCGGTGCAGGAGATGGCCACGGCCGAAGAGCAGGTGATCGGTCTGCCGGAGTAGCTCGGCGGAAGGGCCGTCATGCGACAGCTGGTCCTGGGGGTCTGCGGGGGGATCGCCGCCTACAAGGCCGCCGATCTGGTGCGCGCGTTCCTGCGCCGTGGGGCCGACGTCACCGTGGCGCTCACGGACAACGCGCAGCGCTTCGTCACACCGCTGACCCTGCAGACGTTGTCGGGCCGGCGCGTCATCACGTCCACCTGGGATCCGCTCCCCGTCGAGGAGACGGGGGGCGATGCCGGGGACGGGCTGCTGGACATCGAACACATAGGCCTGGCGCGCCGGTGCGAGGCGCTGGTGATCGCTCCGGCCACGGCCAACGTCCTGGGCAAGCTGGCGGCCGGCATCGCGGACGACTTCCTGACCACCTTCGCGCTGGCCGTCACGTGCCCGGTGTTCGTGGCGCCCGCGATGAACACGCGGATGTGGGAGCATCCGGCCGTGCAGGCCAGCATCGTCACCCTGACGGGGCGAGGCGTGCGGCTGATCCCTCCCGAGTCGGGCCCACTCGCCTCGCGCAGCGAAGAGGCCGGGATGGGACGCCTGGCCGACCCGGAGACGATCGCGTCGCTGGTGATGGAAGCGGATGCACCGGCCGGCACCCGGCGCCCGCTGCACGAGGTCGCGGTCCTGGTGACGGCCGGCCCCACCCGCGAAGAGCTGGACCCCGTGCGGTTCCTGTCCAATCCGTCCACGGGGCGGATGGGCTTCGCGCTCGCCGAAGCGGCCCGCGACCTCGGCGCGCGGGTGGTGCTGGTCAGCGGGCCTTCTCATCTGACCGATCCGGCCGGCGTGCAGACGGTTCGTGTCACCACCGCCGCCCAGATGCGCGACGCGGTGGTCTCGAGGCTCGACGGATGCGCCGTGCTTCTCATGGCGGCGGCCGTGTCGGATTTCCGCCCGGCGGCCAGGGAAGACCGCAAGGTGCGCAAGAGCGACGCTCCCCTGGAGCTTCGCCTGGAGCGCACCGCCGACATCCTGGCGGAGGTTGCCGCCGCAAAGGGGCGTCGGCTCGTGGTCGGCTTCGCCGCCGAGACGAACGACGTGCTCGACGGCGCCCGCCGCAAGCTGAAGGAGAAGAGGCTCGATCTGATCGTGGCGAACCAGGTGGGCGGTGGTCAGGGATTCGCGAGCCTTCGCAACGAGGCCACGCTTCTCTTCGCGGACGGGACGCAGGAAGCTCTCCCCCCCATGAGCAAGGCCGATCTGGCCCGCGTCATCCTGCAGCACGTGGCGGGCAGGCTGGAGGCTTCCAGATGAGAGGCCCGTCCGATCTTCCAGGCCAGGTCCGGCAGCAGCTCCAGTTCCTGCGCGAGATGGGGGTGGACGCCCTGAACCTGACGCGGAAGCTGGCGGGGCCGGCCCCGGAGGCCGTCCCCGCAGGCGAGGATCCCGGCCGGGCGCTGGAAAGCCTCCGCGTCGAGGAGATCGGGGACTGCCGGCGCTGCAAGCTCTGCGAGAAGAGGAACACCATCGTCTTCGGGACGGGCGACCCGCGCGCGCGGTTGATGTTCGTGGGCGAGGGGCCCGGACACGACGAGGACCTCCAGGGGCTCCCCTTCGTGGGCCGGGCGGGCCAGCTGCTGAACCAGATCATCCAGGCGATGGGGTTGCGACGCGAGCAGGTGTACATCGCCAACGTCGTGAAGTGCCGTCCACCGGACAACCGTACGCCCCAGCCCGACGAGACCGCGGCGTGCACCCCGTTCCTGTTCCGTCAGATCGAGATCATCCGGCCCGCGGTGATTGTGGCACTGGGGGCACCCGCCGCGCAGGCCCTGCTCGAATCGTCCGCGGGCATCACGAAGATCCGCGGGACGTTCCGCAGCTTCGGCGACATCCCGGTGATGCCGACCTTCCATCCCGCCTACCTGCTGCGCAATCCCGCAGCCAAGAGAGATGTCTGGGAGGACATGAAGAAGGTCATGGCTCTGCTGAAAGGGGAGTGATGGTGGAGCGTCACGCGCGCGGCGGCTTCCCGCGCCGGGCCGCCCACATCACCTGGTGCACGATCCCTTCCAGCATGGCCAGCTCGCGGGTGGTGAGCAGTGTCCGGTTGAACAGCTGCCTCAGCTCGCGCATCATGTGGGCCCGCGACGAACCCTGGAGAAACGCGATCTCGTCCAGCGCCTCCTCCAGTCTCACGTAGAACGACTCCAGCCGCTCCTGAGGCGGCCGGGCGTCCGGTGAGGAGGGCTCGGCCGTGGCGCCCTCGCCGGCCGGCCCGAGCAGCGAGCGGCGCAGCTCCCAGGCGAAGACGAGCGCGGCCTGGGCGAGGTTCAGCGACGGGTAGGCGGCCGCCGCGGGGATGACGCCGATGGCCTGGCACCGCGCCAGCTGGTCGCGGGTCAGGCCGATGTCCTCCTGGCCGAAGAGCAGGGCGGCCCGCGCGGACGGATCGGAATGCAGCAGCGCGGCCACCTCGCGCGCGGATTCTTCGGGCCGCAGCGCGCGGGCGCCCGGCGGAGGGACCGATGTCGTGCCCAGCACGAAGGAGTAGGGAGCCAGCGCGTCCTCGAGGGTGGGCGTCTGGCGCATCTCCTGCAGGACGTCCGAGGCGTTCCACGCCATCCGGCCTGCCTCGGTGTGGAAGTACTCCGGATCCTCGTAGCTCATGGGGTCGGCGAGGATCAGGTGGCGGAAGCCCATGTTCTTCATCGCCCGGGCGGTCGATCCGACGTTGCCGGGACTCTTGGGGCGCAGGAGAATGAAGGCCGTGCGAGCGAAGGGGTCGTCCGGCATGGACACGAAGATACCACGGTGCGTGGACGTGGCCGTCCCCCTGCCGATCCGCGCGACCCTGACCTACCGGCTCCCCGGCCATCTGGAGGGGAGCGCCGATCCGGGCGCACGCGCGCTGGTTCCCGTGGGGCGGCGCCTGCTGACGGGCCTGGTCATGGGCGAGCGTTCGTGCGTTGGCGACGCCGGTTTCGAGATCAAGGACGTCACCGATCTGCCCGATGCCGAGCCGGTCATGGGGGAGGATCTCCTCTGGCTCATCCAGTGGGCAGCCCGCTATTACGTGACTCCGCCCGGAGCCATGGCCCAGGCCGGGCTGCCACCGGGGATCGGCCGGCGCAGCGAGGAGGTGGTCGCCGCGGTCTCCGCCGCCGTGATGCCCGATCGCGGGCTCACCCAGGCGCAGCGGCGCGTGCTGGAGCGCCTGGCCGGCGGGCAGGAGATCCGGCTGGGGGACCCGGCGGTTTCGCGGCCGGTGGTGCGCCGGCTTCAGGAGCTGGGCCTGGTGAGCGTGACGCGCACGGTGGCTCCGCCGCGTGTGGCGGAGCGTTTTCGCACCGTCGTGCGCGCGTCGGTGAGCGACCAGGAGACGGTGCTCGCCCGGTGCGCGCGGGCCCCGCGGCAGCTGGTCGTGCTGCAGGCAGCCATGGCCGCGGGCGAGGAGGGGGTTCCGGTCGACGAGCTGAGGGACCGCGTGGGCGGCGTCACCGACGTGGTGCGCATCCTGGCCTCCAAGGGGCTGGTCACCCTGCACCGCGTGGAGCGGCCCCGCGCGCCGCTGGTGCTGCCGCCGCTGGCCGGGCAGGAGCATCCGCGGGAGGCGACCGCGCACCAGACGGTGGCGCTCGGCCAGATCCGCGAAGCGCTGCACGCAGGTGCTGCACGCGCCTTCCTGCTGATGGGGGTCACGGGGAGCGGCAAGACCGAGGTCTACCTGCAGGCGCTCGAGAGCTGCCTGGCGGCCGGGCGCACCGCGCTGTACCTGGTCCCCGAGATCGCCCTCACGCCGCTGCTGGCGCGGCAGCTGCGCGCCCGGCTGGGCGCCAGCCTGGCCATCCTGCACTCCAGCCTCGGCCCGGGGGAGCGCTACGACGAATGGCGCCGCGTGCGGCGCGGCGAGGCGCGCGTGGTGCTGGGCGCCCGGTCGGCCATCCTGTCCCCGGTGTCACGGCCGGGGCTCATCGTCGTGGACGAGGAGCAGGATGGGTCCTACAAGCAGGAAGAGGATCCGCGTTATAACGCCCGGGACCTGGCCCTGGTGCGGGCCCGCGAGTCGTCGGGCGTCGTCCTTCTCGGCTCGGCCACGCCGAGCGTGGAGACCTGGTGGTCGGCGCAGTCCGGACGCCTGGAGATTCTGCGCCTGCCTGAGCGCATCCATGCGCGGCCGATGGCTCAGGTGAAGGTGATCGACATGCGGGAGCAGTTCGCGCGCCGCGGCCGCGACGAGGTGATCTCGCTGCCCTTGCGCGAGGCCGTCTCGGAGTGCCTGGCGCGCGGGGAGCAGGCCATCATCCTGCTGAACCGGAGGGGCTACGCACCGTACGTGCTGTGCCGATCGTGCGGCGCGAGTGAAGGATGCCTGCGGTGCAGCGTGGGGTTGACGTGGCACAAGGGGGCCGGCCGGCTGCGGTGTCACTACTGCGGCTACCAGCGCGGCCTTCCCACGGAGTGCTCGACGTGCGGGGCTGAGTCGCTGGCGCTGGTGGGCGCCGGGACGGAAAGACTGGAGGCCGACTTGCGCGAGATGTTCCCCCAGGCACGGCTGGCGCGGCTGGATCGCGACACCGCGCGCGGGCGGCGCGCCCCCGCCGAGATCCTCTCGTCGTTCGAGCGGGGGGAGTTCAACCTCCTGGTGGGGACGCAGATGGTGGCCAAGGGGCACGACTTCCCTGGGGTGACCCTCGTGGGCGTGGTGGGGGCCGACGCCTCGCTCAGCATGCCCGACTTCAGGGCGGCGGAGAGGACGTTCCAGCTGCTGACCCAGGTGGCCGGGCGCTCCGGCCGCGGAGAGGAGCCCGGCGAGGTGATCGTGCAGGCCTGGCACCACGAGCACTACGCGATCGAAGCCGCGGTCAAGCAGGACTTCGAGGCCTTCTACCAGAAGGAGTCCCGGTTCCGCCGCATCATGAAGTATCCGCCCTTCACCGCGATGGCCAACGTGCTGGTGCAGGACGACACTCACGAAGAAGGGCTTCGCCGGGCCCGCCGGGCCGCCGAGGCGGTCCAGTCCGCGGGCGGGACCGCGCTGACGGTGCTCGGCCCCGCTGTGGCGCCGCTGGCCAGGCTGAAGGGGAGGTACCGGTTCCAGCTCCTGGTGAAGTGCGCGTCCCGCAGGAAGCTGTCCGACGCCCTGAACGAAGCGGCGGCCTCGCTGGCGGGGGGAGGGCTCTCCTCCTCGCGCGATCTGATCGTGGACATGGACCCCATTGCGCTCATGTAGGAGGTGACCATCGTGGAGCCCGAGGTGTTCGTCGCGAGCCGGTTGACGCAAGGCAACCGGCTCTTTCCCACCAGCATCATCGTCACCGAGACGGCGGTGATGCGCCGCAAGCGCTCCTGGCTCACCCTCAACGAGGAGAGCATCGGGATCCGCAACGTGGCCAATGTCAACATCCTCACCGGGATCATCTGGTCGGACATCCGCATCGAGTCGACCGGCGGATCGGACCCGCTCGAGAGCCACGGCCACAGCAAGGAGGACGCGCGGCGCATCAAGGAGCTGATCGAGATGCTGCAGGCGCGGGCGCCGGGTGAGCTTTCTGTCACGCCCGGTGATACGCGTCCGTGCCCGTTCTGCGCGGAGACGATCAAGAAGGCCGCGCGTGTCTGCCGGTTCTGCGGCCGGGACGTGCCGGTCCTATCCTGAGGCCGGCCGGCGTCCGCGGCAGTGGTCTCCGGGGACGTTCGCCGTCGTGGCGTTGGCCACGACGGCTCTCTCCCGCTTCCGCCTTCGCCCTCGCTCGTTGGCCGCGCAAAAGCGCGCGCGGCCAACGCTCGCTCGACCCGGCTCAGGCTCCAGAGGGCCGCCGGAGACCACTGCCCCGGCCGCCGGCCTCCTTGCGCGGGTCGCGGCCGTCCCTTCCTCGAAGCCTGCCTTGCTTGCGAACGAAGAGCGCAGGAAATCCTCGGCCGGCGGGCGCGGATCAGCGGCCGGCGGCGGTGGCGGCGGCCGTCATCTTCTCGAGCGCCTGATCGATCGTGAAGCTGGCGGCCTTCTGCCGCGGCGGGAACTGCTTGAAGGTCTCCAGGAACGGCGTCACGACGGCCTGCGCGGCCAGGGCGATGTAGCCGTGATCGATGAACCAGTCGTAGTACGTGTTCGACGTGATGTCCGCCCGCTCGTAGGGATCCGTGCGCAGGTTGTAGAGTTTCGGGACGCGCAGCGGCACGAACGGCTCCGCCCACAGGCGCAGGGTTCCCTGGACGCGCTGCTCCATGAAGACGACTTTCCAGTTGTCGAACCGGAGCGCGACCAGGCTGCCGTCGTCGTCGAAGTAGAAGAAGCCTGGACGAGGGCTCTTCTTCTCCTGTCCGGTCAGGTAGGGGAGCAGGTTGTAGCCGTCGAGGTGCACCCGGAAGGTCTTCCCCGCCGCCTTGTACCCCTTGAGCAGCTTCTGCTTGACGTCCGGCTCGCCGGCCATCGCAAGGAAGGTCGGCAGCCAGTCGTTGTGCTGGACGATCTCGTTGGACACCGTACCCGCCTGAATCTTTCCCGGCCATCGAGCCAGCAGGGGGACCCGGAAGCCTCCCTCCCAGTTGGTGTTCTTCTCGTTGCGGAACGGCGTCATGGCCCCGTCCGGCCACGTGTTCATGTGCGTGCCGTTGTCGGTGCTGTACATGACGAAGGTGTTCTCCGCGATGCCCAGCTTGTCGATCAGCGCCACCAGCTCGCCCACGTTCCTGTCGTGGTCGATCATCGTGTCGTGGTAGGGGGACTGCCATCGACCCGCCTGGCCGAGACTCGTGGGCTTGGTGCGCGTGCGCATGTGCATGTGCGTGGTGTTCATCCAGCAGAACCAGGGCGTACGGGCCTCGTGCTGTCGAGTGATCCACTCCTTGGCCGCGCCGATGAATTCGTCGTCGCAGGTCTCCATGCGCTTCCTGGTGAGCGGACCCGAGTCCTCGATCCGCTGCCTGCCGACCCTCCCGAAGCGCGGATCCGTGGTGGGATCATCCTTGTCGGTCGCCCAGCAGTGCAGCACGTCGCGCGGTCCAAACTTCTTGTGGAACTCCGGGAAGTCCTTCGGGTCCGGATAGTCGGGCAGCTCGGGCTCGTCCTCGGCGTTCAGGTGATAGAGGTTGCCGAAGAACTCGTCGAAGCCGTGCACGGTCGGCAGGTACTCGTTTCGATCGCCGAGGTGGTTCTTTCCGAACTGCGCGGTCGCGTACCCGTGGTTCTTGAGCAGCTCGGCAATCGTCGGGTCTTCGGCCTGGAGGCCGACGGTTACCCCCGGAAAGCCCACCTTGGTGAGGCCCGTGCGGAAGCCGCACTGCCCGGTGATGAAGGAGGCCCGGCCGGCGGTGCACGACTGCTCGCCGTAGGCATCGGTGAATCGCATCCCCTCCTCCGCCAGCCGGTCGATGTTGGGGGTGCGATAGCCCATCAGCCCGTCGCTGTAGCAGCTCAGATTCGTGATGCCGATGTCGTCGCCCCAGATGACGAGGATGTTGGGCTTGGCCTGGCTCGAAGCGCCCTGTCTGGCCATACGGTCCCCCGGAGTTGACGGTCGTTTGGGTTGACGCGGGGTGTGTGTGCGATCAAAGCAGTCCCGTCCGTTGGTGTGAACTGGTCCTTGGTCCTAGGGGACAGGCCGGCACCTCAGACCAGGTCGATTCCAAAAGCCACACTGAGGAGCAGCAGGACCCCCAACCCCTCGGTGAGAACAGCGAGTATGAACGCCGGGCTCAGCACGATCGCCCGGGGCCGCTTTGCGAGCAGGCGGGCCTCGTTGAAGTACTGGACCATGGCCATACCCAGCGGCACCACCGCGGCGATGACGAGGTACAGGCCTAGCCTGCGTGGAGAGTGCGGATGCGGGGCGCCAATCTCGTGAAGGTCCAGATACTCGAAGAACTTGTAGATCGTGAATCCGAGGCCGATCAACGAAACCGAGGTCCGCACCCAGGCCATCAGTGTCCGATCCGCGGCCATGAGGGTCGGGTCCACGGCCCGGGATGGTGGCACCTGCGAACCCTCCTCGGTGCACCTACTTCCCGTGCGGGGGCACGGGGCGGGGCGCGGCGGTTTCCAGGGCCGCACGTCCGGCCGCGTGGATGGTTTCAGCGCCGCCCTGTGCGGCCCGCCGGACCCTTGACTCGGGATGCTCCGGCTCCACACGGGCCCGGATGCAGAGCCGCACGAGATCGGCCACCGATGCCGCGCCGGTCTTTTCCATGATGTGGGCGCGATGCACCTTGACGGTCTTCTCGGAGATGCCGAGATGGAAGGCTGTCTGCTTGTTGAGGGCTCCTCCGATCACGTAGCGAAGCACCTCGAGCTCCCGCGGCGTGAGGGCCGCCATCCTGCTCTGGACGCGCCTGTTCAGCTCACGTTCACGCAGGATCGCATGGTTCTCTTCGAGGCCGCGCAGAATGGCGGCCAGCAGCAATTCCACATCCGGCGGCTTCGTAAGGAAGTCGATGGCGCCATTCTTCATGGCGGTCACGCCCATGCCGACGCTTCCGTGACCCGTGAGAAAGATGATCGGCACGCGGCGCCCGCGTCGCCTCAGCTCGTCCTGAAGTTGCAGTCCGGTCATACCGGGGAGCATGACGTCCAGGACGAGACAGGCGGGGTCGTCGCGGGTCGGTCTGATCAGGAAGCGCTCGGCGGAGGGGAACGCCTCCACCTCCAGGCCGCACCATTCGAGCAGGCGGCAGAGCCCCTCTCTCAACAGGGGATCGTCCTCCACCACGAAGATCTCCTGGCGCATGACGCGCCTCCTCGTCTGAGGGAAACGACTGACGACCGGGGGAACGCCGCCGTTGAACGAAGACGCCGGAAGGTTGACGTGTACGGAAGAATTCCATGCTACTTGACGGTCCGGGAGCCAGTCAAGGATGGCTGACGGCTCAGCTGCGCCGGGCGATGAGGGCGTCGAGCTCCTGGCGGAGGCGATCGAGGATCTCGTCGTAGCCGAAGGCGCCGATCTCGGCGGAGCCTTTCTTGAGGTTCACGTGGTGCGGGGCGCACCAGAGGCCCAGGTCGGCGTCGTCGGTCTCGCCGGGGCCGTTCACACGGCAGCCCATCACGGCGATGGTGATGGCGTGCTTCTCGGCGTAGGCGGTCATCTCCTTCACCTTCTGGGCCAGCTCCACGAAGGCTTCGTTCTCGACGCGCGAGCACGAGGGGCAAGAGATGATGTTGAGGCGCTGGTCCAGCTTCGGCACGGAGCGGAATCTTCCTGCCGCTATGTCGGCCAGGATGCCGCGGCCCGCTTCGATCTCCTCGCCCTTGCGGGCGTTGGGGACGGTCAGGGAGACGCGCACGGTGTCCCCGATGCCGGTGGCCAGCAGCTGCTCGAAGGCGATGCGCGTCTTGATGATGCCGTCGGGGGGGAGCCCCGCTTCCGTCACGCCGAGATGGAGCGGGACGTCGGGGCGGGCCGTGGCGAAGCGCCGGTTGGCCTCGATGACCTTGGCCGGGTCGGAGTCCTTGAGCGAGACCACGTAGTCGGTGAAGCCCAGGTCGTCCAGGATGCCGCAGTGCTCGAGGGCCGACTCGACCATGGGGGAGATCGAATCCTCGTCTCCGGGGCGCGCCTTCTCGGGGTCCACCGAGCCGCAGTTGACGCCCACGCGCAGCGCGCAGCCGTGCCGCGCCGCTTCGCCGGCGATGAAGGCGACCTTGTCGCGCACCGGCCTGTTGCGCTCGTGATGGTAGAGGTGGCCCGGGTTGTAGCGGATCTTGTCCACGTGGGGCGCGACCTTCGCCGCCAGCCGGTAGTTCTCCTGGAGGTCCACGGAGAGGTTGGCGGTCGTGCGCTGCCGGATCGCAGCGAGCGCTTCGGCGTCGCGGACGGAATCCACGGCGATCCTCACCACGTCCGCGCCGGCGCGCTCGAGATCCTGCACCTGCCCCACGGTGGCTTCGATGTCCTGCGTCTTGGTGGCGGTCATCGACTGCACGGCGATGGGGTGAGCGGCCCCGACGTGGAGGCGTCCGATGCGCACGGAGCGGGTGGGGTTGCGCTTCACGAGGACACCACTTTCATGAACGGGGCGTCGGCGGCGACCACGTCGCCGATCACGGCGGCCGCGGGCACGCCCCGCTCGCGCAGGCGGGCGGCGAGCGCCTCCGCGCGGTCCGCAGGGACCGAGATCAGGAGCCCTCCGGAGGTCTGCGGGTCGAAGTACAGCGCGCGCGCCGTCTCGCTCAGCGCGTCATCGAAGCTGATGTCGGCGCCCGCCATGGCGCGGTTAGACGGTGTCATGGCGGTGGTGATGCCGCGCCCGGCCATCTCCTCGGCCCCCTCGTGCACCGGAACAGCCGCGTGGCGCACCACGAGGCCGACGCCGCTCCCTCTGGCCACCTCCAGAGCGTGGCCGGCCAGCCCGAAGCCTGTGATGTCGGTGGCGGCGTGGGCTCCGCTGGCCAGCGCTTCCTGCGCGGCGATGGCGTTGAGTGCCGACATGGCCTCCAGCACGCGCGCGAGCATCCCGGCGGAGACCAGGTTCTTGCGCGCTCCTCCGATGATCATGCCGGTCCCGATCGGCTTGGTCAGCACCAGCCGGTCGCCGGGGCGGGCGGTCGCGTTGCGCAGGATGCGGTCGGGATGCACCGTCCCGGTCACGGCGAGCCCGTATTTCATCTCCTGATCCTTCACCGTGTGCCCGCCCACCAGAACGGCGCCCGCCTCGCGGACCTTGTCCAGCGATCCCACCAGGATCTTCTCGAGAACGTCGTCCGGAACGCCTTGCCCCGGAAAGCAGCAGATGTTGAGGACGGTGAGGGGCTGACCTCCCATGGCATACACGTCGGACAGCGCGTTCGCGGCAGCCACCTGCCCGAACACGTAGGGGTCGTCGCATACGGGGGTGATCACGTCCACGGTCTGGACCAGGGCGAGGTCCTCCCGTACCCGGTAGACGCCGGCATCATCGGACGTGCCGAATCCCACCAGCAGGTCCGGATCGCCGGATTCTCCGAGCCGCGAGAGCAGATGCCGCAGGTCCGACGGACCCAGTTTGGCCGCTCACCCACCGGACGCGGCACACCGGGTCAGTCTGAACCCGGAGGTCGTGCGCATCGTCACATCCTCCATCGCTCGTGTCGGCTGAGACAGGCGCCGGAATGACGCCACAGGACGCATCGTATCCCCCGGTTCGGACACCGTCAAACGATGGGAGGGCGGGCCTCTGCGTGGTATTTTGAACGACATGGGAGGCCGTGGCCTTTGATCATCCTGTCTTTGCTCGAGCGTCATCCAGCCGCCTTGCGCCGCGCGATCCTCACCGCGCCGCAGAAGGCGGGGGCCGTCGAGGTGCGGCTCGACTCCCTTCGCCGGGCCTCCTTCCAGGTGCTCCAGGCGCTCTTCGAGGGGGCTCCCAGGCCGCTCATCGCCACCTGCCGGCGCGCCTCGGATGGTGGGCTCTTCGAGGGGAGCGAGCGGGAGCGCGTGGACCTGCTGTGGGCGGCGGTGCGCGCGG
The DNA here is from genome assembly GCA_050747525.1 of Candidatus Polarisedimenticolia bacterium. Lineage (GTDB taxonomy): Bacteria > Acidobacteriota > Polarisedimenticolia > JACPZX01 > DASXTC01 > JBOGOC01. Next base: position 34,005 of record JBOGOC010000056.1, on the reverse strand, counting down.
GGGCCAGCTACGTGGATGTCGAGCACGGCAGCCAGGCCTCCTCGTCCCTGCTGGGGCTCGGGCGCGACCACCCGGGCATCGGCATCATCCTCTCGCATCACGACAGGAACCGGATGCCGAAGGACCTGTTCCGCCTCTATCGCAGGATGGCCGCCCTGCCGGGCGTAAAGGTGGTGAAGATCGTGGGGATGGCCCGCTCCCTCGCCGACAACCTGCTCGCGCGAGATCTGCTGGAGCGCGCCCGAACCCATCCGGTCCCGCTGGCCAGCTTCTGCATGGGGGGGGCCGGGGTGGCCAGCCGCATCATGGCGGTGGAGTGGGGATCCTGGGCCACCTACGCCTGCATGGCGGAAGGCCAGGAATCGGCGAAGGGGCAGGTCACCCTGGCCGATCTGGTGGGCGTCTACCGCATCGACGAGATCGACGACGAGACCCGGCTGGCGGGCATCATCGGGACGCCGCTCGGGCACAGCCTGTCTCCGGTCGTCCACAACGCCGCCTATCATGCCGACGGCCTCAATTTCCGTTACCTGCCCCTCGAGGTGAACCGTCCTTCGGGCCTGAGGGAGATCCAGGCTTTCGCCCGCGCGATGAGGCTGCGCGGGATGTCGGTCACGGCGCCCTACAAGATGGCGGTGATGAGGCAGCTCGATCGGGTCGAGCCGCTCGCGCGCCGGGTGGGGGCCGTGAACACGCTGGTGTTCGAAGGACGCCGCCTGGTCGGCTTCAACACCGACGCCACGGGCGGCATGGCCGCGCTGTCAGAGGCGCTGCACCGTCTGCACCTGGAGCCGGCCGGCCTCACCGCCGCCATCGTGGGCTCGGGGGGCGCCGCGCGCGCGCTGGCCCACGGACTGGCGGCCGCTGGCGCCAAGGTGCTGGTGGCCAGCCGATCCGAAAGGCCCGGCCGGGCCCTGGCACGCTCGGTGGGCGGCCGTTACCTGCCCCCCTCCCGGCTGTCTTCGCACTCCTACGAGGTGCTCGTGAACGCCACGCCCATCGGCATGGCCCCGCGCAACGGGCGGGGTGCGCCGCGGCTCCCGGTTCCGGCCGCCGCCGTGAAGGGGCGGCTGGTGTACGAGGTGATCTACCAGCCGGAGGCCACGTCCCTCATCACGCTGGCCCGCAAGCGTGGCATCGCTGTGCTCGGCGGGCTGGAGATGCTGCTGCGTCAGGCGGCCGAGCAGTACGAGCTGTTCACGGGCCGCACCGCCCCGCTGAGCGCCATGCGGGAGGCGGCCCGGCAGGCGCTCGGGGCCCGCGCGGGTGGGTGATATGTCCGAGATGGTGGAGCGGTATTCCCGGCAGATCCTGTTCGCCCCCATCGGGGAAGAGGGCCAGCGCCGCATCGCGGACTCCACTGCGGTGGTTGTGGGCTGCGGCGCACTCGGATCAGTGTCCGCCTCCTGCCTCGCGCGGGCCGGCGTGGGGCGGCTGCGTCTGGTGGATCGGGACATCCTGGAGCTGAGCAATCTGCAACGTCAGTTCCTGTACGACGAGGACGACGTCCGCAGCATGAAGCCGAAGGCGGTCGCGGCCGCGCAGGCGCTGTCGCGCGCCAATCCTTCCATCACCATCGAGCCGGTGGTCGCCGACGTCGGGCCGGAGACGGTTGTCGATCTGGTGCGCGGCGCGGACCTGATCCTGGACGGGACCGACAACTTCGAGACGCGCTTCCTGCTGAACGAAGTCTCCGTGCGCCACGGGATCCCGTGGATCTACGCCGCCTGCCTGGGAGGGTACGGGCTCACCATGAACGTGCTGCCCGGCGACACGGCGTGCCTGCGCTGCGTGATGGAGTCGGCCCCTCCGCCCGGCAGCGTCCCCACCTGCGACACGGCGGGGATCCTGGGGCCGGTGGTGGCGGTGGTGGCCGGGCTTCAGTCGGTGGAGGCGCTCAAGTACCTGTCGGGCAACGTCGAAGCGATGAGCCGCGACCTGGTGAGCGTGGACACGTGGACCGGCTCGTTCACCCGCCTGGAGGTCCCGCGCGGAGGCGGCCGGCGCCGGTGCGAGACCTGCGACGGCCTGGAGTTCCCCTACCTGTCGGGACGCGGGTCGCGCTCCACCGTGCTGTGCGGGCGCAACTCCGTGCAGGTGCTCCCCGTCGCGGCGGTCGACCTGAACCTCGTGGATCTGGCCGATCGGCTGCGGTCCCATCCCGCGGGCCTGGAGGTGGAGGCGTCGCGGTTTCTGGTGCGCTTCCGGGCCGACGCGCTCCAGGTGTCGGTGTTTCCCGACGGGCGCGCCATCGTCACGGGCACGAAGGACCTCGCGGCGGCCCGTGGCGTCTACGCGAGGTACGTCGGGGCCTGATTCCATGATCTACCTCGACAACGCGGCCACGTCCCATCCCAAGCCCGAGCCGGTCTACCGGCGCATGGATCGCGTCGCCCGCGAGGTGGGGGCCAATCCGGGCCGCTCGGGGCACAGGCTCGCGGTGGAGGCGGAGCGCGAGATTGCCGATGCCCGGCGCGAGGTGGCCTCCCTGCTGGGAGCGCGGGATCCGTCGCGCATCGTCTTCACGCTCAACGCGACCGACGCGCTGAGCATGGCCTTTCACGGCCTCCTTCAGGACAAGGATCACGTCGTCACGACGCACCTGGAGCACAATTCCGTGGCGCGCCCGCTCAACAGGCTGGAAGCCGAAGGACGGATCCGCGTCACGCGCGTGGCCACCTCCGGATCGGGAGAGCTCGATCCGGATGACGTCCAGCGCGCGCTGGAGAGCCGCACGCGGCTGGTCGTGGTGGCCCATGCCGGCAACGTCCTGGGGAACGTCCAGCCGGTGGCCGCCATCTGCGAGCGGCTGCGTTCGCGCGGCGTGCTGCTGCTCGTGGACGCCGCGCAGTCCGCGGGATCGGTCCCCATCGACGTCGAGCGCGACGGCATCGACCTGCTCGCCTTCGCCGGGCACAAGAGCCTGCTCGGCCCCGTCGGGACGGGGGGCCTCTGGGTGGGGGAGCGGGCCATGCTGCGCCCATGGCGCGAGGGAGGAACGGGCGGTGACTCGGCCAGTCCCCTGCAGCCCGAGGATCTCCCTCACCGGCTCGAGGCCGGGACCCCCAACACCGCCGGGATCGCCGGCCTGGGAGAGGCGGCGCGATGGCTGAAGGAGAAGAGGGTGGAGGAGGTGGCGCGCCACGAGGCCGGGCTGGCCCGGAGGCTGTGGGAGCGGCTGGCCGACGCGGGCGCGGTGGATCTCTACGGGGTCCCGCCGGGGACGGGGGCCCGCACCGGGATCGTGACCTTCAACGTGAAAGGGCACGCAGCGGGCGAGGTGGGAGCGATTCTCGACGCGTCCTTCGGGATCGCCGTGCGCGCCGGGCTGCACTGCGCCCCGGGGGTGCATCGGTTCATCGGCACCTTTCCCGAGGGAGCCGTCCGGGTGAGTCCCGGCCCCTTCAGCACGGAGCAGGACGTGGACACGCTGGCCGAAGCTGTGCGCGAGATCGCCGCTTAGCGTAAGATCGGCCCCAGCCCGGCATCCCTGGAGGGACTCGATGCGATCCAACCGTCACACCCGCCGTCTGGTGGCGGCCGCCGTCGTGCTGCTGGTCGTGGCGGGCGCGGCCTGCCGGAGGCGTTCCCAGACCCCCGACCCTGGTATTCCGTACGCGTCGGGCACCACCAGCCCCAAGCTCAGCACGTTCATCTTCAAGGAAGAAGGGAAGCTGTACCTGGTCACCGTGGGGGTGAACGCCACGCGGTTCCACGACAAGGACCCCTTCATTCCCCTGACGGTCACCGTGGCCAACAAGACCACCACGCCCATCCACCTTCATCGTGAGTCGTTCACCCTGATCGAGCCGGTCTCGGGGGCCCGCTACGGGCTGGCCAGCGTGGACGAGGTGCGGCGCCAGGGGAAGCTGAGCTACGACGCGCAGCTCATGGACCTCGATCACCTGGGGATGAAGCTGGACATCTACGAACGGGCCTCCGCCAGGTTCTTTCCGGGGACCGGTGCGATCGTGAATGAACAGGTCGAGCTGCACCAGTTCCAGTTCATCCTGGACAACCTCTACTTCCCGCACCCCGAAGGGGGGCTTCTCGGCCGCACGTTCGAGCTGCACGTCTCGGGGCGTGGCATCGAGGGGCCGCTCTTCGTGGTGTTCACCGTCCCCGACGCATCGTGAGCGGGCCGCGCCTCTACCTGCTGGACAACTACGATTCGTTCACCTGGAACCTGGCGCAGATCTTCATGGAGCTGGGGGCGTGCGTGACGGTGCGCCGGCACGACGACGTGTCGGTCGACGAGGTGATGGCGTGGCGGCCCGACGGGATCGTGATCAGCCCGGGCCCGGGCCGTCCCGAGAAGGCCGGCATCTCGCAGGACCTGGTGCGGGAGGCCGCGGGCCGCGTGCCGGTGCTGGGGGTGTGCCTCGGGCATCAGGCCATCGGCCAGGTTTACGGCGGGCGGATCGTGCGGGCTCCGCGCCTGATGCACGGCAAGACGTCGCCTGTCCGTCACGATGGCCGTGGCGTGTTCGCAGGGCTGTCCAATCCGTTCGAGGCCACGCGGTACCACTCCCTGGTGGTGGAGACGGAGTCCCTGCCTGCAGACCTGGTGGCCTGCGCCACCACGGACGACGAAGGGGTCTCGACCCTGATGGGGCTCAGGCACCGCGACTGGCCCGAGGTCCGGCTGGAGGGCGTCCAGTTCCATCCGGAGTCGATCCTCACGCTCGAAGGGCGCAGGCTGCTGTCCAACTTCGTGGGGACGGTGGCATGAGGACGGGCGATCTGAAAGGTCTGGCCCAGGCCGCCCGCATCCGGGCGGAGGCGGACATGGGCGAGCGCTCGCTCGCGGACCTCGAGGAGCTGATCGCCGTGCTGCCGCCGGTGCGCCCGTTCGGCGCCCGCCTCACCCGCGCGGCCGGGCCGGTCCCCCGGGTGATCGCCGAGATGAAGCCGCCGTCTCCGGACTCGGGCGGGACGGACCGGCCCTACCGGCCGCGCCAGCTCGCGCTCGGTTTTGCCCGTGTAGGGGCCGCCGCTCTTTCGGTGATCACCGAGCCCGACGTCCATGGGGGCCAGCTGTCGCACCTGCTCGAAGCGCGCCCCGCGCATCTCCCCATCCTGCGCAGCGACTGTCTGATCACCCCGTACCAGGTGGCGCAGACGCGCTTGGCGGGGGCCGACGCCGTGCTCCTGATCGCGGCCGTGCTCGAAGGCCCCCCGCTCGGGATCATGCTGCAGGCGGCGCGCCGTTACGGGCTGGAGGCGATGGTGGAGGCGCACTCACCCGAGGACGCCGCGCGGGCCTTCGCGGAAGGGGCCTCACTGGTGGCCCTGACTCCCGAGGCGCGCGCCCCGGGGCCGGCCGCGCCCCGGCCCGGGACGATCGCGGTGGCGGGAGCCGGGGGGCGGCAGGAGGTTTTCCATCTCGTGGACTCCGGGTACGACGCCATCCTGGTGGGGGACGCCCTCATGCAGGCCGACGATCCGGGAGACGCCCTGTGGAAGCTCCTGGAGCGCGCGTGACGGGCTGGACGCCTCCGCGCAGCAACCCGGCACGCGCGGCCGTCCTGCTCGTCCTGATGGGGCTCGTCATCTGGATCGGGCAGCTGGATCTGGCGGACGGCTGGAGGCCGTGGGTCCGGGTGCTGTCGGCCGCTCCGGTCGTGCTCTCGGGATGGTGGATGGGGCCCGCGGCCGCGGGCGTCTGCGCCGTGGCCGCCGCCACCGCGGGCGTGGTCCATGACGCCGGGCGCACGGACCTCGGCGTGGCGCTGGGCAACGGGGCCGCGTCGCTGATCCTGTTCGCCGTCATGGGGCTGCTCATCTCGCGCGTGCGATCCGACCGGGGCCGCCTCACCGATCTGCTGGATCGCGAGAAGACCCTGGCGCGCACCGACGCGGTGACCGGGCTGATGAACCATCGCGGCTTCGTGGAGAGCCTGATGCGGGAAGCCTCACGGTGCCGCCGCGCGGTGCAGCCGCTGTGCGTGGCCTTCATGGACCTGGACAACTTCAAGCAGGTGAACGACCACTACGGCCACGCGGCGGGCGACACCCTGCTCAAGCTCATCGCCCGCTCCATCCGCGAGACGATCCGCGGGGGCGACATCCCGGCGCGGCTGGGCGGAGACGAGTTCGTGGTGCTGTTCTGGGACATGGACCGCAACGCCGTGGAGGGAATCGCGCAGCGTATCATCGAGAAGGTGCGGGAGGCCGGGCAGGACTACCCCAGGGCGGCGCTGGGTGCCAGCGTGGGGATCGCCTACTTCGACGTGCCGCCGGCCAGCGTGGAAGAGATCCTCAAGCGCGCCGACAACGCGATGTACGAGGCCAAGACCATGGGCAAGGGGCTGATGGCCGTGTGGTCGAGCGCGGAGACGTCCGATCAGCCGAAGCGGCCGGTGATGTAGTCCTCGGTTTGTTGCCGCTCGGGCTTGAGGAACATCACCTTGGTGGGCCCGTACTCCACCTGCTTGCCCAGGTACATGAAGGCCGTGTAGTCGGACACCCGCGCGGCCTGCTGCATGTTGTGGGTGACGATGAGCACCGTGTAGTCGCCGCGCAGCGAGAAAATCAGCTCCTCCACCTTGGCCGTGGCGATGGGGTCGAGCGCCGAGCACGGCTCGTCCATGAGAAGCATCTCCGGGTCCGCGGCGATGGCCCGCGCGATGCACAGGCGCTGCTGCTGGCCTCCCGACAGCTCGAGCGCGCTGGCGTGGAGCCTGTCCTTCGCCTCGTCCCACAGGGCCGCCGATCGCAGGCTGCGCTCCACTGTCTCGTCGAGCACGCGGCGCCTGCGCTCCCCGTCGATCCGCAGCGCGTAGATCACGTTCTCATAGATGCTCATGGGGAAGGGGTTGGATTTCTGGAAGACCATCCCCATGCGCTTGCGCAGCTCGATGACGTCCACGCCGGTCGCATAGATGGAATCGCCGTTGAGGCGCATGTCTCCGCGGATGCGCACGCCGTCCACCAGATCGTTGAGCCGGTTCACCGAGCGGATGAGGGTGGACTTGCCGCATCCCGAGGGGCCGATCAGGGCGGTCACCTTGCCGGCGGGGATGGGGAGCGTCACGTCGAACAGCGCCTGGGTGGCCCCGTACCACAGGCTGAACCGGTCGATCTCCAGGACGGGGGTCTCCTCCAGCACCGACGGATGCGTGAAGGGGACGCCGAGATCGGACACCTCGTCACGGATCCGCGGCGACACCAGGGGCTCGACCGGCCTGGGCTGGAGATCGTCGTAGCTTTCCATGCCGTGCGGCCTCCTAGAAGTGCGCCGTGGTGAAGCGACGGCGCAGCCGCGAGCGCAGCCAGATGGCGCTCAGGTTGAGCAGCCCGATCATCAGGATGAGCAGCAGGGTGGTCGTGAACACCATGGGCTTGCCCGCCTCCGCGTTGCGGCTCTGGAATCCCACGTCGTAGATGTGAAACCCCAGGTGCATGAAGCTCCGCTCGAGGTGAAGATACGGGAACCGGCCGTCGAAAGGAAGCTCGGGGGCCAGCTTCACCACGCCGGTGATCATGAGCGGCGCCACCTCGCCCGCCCCTCGCGCCATGGCCAGGATCAGGCCGGTCATGATGCCGGGGGTGGCGCGCGGCAGCACGATGCGCCGGATGGTCTGCCATCGGCTGGCGCCGCAGGCGAACGAGCCCTCGCGCATGCTGCGCGGGACGGCGGCCAGCGCTTCCTCCGTGGCCACGATGACCACGGGGACGGTCAGCAGGGCCAGCGTGAGCGACGCCCACAGGATTCCGCCCGTGCCGAACGTGGGGGACGGCAGCTTTTCCGGGTACAGGAGGCGATCGATGCTCCCTCCCATCACGTAGCAGAAGAAGCCCAGCCCGAAGACGCCGAACACGATGGAGGGGACCCCTGCCAGATTGTTCACCGCGATGCGCACGGCCGACACGAGAGCGCCCTGCCGCGCGTACTCGCGCAGGTAGAGCGCCGCGATCACGCCGAAGGGCGCCACCAGCAGGGACATCAGCACGGTCATCATGAACGTGCCGAAGATGGCCGGCAGCACTCCTCCTTCCGTGTTCGCCTCGCGCGGCTCGTCGGTGAGGTACTCGCGCCAGCGGTCCAGGTACACGCCCAGGCGCCCCAGGGTCGTCAGGTCGTTCGCCGGGTAGGCGCGCACCACCTGAGCCAGCTGCATGGGGACGGACGGATCCGACGGGCGCTCGGGGATGAGGGCGCCGCGCGACTCCAGCACCTCGATCCGCGTGCGCGCGCTGGCCCGACGCAGCTCGGCGATGCGCTCCTGGGCCCGGCCGTAGGCGGCTTCCAGCTCCTTCTCGCGGGCCGATGCCTCGGCGGCCGCCCGCTGGTGGGCTTCGGATCCCTCTCCGTGCCGCAGGGCGGCGCGCCTCACGCCCAGCCGCAGCGCTTCGATTTCATGGTTGATGTCACCGATGGTGCCGCGCTCGACGGCGCGGATCTCCCTGGCGTTGCGGTGCACCACGGCCAGCATCTCCGCGAGGCGGCCACGGAGGTCCTGGCGCCCGGCGGTCACCCGCTCGCCGTCCACCAGGATCGATCGCACCTCCCCGATGGCCGGGCCCCACTCGCGCCGCTCGATGAACCAGACCCCCGGCGGGCGCGTCTCGGACACGATCTCGTGCCGCGGAACCCAGACGAAGTCCTCTCCATAGACGTCGTAGTTGCCGATCCGAACGAGGCTGCGCGAGCTCCACCCCCCGGCGTCATTCAGACGCCCGCGCGCATCGGGAGGCAGAGAGGCCAGCTCGGCCTCCCCCACGCGGTAGCGCTCCGAGCGCACCACCTGGCCCAGCACCACGCGGCCGTCCGTCAGGGTCAACGAGACGAGGGGCCCGGGCCAGAACGTGGCGATCCCCTGGGCGATGACCAGCGTCAGCAAGGCCAGGATCATGAGCGCGGCCATGGCCAGCCCCACGCCGGTGAGCCACACGTAGGGCTCGCCTCCGTCGGCGGTGGAGGCCCGGCGCCTGGGCGCCCGCGCCGGGGGGGCGGCGGGAGGGATGGCTTCCCGCGCGACGCTCGTGGACACCGGCGTCTGAGCGCTCAGGATGGTCTCGCCTATCACAGCTGGAAGGCCCTCCGGCGGAAGCGCTGTCTCACGATCTCGGCCACCGTGTTCACCACGAAGGTGATGAGGAACAGAATGAGCGCCGACAGGAACAGGACACGATACAGGGTGCCATCTTTCACGGCCTCGGGGAGCTCCACGGCGATGTTGGCCGACAAGGTCCTGAGGCCGTTGAAGATGTTGAGGTCCATGACCGGGGTGTTTCCGGCCGCCATCAGGACGATCATGGTCTCACCCACCGCGCGCCCCAGGCCGACCATGATGGCCGAGAAGATGCCCGACAGGGCCACCGGGAGCACGACGCGCACCGCGGTCTGCCAGCGCGTGGCGCCGCAGCCGAGGGAAGCCGACCGGAGGGCCTGAGGAACCGAGGAGAGAGCGTCCTCCGCGATGGTGTAGATGATGGGGATGACCGCGAACCCCATGACGAAGCCGACCACCAGCGCGTTGCGCTGCACATAGGAGCCCACCAGCGCGCCGCGGGGGTCGAAGCCGAGCCGCGAGGCCAGGATGCCGGCGAGGCAGGCCAGCACGACGGACGCCGCCAGGATGGCCACGAAGCGGAGGGCGGCCTTCCAGGGCGAGCGGGACACCCTCGACACCGCCATGCGGCGATCGGCGATGAGCAGCCCGGCAAGGAGGATGGGCCAAGCGAGAACGCCGGCGCCGGGAGCTCCCGTTCCCGCGCCCCCGGCCAGCCAGAGCCTGAAGTCGCCGCCGAAGAGCAGCCGCTCGAAGGGGCCGGCCATGAAGGCGGCCCCGGCCACCGCCGTGATGCACAGCAGGAGCAGGAGAGCGAGTCGCGCGTCGCCCGACAGCCTCAGGGTCATTCCGCGCGGCAGGGCCTGCCACAGGTAGCCGGCCGCCAGGGCCGTCACCGGGAGCACGCCGAAGACGCACAGGGCCGCCATCGCCCAGTTCTCCACGACCGGCGCCAGCACGAGAGCGGCGATGAAGCCCAGCACCACGCTGGGAAGCGAGGCCATCATCTCGATGAGAGGCTTGATGGCGGACCGGGCGCGCCGATCCAGGAACTCGGATGTGTAGATAGCCGCGGTGAGCGCGATGGGCACGGCGAAGAGCATCGAGTAGAGCGTCGCCTTGAGGGTTCCGAAGATCAGCGGGATCAGGCTCAGCTTGGGCTCGAAGTCGTCCGTGCCGCTGGAGGACTGCCACGTGTATCCGCCCGAGGGATAGCCCTCGTACCAGACACGCCCGAACAGGCTCCCCCAGCTCGTCTCGGGGTGAGGGTTCCGGACGTCCCACAGGGTGGCGTGCCCGTCGTCGGTGATGGCCAGGGCCCCGTCTCCCTTGGAGGTGAGGCGCGCCGTGCGCACCGCCGCGCCGTGGTCCACGCTCATCCGGGCCAGGGTCCGTTCGGAAGTCATGTGCCGCATCTCGAGCGTGCCGTCCGAGAAGCCGGTGAGGAAGGTCTTGTCGCGGGTCGAGATGGCCAGAGTCGTGACGGCGGCCCCGCTGCCCGTGAAGGTGTGGGCGGCCGCCATGCCGTACCCGTCGCCACCCCCCTCTCCCGGAACGCGGAACCACGCGCGCACCTGTCCCGTCGAGTCTCCCGCCAGCAGGGACTGCTCGCCCAGGGAGAACCGGAGGGAGGTCAGGGTGCGCCCGGTGCCCGGAGCCAGGTCGAACCGCTCCACGACGGAGGGGCTGTCCGGATCGCGCAGGTCGAAGCGCAGAGCGAAGCCATCCTCCCAGGCCAGGTACATCTGATCGCCGCGGCTGGTCAGGAGCAGGAACGAAGGCGACTGGACCGGGATCCCCGCGGGGAGGGCCACCGGCCTGGTCACGACCTGCGCCGGTCCGGACCCGGCCCGCAGGGACCGGCGGCGCACCATCTCCACCAGGCGCAGGGTTCCGTCCTCGGCCAGGACGGCCAGGCGCGTCTCCGTCTCTCCGGGGCGGTAGTCGAGCAGGCGGGCCGGCGCGGGGGCGGTCTCCGCGGGCATCGGCTCCTGCATCTCGATCCGGGGGCGGACGCGGCGCGACCCGCTGTCCAGCGGCTCGATCACCGAGGCCGCATCTTTTCCGGCCTCACCGGAAGCCAGCAGCTCCGCATCGAAGGCGACCTCGCCGGTTCGCACGCTGCCGTCGGAGAGTCCCAGCGCGAAGCGCCCCCCCATCGACGGAGCGCTCCAGCAGGTGACGGTCGTTCCCTCGGGGACGAACCGCTGCCGCTGGAGAAGCCTGCCCGTGCGCGCCTCGAAGGAGACCGACTCGCCCGAGGCCAGCAGCGCGATCCCCGCGAGCCGGTACTCGTCGATCTCGGCGAACAGAAGCGCCCGGGCGTCGGCTTCGGGCAGGAGCGCGTAGGACGCGCTCGAGCGGGCGGACGCTCCCAGAAAGAGGGGACTCACCACCGAGGCGAGGTACACCAGAATGGCCAGCACCGCCGCGATGACGCCGATGCCGCCCACGGTGATCCCCGCCCGTGCGATGCGATCGATCCACACCACGCGCGGGCTGGTGGTGCGGGGCCGCCGGCGCCGTGGAGCGCCGGGGGTCCCCGGTTCGCTTGCGATCACAAACCTAGCTTCGTCCTCTCCTCCTGGACCAGATCGGCCGGCAGCGGCAGATAGCCATCCTTCACCACCGCCTCCTGCCCTTGCTGGCTCAGGAGGTAGCGCAGGAACTCCCGGCGCAGCGGGTCCAGGGACGCGCCCGGCTTGTGGTTGATGTAGACGAAGAGAAACCGAGCCAGCGGGTAGTCTCCATTGAGGGCGTGATCCGGAGTCGCCTCCATGCAGGCCTGCCCCGTCTTGAGAGACAGGGGGACCGCGCGGACGTCGGCCGTCTTGTAGCCGATGCCGGAGTATCCGATCGCGTACCTGTCCGACGCCACAGCCTGCACGACCGACGAGGATCCGGGCTGCTCCTTGACGCTGTCCTTGTAGTCGCCCTTGAACAGCGCGTTCTCCTTGAAGAAGCCGTAGGTCCCCGAGGCGCTGTTGCGGCCGTAGAGACTGATGGGCTTGTCCTTCCACTCACCGGTCAGGCCGACGTCTCCCCACGTGCGGATGTCGGACTTGGCGCCCCCGCGACGGGTCTTGGAGAAGATGGAGTCGATCTGCTGCAGGGAGAGGCAGGCCACCGGGTTGTCCTTGTGGACGTACACGGCCAGCATGTCGACGGAGGTGCGCACTGCCGTCGGCTTGTAGCCGTGCTTGGCCTCGAAGCGGTCCATCTCTTCGGCCTTCATCTCGCGCGACATGGGGCCGAACTGCGCGGCCCCCTCGGTCAGGGCCGGCGGGGCGGTGGACGAGCCCTTCCCTTCGATCTCGATCTTGACGTTCGGATAGAGCCTGCGGAACCCCTCGGCCCAGAGCGTCATCTCGTTGTTCATGGTGTCCGACCCCACGCTCTTCAGGCTTCCGGAGACACCGGAAGAAGGCTCGTAGCGGGGGATGGCTTCATCCACTTTCACGGCCTGAGCTCGTGCCGGACTCATCGTGGCCAGGCCCATCAGTCCCACGAGGAGCAGGAACCTCCGATCTCTCATCTTCTTTGTTCTCCGTCGGTCAGGCGCACCAGGGAACGATATCCGCCAGGTTTGTCCAAGTTGTGAACAGGTTGTGTCCATCCTGTAACGGCGTCAGAAGATCCACTGCGCCTGCAGGTGGTATTGGTCCAGGGTCGATTCGATCGACTCGGTCTCGATCTGGGTGTAATCGGTCTGCAGCTTGAGGTTGTGCTTGTTGATGTACCAGCTCAGGGCCACGCCCCGCTCGATCTGATGGTCGTTGACCCGGGGGGCGCCCGGCGTGGCGATGTTGCTGGGATCGATCACCGCGTAGCGCGCGGCCACCTCGACGAAGCGCTTGTACACGCAGTACCCGGCCTGGACGTCCCAGCCGCGCGACTCGAAATCCTCCGCTCCGGCCAACTCGGGCCGGTTCAGGCGCCTGAAGTAGTCGCTCACGATCGAGAAGCCTCTGTACTTGAACGTGACGTCGCCACCCCACGTCTCGAAGTCAAAGGCCGTGCTGTTGGGATCGCCAATCTGCACATTGTCGGCCTGGTAGATGGCGGCGATGGCCAGCAGAGGCCGATCGGTCGTCTCCAGGTCGCCCTCGCTGTACTTCACTTCACCGAAGGGCTGCCAGACCACGCGGACATCCCAGCGGTACTTGTCGTTGTCGTTGAGCGCACGGTTGATGCCGTTGCCGTTGGTCATGGATGTCCGCCAGTCGATGCGGGCCATCGGCGTCTGTCCCCACAGCTGGATCCCCTGGTCCCTCGGGAAGATGCCCGCGAAGAACGTCGAAACAATCGATCGGTCCACGAACTGCAGGTTCCCCGAGGACGTCAGCTCCTGCCGGCCGAAGGGGACCTTGAACTGGCCTCCCTTGAGCATCACGGCCTTGCGGCCGCGCGTGAAATCGTAGCTGAGGGACGCGTCCTCCAGGATGCGCTGGTTGCGGCCGGTGAAGTCGACGGTGTCGGCCCAGTTCATCTGCAGGTCGTAGGTCAGGTCCTTCGTGTAGATCCACCCTTCGAACTTGGTCTTTGCGCGCCGGATGCGGTAGGTGCCTCGCGACTCGAGATTCTGGGGCTGCTCCTCCGTGAAGCGGAACTGGACCCGGTTGGAGAGGACCATCAAGGCGCGATCCGACTCGAAGGTGCTCTTGCCGTCCTTCCAGCTCCAGTTGCTGACGGGCTTCTTCTCGACGGGCTTGAAGATCACCTCGCCCTGCAGCCCGTGGCGGAAGTTGTAGAGGTGGATGGCCTCTTCGCTGTCGAAGACCAGCGTCTCGCCGTTGGGCCCTGCGCCCACCCGGGTGATCGACTTGCCCATCTCGCCGGTCTTCTTCCACTCGTCGTACACGCTCATCAGATTGAAGACGTAGATCCGGCCGTCCTTCAGCTCCTCCACGTAGAAGGCGCCCTGTGCCAGGACGCCCCCCCCCGCCAGCCACAGAACCGCCACCCCTGCCAGGAGCGCACGCCACCCCGGGCGCGTCGTCCGCCGTCCGAATGACATCGACTCTCCTCCAATGTGAGATGTCCGTCACGCGGGCGACATTCAATCCTCACCGTGTTGACGCACGTTGGCCGGCTGATGAACGAGTTGTTAATTCAGCGCGGCGATCGGGGGGCGGGCTCGGCGGGGAGCTCCACGATGAAGCGGGCGCCGGTCTGGGGCAGGTTCTCCGCGCGGATCTCGCCGCCGTGCAGCCGGACGAGGTGCTTCACGATGGCCAGGCCCAGCCCCGTCCCGGGGACCTCCTGGCTGCGCGCGCGGTCGAGCCGGTAGAAGCGGTTGAAGATCCGCTCCAGGGCACCGGGCGGGATGCCGGGCCCGGTGTCCTCCACTTCCAGGCGCACCGTGCTCCCGGAGCGGGCTCCGCTCACCCGCACCGATCCGCCGGGCTTGTTGAACTTCACCGCGTTGTCGAACAGGTTCACCAGGATCTGATCCAGCCGGCGGCGGTCGCCCATCACGGTGAGCCCCGATGGGATGTCGGATCGCACCGTCACGTTCCTGCCGGCGGCGCGCGTGGAGATGGCCGCCGTGGCCTCGCGCACTGCCCCGGCCAGATCCACGGGGGCGAGGGTCAGCTGGATGGCGCCCGTCTCGATGAGGGAAAGATCGGTCAGATCGTTGAGGATGGCCTCCATGCGGGCGGCGTTCTTGGCCGCGATGCCCATGAAGCGCTCGGCTCCGTCGGGATCGTGAAGCGCGCCGCCCAGCAGTGTCTCCACGCTGGCCTTCACCGAGGCCAGCGGTGTGCGCAGCTCGTGGGAGATGTCGGCCACGAAGTCGCGGCGGACCCGCTCGAGCGCCTCGAGCTGGGTGACGTTGAAGAACAGCCCGATGGCCCCGGGGCCCTGGCCGGAGGCGTCGTCGAACGGGACCACGGTCAGCTCGAAGGCCACGCCGTCGGGCATGGTGACCCGCCTGCGGACCTCGTCGCTGCGCGCGAAGGCATCGTCGAACGCATCGATGACCTCGCGGTCCCAGATCAGGTGCATGAGCGGTGTTCCTTCGGGCACCTCCGCGGGGAGCCTCAGGGTGCGGCGCAGGGTCGAGTTGATCAGCAGCACCCGCTGCTCGGCGTTCACCACGAGGATCCCTTCCCGCAGGCCGCCGAGGATCGCAGCCAGCAGCCGTTGCTCCGACTCGGCGCGCCGGATCCTGCCGGCCAGCGACCTGCGCATCCGCTCGACGGACGAGGAGAGCTCTCCCAGCACTCCCTCCGGGTCGAGCTCCAGCGAGGCGTCGATCCGACCTTCGGCCACCTCGTCCGATCGGTGGGTGATGGCGCGCAGGGAGCGCTCCAGGCGGCGCGCGGAGAGATCGAGAGTGCCCGCCAGAAGGCCGAAGGCCGCCAGGGCGATCAGCGTCAGCATGAGCCGCTGGCGCCTGGCGGGCGCGGTCAGCTCGTCGATGCCTGCCGAGGCCCGCACGAACCCCAGGGGAGCCTGAGCCGATCCGACGCGGCGGGCGACGTGCTGGATCTCCCTGTTCGACAGGGGGCTGGGGCGGTGCGCGACGCCCGATCCGCGCGTGGAGGCCTGGACAATCTCGGGATGATCTTCGGGAGGCTCCAGAACGGGAAGGTCGCCCGGAGCGGCCTGCGAGTCCCCCAGGACGCGCCCTTCGGCGTCCAGAAGACTCACGCGGACACGCAATGCCTGTCCGGCGGCGTCGGCCCAGGCGTCGGCCGCCCCTTTGCCGGATGGCCACGCCGGCTCGAGGTCGAGCGCCAGGTGGGCGGTCTCGCCGAGGAGCTGCTGCGTCTCGTCGGCCAGGGCCTCGCGGTCGAAGATCAGCCGGCCGGCGCTCTCGAGCAGCACGGCGGCCAGCGCCGCCAGCACCACGATCCTGAGCAGCAGCCGACGGCGGATCACTCGTCCTCGGCGGATCCGCCGCCTTCCCGGAAGCGGTACCCTACGCCGAACACCGTCTGGATGTGGCGGCCCGGCTTTCCGAGCTTCTGGCGCAGGCGCCTCACGTGCACGTCCACCGTCCGCGAGCCCGCGTAGTCCTCGTAGCCCCAGACCTTCTCGAGGAGCTGATCGCGGGTGAGCACGCGGCCACGGTGGCGGACCAGGGCGGCCAGCAGAGAGAACTCCATGCGCGTGAGGGCCACTTCCTTGCCCTCCGTCAGCACGAGGTGCCCCTCGAAGTCGATCTCCAGATCGCCGCCGCGCCATCCTCGCGAGGTGGAGCCGTCCCCGGCGTCGGCGCGCCGCAGGTGAGCCTTCACCCGGGCGATGATCTCCTTCATGCTGAACGGCTTGGTCATGTAGTCGTCGGCGCCGATCCCCAGGCCCAGCAACTTGTCGGTCTCGTCCACCCGGGCAGTGAGCATGAGGATGGGCACGCGAGCGCCCTCGGGAGTGGAACGGACGATGCGGCAGAACTCCAGGCCGTCCATTCCAGGGAGCATCAGATCGAGGATGATGAGATCGGGAGGCTTCTGCCGGAACGACGAGAGGCCCGATTCGCCCGTGGAGGCGACCGTGACCCCGCAGCCCGCCTCCTTCTCCAGACTGTACTTGAGGGAGGCTGCGATGTCGGCTTCGTCCTCGACGATCAGAATCCTGCGCCGGAGAGGGGACGCGCCCTGAGGGGTGCTACCGGACGGGGTGGAGCCCGCCATGCCGGATGATCCTCCCTTCGGCCATGTAGACGACCATCTCGCAGATGTTGGTGCACCCGTCGGCGATGCGCTCGAGGTACTTGGCCACGAAGGTGAGCCGGATGGCGCGCGTGATCGAGCGCGGGTCCTCGATCATGTACGACAGCAGCTCCCGGAACACCTGCTCCATGAGTCGATCCACTTCGTCATCCTTGCGGATGATGGCGCGGGCGGCGGCCGCGTCCCGCCGGACGAAGGCTTCCAGGGAGCCCTGCAGCATCTGCACGGCCAGGCTGGCCATCCGCGGGATGTCGATCAGGGGCTTGAGGGTCGGCTCCTGGGAGAGCTCGATGGACCGCTCGCTGATGTTCACCGCCAGGTCTCCGATGCGCTCCAGCTCGGGCGTGATCTTGAGAGCCGTGGTGAGGAAGCGCAGATCGGACGCCATGGGCTGCCTCAGAGCGAGCAGGTCGGTGCACATCTGGTCGATGCGCAGCTCCTGCTGATCCAGCACCTCGTCGCCGTCGATCACCTTGCGGGCGCGATCGGGGTCTCTCTCGATGAGGGCGGCCAGGGCCCCTTCGATC
The DNA here is from genome assembly GCA_050747525.1 of Candidatus Polarisedimenticolia bacterium. Taxonomy (GTDB): domain Bacteria; phylum Acidobacteriota; class Polarisedimenticolia; order JACPZX01; family DASXTC01; genus JBOGOC01. The sequence goes on along the minus strand of JBOGOC010000056.1, from coordinate 16,779 downwards.
GCCTCCTGGCACTGGCTTCCCAGCCGGAGGATCTCCGCGGTGAGCGATTCCAGGTCTTTTTCGAAATGACGTTCGAGCTTGTCCATGCATTGACCTCGTCGTCGGCGATTATACTTCATGCGCCGCACCCTGGGATGATGGCGGGGTGCTTCCTCTCGCGTGGAGATGAACGCAGCGAACCGAGCACCCGCACGCGTGCGCCTGCTGGGATGGGGTCTCATCCTGGCGGCGCCCCTGCTGGTGCTGGGGTGTCTCGAAGCGCTCGCGCGCGTCGCGAGCCTGGGGCCGGCCGCACGACCCGAGGTGCCGGCGTGGCTCCATCCCGGGATCCTGGAGAAGGAAAAGGACTGGATCCGTCTGCTGTCCGAGCGCCCCGGCGACCTCGCCGCCTACTACAGGACCTACCGCTGGGACAGGGACCTCTTCTACAGGCTCCAGCCGGACCTCGAGCTGACGCTCACCGACGTGGCCGCCCCCGAGAACGTCCGGCCGGCGACCGCGTGGCGCTTCCACACCAACGGCCGCGGCTACAACACGCCCGAGGTCCCGTACGGCAAGCCGGCCGGGACCCTGCGGATCGTCGTCCTGGGTGACTCCTCCACCTTCGGCTGGGGCGTGGACCCGGAGGCGACCTACGCCCGCCGGCTGGAGACGCTTCTGCGGTCACGGCACCCGGGGCAGGCCATCGAGGTGATCAACCTGGGGGTGTGCGGCTATTCGTCGTTCCAGGGACGGATCCTGCTGGCGCGCGAGGCCCTGCGCTACCAGCCCGACGTCGTGACGCTGTCGTACGGATCGAACGACTACAGCGCCGTGCCGGAGCCGTTCGACGTGGCTCACCGCCGGCAGCAGGGATGGATGGGATCGCTGCGGGGCCTGCTGCACCACAGCCGCGCCTACCAGGCGGCGGCCGCCTGGTGGGGCTCACGCCGGGCGCCGGCGCGAGACCTGGTTCTCAACGTGGGGCCGGACAGGAGCCGGGAGAACCTCGCGGCCATGGCCCGTGAAGTGCGGGAGGCGGGCGCCTCACCCCTGTTCGTCGAGAACTGCACACCGGGTGACATGGCGGGGCCCATGCTGGAGGCCGCGGCGATGGCCGACGTCCCCCTGATGCGCACCTCGAGCGTGCTGCAGGGCGCGCTGGAGGACCACGCCGGCGGGCGTCTGCGGATCCCGGAGCTGGACCGCACGCGGGCTCTCTACGGAGACGTGCTGATGCAGGACAACCCCTGGCTGGCGGTTTACCTGAGCGATCACTGTCATCCGAACGAAGCGGGCCAGCGGATCCTGGCCGAGGCGCTCGTGCCGATGGTGGAGGCCACGCCCGCCTTCAGGCGGGCGGGGGGATCCTGATCAGGGAAGCGGGCGGAAGAAGAGACGGCCGGCCCCCGGATCGACCCTCAGGTCGAACAACTTCAGGCGATCGATGCCCACGATGGCGTCCAGATCGACCATGAACCGGAAGCTCTCCTCGTTGAGGTCCACGAGGAACAGGCGGCGCGTGGTCATGTCCCGGCCCGCGATCCGCAGGGGGACCTGCTCGATGGTCTCCGCGTCGTCGATCTGGCCGCCGAATCCCAGCAGGGTCGTGCCCGCGTCGTGCGAGGACAGGACCACGGCACCGGGCAGGCGCCGCATCACGCTGCGATCGATCAGCTCGACCGCGGCGCCCGTGTCCAGCAGCGCCATGGAGGGCTCTCCCGCCAGGATGATACGGAAGATGATGTGGTAGCCGTCCGCCAGGTAGGGGACGGAGACCCAGCGGCCGTCCGCGGTGCCGGCCCCGGAGGCCGTGCGGAAGATGAGACGCTGGCGGACGGGCTGGAGCTCCATCATGATCCCCGATCCCGGGGGCGCGAAGATCAGCGGATTGATGATCCCGTCGATGGGCTGGGGGAGGTTCGACGCGGTGGCCATCACCTCGCGCGCCCGCATGGGGCCCACCGCCAGCCGGTGGATCAGGATCGGGTGCGAGTGACGGGTCAGGCCTCCCAGGCCGGCGCTCTCCGAGAACTCGAGCAGCTTCATCCCCAGGCGGCGGGCGGCCGCCTCAGCCAGGACCATCCCCGAGGCCCCGGTGTCCACCAGGAGCCGCAGATGGGTGAGCGTCCCGACGTCCGCCCGCACGTAGAAGCGCCCGTCCGGATCGGGCTCCAGAGGGACCTCCACCTGGCCCAGGATCGGCGCAATGAAGTTCACCTCGGGAGCCGTGGATGCGCTCAGCACCTCCATCCAGGCGCGCGTGAGCTGATCGTCCGGGACGGCTTCGAGCAGGCGGCGCATGATGGACAGCAGCTCGGGGCGGCCTCGCACCAGCTTCGCCATGACGCGCAGGCCGGTGGGGTTGTCCGGCTCCATGGCCAGGGAGCGGGCGGCGCGCCAGCGCGCCTCCCCGATCTTGCCTTCCATCAGATCGAGCGCGGCCAGCTGCGCCAGTGCCTGCGCGGAAGAAGGATCGATCTCCACGGCGCGCTCGATGTCGCGCCGGGCCGTGGCGGCATCGCCCTGCTGCGTGGCGATCGATCCGAGCAGGATGTGCGCGAGCGCCGAGTCCGGGTAGGCGTCCTGAATCCGCAGAGCAGCGCCGCGGGCGGCGGTGTAGCGGCGCTGCGCACGCAGAGCGCGCACCTGCAGCGCGAGCGCCTCGGCGTCGCCCGGCATGGCCTCGAGAGCGCGGTCCAGCGCCGCGACGGCGCCCCGGTAGTCGTTCTCCTGCACCAGGGTTCTGGCCAGAGCCACCTGCCGGTCCCGCCGGTCCTGCCGCGTGACCCCAGCCTCCACCGAGGCGGTGGGCGGGGGCGTGAGGATCTGGATCGGGTCGGGCTGGAGCCGTACCCACCACAGGGCCGCCGCGCCCCCGAGGATTCCCAGGGTGGCGGCCAACAAGGCGAGCGCTGGCAGTCGTTTGGTCATGACGCTCCCGGTGGGATGGGGAACGTATCGCCCATGGGAAGGCGAAGCAACTCACACCAGGAGGCGGCTGTCGCCCGGGCCCTCGTGGGGGCGAGGGTAATCATGTCGAAAAGAAATAGCACCCTTGTCGATCCGGCCGCTACCTGGACCCTGCCGGGGAGGCAGGCGGGATCCCCCGGCGTGTTAACCGGGGAGGCGGGCCGATGGTGAGCCCCGGCGGCGCATTATAGAATGCCGCCCCGGCACGCCCCGCGTGCGGTTTTCCTTCACGGAGGCTCCGATTTCACTCCCAGGCTCGATCTGTTCCGTACTTTTGCTCGCCGCGGCCTGGCTGGCGGCTCCCGAGACGCCGGCCCCCCCCGCGCCGCCTGCCGGCATCGAGTGGCAGGACTGGACCGAGGCGACGTTCAAGAGGGCGGCGGCCGAGAACAAGCCCATCTTCCTTCTGATCGACGCGCCGTGGGCCCGCGCCTCGCAGTGGATGAACGAGAAGGTGCTCAACGACGCCGAGGTGGCCTCCCTGGTGAAGGACCTGTACGTGCCGATACGAGTGCTGCGCGACCGGCGCCCGGACATCGATCTGCGCTACCAGCTGGCGGTGAGCGTGATCACCAAAGGAGACTCCGGGTGGCCCCTGCTCGCCATGCTGACTCCGGGAGGCGAGGTCATGTATGGAAGCTCCTTCATCGCTCTGGAGGATCGGCCTCGCAAGCCCGGGCTGAGATCCCTGCTCAGGGGGACCGCGTCGCTGTACCAGAAGAGCCCTCAGGCCATCGACGGATCGCGCCGCGTGGTGAACATGGCCTTCGAGCGCGAACGCCAGGTGGCGCGTGCCCCGGAGGTGAGGCCCGACGTCATCTCCGAAGCGGGGGCTGCGCTGGCGGCCTCGTACGATTTTGATCATGGCGGGTTCGGGGCGAGTCCCCGTATCCCCGCGCCCTTTGCGGTGGAGCTGGCCTTGACCCTCTACCATCGCTCGGGGAGCGTGGCCTACCTGGACATGGTGATGGGGACGCTGCACGGGATGGAGCGAGGTGCCATCTACGATCGGCTGGCGGGCGGGATCCACCGTTCCACCACCGACCAGGCGTGGCGCTACCCGGAGTTCGAGAAGCTCCTCACCTACAACGCGACCTTCCTCGGCAACTGCCTCATGGCGGTGGAGGCGGGTGGCGATTCCGATCTGAAGCGCGCCGCGGAGAAGACGCTCGACTACCTGCTGACGGTTCTTGGGGATCCGCAGGGAGGGTTCTACATCGCCCAGCAGGCCCAGACGAATGCGGACGAGCCGCGGGGGATGTACTACGCGTGGACCGACGCGGAGATGCAGGCGCTGGTCGCCGCGGGCCTGGATCGGATCCGGCGCGGCCTGTTCAACATCACCCCCGAGGGTGAGCTGGTGCTGGGTCCGCCGCCGCGCGGGCTTCTCTACCTGGCCATGGACAGGAAGCCGCTTGCCGCTCAGCTGGGAATGGATCCTGCCGAGCTGTCACGAGGGGAGGCGTCCATCCTCTCCACGCTGGCGGGCGAGCGCGCCAGGCGCGCCGCGCCGCTCGTGGATCGCGCGATCTACGTGGACTCGACGTCGCTGGCGGTGGTGTCCATGATGCAGGCCGCGCGCGTCCTGGGGAGCGAGCCGGCACGCGCCGCCGGGATCGCGGCGATGAACCGGATGCTGGCTCAGGTGCCGGCCGACGGCGCGCTGAGGCACCGCGTGCATCCGCCCCCCGAGGCGCCGTACGATCCCCCCCTGGCCCTGGATCACGTGGCGCTGGCCTGGGCCAGCCTGGCGGTGTACGAGGACACTTTCGACCGGCGCTACCTCGCGGCGGCCGAGGACCTGATGCGCCGCGCCCAGACGCTCTTCTGGGATCCCAAGGACGGCGGTTTCTTCGACGTGGTCGAGGATGCCCAGGCGCCCGGGTATCTCACGGTGCGACGGCGGCTTCCCAACGACATCGCCTATCCGGCGCTCAACTCGCTGGCCGCGCGCGTGCTGGATCGGCTGGCGCTGCTCACGGGCGAGGGGTCATGGCGCGAGCGGGCCGACCAGTGCCTCCGGCAGTCCATCTCCACCATGAAGAAGCTGGAGCACTTTCACGCGGGGATCGCCCTTGCAGTAGAATCCCATCTGAGGCCGCCGACGCGCTACATCGTGACGGGACGGCGTGACGACGCCGATGCGAAGACGCTGGTGGCCGCCGCGCGCGCCCTCTTCGATCCGGGCAAGGTCGTTCGATGGCTCGATTCCGAGACCGATCGCGACGAGCTGAAGAAGATGAAGATTCACCCGGGGCGGGCGCCCCTCATCGTTGCGTGCGATGATGTGTCATGCTCGGAGCCGGCGCGGGATGCGGCGTCGGTGTCGCGGCCGCAGCCGCGCCGCTAGTTGACAACACGGACCCTGTGCTAGCATCGCCGCGCGAGCCGGATGTTACGTCAACACAAGACATGATGTTCGATACAGGGATGACGGAACATGGAGAAGGAGGCACTCTTGATGGCAGCCTGCGTCGAGTGCGAGGCGGAGTTCGATATCGATGAGCCGGAGCTGGGCGACCTGGTGAGTTGTCCGGAGTGCGGGCTCGACATGGAGATCATCTCCGTCAGGCCCCTCGAACTGGAAGCGGTGGCCGAAGAAGAGGAGGAAGAGGAAGAGGCCGAAGAAGAAGAGGACGAGTTCGGGTGATCAGTCCGCGCGGCGCCCCGCCGCAGGACTGGCCGGTGTTCGCCCCACGTCTCTAGGCAGCGGCAGGTAGATGGTCATCGTGGTTCCCCGCTGCAGGGCGCTGATAACCTCGATGCGCCCGCCGTGTTCTTCCACGGCCTTGCGTGCGATGGCAAGGCCCAGCCCCGTCCCGGTATCCTTGGTCGAGAAGTAGGGCTCGAAGATGCGCGCCTGTGCGGCCGCATCCATTCCCAAGCCCGTGTCCGCCACCTCGATGGCCATCTCCCGTTCCGTGGCCGAAGCCCGCACGGACAGCCGTCCCCCCTTGGGCATGGCCTGCAGGGCGTTCTCCACGAGGTTCACGATGGCGCGCGTCAGCAGCGACCGATCGGCCTCGATGGGAGGCAGGTCGGGCGGCGCGTCCATCTCCAGGCGCATGCCCGGGGGGAGCGCGCGCTGGTAGGGGCGCAGGATCTCGGCCAGCAGGTCGTGGACCCGGACACGCTCCTTGCGGGGAGTGGGGATGCGCGCGTAGGTGGAGAACTCCGCCGAGATCTCGCGCAGGGTGGCGACCTCTTCCATGATGGTCCTCAGGCATTCGTCCAGCACGCGCGGGAAATCGGGATGCCGCTCCGCGTGCACGCGCCGGATGTGCTCCGCCGAGAGCTGGATGGGCGTGAGTGGGTTCTTGATCTCGTGCGCGATGCGGCGCGCCATCTCCGCCCAGGCGGCCAGCCGGTTGCTGCGAACGGTCTCGGTGACATCCTCCAGCAGCAGGATGACCCCGCGGCCCTCCAGGAAAGGGACGGCACGCGCGCGCACGTTCTTTTCCTGCTCTGGTGTTCCAGGCAGACGCAGCTCGGCCTCGCCGCCCTCCGGCACCGACCCGTCCCGTCCCTCCGGGGGTCTCAGCAGCCGGGAGAGGGGAGCCAGCTCGGGCCGCCGTGAGACCAGGTCCATGAAGTCGGTCCCGGGGGAGAGCGACGGATCCTCCAGCAGGGTGAGCGCCGCCGGATTGCGCGTGACCACGATGCCGGCCTGGTCCATGGAGACCACGCCGATGGTGGCGTTCTGGAGGATCTTCTCGATGTAGTCCCGCCGTCGCTCCAGGTCCTCGCGCTGCTCCTTGAGCGCCTGCGCCATCCGGTTGAAGGTGAGGATGAGGTCGCCGGTCTCGTCGCTGGCCCGCGAGGCCACCACGGCGTCCAGGTCGCCCGCGGCGATCTGGGCGGCCGCCGACTTGAGATCGCGAATGGGTCGCGAGATCCGGCGCGCGAGCGCGTATCCCACCACGCCCAGCAGGAGCACCATGCTGACGGAAGTGATGAGCACCACGTCGCCCACCTCGCGCGCGCGGCGCTCCGCTTCCGCGGTCTGCGCGTCCAGCGGAAGGGAGAGCAGGGCGGCCGCGCGGGCGCGCCCGGCCGCCAGCGGCGCGGTGATCATGCGGTAGGGAAGCTCCCTCATCGTCTGGTTGCTCATGGCCACCCGGCGGCCCTCGATCACGATGCGCCGGTAGACGTCTCCGTCCACGCGCGGCGAGACGAGCCCGGAGCTGAACAGCTCTCTGCGGCTGGTCGCCGTCACCTCGCCCCGTTCGTACAGATTCACGTCGTGACCCACCTGCTGGCCGATCCAGTACAGCAGGTCGTCCTCGAGCTGCGACTGCTCGTCGGTGACCAGCACGGTCCGCACGAGGCTGGCGGCGGAGCGGACGGCCTGCCAGCCGCGCTCCTCGATCTCCTGATCCATCTCCCGCACGATGTACTCCTGCATCAGGAAGGCCAGAGCCATGAGCGGCAGCGCCGTGGTGAAGGCGAACGTGGTGAGCAGCTTCCGGTACTGCGTGCGCCCTAGCGTCTGCATGACGCGGCGCGACAGGCCGCTCCAGCGGCCGCTCAACGGGGACAGCAGCACGGGCGCGATGACCAGGCCGGCGAGCAGGAGCCCGAACAGCATGGTCCTCAGCGCGCGCGCGACGTGCTCCAGCGGCGTGGCGCGCGAGTATCCAAGCGCGAAGAGGTGCCGGCCGTCTCCGAAGAAGAGATAGCGAGCCGGCGCGCCCTCCTCGCGGGCCGAGATCCACACGCTGCGGCCCGGCGTGGTGATGAGGTGCGACAGCTCGGGGGTCAGGCGTGGGGCCTGCCGCTGGTTCGCGAAGACCGTCTGCCCGTCCGGCTGGTAGACGGCGTGCAGGATGCGGCGCGACCCCGGCAGGGTGGCGATGCGCCGCGCGCGCGGCGCCAGCGCGCGGACGTAGGGGGTTTCGGGCGTGAGGAAGGGGAGGTTGTCGAACTCCTCCAGCACGTGCACGGTGACCGACCCGGCGACCCGGCCGTGGGAGAGAACCGTCTGGTGGGCGTGCAGGATGTTCTTGCGGACGTCCTGGAAGGCTGAGGTCTCGAGCTGCGGCTCTCCTTCCTGGGCGCGAGGATCCTCCTGCGCGCGCAGGTCGAAGGCGGGCGGCAGGTTCCATGCGAACCGGCTGACGATGCGGCCCTCCGGATCGTCCACGCGCAGCGAGGCGCTGTAGCCCGAGCCGCTCAACGGCGTGCGCTGCCACAGATCCAGCGCGAGGGAGGTGCGTTCTCCTTCGTCGGTGTCGAGAGCGTCTCCCAGCCCGGGCATCTCCTGGAGGGAATCCATGGTGGCCTGGATCAGGGCCAGGCGTGCCTCGCTCTGACCCGCCACCTCGGGCCACAGCTGATCTTCGAACAACGCCTCGGTGGCGCGCTCGCTCGCGGGCGCGAAGAGGGGCTGATAGAGCAGGCACGCCAGCAGCATGCCCGGCAGGAACGACGCCAGCACCCAGCGCGACAGGCCGTCGTCGCCGTGCAGCGACATGGCGCGCAGCCAGCTCCACCGGGTTGAGCCGATGACCCATCCCATCAGACCCTGGGCGATCTGCAGCATGGCGGTCAGGATCATGAGGGCCGAGGCCTGCAGGACGAGGGCACCCGTGGCCGGGGACGACAGGTCCACGACCAGGAGGTTCACACTCGAGTTGGCCACCATGTCCGAGGCGAGGGCGGGCAGGCCGCGTGCCGACACGGCGACCAGCAGGACCAGGAGCATGGCCCCCAGCACGCGCTGTGCGCGGGATCCGGGCCGCAACGTGCCCGCCGTGGTCTGGTGCACCAGCAGCCCCGTTCCGAGCAGCGCCAAGGCGGTGAGCAGGAGGTCCCCGGGAGATCGGAGCAGGGGATAGAGCCTGGCCGAAGCGAACAGACGGGGACCGAAAAGATCGATTCCCGACACCTGGAAGCTGAGGGGCAGCCACGCGATCAGCAGCCGGATGATCCACACCGCGGCGAGGGCGCCGGCCAGGCGCAGGCCCGCGAAGGCGAACGCGGGCTGGGCGGCGAACCGCGAGAACCGCAGGATCACAGTCAGGCCGCAGGCCCAGCCCAGCAGCGCGACCGCAGCCACCAGCCTGTGCTGCTGCTCGACCGCCAGGAGCATGTCGGCCGTGGCGATCCCGGTCAGCTGGACGTGCCCGAGGAAACTGGTGTCGGGAGCCCGCAGCCCCACGTACAGGATGGACCGATCCTTCTCCGCGGCGCCCTCGTACCGATCGCCCCGCCGGGCGAAGATGCCGTCGAACCCGTCCAGATCACGCCGGTAGTCGTGCAGGCGCACGATGGCCGCATCGTCTCCCCGCAGTTCGGGTAGGGCCTCGTCACGCAGGTGCGGGTCGAGGCTCGAGTCGATCGTGACCTCGCTCACCAGCACGTGCGCCCCGGCCCTCCTCAGCGCATAGATCCGCGTGAGGTGCCGCTCGGCGGACGCCCGGTAGATCACATCCTTGTCCTTCTCTCCGAAAGTCTGGAGGAGGCCCGGAGGAAGGGGATAGCTGGCGCCGGCCCAGGCCATGGGATTGCCGCGCGGCCCGTAGATGGCGAGGCCGCGCCCGTCCTTCCAGCCCAGAAACCGTGTCGACCGTGAGGCCGAGTCGAGGAGCCGGAAGGCGCTCTCTTCGCCCACCAGCCCCCGAGCGCCGGGCAGGGCCGCGCGCAGCGGCTCGTCCATCGTGGCCAGCAGGCTGGCGAATTCTTCCTGGATCAGGTTGGCGCGGCGGCTGAGATCGGCCGACGCGAGGCGATGGGAGTGCTCCGGCAGCTCGTGAAGTCGTCTGGCCCGCCAGGCGCCGCTGGCCGACAGGGCCAGGCACGCCGCCAGGGTGAGCAGCAGCGCGCGCCGCAAGGGTCGTCCCGATGTCCCGAAGCGTACGGCCCATGCCGCGATCAGAGCTCCGGCCGAGAGCGCCGCGAGAAGCAGGAGGCGTCCACCGCTCAGCAGGCCTGGCTGGCTGGTGGCGTCGTACCCCAGGAGACCCACCAGGCCGAGGGAGGCCAGGAAGGACAGAGCCCCCCAGCGCGTTCTCAGCGAGCCTCCCGGATCTGGATGAGGGACCATTTCCCGTTCCTGGCCGACAGCAGGAAGTGCAGCCGTGTCTGCACGTCGGGGCCTTCGCGGCGCGAGAAGATCCACGTGGCGACGCAGTGGGCGACCTGCCCCGACGCCCCTGGACTGGAGGTCGTCGAGCCCCGTTGGAGCTGGATGTCGAACCGGACGGTGCGCAGGTCGCTGAACGCCTTCTGGAGGATGAAGTAGACCTGATCGCGCCCGTAATACCCGGCGCTTCCCTCGAACGACTCCAGAGCCACGTAGATCTTGCTCTCGGGGGGCAGGAGGGGCGTGAGCCCGTCGGGCTTGCGAGCCCGGAACGCCGTGGCGATGACGGTCAAGGACTGGTTGACGGGGACGTCCTCGCCTTCGGGTCCGGCGGCGTGGACCGGCTGAATCCCGGCAGTAATGAGGGTCGCCACAATAAGGGCGGAAACCGGCACCGCAGGTCCGCGAGCCGCCCAGCCGGCCAGAATCAGCCCGAGTGCTCGCATCATGGGATGTGGCTCGTCATCGCGGCGCCGCGGGAGTTTCAAGGAAATCCGACCGTGGAGAGTAGTGGATAGCCCCTGGGGTGTCAAGAAACGGAGACTCCTCTGGCGCGCGGGACGTCACATTGGTAACCTCTCGCCATGACCCAGGCGGCTTCAATCTACATGAACCACGCGACGTCGTGGCCTCTCGATCCCCGCGTGCTGCGGTTCATGACTCCGCTTCTGGAAGCAGAGTCGGGGGGGCCGGGGAGCCCGCCGGGCCGGGATCGGGTGGCGGAGGTGCTGGATCAGGCGCGGGATCGGGTGGCTGTGCTCGTGGAGGCCTCTCCCGGGCAGATCATCTTCACTTCCGGCGGCACCGAGGCCTGTAACCTGGCCATCAAAGGGGTGGGGCTGGCCCGCCTCATCCGTGCCGGGAGCGCCGGCCGCATCGTGGTGGGCGCCACGGAGCGTCCTGCCGTCCTTCATCCGGCCCGCACGCTCGCCAAGCTGGGAGCGGAGGTGGTCGAGGTGCCTGTGGGGCCCGACGGCGTTCTGGCGCTGGACCGGATGTCCTCCCTGATGGAGGGCGCGGCTCTGGTCACGGTGTCGTTCGCCGACGAGGAGACCGGAACCTGCCAGCCCATGGCCGAGATCGCCCGCATGGCCCGCGCGCGCGGCGTGCTGCTGCACGCAGACGCCTCGCTGGCCGCGGGCTACCGCCGCCTGAGCGTGCGGGACCTGGACGTCGACCTGCTCTCTTTGAGCTCCCACCGCATGGGCGGGCCGCGCGGCGCCGGCGCGCTGTACGTGCGCGAGGGTGTCCGGCTGCTCCCACTGATCGAAGGGGGCACTCAGGAGTCGGGACGCCGCGCGGGGATGCCCTTCGTCGCGGGCCTGGCCGGCTTCGGCGAGGCGGCCCGGCTGCGGGTGGCCGATCTCCAGGACGAGCAGGCACGGCTCGATCGGCTCGGGCGCGATCTGGCTCGCGCCCTCTCACTCCTGGATGGCGTGCGTCTCAACGGTCATCCGGATCGGAAGCTCCATCCGCTGGTGAACATTTCGGCATCGGGACTGGAGGGGGAGGCGATCCTGCTCAAGCTGCGGCGCCGCGGCGTGACGGCCTCCACCGGGTCGTCCTGCGCCGAGCAGGCGGGGAAGCCTTCGCGCGTGCTGGCCGCCATGGGGATTCCGGAGGCGCTTGCCCGGTCCAGCATCCTGTTCTCGCTGGGCCCGCGCACCACGGACGAGGACGTTGTCCGGACCGTGGATGCGATGGCCGAGGCCCTGGCCCAGCTGCGGGCCCTGGCCCCCGGACCGGCCGCGTGAAAGGGCATCGCACCGTGCGCAGACTCGAGAACCTGGAAACCCTGCGTGCCCCCGAGGGGCTGCGCGGCGACGACGTGCTCGACGCGGTGGGCCTCTACTGCCCCGTGCCGATCCTGAAGACCGCCGAACGGCTCCGCACCTTGACGACGGGACAGACGCTGGAGGTTCTGGCGGACGACCGGGTGATCCTGCTCGACATGCCGGCCTGGTGCCTGTCCACGGGCCACGCCTACCTGGGCTTCCGGGAGGATGGCCGCGAGTGGCGTCTGTTCGTCAGGAAGAACTAGACTGGCGCCCCTGGAGGCACCCATGGAAGATGACGGCAGATCGGTGAAGGCGGTCGGGCTCATGTCCGGCGGACTCGACAGCACGCTGGCGGCGCGCGTGCTGAAGGATCAGGGCGTGAAGGTCATCGGCCTGCACTTCAACACCGGGTTCTGCACCGTGGACCACCGTAGAGCCATCGCGCGCAAGGACGAAGACCCGCGGCGCCTGCGCAATCCGGCGCTGCAGGCCGGAGCGGAGGCGCAGATCGAGGTGCGCGTGGTGGACGTGGCCGACGAGTACATCGAAATGGTGAAGCATCCGCGCCACGGCTACGGGGCCGCCGCCAATCCCTGCATCGACTGCCGCATCTTCATGCTGAACAAGGCGCGCGAAGTGGCCGATCAGGAAGGCGCCGAGGTGATCTTCACCGGCGAGGTCCTGGGGCAGCGGCCCATGTCCCAGCATCGCAACGCGCTGGATATGATCGAGAAGGAGACCGGCCTGGGGGGCCGGCTGCTGCGTCCCCTCTCCGCGGGTCATCTTCCTCCCACGGACGCCGAGCGCGAGGGTCGGCTGGACCGCGACAGGCTCCTGTCGATCAAGGGACGATCCCGGCGCGAGCAGGAGCGGCTCGCCGACGAGATGGAGATCGACGACTATCCGCAGCCCTCGGGCGGCTGCTGCTTCCTCGCGGACCGCAACTTCGGGCGCCGCTTCCACGACCTGGTGCGGGAAGAAGACACGATCGGCCGCAAGGTGGGGCGCGACGAGATCATGCTGCTCAAGGTGGGGCGGCACTTCCGTATCTCCGCCTCCCTGAAGGCCATCGTGGGGCGGGACGAAGCCGAGAACCTGTTCCTGGATCGTTTCCGCGCGGGCCGGTGGCGCCTGCAGGCGCTGGAGCACATGGGCCCCATGACCTTGATGCAGGCGCCCGGGGACGAAGAGGCCGGCCTGAGGGCGGCCGCGTCCATCACCGCGCGCTACTGCGATGGCCACCGCTTGCCGCATCTTAAAGTTCAAGCCACTCTGTTCGATGCGGCGGTCGTTCCTTGTGTGGTGGCGGATCGGATCCTGGACGTCGAGCCCGCGCCGGAGAGCGACCTGACGGCGTGGCGCCTGTGAGGCTGTGCTAATATCGCTGGCGCTGATTCCCGGACTGGGCCGTTAACTCAGCGGGAGAGTGCTACCTTCACACGGTAGAAGTCGTAGGTTCAAATCCTACACGGCCCACCACTCACTCCCATGGCCTCAAACGCCCCATCGAGCGCCGCCCGCCGCGCCGCAGATCTTCGGCGCGCCCTCGACCACCACAACCATCATTACTACGTCCTGGACGATCCCGAGGTCAGCGACGCCGAGTACGATCGGCTTCTGCGCGAGCTGGTGGAGCTCGAGACTCGCTACCCGGACCTGGCCGTCCCCGATTCACCGACCCGCCGCGTGGGCGCCGCGCCGCTCGAGAAGTTCACCACCTACCGCCACGCGCTGCAGATGCTGAGCCTGCAGAACGCCGCCGATTTCCCGGAGATGTCGGAGTGGCACGCCCGCGTGGCGACCGCCGCAGGGCTCCTGGCCCTGTGGTGCGAGCCCAAGGTGGACGGCACCGCCGTCGAGCTTGTCTACGAGAAGGGCCGGCTCCAGGTGGGATCCACGCGGGGCGACGGGTGGGTGGGGGAGGACGTCACCGCGAGCATCCGCACCATCCGCGGGGTGCCTCTGACGCTGCGCCCCTCGGAGGGCCGCGCGGTCCCGAAGCTGCTGGAGGCGCGCGGCGAGGTCTACATGGACAAGGCCGACTTCGTGGAGATGAACCGGCAGGCCGAGGAGCGGGGAGGACGGATCTTCGCCAACCCGCGCAACGCCGCCGCCGGATCGCTCCGGCAGCTCGATCCGCGCCTGACCGCCGAGCGTCCCCTGCGCATCCTCTTCCACGGCGTAGGACGCGTGGAGGGAGCCTCGTTCTCCACGCAGGAGGAGGCCATCCAGGCCCTGCACGATCTGGGGCTCAAGACCGCCAGGAAGTGGTCGCGCCTGTGCGAGGACCTCGAGCAGACGCGCCTGTATTACGAGGAGATCGAGGCGGCCCGCGAGTCCCTTCCCTTCGAGATCGACGGCGTGGTGGTGAAGGTGAACGACCTGGCGCGCCAGGACCGTCTGGGCGTGCGCTCGCGCAGCCCGCGGTGGGCGGTGGCCTGGAAGTTTCCGCCGCGCGAAGCCGTGACCCGCGTGCGGGACATCATGATGACAGTGGGACGCACGGGGGCGCTGACGCCGCTGGCCATCCTGGATCCGGTCTGGGTGGGGGGCGTGCAGATCTCCAACGCCACTCTGCACAACATGGACATGATCCGCGAGAAGGACGTCCGCATCGGCGATCGTGTGAAGGTCACGCGCGCCGGAGACGTGATCCCCTTCATCATCGGGCCCCTGGTCGAGGAGCGCACCGGCGAGGAGCGACTCTTCCAGATGCCGGAGCGCTGTCCGGTGTGCGGCGCCCGCGTGTCGCTTCCCGAAGGCGAGGTGATCCCGCGGTGCCCCAACATCGCCTGTCCGGCCCAGGTCAAGGGGCGCATCCTGCACTTCGCGTCACGCGGAGGGATGGACATCGATCATCTGGGAGAGCGTCTCGTAGACCAGCTGGTGGAGACCGGCCTGGTGAAAGACCCTTCCGACCTGTACCACCTGACGCACGAGCAGTTGGCGGCCCTGGAGCGCATGGCGGAGAAGTCGGCCGCCAACCTGATGGCCTCCATCGATCGGTCGCGCCAGACGACCCTGCCCAAGCTGCTCTACGCCCTGGGCATCCGGCACGTAGGAGAGGCCTCCGCCGTGGCGCTGGCCCGACACTTCGGCACGCTCGAAGGGGTGGCCGCCGCGACGGAGGAAGATCTGCTGGAGGTGCAGGACGTCGGGCCCACCATGGCCGGGGTGATCTTCGCCTTCTTCAGCGATCCGGCCAGCCGGGAGGTCCTGAAGCGGCTCAAGAAGGCGGGCGTGACCTACCCGCCCCCTTCGGAGCGCGTCCGGGGCCCCCTGACGGGGATGGTCATCGTCTTCACAGGCGAGATGGAGGAGATGACGCGATCCCGCGCACAGGAGCTGGCCACATCGCTCGGCGCGGAGGTGGCCCCTTCGGTCACGAAGAAGACCACCCACGTCGTGGCCGGCGCCAAGGCCGGCTCCAAGCTCGACAAGGCGCGCAAGCTCGGGATCGCCATCCTCGATGAAGCAGCGTTTCTCGGCTTGGTGAAATCCTAGCTCGATTCAGCTATTGGCATTGCGTGGAAGCAATCACCTCCGCGTTCCGCAGCCCCACCTGTGACGGATCGAGTGAGTCGTAGGTCCCGTTGCCTCCGCAGTTGAGCGGACGCACCAGATAGTAGAAGCCGGCTCCGGGAGCGGGGCCGATCGGGTGCTGCACGGAGGTGGCGGCCGTGTTGTTCGCCACGCAGACGTTGGTGGAGGTCCTGAAGTCGCCGTGGCTCGAATGCAGGTTGAGCAGGCTCCCCTTGACCAGGTCGTAGGCCGTGGCGCCCGGGATCGCGTTCCAGCTGATCTGGGTCACCCCTCCCGAGTGCGTCACGGTGAGATCGTCCGCCAGTCCAGTGGGCACGGCGGCGTTGTCGGTCGTGCCGTCGCAGTCGTTGTCGAGCCCGTCGCAGGTCTCGGTGGACGGGGTGCCGGGGACGGCGCTGCACATCGTGCCGGAGCCGTCGCCCGAGCAGACGGTGACGCCGGCGGCTTCGCACGCTCCGGTGCCGGCGGTGCAGGACGCTCCGAGCACGAAGCCGTTGTCGATCGTGCCGTTGCAGTCGTTGTCGAGCCCGTCGCAGGTTTCCGCGGACGGCGTGCCGGGAACGGCGTTGCACGTCGTGCCGGCGCCATCGCCTGAGCAGACGGTCACTCCGGCGGCCTGGCAGGCTCCGACGCCTGCGCTGCACGTCTCACCCAGGGTGAAGCCGTTGTCGGTTGTGCCGTTGCAGTCGTTGTCGAGCCCGTCGCAGGTTTCCGCGGACGGCGTGCCGGGAACGGCGTTGCACATCGTGGCGGAGCCGTCCCCCGAGCAGACGGTGATGCCGGGGGCCTGACAAGCGCCGGTGCCTGCGCTGCACACCTCACCCAGGGTGAAGCCGTTGTCGGCGGCGCCGTCGCAGTCATTGTCGAGTCCGTCGCACGTCTCGGCCGATGGGGTGCCCGGGACGGCGTTGCACGTCGTACCAGTCCCGGTGCCCGAGCAGACGGTGACGCCGGCGGCCTGACAAGCGCCGGTGCCGGCACTGCACGCCTCGCCAAGTGTGAATCCGTTGTCGGACGCGCCGTCGCAGTCGTTGTCGAGGCCGTCGCACGTCTCGGCCGATGGTGTGCCTGGAACGGCGTTGCACATCGTGGCGGTGCCGTCGCCCGAGCAGACGGTGACGCCGGCGGCCTGGCAAGCGCCGGTGCCGACGCTGCACGCCTCGCCAAGCGTGAATCCGTTGTCGGCGGCGCCGTCGCAGTCGTTGTCGAGCCCGTCGCACGTCTCGGCCGATGGGGTGCCGGGTACGGCGTTGCACCTCGTGGCGGAGCCGTCGCCCGAGCAGACGGTGACGCCGGCTGCCTGGCAGGCGCCCGTTCCCGCGCTGCACGCCTCACCCAGAGTGAAGCCGTTGTCGGCGGCGCCGTCGCAGTCGTTGTCGATCCCGTCGCACGTCTCGGCCGAGGGGGTGCCGGGAACGGCGT
>JBOGOC010000055.1:0-12638 GCA_050747525.1 Candidatus Polarisedimenticolia bacterium | reverse complement strand
CAGCTCGCGCGAGGCGAGGAGGGAATGGAGCTCGCCGGCGTGGCCAACGCCACGCCGGAGAGCGCGCCTCGGAGACCACTCCCCGCCGGCCGCCCCCCATGGGACTGTGACCAGTTTCCACCGCTGGCCCATGGACCGCCCGCCCGGAGCGGATTTTGAGGGCTTGATCCCGACGAAACGGGCGTATGATGGGCACCTAGATGGATGAGGGAGGTGCCCCATGAACGATTACCTTTCGTTGCAGGACGCGGACGAGCTGGCGGCGGAGACCGCCGAGATTGCGAACGGCCCGGCGTTTGGTCAGATGTTGACGGGGATCATCCGGCATCCGGCCGTCATGCTGAAAGAGGTGCTCGCGCACCACGACACGGTCCATGCGGTCGTGCTCTCCGCGGCCGGCGGGATCTACTGGGCGGTCAACTTCTCCATTGCGCAGGCGATCGGCGAGTCGGTGCCTCTCGCCACGCTGCTGGGCTCCGTCGTGCTGGGGGGCGCTCTGGGCGGCATCGCCTATCTGTACGCGCTCTCCATCCTGATGTACTGGTCGAGCGACGTGCTGGGGGGCCAGCCCACGCGTCCGAAGGTGCGGTCCTTGCTGGCGGTGGCCGGGATCCCGGGGATCATCGCGCTGCTGCTGTTCGGCATCCCGCGCATCCTGCTGTTCGGCCAGTCGCTCTTCCTGCCCGACCGCGCCTGGCTGGACGCCAGCCCGCTGCTGGTGTGGGGCCTGTGGTTCGGGGACGCCGTGTGCTTCTCGTGGTCGCTCACACTGGTGGTGCGCGGTCTGAAGATCATGAACGGCTTCACCACCACGCGCGCCGCCGTGGCCGCGGTGCTGCCGGCCGCGCCCATCGTCCTCATCGGGATTCTCTTCGTGGCCATCGCCTGGACAGGTATTTTTTTCGCGCCTCCCGCGTTCTGAGCCGGGAGCGCCACCGCCGGGGCGCAGCCTGCCCGCTGCGCCCCGCGCGGAGCCTGTGTTACAGTTTGGGCGATGATTCCGTCACTGCTCACGCGATCGATCGAGAAGCGCCCTGACCGCATCCGTCTGAAGGGGCGCGTGCTCCTGCTGGCCGACGACCCGGCCCTGATGCGCCGCCAGCTCGAGGGGGAAGAGGTCCCCTTCGACGGGCAGATCAGGCTTCGCGACGACATCTCAACCGACGAGATCACGCCGGCCTACATCTGCTTCCATTACGACGACAAGCTGGGGGACTTTCCGTACCTGGGGCTGCGCGCGGGCTCCGAGTTCCCGGTGAAGGCGGGCGACGTGCGGCGCGGCGGGTTCGTGGCCTCGGTCGCCGGCAAGCGCCGGGGGAAGGGGTCGAGCCGCGAGCAGTCTCCCTACGCCGAGATGTGCGCGGGGATGCGGCTGGTGATCGCCGAGAGCCATGAGCGCATCTACCGGCAGAATTGCCAGAACCTGGGCCTCCTCACCAGCACCGACTTCGGGCTCATCGAGCGGGTGCGCCGCGGCGAAGAGATACGACTCGACGAGCTGACGGCCGGCGAGGACGAGATCACGCGGCAGATCATCGAATACGGGGGGCTATTCCCCTTCAACGTCGCGCGGCTCCAGGGAAAGGTCTCCGTGCCCGCCATCCGCCGCGAGCCGCGCCCGATGACGCTGGGGGAAAAGATCCTGGCCCGGCGCATGGTGACTGACCCGTCCACCGGGAAAACGGGGCTGCGCGCGGTGGCACCGGGCGACACCGGCTTTACGGTCACCGACATCCGCTTCAGCCACGAGTACGTCACCCCCATGGCCGCCATCTTCTTCGAGACGCTGGTGGGTGCCGCGGAGAAGGTGAACGACCCCGGCTCGATCTATTTCTTCCGTGACCACCTCACCTTTCTCGAGGACGTGATGCCACCCGAGCGGGTGCGCATGGGGCTGCTCGACCTGGCCAAGCAGCTCGAGGCCAAGCAGGCCGACTTCGCGCGCCGTCAGGGGATCCGTCTGCACGGGGAGATCGAAGGCCCCGCGCGGGGCTCGGAGGGGATCTGCCACAGCATCGTCTACCAGGACTACGCCCTGCCCGGGCAGATCGTGGTGGGGAGCGACTCGCACACGCCCCACTCGGGCGCGCTGGGATGCCTGGCCTTCGGCATCGGCACCACCGACGTCTTCAATTCCTGGATCACGCGCGACGTCAGGGTGAAGGTGCCCGAGACCCTGCGCATCGTGGTGAAGGGGCGCAAGCCGCACAACGTGACCGCCAAGGACTTCATGCTCTACATCCTGGCGCATCCCTACGTGAAGAGCGGCAAGGCGCTGGCCAAGATCATCGAGTACTGCGGCCCGGGGGTGGAGGCGCTCGACATCGACGAGCGCGCCACGATGACCAACATGGCGGCCGAGGTGGGGGGCTTCACCGGGATCGTGGCCCCCGACGCGCGCACCGCCGAGTTCCTGGTGCGCCATCGCGGGATGTCGCGCGCCGACGCCGAGCGGCTGTGCGAAGGGTGGCAGTCCGATCCGGACGCCTCCTACGCGGAGACGCTGGAGTTCGACGCCGCCACCATGGAGCCGATCGTGGCCGCCCCGGGCGACCCGGGGAACGGCATCCCCATGGGGAAGCTGGGCCAGAAGGTGAAGATCGATATCGCCTACGGCGGGTCCTGCACGGCCGGCAAGCGGGAGGACATGGACATGTACGCCCGCGTGCTCGCGGACGCCCTGGCGTCGGGGCGGCGCGTGCACCCTGACGTGCGCTTCTACATCCAGTACGGGGCCCAGGACGTGAAGCGCTACTGCGAGCAGCGCGGCTACACGGAGATTTTCCGCAAGGCGGGGGTGATCCTGGTCGAGCCGTCGTGCGGCGCCTGCATCAACGCCGGACCCGGGGCGTCCACCAGCAAGGAGCAGGTCGTCATCTCCGCTCAGAACCGCAACTTCCCGGGCCGCTCGGGCCCGGGCCAGATGTATCTCGCCAGCCCGCTCACGGTGGCGGCGTCCGCGGTCGAAGGATGCCTCTCGCCGTGGATCCCTGCCGAGGTCACCGCGTAGCGGATCCCGGGCCCTCGATCCGGATGAGGCGTCCTTCGTTCCAGGCCATGACCCAGCGTCCAGGGGCCGCCTGGATGCCCACCCGGACCACCTCCGGACTCTCCCGGCTCACCTGGATCACGTCCCAGGAAAGCGTGGCCCCATAGGAGGCGGCACGTGGCCAGACGAGCCTGGGCCAGTCTTCCTCTCCGGCCTTCACCGGCACCCGTATCCAGCGCTGGTCCTCCACGACCTCCATGACCGGCGGTCCCGCGAGGGCTTCCGCTTCCGCGGAGTCATAGGAGACCCAGGTCGCGGATCGCACCGGGATGCGACGCGCCCCCAGCACCGCCAGCGCGGCCGTGAAATCGCCCGCCACCGAGCCGCCCTGGACGCGGAAGGGTGCATTGGCGATGACGATCTGATCGATCCCGGGCGACGCGGCCGCGTCGACGAGGTCGTCCATCAGGGCGGTGCCGGCCCGCGCCGCCTCTTCCCATCTGCGCCACTGCCCCACCAGGCAGACCGACCACACGACGACGATGCCCGATGCCACGAGCCTGCGCGCGAGGGGAGGCGCGCCGGAGACCAGGGCGGCAAGGGCCACGGCGAAGGCGGCTCCGGGAAGAAACAGGTATCTCTCCTCGAAACCGACCGCGTAGGGGAGCAGCAGGATCAGCCCCGCCGCCATGCCCCAGGTGGCGATTCTCCAGGATGGCCGCCGGCCGGCCAGAGCGACCGCCATCAGGGCGAGCCATGCGAGCAGTCCCATCATGCCGTAGGGGACGAAGCGCCCGCCCAGCACCTCCACGTCCAGCGGAAGGATCGCCGCGCCGAGCATTCCCAGCACGTTGCCTCCCCAGGCTGGACCGAACGTTGAACCGAGGGTCCGGCCGAGGCCACCCAGCGCGAGCGGACGGACGACGAGGAAATGCAAGGAGACCAGCAGCGCCACCGGCAGGACACCGCGCAACAGGATCCTCCGGCTGTCGGGAGCACGTCTCAGGCAGAACCAGCGCAGGAGCAGGATCAACGGCAGGGAGACGGCCGTCTCTTTCGAGAGGAGGGCCGCTTCGGTCCAGATCAGGGCGCCCGCCGGCAGGAGCCGCGAAGAGGCCCGCCACGTCTCGAAGCGGATGAGCGACATCAGGCAGCAGACGGCCAGCAGGGGGGCGCTCCGGGCAGCGACCCACGCCGCGTTCTCCACATGATAGGGATGCAGGGCGAAGACCAGGCCCGACATCGCGGCGAGGCGTGCCTCGATCCCCCAGGATGAAGCGGCTCTGACCAGAAGGGCGGCGGCGACGGTGATCAGCAGGACGTTGGTGATGTGGAAGCCCCATGGCCTGAGTCCCCATACGCCGAGGTCGAGCCGGTAGGTCGCCATGACCAGCGGCCGGAAGTCGCCCAACGGTGAGGTCATGATCCTGCCGTGGCTCACGGCATCGAGCAGAGCCCAGTCATCCGAGAGGAACGGAAAGGCCAGACCTGGAGCCGAGACCGCCAGGGCGAGCAGCGGGACCAGCCAGAGCATGATGCGATCGCGGCCGCCGGGAGTCACCGCTTGACGGAGCATCCCGAGGTCCGGCACCCAAGACGATGGCGGTTGCGCGCGATCAGCGCGTAGATCCTCGACGCGAGCGCCGGGATCCCCGGCAGACTGAACATCCAGGCCAGATGTCTCCAGCGCGGGAGCCTCCTCATGATCTCGGGGGCGGCGGCGGCACCGGCCAGGATGCGCCCGTCCGGAAGGATCAGGTGCATCGCCGCGTTCAGCTTCGCCGGATCGAGCCCGGGCCATCGGGCCGCGACCTGGGGATCCTGAAGCGGAAGGAACGCGAAGTGGCCGCCGGTGTCCCGCTTGATGAGCGCCTCCACGGAGCGCCGGCAGAAGCCGCACCCCCCGTCGTAGATCACGGTCGCCGGTCGAGGGTCCATCCGGTGGCGTCCACGAAGTCGGCCAGGAAGATGCTCGTCTGATACGGATCACCGTCGCGGTTCGAGCTGAAGGCGAGGCGCCGGCCGTCCGGAGAGAAGACAGGGAAGCCGTCGAACCCGTCGTAATCGGTCAGTCGAACGGGCGACGCGGCCGCGTCGTCCACGTCCAGCAGGAACAGGTCGAAGTTGCCGCGCGCGTCAGGGGGCGCATGGCTGTTCGAGCAGTAGACGATGCGCCGCCCGTCCGGATGCCACGAGGGGGCGAAGCTGGTGCCGCCCCCCTGGGTGAGCGGGCGCTTGCCGGACCCGTCGGCGTTCATGACGTAGACCTGAAGGGCCCGGTAGTCGTCCGTCCGGGACGCGCGGTAGACGATGCGCGAGCCGTCGGGTGAGTAGAACGCCCCGCCGTCGTAGCCCTTCTCGTGGGTCAGGCGCTTCAGATCGGTGCCGTCCAGCTTCATGGAGTAGAGCTCCAGGTCGCCGTCGCGATCCGAGGTGAAGACGATGCGGTCGCCACGCGGCGAGACCGTCGCCTCGGCATCGTAGCCGGGCGAGCTCACCAGGGTCTTGAGGATCTTCCCCGACAGGTCGGCCACGTAGATGTCGAAGGCCTTGTCGAACGACCAGTCGTAGCGCCCGCCCTTGCCGTATCCCTGGGGAGGTGACGTTGCTTCGTCGGTGCGCCCGTGGGTGGAGGCGTAGAGGAAGGTCTTGCCGTCGGGAAGGAAGTAGGAGCAGGTGGAGCGCCCCTTGCCGGTGCTCACGAGGCGCTGGTCCGAGCCGTCCGCGTTCATGATGTAGATCTGGTCGTAGGGACGGCCGTCCCTCTTGGCCTGGAAGATGATGCGCGACCCGTCGAAGGAGAAGTAGGGCTCGCCCCCGTCACCCTCGGTGGTCAGGCGCACGATGCGCTCGAGCCGGGACGGGCCCGGCGGTGGGGTGGAAGCCAGCGCCGCGCCCGCGGCGGCGGCCAGCGCCAGCACGGAAGCAAGTCTGTACGTCTTCACAGGTTCCCCTGATTCGCTCTGGTCACGAACTCCTCCAGACCCAGGATATCCACGCGGTCCGCCTTGCCGATGAACCTGTCCAGGCCGCGCTCTAGGTAGAACTGCTTCAACCTGGGCTTCCAGCCCGTTCCACCCAGGACCAGGTAGGCCTTCCTGTAGCTGCCACGGTCGATGGCGTCGGCCAGGCATATGACTTCATACGGGACCTTCTCGTCCGTCGTGCCGGAGCTCTGCTGCCATTTTGCCGAAATCAGGAACGTGGCGTCTTCCTTGCTCGCCAGGACATCGATCTTGTGCCTGCCGAGTATCGACAGCCGCGTGCCGATGTCCACCTGCTGCCGGATGTCGTAGCCGCCCCGGCGCAGAGCCGGCAGGATCATCTCCTCCAGGACGCGACCTGTCGTCGTGCTGCGGGCCGGCATTCAGAGGTTCTTCAACGCCAGGACTTCACGAGCCGGCGTGCGGTCGCCCGTGCAGCTGATTCTTCGCGGTGCATAGGGGAGCCTTCGATAGAGGTTGAAGCCGAGCTTCCTGTACAGGCGCACGATGCGGGGAGTGGCCTGATTGGCCAGGACGACCGGGCCCGGATGAGCCGACAGCAGCTCCGCGGTCCGCTGCTGATCCTCCCAGCCGAATCCACCCTGAGAGTACTGCGTGAAGTCGACGTCGTAGGGAGGATCGGCGTACACGAAATCGTCGGGCCCGATGTCCACCGAGCCGAAATCCAGGGTCGTGAACTCCCAACCCGAAAACGCCTCCCGGTACTCAAGGAAGTCGGGCCGGTACGGAATCCGCTTGTACCGGCCGAAGGGAACGTTGAACTCGCCGGACCTGTTGAAGCGGCACAGGCCGTTGTACCCGGTGCGGTTGAGGTAGTAGAAGAGCTCCGCCGTCCTGCTCGAGCCGCGCTGACCGTTCAGCTGAAGCTTGTTGAACTCGGTCCGGCGCTCGTAGTAGAAGCGCTCTTCGTTCCGAAAGCTCTGGCTGACCTTGAGTCCCTTCTTCAGCCACGCGTAGAAGTTGATGACGTGGGGGTTGATGTCGTTCAGCAACGCGTTGTCAGGGCGCAGTCCCAGAGCGACCGCCAGCCCGCCGCAGAACGGCTCGACCAGGCGCCGCCCGGAGTGAGGGCGCCACATCTCGAGCAGCAGAGGGACCTGCCAGCGCTTTCCTCCCGCCCACTTGAGGGGAGGCCGCAGGGGTTCGTGCTGCAGGGAAGGACTGGTCACGGGCTTCATCGTACCTCAGGCCTTCATTCCTCTTCCATGCCGGTGTCGAGCTGGCGCAGGGCGTCCATGAAGCGGGCCCTCACCTCGGCCGCGTACGGGTTGTGCTGCTGCATGTCGCGGAAGAGCTTGGGGTGCTCGCGCGCGAGCGGCTCGATGAGCCGCAGCATCTTCTCGAACGACGGGGTCATCAGCGCCTGCTCCCGCACGCCCGACGCGGTCAGGCCACGCGCCACGAAGTGGGTGAGGGCCTGTGCGTAGGCCAGCTGCCGGTCGTGCTCCTCGGGGGTGGTGAGGACCACGTTCAGCCCGAGCCCTTCGAGGAACCTCCGGATCCGCTCGGCGCGCCGGGTGCGCACCGGGCAGATGGCGATGGTGAGCCCGTTGATCCCGGACCGGCCGCTGCGCGGCCCGAACAGGGGGTGGGTCCCCACGACCTCCACCTCGGGGGGCGCGGCCGCGGTCATCCACTCCACCGGCAGCATCTTCACGGAGCAGACGTCCATCAGGATGGCGCCGGGGCGCAGCCAGGGGACCACCTGAGCCAGGGCGATCGGCACCTCGGACACCGGCACGGCCAGCACGACGATCTGGCAGGAGGCCGCTTCCTCGAGGGTCCCCCAGGTCATGCCGGGCGACGCCGCCTTCTTGCGCAGGTCGCGCATGTCCCACACGAACACGTGCATGTGGCGGCGCAGGTGCTGCGCGGCGAACTGACCGAACCGTCCGAAGCCGATCAGGCCGAGATTGATCATCGCTCCCTTTTCCGCGTGAGGACGTGCAGGCAGCCAGACGGGGCCGAATCTTAGCACGAGGCGGCGCGGGACCTTCGGCGCCCCGTGCTAACATCGCATCGAGTGCGAGTCCCGCCCATGAAGCTGATCCAGATGGAAGTCGGCGCCATGCAGAACTTCAACTACGTGCTGGGGTGCGGGCGCACCGGCCAGGCGGCCTGGATCGATCCCGCCTGGGAGGTGCCTCGCGTCCTGGAAGCGGCCCGCGACGCGGGGCTGCAGGTGACGCGGCTGCTGATCACACACACGCACCCGGATCACATCGAAGGCCTGTCGGAGGCGCGCCGCCTGACCGGGGCGGCGGTGCACGTCCACGCCCTGGAGGCGGGCGTGGCGCGGGGGCGCCTCTCCGACCCGGCCGGCGTCGAGGCCGTCTCGGACGACGACCTCCTCGAGGTGGGGGACCTGCGCATCCGCGCGATGCACACGCCCGGGCATACGCCGGGAGCCACCTGTTACCTGGCGGAGGGAGAGGCCGACGGGCCGGGGGCGGTCTTCACCGGAGACACGCTGTTCATCGGGCGCTGCGGCCGCACCGACTTCGCCGGCAGCGATCCCGAGGCCATGCACCGCAGCCTGCGGCGCCTGGCCGCGCTACCCCCCGACACGCTGGTCTATCCCGGGCACAACTACGCCGACCGCCCCGTCTCCACCATCGAGCGCGAGTCGCGCGAGAACGTGCACATGTCGGCCCCCGACCTGCGCGAGTTCCTGCGCCGCCGGATGGGCGAGGCCTGGGTGGCCGCCAGGTACCCGTCATGATCCGGGTCGGCTCGTACGAGGTCGCCGTGCTGGAGATAGAAAAGTTCCGCCTGGACGGGGGCGCCATGTTCGGCGTCGTCCCGCGGGCCCTGTGGGAGAAGGAGCACCCCGCCGACAAGCGCAACCGCATCCGGATGGTCACCCGATCGCTTCTGGTGCGCGGCGAGGGGCGGGTGGTGCTGGTGGACACCGGCCTGGGCGAGGACTGGTCCGCCAAGGAGCTCGATCTCTACGGCATCGAGTCGGACGCCTCGCCCCTGCACCGCGCGCTGGACGCCGAAGGGCTGGCGGCAGGGGACGTGACCGACGTCATCTTCTCGCACCTGCACTTCGACCATGCCGGCGGCGCGGTGCGCCAGGACGGCGACCGCCTCGTGGCGTCGTTTCCCAACGCCCGCCACTACGCTCAGAAGGATCAGCTGACCTGGGCCGAGAGCCCCACCGAGAAGGACCGCCGGTCGTTCCGTCCCCA
The DNA here is from genome assembly GCA_050747525.1 of Candidatus Polarisedimenticolia bacterium. GTDB lineage: Bacteria > Acidobacteriota > Polarisedimenticolia > JACPZX01 > DASXTC01 > JBOGOC01. The sequence goes on along the minus strand of JBOGOC010000055.1, from coordinate 3,450 downwards.
CACCCTCGAGCCCCTGAAGCGCGAGGGGCGGTTCACTTCGGTGCGGGGTGTGGCGGAGGTGGCCCCCGGCATCCACGTGGAGCCCACGCAGGGGCACACCATGGGCCACCAGATCGTGCGCATCGGGGAGGGCGAGGGCGCGGTGGTCTACTGCGGCGACCTGATCCCCACGGCCGCGCACGTCCCCGCGGCCTGGGTGATGGCCTACGACCTCCAGCCGCTGGTCACCATGAAGGAGAAGCGCGCCCTGCTGGAGAGGGCCGCCGCCTCGGGAGAGATCCTGGCCATCGAGCACGACCCGGGGTGCGAGGCGGTCCGCGTGGCCCGCGAAGGGGACGGATTCAAGGTGGTGGACCGCGTCACCCTGGGGCCACCCGGGAACAGGGGGCCCTCGTGAGCGGTTTCGTGAAGGTGGCGCGCGTGGAGGAGGTCCCCGAGGGGAAGGGGAAGGCCGTGGAGGTGGCGGGACGGCCCGTCGCCCTGTTCAACGTGGGCGGGACGATCCACGCGGTGGACGGTCTCTGCCCTCATCAGGGAGGGCCGCTGGCCGATGGGCTCCTGGAGGGTGACGTGGTGATGTGCCCCTGGCACTTCTGGCAGTTCGACGTGGTGAAGGGGCACGCTCCGGATCTTCCCGAGGCGACCATCCAGAAGTTCGCCGTGAAGGTGGACGGCGGCGACATATTGGTGGAGGTCTGACCGGCATGCCTCTCGCCGCCGGCTCGAAAGCGCCCGCGTTCGTCCTGCCTCGCGCGGGGGGAGGCGACCTCGAGTTCCCTCCGAGGCCCGCACGCCCCGCGCTGCTGACGTTCTACAAGGACGAGTGCCCCACCTGCCGCTACACGTTCCCGTTCCTGCAGCGTCTGCACGAGCAGGTGGGAGACCGCGCGCTGGTGATGGGCGTATCGCAGGACGACGGGCCGCGGGCGGAGGCCTGGGCGGCCGATTTGGGGCTGACTTTCCCCATCGCGGTGGACGGCCCGGGTTATCCTGTGTCGTCGCGCTATGGCCTCGTCGTCGTGCCCACCCTCTTTCTGGTCGGCGCGGACGGCCGGCTGGCGCGTGTGGAGGAGGCCTTCCTCAAGGACGCGATGAGCGGCCTGGCCGAAGAGCTCGCCGCGCGCGCCGGAGCGCCGCCTCCGGCTCTCTATCGCCCGGGGGAGGAGATCCCGGCCCTGAAGCCTGGCTGAGGGGCGCGCAACACGGCCGGGGCGTGACCCCGGCGACGAGCACTGGAGACACCCATGCCCGAAGTGGTCATCTACACGAAGGCCGCGTGCCCGTACTGCGACTGGGCCCGGCACATGCTCGACGGCAAGGGAGTGACCTACAAGGAGATTCCCGTGACGGGCGACCAGGCCCGTCTGGACGAGATGGTCCGCCGCAGCGGGCGCACCACGGCGCCACAGATCTTCATCGACGGCCGCAGCATCGGAGGGTTCGACGAGATGAAGGCGTTGGACGACGCCGGCAAGCTGGATCCACTGCTCGATCTGACCCCGACCGGGAAGAAGCTGGAGGTGGAGACCGTCAACGTGGCGATCATCGGCTCGGGTCCGGCCGGGCTGACGGCCGCCATCTACGCCGCGCGCGCCAACCTGGCGCCCGTGGTCATCGATGGCGTGCAGCCCGGAGGGCAGCTCACCATCACCACGGACGTGGAGAACTATCCCGGCTTTCCCAAGGGGGTGATGGGACCGGAGCTGATGGAGCTGTTCAAGGAGCAGGCCGAGAGGTTCGGCACCCGCATCATCCCGGGCGAGGTGAAGTCGGTCAACTTCTCGAATCGCCCCTTCGCCATCGAGTGCGAGGATCGGCACCTGCTGGCCCGCAGCGTGGTCATCTCCACCGGCGCCTCGGCCAAGCTCCTGGGGATCGCCTCCGAGAAGAAGCTGATGGGGCGCGGCGTCTCCGCCTGCGCCACCTGCGACGGGTTCTTCTTCAAGAACCAGGAGATCGCCGTGGTGGGCGGAGGCGACACCGCCATGGAGGAGGCCACCTTCCTGACGCGATTCGCCGACAAGGTGACCGTGGTGCATCGTCGGGATCGCCTCCGGGCCTCCAAGATCATGCAGGACAAGGCCCACAAGAACCCCAAGATCGCTTTCATCTGGGACTCGGTGGTGGAGGAGATACTCGGAGACGGGAAGGTCGATGGAGTCCGCCTGCGGAGTCTCAAGACGGACAAGGTCACGTCGCTCCCCGTCACCGGGGTGTTCGTGGCCATCGGTCACCAGCCCAACACTGCCCTGTTCAAGGGGCAGCTCGAGATGGACGACGTGGGCTACATCAAGGTCCAGGCGTTCAGCACGCGCACCTCGGTGCCCGGCGTCTTCGCTGCCGGCGACGTCTCGGACAGCCGCTACCGCCAGGCCGTCACCGCCGCGGGGACCGGCTGCATGGGCGCGATGGACGCCGAACGGTTCCTGGAGTCGGGGGAGTGAGGTCCAGGTGAGCCGGACCGACCTTCCGCGCTTCACGGCCGTGACCCTGCTCGTGATGTACGCAGGGCTGGCTGTCGTGATGCCGCCGGGCGCCTTCTTCACCGGGGAGGAAGGGATCGCGTGGCTGCAGACCCGATCGATCGGGCGCAGCCTCTGGACCTCCCTGGGCGTCCCGAATCCCGGCGGCGACCTGGACCCGGACGGCGAGTTCCTTCCCGACCTGCTGGCTTCCGTGGGAGGCGGCCAGGCGCGCGCCCGTTCGTCTTCGGCGCTGGCCCTGGCGTCCAGCATCCCCTGGGCCGTGGCCGGCGGGCGGGCCCTGGCCCTCGTCCCCATGCTCTCGATGGCGCTGTGCCTGTTCGCGTCGGTGCGTCTGGCGAGGCGCGTGATCCCCGCGGCGGCCGACCCTCGGGGTGCCTGGGCCGGGATCGCGGGCGCGGCCTGCGTGGTGGCCACGCCGCTCATCTTCTACGGGGCGATCCCTCTGGGCTACGCGCCCGCCGCGGCCCTGGTCACCATGGCGGCGCTTCCGCTGCTGCGCGCCCTCGAAGACGGTGCGGCCGCCCCCGCGTGGGGCCGCGCCTTCACGGGAGGGTTGCTGCTGGGGGCGGCCGCGTGGTTCCGTCCGGAGGCGGGGTTCATCGTGCCGTCGTTTCTGGCGGCGGCCATTCTGGCGCGAGGGGCGGGGCCGGCGATGCGCCTGGTCCCCGGCGTGGCTGCGGGGCTAGGGCTGTTCCTGGCTCCCATGACGCTGCACGCGCGCCTCACCGCCGGCTCGTGGCTCCCCTTCGGGCCGGCCGATCCGGAGACCTCAGCGGGATCCGTGTTCTCTCCCATCGAGGCGGCGGCCGGAGCTCTCCTTCCCGCCGCGGCGCGGCCCGTGCTCGCCCTGCTGGTGATGGCCGTGTGCGTCTGCACGGTCCCCGCCGTGCGGCGCTCGCTGGCCGGAAGACGGGTGGCCCGCTGGCTGCCGGTCACCGGCGCGGCGACGGCGGCGCTGCTGCTG
>JBOGOC010000054.1:0-2855 GCA_050747525.1 Candidatus Polarisedimenticolia bacterium | reverse complement strand
CGGTTGCACCGCCCGCGGAGCCCGCGCCTACGATTCCTTCTGAGCTGTTCGAGAGCGCGGCGAAAGCCGAGCCCCGGCCCGAGCCGGAGGGGGGCCCGGACGGCGGCTACGTCGATCTCGCGGCGATGATCCTGGACGAGCCTGTCGAGCACACGACGCGCTGGACCGTCGAGTACCAGGAGCCCGCCCACAACGAGGAGGCGGACTTCGGAGAGATCCTCGCGCAGTTCAAGCAGCACGTCTCGCAGCACCTCGAGCGCAGCGACGCGCGCGCGCACTACGACCTGGGCTCCGCCTACAAGGGCATGGGTCTGGTGCAGGAGGCGATCGCGATGTTCCAGAAGGCGCTGCGCGCCGAGCCGGACTTCTTGCCCGCGATCGAAATGCTGGGCCGGTGCTTCATCGAGAACGGGGACGTCGACGCGGGCATCAAGGTGCTGGGCCGCGGGCTCAACGTGAACGTCCCGGTCGAAGACGACCTGCTGGGCATCTACTACTACCTGGGGAGCGCCCACGAATCGCAGGGCCACAAGGACACCGCGAAGGACTTCTACATGAGGGTCTTCGCGTGCGACATCAACTTCCTCGACGTGACGGACAGGCTCCGGGCGCTGAGGTCCGCGTAACCCGGACGCTTCCAGAACCGACGAAGGGCGAGCGCCGCGACCTGAAGCGCTCGCCCTTCGCGTTGTGTGCCAGGCATGTCTCGAATCTGGAGTGAGAGTCTCTAACAGGCCGTGGCAGTCGGAACTGGATAGCCAAGGGCAAGGGTGTCCGTCGCGAGGCGGGATCTGAAGGAAGCCGGAGGCGAACCGCGGAGCCGACGAACAGGAATCGGATCAGGCCGGCGCGACGGGGCAACCCAGCAAGGGATGGGGAAGCCCGATAACTGCTCGGACGGGCGCGCAGGTAAATCCGGCGGGGACCGCGGGAAAGAGACGGGACTTACCCTGGGAGACCTCCGAACCTGTTCGGACGAACTGGACTATCCCGCCAGCGATGGCGGGAGATGGGCTCGGAGGAGTCAGCAGAGGCCATAGTAACCGGACGGACTGCACTCATGCGCTTGGACCAATCTCCGTCAGGCGAAGGGCCGAACTTTTCAGTGCAGGGAGTCAGACCGGATGACTCGACGAGCATGAAGCGGCAGAAAGGCAGAGGCGAGCAGCTACCCCTCTTTGGAGGAGGATCGGCCGCCCTGCGCCACTCGGACGGCGGAGAGGCCGGAAGCCGGTCTGCCCACGTAGAGGAGCCTCAATCGCTCGCGGCGTCGGAAGGGAATCGAGCCCTGGAGACAGACGCCTTGATGGAGAGGATCTGTGAGCCTGCGAACCTGAACCGGGCCTATAAGCGGGTGAAGGAGAACCGGGGGAGTCCAGGGATCGACGGGATGACCGTCGCTGAACTGGGGCCCTGGCTCAAGGCCCACGGGGAGGAGCTGGTCAAGAGCCTGCTGAACGGAAACTACGAGCCGGAGCCGGTGCGCGGGATGGAGATTCCCAAGCACGGCGGTGGGACTCGGCAGTTGGGTATCCCGACGGTGAAGTGCCGCTTCGTTCAACAGGCCATCCTCCAAGTACTGGACCCGTTGCTGGACCCGACCTTTTCGGAGTCGAGCTACGGATTTCGGCCCGGCCGGAGCGCTCACCAGGCGCTCAGGAAGGCGTCGGAATACGTGGCCGAGGGCCGGCTGATCGTGGTGGACATGGACCTGGAGAAGTTCTTCGATCGGGTCAACCACGACGTGCTGATGGGACGCCTGGTCCGAAGGATCGCCGACAAGCGGCTGCTGAAGATCGTCCGCCGGATGTTGGAGGCGGGGATCATGAAGGACGGCATCGTGATCGAGCGATTCGAGGGGACTCCGCAGGGAGGGCCGCTGTCCCCCTTGCTCGCCAACCTGCTGCTGGATGATCTGGACCAAGAGCTGGAGGGGCGAGGCCACCGCTTCTGCCGGTACGCCGACGACTGCAACATCTACGTGAAGACGAAGGCGGCTGGCGAACGCGTGATGACTTCAGTCACGCGCTTCCTCGAGGAGCGGCTTCGGCTGCGCGTGAACCGAACCAAGAGCGCGGTAGCATACGTCGAGGAGCGGAAGTTCCTCGGTTACCGACTGCTCGCGGGAGGGCGGCTTGCCATTGCGCCGGCAAGTCTGGAACGCGCCAAGGATCGGATCCGAGAGATCACGCGTCGAAACCGGGGCGTGAGTCTGAACAGGATGATCTCGGAGCTGAACTCGTTCGTGACGGGATGGGTGACGTACTTCCGCTTTGCCAGCGTGAAGGAGCACCTCACTCGCATGGACGAGTGGATACGGCGGAAGCTGCGCTGTGTGAAACTCAAACAGCGCAAATGGGCTAAGTCCATCGTCGACTTCCTGACGCAACTGGGAGAGCCCGAATGGCGATCCCGGCGACTGGCCACGTCGGGAAAAGGCTGGTGGCGGAAAGCAGGCATGGGCTCGGCAGCACAAGCCATGTCTGTCCAGTGGTTCAAAGAGCAGGGCCTCGTTAGCCTCACCGAGAGGTACCTGGCCCTACAACACTGACAAGAACCGCCGGATACGCGACCCGTACGTCCGGTGGTGTGGGAGGACGGGGGGCGTGAGCCCCCCTCCTACCCGATTTCAGGTCACCCGGATCGAGCCCGGGCTGCCCGCCTCCACAGCACCGATGATCGCCGCGGCCGGTGCGTCCGTCGCTGCGAGCACGTCGAGAAGCTCGGGTGCCTGCTCGCCGGGCACCGCGATCAGCAGCCCGCCGGAGGTCTGCGCGTCACCCAGCAGGATGCGGAGCGGCTCCGGGACTTCCGGATTCCAGGAGACGTCGGCCTCGAGGTCGGCCAGATTACGG
>JBOGOC010000053.1:0-7604 GCA_050747525.1 Candidatus Polarisedimenticolia bacterium | reverse complement strand
CATCGGGGCGGCGCGCCGCCGGTCTTAGTTGGAGCTCGACCTCAAGCTCGGGTTCGAGCCGGAGCCAGGGTTGGAGCTGGGGCTCAGCGTCCGCACCTGAATGATTCTCTGGTTGACGTTCCCCTTCTCGCCGTAGCCCTTCGCCTCGACCTGCGCGGGCTCGACACCGAGGCCCACCAGATAGTTCTTCACGAACTCGGCCCGGCGACTGGAGAGAGCGAGGTTGGACGAGGCGCTGCCGGCCTTGTCCGTGTAGGCGCCGACCTCGACGCGAGTTTCCGGGTAGTCTCTCAGGAACGAGGCCAGATCCTGGAGGACCGCGCCCGACTCGGTCCCAACTTCAACCCGGTTCTTTTCAAAGGTCAACCCGTCGAGCTGCAACGGCTCGCTGGAAGCCTGGGCCAGGAAGGTGGACTTCACGCGACAGCCTTCCGAGTCGACCGTCTCCGCGGGGCGCGAGTCGGCGCAGCGATCCTGCGCTTCGTTCACGCCGTCATGGTCGGTGTCGACGGGGCAACCGTGGAGCTCCACGCGGTAGCCGTAGGGTGTCGAGGCGCAGCGATCCAGACCGTCCAGCACGCCGTCCTGGTCCGAGTCGGAGGTGCACCCGCGCGTGTCCACGCTGGCTCCCGCCAGACTCCCGAGGCAGCTGTCCTGGCCGTCGGCCACGCCGTCACGGTCGCGATCCTGGGGACAGCCCGTCGCGTCCACGTCCCAGCGCTCCGGGGTGGTGCTGCACTGATCCACGCCGTTGGGCACGCCATCCCGATCCGTGTCGATGTGACAGCCGGACTTGTCCACTTTCGAGCCGACGGGGGTGCTGGCGCATTCGTCCTTTCGGTCCTTCACTCCATCGTTGTCGGCGTCCTTCCCCCAGGCAAACAGTGGCACGGTCGCGAGCAGCACGACGGCCAGGAGCGGTGCGATACGTCGACGCATGGTGTCTCCTTTCCTTTCTTGAAGGTGCGGGGCCGTTTGTGTTGAGCGAGATACCGGACTGCAGCGGGGTTAAGAACGTATGACGAACCGACCGGAATCTTATCAGGCCGGCGAGGTTTCGCCAAGTCCTGCCGGGACCTGCTCCCCGGCATGGTAGGAAGACCGCACCAGAGGCCCCGATTCCACGTGTCGGAAACCCCGCGCCAGACCGGCCTCCTTGAGGCGGGTGAACTCGTCGGGGGCGTAGTAGCGCTCCACCGGAAGGTGCTTCATGGACGGGCGCAGATACTGGCCGATTGTCATGACGTCGACGCTGGAGGCGCGCAGGTCGTCCATCACTTCCAGAAGCTCTTCGGGGGTCTCCCCCAGCCCCACCATGATCCCCGACTTGGTGATCATCCCCGCCTCGGGGTGCCCGTCCCGCCAGGCGGCGGCGCCCGAGAGCAGGGTGAGCGACCGCCGGTAGTCCGAGCCGATGCGCACACGATGGTAGAGCCGCTCGACCGTCTCCATGTTGTGGTTCAGGATCTCGGGCCGGGCCTCCAGCACGCGCTCCAGACAGGGCTCGTCCCCGCCGAAGTCCGGGATGAGCACTTCCACCCGGGTCCCCGGGTTGAGGGCACGGATCTCGTGGATGGTCTGCACGAACTGATCCGAGCCCTGATCCGGAAGGTCGTCGCGGTCCACGGAGGTGACCACGGCGTGGCTGAGCTTCATCGATCTCACGGCCTCGGCCACGTGGCGCGGCTCGAGCGGGTCCACCCGGGTGGGAAGCCCCTTGCCCACGGCGCAGAAGCCGCAGCGCCGGGTGCAGTTGTCCCCCAGGATCATGAAGGTGGCGGTGCCCTGGGAGAAGCACTCGAAGATGTTGGGGCAGCGGGCTTCCTGGCAGACGGTGTGCAGCTTCAGATCTTTCACCATCGCGCGCACCTGCTGGAACGCCCCGTCGGTGCGCAACCGGATGCGGATCCACTCCGGCTTGCGCAGCGGAGGATCCCGGCGGGCCCGGAAGGCGGTGCTCATGCGGCCTCCGGCCAGGCGTCCACCATGCGCCGCGAGAAGACCTCGCCCAGATGCAGGGCGGCCCGGTCGGCCACCTCGGCCAGGGGGATCTCCCGGCCGGTGAGGCGGGCCAGCGAGGTCACGCCATGCTCCGCGATGCCACACGGGACGATGAGCTGGAAGTAGGACAGATCGGTCGACACGTTGAACGCGAACCCGTGGCTGGTCACCCACCGCGAGATGCGCACGCCGATGGCCGCCAGCTTCTCGTGCCTTCCGTCTTCCCGCTCCACCCACACGCCGGTCAACCCCTCCACCCGGCCGGCCGCCACTCCGAAATCGGCCGCGGTGCGGATGAGGGCCTCTTCCAGGTCACGCACGTAGCGCCGCACGTCGCACCGATCGGGCTTGAGGTCCAGGATCGGATACCCCACCAGCTGGCCCGGCCCGTGGTAGGTGACGTCCCCGCCGCGGCCGGTGTGATACAGGGCCACGCCCCGCGCGGCCCGTATCGCCTCTCCCGCCAGAACGTTGGCATCGTGCGCGTTGCGGCCCAGCGTGATGACGTGCGGGTGCTCCAGCAGCAGCAGGTGCTCGCGCGCGTCGGGCCCCCCGGCCACGAGCGCCGACGCAAGCCGCTGCTGCAGCTCCAGCGCCTCGGCGTACCCCACCCGGCCCATCCAGCGCCTCAGGCAGGGCCGCGCGGGCGCGTCCATCAGGCGGCGTCCAGGCCGAAGCTCGAGGTCTGCAATATCTGCTTCACGTGAGCCATGTAGCGGTCGGCGTCCGCCCCGTCGATGATCCGGTGATCGAACGACAGCGACAGGATGGCCATGGTGCGGATGGCGATGGCGTCGTCGATCACCACCGGCCTCTTCTCGATCACGCCCACCCCCATGATGGCCACCTGAGGCTGATTGATGATCGGCGTGCCCACCAGTCCGCCGAAGCCGCCGGGGTTGGTGATGGTGAAGGTGCCGCCCGTGACGTCGTCGGGAGTGAGCTTCTTGATGCGCGCGCGCTCGCCCAGGTCGGCGATGGCCCGGGCGATCCCGATGAGGTTCTTCTCGTCGGCCCGCTTGATCACCGGCACGATCAGGCCCCAGTCCAGGGCCACCGCGATCCCCAGGTTCACGTCGCGCTTGTAGACGACGTTGTCCCCGTCCACCGACGCGTTGATGATGGGGAACTTGCGGATTCCCTCCACGGCGGCCAGCGCGACGAACGGCAGGAAGGTCAGCTTCACCCCCTCGCGCGCCTCGAAGGCCTTCTTGTGCCGATCCCGCAGCCGCGAGATCGGGGTCATGTCCACCTCGAAGAAGGTGGTGACGTGGGCCGAGGTGCGCTTGCTCATCACCATGTGCTCGGCGATCTTCTTGCGCATGACGCTCATGGGCTCCACGCGCATCCCCTCTCCCGGGCGGAACGAGGGGGCCGCCGGTGACGGAGCGGAAACCGAAGGGGCCGCCCCCGAGGGGCGTCCCGGCCCGGGCCCGGCCGAGGGCTGGCCGCTCTCCAGGAAGGACGCCAGGTCCTGCTTGGTCACGCGGCCGGAGATTCCGGTCCCCTGGATGGACGCGATGTCCACGCCGTGCTCGGCCGCCATCTTGCGCACCACCGGAGATGATCGCGTCCGGCGCAGCTCCTCCACCGTGGCGTCGCGTCGGCCGTCGGTCTCGCCGGGCTCTCCCTTGATCTCGGGACGTGCGGGCGCAGGCGCGGGCGCGCTCTCGCGCTGTGGCGCCGCGGCCGCGGCAGCCGGCGGAGCCTTGGTCTCCGCCGCTCCCGCCCCGGCCGCCGCCTCGGCGCCGATGCGGGCCACGACCGTGTTCACGCCCACGGTCTTCCCTTCTCCCACCAGGATCTCGCTGAGCACGCCCGCGGCCGGAGAGGGGATCTCCGCGTCCACCTTGTCGGTGGAGATCTCGAACAGCGGCTCGTCGCGCTTCACCGCGTCGCCCACCTTCTTGAGCCACTTGGTGACGGTCCCCTCGGCGATGCTCTCCCCCATCTGGGGCATGATCACGTCCACGCTCATCTGATTGCGCTCCTCAATAGGCCACGAGTTGCTTGATGGCCCGCGTCAGCTTGCCGGCATTCGGCATGAAGGCCTCTTCCAGGGGCGGGCTGTAGGGGACAGGCGTGTCCAGGGACGCGACACGCATCACCGGTCCGTCCAGATACTCGAACGCCTTCTCGGCGATGATGGCGGCGATCTCCCCGCCGATCCCGCCGCGGCGTCGATCTTCGTGAAGCACGACCACCTTGCCCGTCTTCGCCGCGGACGCCAGCACGGCTTCCTCGTCCAGCGGCAGCAGCGTGCGCAGATCGATCACCTCGACCTGAACGCCCTGCTTCTCCAGATCGGCGGCCGACTCGAGCGCCACGTGCACCATCGAGCCGTAGGTGATCACGCTCACGTCCTTCCCCTCGCGCCGCAGGGCGGCCTTGCCGATGGGCACGATGTAGTCCCCCTCGGGCAGGTCCTCCTTGATGCGGCGGTACAGGAATTTGTGCTCGAAGTACAGCACGGGGTCATCGTCGCGAATGGCCGCCTTGATGAGCCCCTTGGCATCGTAGGCCGTGGAGGGCTCGACAATCTTCAGGCCGGGGGTATGGAAGAAGTAGGCCTCCATGTTCTGCGAGTGGAACGGCCCCCCGTGAACCCCGCCCCCGCACGGGCCGCGCACCACCATCGGCACGGCCGCCCCCCACCGCCAGCGCGTGGAGGCCACCATGTTGGTCAGCTGCTCGAAGGCGCAGGAGATGAAGTCGATGAACTGCATCTCGGCGACGGGGCGCATGCCGTTGAGCGCCGCGCCCATGGCCGCGCCCACGATGGCCGCCTCGGCGATGGGCGTGTCGATCACGCGCGTCGCGCCGAACTTGTCCAGGAAGCCGGCCGTGACCTTGAACGCGCCGCCGTACGCGCCGATGTCCTCCCCCAGCAGGAACACCCGCTCGTCGCGCTCCATCTCTTCCCACATCCCCTGGCGGATCGCCTCCAGGTAGGTCAGGACGGCCACGTCATTCCTCCGCGTAGATGCCCCGGGTCAGGGTGGCCGGATCGGGCGGGGGCACCGCGTCGGCCCAGGCCTGCGCTGCGTCCAGCTCGGCTTCGATGCGCCGCTCCATCTCCGCGATGGACCCGCGGCTGGCGAGCCCTTCGTCGATGAGACGCGCCTCGTGGCGATCGATGGGATCCTTCTTTTCCCACTCGGCGAACATCGCGGCGGGGACGTACTTGCGCGGATCGTCGTGCTCCGAGTGCCCCAGCCGCCGGAAGGTCTTGGCCTCGATGAGGGTGGGCCCGCCCCCGGCGCGCGCGCGCTCCACGGCGCGGCAGGTCACGTCGTAGACGTCCATCACGTCGTTGCCGTCCACCACCTCGCCGGCGATCCCGTAGGCATCCGCCTTGGCGGCCAGATCGGTCAGGCGCGACTGGCGCGAGACGGGAGTGGAGTAGGCCCACTGGTTGTTCTCCACCACCAGAACGAAGGGCAGGTCCAGCACGGCCGCGAAATTGATCCCCTCGTGCCAGGCCCCGGTGCTGGTCTGCCCGTCACCGGAATAAGTCAGCGCCACGCGCTTCTCACCGCGGATCTTGAACGCCAGGGCGACCCCGGCCATCACCGACACCAGCCCCCCCAGCGGGCTGATGGTGGACACCATCCCCTGGTCGAGGAAGCCGAAGTGCAGCGCGTTGTCGCGCCCCCCCACGGGGACGGAGCGCGCCATGTACTGCGCGATCAGGATGCGCGGCGGGATGCCGCGCACCAGGCACGTCCCCATGTTGCGGATCACCGGCGCGTACCAGTCGTCGGGCCCCAGCGCGTACGCCGACCCCACGGAGATCGCTTCCTGCCCCAGGCTGCGGTAGAGGCCCCCCAGCACCTTCCCCTGCTTGAACAGGTTGGCCAGGCGGGTCTCCAGGCCCCGGTTCAGCTTGAGCCAGTAGAGGAGCTCGACCCTCTCCTCATCGCTCAGCTCGGCGGAGGGGGCTCCGTTGACCGTGGCGCTCTGCCCGGCGCGCTTACGCGTGGATGGCATGCTCGAAAACCGCGCGTGCCGCCTCCGGGACCGCCTCGGAGAGCGTGGGATGCGCGTGGATGGTGCGGTGCAGCTCCTCGACGGTGGCCTCGGTGGTGAGGGCGATGCCGGCCTCGGCGATCATCTCCGTCGCGCGCGGGCCGATGACGTGCATCCCCAGCAGCTCGCCGTGGCGCGCCTCGGACACGATCTTCACGAAGCCGTCGGTGTCGCCCAGGATGGGAGCCTTGCTGGAATGCGTGAAGGCGAAGTGCCCCGTCTTCACGTCGTAGCCGCGCTCCTTCGCCCGGGCCTCGGTCAGCCCGACGCTGGCGATCTCGGGCTCGCAGTAGGTGGCGTTGGGAACGTGATCGTAGTTGATGGGCCGCACTTCGCGTCCCGCCATGTGCTCCACGGCCAGGATCCCCTCGGCCGACGCCACGTGCGCCAGCAGCGGCGTGGGGACCACGTCGCCGATGGCGTACACGCCCGGCTCCCCCGTGCGCATGAAGCCGTCCACCTGCACGTACCCGCGATCCACCTTCACGCGGGGGACCGTGTCGAGTCCGACGTCGTCGGTGAGCGGGCGGCGCCCCACGGCCACCAGCAGCACGTCGGCCTCCAGTGTCGCGGAGGCCAGCTTCACCTTCACGCCCGCGGCTCCCACCTCGAACCCTTCGGCCTTCGTGCTCGTGTGGATGGTGATTCCCTGCTTGCGGAAGATCTTCTCCAGCTCCTTCGAGATCTCCTCGTCTTCGAGCGGGACCGCCCGGGGCAGCATCTCCACGATGGTCACTTGGGACCCGAAGCGATGGTAGATGGAGGCGAACTCCACGCCCACGGCTCCCGCCCCCAGCACGACCAGGCTGCGCGGCACTTCCTGCAGCTCGAGGACCCCGTCGCTCGACACCACGCGCCGGCCGTCTTCGGTGAGGCCCGGCAGCATGCGCGGCACCGATCCGGTGGCCAGCAGCACGTTTTTCGTCTGCATCGTGGTGGACTTGCCATCCTTCCCGGTGACCGTGACGCGCCCGGACCCCGCGATCCGGCCATGCCCCTGGTAGGGGGTGATGCTGTTGCGGGTGATGAGCCCCTCGACCCCCTTGCCCAGCTTGCGCACGATCTTGGTCTTGCGCTGCATGACCGCGCCGAAGTCGAGGGAGACCTCGCCCAGACGCAGCCCGAACTCCTTGCCGTGGCGCGCCTGATCGTAGACGGCGGCGTTCTCGAGCAGGGCCTTGGTGGGGATGCACCCGCGCCAGAGGCAGGTGCCACCGAACACCGGATCCTTCTCCACGATGGCCGTCTTAAGGCCGATGCGGGCCGCGCGCACGGCGGCCACGTACCCGCCTGGTCCGCTGCCGATCACCACCAAATCGTAAATATCCTGGGGCATTCATCCTCCGGGCATCGGCCGCCGCCAGGCCGCGGCGGCACGAGTGGATGCCATCTGGGCGTGCATGGAAAGTGGGGCAGGATACCCGATTCCCCGAATAGTCATCAACACGCCCCCAACGACTAAGCTTCCCGGCGGCTGTGTTCCAGCTTCCATGGCGGCCGGGGGCGGGGAGTGGTCTCCGAGGCGCGCTCGACGGCGTGGCGTTGGCCACGCCTTACTCGCTCCGCCTCCCTCC
>JBOGOC010000052.1:0-31045 GCA_050747525.1 Candidatus Polarisedimenticolia bacterium | reverse complement strand
ATCTGCACACACTTGCGGCAGCTGTTCTCCGGAGAGCAGCCCAATGGCCCGGGCGGCTAAAGCATCCAGAAACGCCATCTCACTCTCAGTCGTCTAACGTTCACCATAACCCGCGGCGGGCGAACGCCGCCGCGGGTGCCGGCGGGCGCTGTCCGCCCGCCGCCGGGTTCATGGTGTTGTTAGGCCTCTCTCCACTTCTTCGTCAAGAACGCGATGGTTCCGAAGAATAGACATAAAGCTGTCGTGCCCTCGATGGCTTTGGCCCATGTCGAGTCGAGACGGTGAGAACTCAGTTCGTAGCCCGCCAAGATGATGTCCACGGATGCGATCCACAGGGCCAAGGAGCCGTAGCGGAGTAGACTACGGCGTTGCCTCAGCCACTGACTGTCTGACAGTTGATGCTTGGCCTCAGGGCTGAGAATCCAACGAGAAAATGCGCCTTCGGGTCGAAGCGCTGCCACGAATAGCGCGGCCCACAGAGCATAACCCGACAATGCCGCAAGGAGGCGAGCGTACGGAACGGCCAGCACGGACATGGTGAGGACAACTGCAAGTCCGATGAGCATCGCGGCTATAAAAGACCTTGTCCTCTGAAGTCGCATGACGCGTTCCTGTTGCTTAGAAGGCCTAACGTTCAGCATAACGCGCGGCGGGCGAACACCCAAACGACTATCTCGGGCGCCCGCCGCCCGCCGTCGCGTTCATGCTGGAGTTAGGCTTCGCCTGACTGAAGGCTCGTGCTTCTCGAGAAGAGTAGGGACAATACAAAGATTGACAGCACCACACTGGCTACTGCTAGCAGATACTTGAACCTGCGTTCTCGTGATACCCCAAGGTACTCCATGGTCTCGCCACGGGCCATGTAGAGGAAAATCGACCCGTTGATTCCAGCACGAACAAGCTGGCTCGTCAGCCTCTCGGGCGTCAGGCCCTCGACATCCAGATCAGTCCCCAGCCTAGACAGCAGACGAATAGCTGCGATGTTGCTTGCAGCCGCATAGAGGGAACAGAAGGTGCCAAGCCACCAGCCCAGGGGCTCGCCTTGCCATAGGGCTACTCCGGACACGAGGCTAGCGCCAGCAAATAAGACTGTAGAAGCAAGAACCCAAACGCCTGAGATACCAACAGTCGAGAACGCCTCGCCAAGGCCCGCCCAGTTGCCAGGCTGGAACTTGATCAGGAGGATGAGTGAAGCGAATAGGACTCCAACCGCCACCTGCCAGACTGCAACTGCGCTCACACCAAACGGTCGATCGTTCATTTGAGTAAGTCACTCAACCTAAGCTCAGAAGCCTAACTTCAAATGGATAGTTCTGTGTAAGACGTCTCCGGACCGGTGAAACGCGATCTAATCCCGGAGAGCTTGCCGGCGCCGGAACGCGGAAGTCATTCTACACCTTGAGGCTACGGGCGGAAGCCGTCTGGAACGAGGTGGGGATAGGCTGCAAGAGACGTGCTGTATAACCCAGGAAAGTGCTGCAGAAGAGGTGGCCGGCCCGGGTCAGGTGCTCAGGGGAGTCAGGTCGATCACGCGCACCCGATCCGCCAGCGGGGCAGGGGAGAGTCCCTGCCACTGCCGGTGCCGCGCCTCGTGGCACGACAGCACGATGATCTGGTGGTGCCGTCCCAGCTCATCCAGAAGAAACTCCATCGCGCGGCTGAATCGCTCGTCGTCGAAGGCGACGAAGGGGTCGTCCAGGATGAAGGGGAGGTGGACTCCGGCCGCTGAGAGGTACTCGGACACGGCGAGACGCACGGCCAGGTGGATCTGATCGCGCGCCCCGCTGCTGGCGTGACCGTCCACCTGCCTCGAGTCGAGCGTGCGCCCCGTGGGGATGTGCTTCACGGTGAAGCTGAGGTCGGTGTCGAACCGCACGTCGCCCCAGTCGGGGCTCAGCTGGTGCAGGATCCCGCCCGCCTTCTGGTTGAGGGCATCGGCCCACTCCGCGTAGGCCTCGTGTGACTGGCGGCCCAGCACGTCCATGGCCAGCGACACGGCGTCCCGGAACGCTGTGGCCCGGGCCAGGGCGCGGCGGCATTCCTGGATCTGCTCCTGGAGCAGGGGCAGGTCGCGCCTCGACTCGCGCAGCACGTCCGCCAGCTCTTCCGACAGCCTGATGCGCTCGGCCTGGATGCCGCGGATCTCCTCCTGGAGGAGACGCCGATCCTCCGCGTACTCCCGGCTGGTCCGCTCGGGGGAGAGAGAGGGCATCCCCGTCCTGCGGGCCTCGACCTTGCCCGCCTGGCGCGAGAGGACCTCCAGCTCCTTCTGAAGACGCTCGGCCGTTCGTTCGGGGGGCACGTTGTGCCTCCGTTCGATCGCCGGGACGATCTCGTCCCGCAGGCGCTCGAGGCGCTCGCGGCGGGCCCCCGCCTCCTCGAAACGGGACAGCAGAGCGTCCAGATCCTGGGTGCGGGCGTCCTGTCCGAAAGCCTCCTCGGCGTCACGCTCCGCCTCGAGACGAAGGTTCTCGTCCCGCAGGCCCACGGTGGCCCTCTCTTCGGAGGCCACCTGGCGCTCGGACTTGAGCCGTTCCATCGACGCCTGGGCGCGGGCCGCGTGCGAAAGCTTGCGCACGAACTGGCCTGCCCGGCGGGGTCCCGGGAGCGAGGCGACCGGCTCGCCGGCCCGCTCCATCAGGGCCTTCATCTCCTCGGCCGCCTTCACGTACCGCTCCCGAGCGTCGCGCAGCGCCGCCTCATGGGTGGTCAGGGACACCGATGCAGAGCGAAGGCGCTCCAGCTCCTTGAAATCCTCCACCAGCGCCTCGGGCGAGGGGTACTCCAGCTCCATGGCAAGGCGGAGCAGCCTCTCCTGCAGGGAAGCGATCTCCTTCTCGTGCCCCCAGATCTCGGTCTGGAGCCGCTGCAGCTCGCTGCCGAACTCCTCGGCTCCGTGAACCGGACGCTTCTCGAGGAGCCAGAACCACCAGAGCAGGCCCGCGAACGCCATCAGGACTGTGGCGATGATGGGGAGCTTGTTCTGCAGGGCCAGGGCGAAGATGGCGGTCAGGACTATCCCGAGGGCCAGCGTGAACTGGGCCGCGCGCTCCTTGCCGCGATGGGCCGCCAGCGGCACGATGAGGCGCTGGCTTTCCTCGGCCCCCTTCAAGCGGTCGCGCCGTTTCTCGGCCACGGCCAGATCGGCCTTCACCTCGAGCAGCCTCTCGCGGTGCCCGCCGACGAACAGGCGGTCCTCCTCGGAGAGCTTCTCCAGGTCGCGGGCCAGGTCGGCCGCGCGATCAGGCTCCAGGCCTCCGGCACGCAGCCGGCGCGCTTCGCGGCGGAACGCGCGGCGCTTCTCGATCCGCTGGCGCCAGAGATCGCGCAGGACCGCCAGGCAGGAGGCCGCGTCCGCCGCGACCTCCGGGGGCAGAAGGGCATGAGGGCCGGCGGCCTCGAGGTCGGACTCCGCCTTCTTCAGCAGGCGCTCCAGCTCGTCGAGGCGGGCGGTGGCCGCGGCGCCCCGATCAGAAAGGGACATCAGCTCTCCTTTGATCTCGCGGAGACGCCCCAGGCGGGCCGAGGGGAACGCGGCGAAGGGGGCGAGCTCCTCCATCTCACGGCGGTAGCCGGCCAGCTCTCCGATGTCCTTCAAGGCCTGGTCCAGGGCGGCGCGGGATTCCTCGCGTGCGGCCAGAAGGTGGAGGTCGTCGGCTTGCGCCAGATCCTGCTCGGTGCGCCCCTCGCGGCGTGTGGCCTCTTCGAGCTGCCTGATCCTGTCCTCGGACTGCAGCCGCCTGGCCGTCATGGCGGCCAGCTCCGAGCCGAGCCGCTCGATCTCCGCATCCAGCCGGCGGATCTCGTTGTCCACCTTCCCCTTGCCCAGCATCGTGCCGCGGTACTCCTGCAGTGATCTGGACAGCACGTCGAGCGCCTCGCCCGCCGCCACGTCTCCCTGCTGGGAGGAGGCGGCACGCTGGAGGGCGGCGGTGAGGCCGGCGGCGTCCCGGATGTCCTCGATGTCGTGCTGGGCCACGAAGCAGCAGCGCACGAACTCGTCCCGGCCCAGGCCGCACAGCGCCTCGCCCACGTCGAGGGCGTCCTTCCCCTGGGAGAACTCGGCCGTCACGTCCCGGCCGGTGCGGCCGTCGCGCACCACGACCAGGTCGCGGGCGAAGTCCCTTTCGATGGACAGGGCCCGCCCGCGGCACTCCAGCTCCATCTCCAGGCCGAACGCCTCTCCGCTCCAGGGGCGGTGACGCTCCCTCACGCGCAGGCGCTGCGCGCTGGAGCGCTGGCGGGGGAGTCCGTACAGGCCGGCCAGGATCGCGGCGGCCAGCGTGCTCTTGCCGCTCTCGTTGGGCTCCAGGACGAGGTTGCACCGATCCGACGAGAAGATGAACTCGCCCTTCAGATTGCCGAAGCCGCGGATGGAAAGCCGGCGGATGCGCATCTCAGTCCTCGTAGCGGGGCGTGACGTCCTTCTGGATCAGCGCGTCCAGTCCGTAGTGAAGGGCGTTCTCGATGAGGCGCCGGCGGCGCGGGTCGGTCTCGGTCTCGATCAGGCCCAGCAGCTCGCGCGCGAAGCGCGCCTCGGTGGTGCGCATCGCGGTGTCATGGTAGCGCTGCAGGTCGTAGTCGGGCTTGAGCGACGACGTGTCCACCGCCACGTGAAAGAAGCGGTCGTCGAGGGCCCCCTCGCCGGGGCGCACGTCGATGCCCGGCGGGACGCGCCCGGTGAGCGTCAGGTGGATCAGATCGCCGTCCGCCGCTCCGGCGGACTCGAGCCCCTGGCGGATGCGGGCCATCACGCCGTCGCGGTGGGTTGCCCCGGTGCAGACCACCTCCACCGCCCGCACCGCTCGCGTGTCGAGGCGCACGGCTTCCAGCGTCACGTGGGGGCGGCCGCCCTGCTTGTCGATCGTGCCCAGCAGCACGTGCCGCTCGCCCTGCTCGTCGAGGCCGCGGCCCGCGGGGCATCCGGCGTAGGCTCCCAGGACCCGCCCGTCCTGGTCGCTCAGGACGACGTGATCGTGGTAGTGCCCCACCGCCGCGTAGTCGAAGCCCTGACGGCTCAGCTCGGCGTCCGAGAAGGGGAGGGTGCGCATCTTCTCTTCGGGAATCCTGGCGTGGTCGCGCGATCCGTGGAACATGAGAAGGTGGATCTCCTTCGGGGAGCGGGCCGACTCCGGGCGCGGGATGGGCGCGGCCAGCAGGCGCTCGGTGAGGGGGGCGTTCGCCGCATGCGCCATGCCCGTGATGGTGACGCCGGGCAGCTGCTCGGGAACATGGGTGGCCCACGCTCCCTCGCGGAAGATATGCACGTTCGAGGGCCAGCGCCGCTGCTGCCGCGCGGCCAGCAGGTCGTCGTTGTAGGGGCTCCCGAGGGAGTAGAAATCGTGATTCCCCGGCGCGATCACCACCGGCACGGGGGCCAGCGATCCGAGGTGATCGATCGCGTAGTTCACGCTGTCCTGGGTGATCGACTCGTCATCGAACAGGTCCCCGGGGATCAGCACGATCTGCACGCCGTGCTCGCGCACCAGACGGACCGCCCGCGGCAGGATCTGCCGCAGCTCGTCCCTGCGCACGCGCGCCTTGTGCTCGGGCAGGGCCAGGCGCCCCGAGCGCAGCGCGGAGTCCAGGTGGAGATCCGAGATCTGAAGGAATCTCAGCGTGGGCATGCTGACGCACCCCCCTGCCGGGCCGCCCGGCATGACTGAAAGATGGTCTCCGCCCGGCGGCGATCAAGCCCCCCGGGAGGTTCCTCCGCCCTGCCCGCCGCGCGCCGGAGGGCGCGGCTGGCTGGCTTCCAGCGTCTCCGCCTGCTTCAGGTAACCCGCGGCGCGGGCCTTGTCCCCCGTCCGGCCCAGCACCAGGGCCAGCGTCCGCGCCAGAGGGGCGCTCATCGGACCCGCCTCGGCGGCCTTCTCGAGGTGGGGGAGCGCCTCGGCGAAGCGATCCTGCGACGCCAGGGCCGTCCCCAGATTGAACAGCGCCTGCTGGCTGTCCGGCGCCGCATCCACCGCCTTCTGGAAGAGCTCCAGCGCCTCGGATGCGCGCCCCTGTTTCATGTAAAGGGTGCCCAGGTTGGCCATCATGACCGGGCTGTCCGGGTTCAGCTCGATGCCGCGCTTGAGCATCCTCTCGGCCCCCTCGAGATCCTGCTGGCGGGTGAGCACCATGGCGGTCCAGTTCAGGTGCTGCGGCGAATCGGGGCGCGCGGTGAGCGCCGCGTCCAGGATCCGGCGCAGCGTGGCCCAGTCCTGGACGGCGGAATACATGGTGACCAGCTGGGCCATGGGGGCCACGGCGGCCGGCTCGATGGCCAGAGCATCGAGATAGTTGCGCTCCGCCTCGGAGAAGAGCTTCTCCGATTCGTTCACGTAGCCCATGGCCGTGTGGAGCTTCCAGCTGCGGGCGCCCTCGGAGGAGAGAAGCCCCTCCGAGACGGTCATGCGGATCTTGCTGGCTTCGCCACGCGATCCCAGGTACTGGGCCGCCGCCATGAGGGTCTCGTCGTCCGGGGGGCCCAGGGTGACCGTGGCTTCGCCCAGGCCGGAGCGCTTCATGGCGGCCGACACCTCCTGGGCCGCGCGCGTCCTGAAGTCAGGGGTGAGCAGGTCGACGGCATCGACGCGGGACGCGTACGTGCGGAGCAGGGAGGCGGCGTGGGCCGACAGCAGGTCCGAGATGGGACGGCCCGCCAGGGCCGTGTGCACGTCGGCCATGCGTTCCGGATTCAGGCTGCCGCTGACCTCGTAGCGCACCGGGACTTCCCCGCCCGTCACCGGCGTGACCATCACCTCGCCGCTGGCTTTCCCCGAGAGGTCCTTGTAGAGGGTGACGTGCGAGCCCGGGAGCTTCAGGTGGAAGCCGGGCGGCAGGAGCCGGGGCGTCGAGCTCGCCCCGTTCTCCACCACGGCGATCCCGTTGGAAGGGACGCGCAGGATCAGGATCCAGGCGGCCAGCAGCAGCACGACGAGTGCCCCGGCCGCCACGAGATGGAGCCGCTTCATGGCGGCTGACGGTACCACAGCGGGCTCTCCCCGTCTATCGGGGGCGTGAGCGCTTCATCGTCGCGCGCGGGCGCCAGCCCTTCTCGCCCGGGTCCCAGGCGGGCTCGCCCCCCTGTCCCGCCCACCAGGCCTGGATCGCCTCGAGAGCCGCGTCGGGTTCGTCGGCCGATCCGGCCGGCAGGCCGGCCAGGTCCGCCGCCGCCTCCAGGGCCTGGCGGCGCACCAGGCGCGCCTCGCCCTCGCGGGCCAGGCGCAGCAGGCCCGAGAACCCCTCGCGTGCTCCCATGCGGGCCGACGCCTCCGACGCTCTCAGTCGCACCCATTCGTCTTCGCCGGCTACCTGCGCCGCGGCGAGCAGGTCGGGAATGGCCCCGGGATCCGCCAGCCGGCCGAGTGCCCGAGCCGCGCTCTCGCGCACCACGGTGGAGTCGTCCCTCAGGGCGGTGGTGAGGGCGGGCACCGATTCGCGATCGTTGCGGGCCGCGAGCTGCTCGATCGCTTCGGCCCGCACGGCGGGGTGGGAGTCGGACAGGGCCAGACGGAGATCGGCGAGGCTCTCGCCGATGTCGTGCCCATGCGCGCGCTCGCGCGCGGCTTCGAGCGCGTGCTCCGATCCGACCGCCCCATGACTGTGATCGGCGTCGGGCCCCGGGGCGCGGGTCGCCGCCCACGACCCGATGATCACCAGGGCGGCCGCCGCCGTGCCCACCGAGAAGGCCAGCACGGGCCGCGCGGCGGCCATCGTCGCCCGCAGCGCGGCGCCGCCCAGCAGCGCGATGGCGAAGCACACCATGAGCATGGGGCCGGACGGCCGATCGTAGGAGAAGAGCAGACCCACGGCGCTCACCACGACGCCGAGCCCCCATCCCAGGGCGAGGCGCCCTCGCAGCGAGTCGGAGAACATCACGCCGAACACGGCCGGGGCCACCAGGTAGCAGAACACCAGCAGCACGCCGGCGATCTGCACGGACGACGTGATCACCACGCCGAAGGAGAGGTAGAACAGGAAGTCCCACAGCCTCACGCGCAGCCCCTCCGCGTACGCGCGCTGCGGATCGAGGGAGATGAGCAGGAACTGGCGGCGGAACACGTAGTGGAACGTGCCCAGCAGGGCGTAGAGAATCCCCGTCTTCAGCACCTGCGTGGGAGTGACCCAGACGATGCTCCCGGTCAGCAGGTCCTTGAGATGCTCCGCTCCGTGAGGAGAAGCGTCCGCCAGGAGAATGGCCAGGGCCGAGGCCACGGCGTAGGTCAGCCCGATGACCGCCTCCTGGGGGACGCGCTCGTGCCGTGTGCGCGTCATCGCGAACACGGCGGCGGCCAGCACAGCGAACGCCAGGGAGAACCAGTACGCGCCCGCGCTGCGCGGGTCGTTTCCCAGCAGGAAGGCGACCGTGCCTCCGAGCGCGGCGATCTGGGCCAGCGCGATGTCCACGAAGATCACCTTGCGGCTGATCACGTGGATCCCCAGGTAGGCGTGGATGCCGGTGAGCACGAGGCAGGCCGCGAACGGCCAGGCCAGCACCTCGATCGACTGGGGCACGTCAGCGCCCTCCGCCGCCCAGCGTCGAGGCGATGCGCGACGTCACGTAGTCGAACAGCTCGAAATAGCCGGTCGCCTCCGGGGCGCCTCCCACCTCGAGGGGAAGCACGACCCACGGAACGCCGGTGCGCTGGGACAGGGACTCGGGGTAGCGCGCCTCCAGGTACGGACGGGTGATGATCAGGCGCACGTCGCCCTTCTGCAGCCGCACGGTCAGCTCCTGCAGGTGGCGGCCGGAGGGCGGAATGCCCGGCTTGGGCTCGATCATGTCCACCACCTGAAGTCCGAAGCGCTGCGAGAAGTACGAGTAGTCCCGGTGATAGGTGACCACCGGGGTCCCCGTGAAGGGGCGCATGCGGCCCATCCACCCTCCCAGCAGCGAGGAGAGCGGGCGCCCGTCCGCGGCGGGAGTCGCCAGGAAGGCCTCCATCTCGCCGGAGCGAGCCAGGCGCGCCAGCTTGGCCCCTCCCACTTCGTCCACCAGGGCCGGCCCGAACATCGCCGCGTGGAGCCTGCGCACGAAGTCGGCACGGCGGGTCTCGAAAGCCGCCGCCTGATCGGGACGCTTGGCGGCGAAGGCCTGGGCCAGCTGCCCGGCCACCAGCTCGGCATTGAGCGGGTCGGTGAGGTAGTGGGGGTTGCCGAACGGATGCACGTCTCCCTGCGCGCGGGTGACGGGACCCGAGGGGATCTCCATGACGGTGATGCTCCGGGAGGTGTCGATGTATCCGGGGCCGCCCTGGAGGATCGCCTTGTTGCGGGCCCCCTGCGTGAGCGGCGGGACCCAGCCGATCTCCAGGTCGAGGCCGTTCACCACCAGCAGATCGGCGCGCCGCAGCAGCACGATGAAGCTGGGCTTGGGATCCACGAAATGGGGGTCCTGGATTCCGGAGGCGATGGCGGTGACCTTCACCAGATCTCCTCCCACCTCGCGCGCGATGGCCGCCTGGTTGGGGAGCGTGGCCACGACCTCGATCGGTCCCGCGGCCCCACGGGTCAGGGTGAAGACGGAGAAGGCCAGGAGGATGCTGACGGCGAACCGGACGCTCTTCATCTTCCTTCTCCTCAATAGGGATGCGCGCCATGCGCGCCGATGGCCGGGATCCACTCGAAGAAGATCTGGTGTTCGTCGTCCTGGTCGTCGAACAGGGCCGCCGCGTCCGTGTTGTGGCCGGTGAACGTGTACTGGACGCGGAACTCCTGGAACTCGGTGGGGATGATGCGCAGCACCCCCGAGACGGCACGCTGGATGGCGCCTTCCACTCCCGGGAACTCCGTCCAGTCCCAGCGGATCCCGCCACGCCACCGCCGCGCGAACTGATACTCGCCGTAGGCGTAGCCTCCCCAGGTATCGGACGTGGCCTCCACGAGTTCCGTCCCTTCCAGCACGTCCACCTCGCGCCGCGAGAAGATCGCCTCCGCCTGGAGCAGGGCGGAGCGATGCACGTTGCGCTGAAGAGGCTTCCACTTGAAGGTCATGTCGACGCCGTACATCTGCTCGTCCAGGTTGTCCCGCGGCACGACTATCCCGACCAGGTCGGCCTCTTCGATGGCCTGGAGCAGCCCTTCCGTGGGGCCGGTGTTGCCGAAGATGGCCGTGCCCCCCACGCCCAGCGTGGCATTGGACGTCAAGGTGAATACCGAGGCCAGATGCTCGAGCAGGATCGGGTCGTTGCCTTCGGAGTTGAAGGAGATGTCGTTGACCGGGTTCCCCACCTCTGTCGTCGATTCCAGGAAGACCGAGGCGGTCCCCGGCACCAGCCAGCTCATCGACAGGCCGTCCGAGGTGAGCGACTCGTCGCCGAAGTTGGCCACCAGAACGTCGGGCCTGTCCACGGTGAAGAACTGGTGAGGGTGAAGGCGGTTCCACTTGCCGAGGTCGCTCTTGAAGCGGCCCCCTTTGAGCTGGAGCCCCGCGGGCAGGGAGGTGGTCGTCACGGTCCCCTCCTCGATCGCCGCCTCTCCCTCGGCAGTGAACGACAGGAACATGTCCATCCGCGCATAGGGATCCACGACCGCCTGCAGGGCGACCTCTCCTTCGGTGAGGGAGAACCCTTCTTCGTCCGTCTCCTGGCCCAGGGACGTGGCCCCGATGAGCTGGAAGACGGCGCTGATGTTCGGGTTGAAGATGTTGGAACCCGACCTGGGAGCGCCGGTCACGTCGGAAGGCTGCGTGGGGGGTGGCTCTGCCGGCGTGCCGGGGACGGGGACCGCCTCGCGTTCGGCCGTGCCCTGGCCGGGCACGCCGGGCTGGCCCGCGCGGGTGAGCGCCTCCACCTGCCGACGAAGCTCGGCCAGCTAAGCGCGCAGGTCTTCGATCTCGCGTTGCATGCGGGAAACCGTTTCGGTGTCGGGCGCCTGGGCCGAGGCCATGCCCGTCACGCCGCCCAGAACCAGGATCAGGACCGGCGCACGAAAGGCCGGACTGCGGAAAGCAGAAGGAATACGGAATGCCATGAGAGCTCCTCGTGGAAACGATGTAACGCCACCGGATGATCTTCGCGGGCCGGCGGACGTCGGCCGCCGGCAGACAGACCACGGAGCTTCAGGCGGCGGGAGGAGCTCTCAGAGGCTTCCAGACGGTGGGAGGGGCGGCGTCCGCGGGCTCGAGTTCGATATGCCGATGCACCCGCACGACGCACGGGGCCGATGCCACGTGGCCCGCCTGCGGCCGCGAGAGACCGCGGCTCCAGCTGCACAGCGGGCAATCGGAGCGCACGCCGCCCGGATCGCCGGCCGTGCCGTCGGTTGCGTCCCGGCTGAAGGATCGCTCGTATGCACCGTCTCCGAACCGCGCGTCAGTCCTGTTGTGGGAGTGAGGGCCCGTGGCGATCAGGCAGAGGATGCCGTAGCATGCCACGAGCGCGGCCGCCACGATGCTACGACGTCGCCGGCCATCGAACGCATCCATGACCGCATCATATTAATGGGCTCCCGCAGCGTCAACAGCCGGCCGCCCGGAGGTCCCATGCGGAGACACCCCGTCCGGATCATCGCCCTTCTCGGGTTGGTCGCCTCCATCGGGACGCTCCCGGCGCAGGCGCCCGATCCCCTGATCGCGCGCCTGCAGTCGCGGCTGGATCGGCTCAAGACCCTCCAGGGCCGGTTCATCCAGACGCTCGATTCGGCGAGCCTCGGCCGGACTCGCACGGAACAGGGACGATTCATGATCCGCAAGCCCAACCTGATGCGCTGGGAATACGAGAGCCCCGAGAAGAAGCTGGCGGTCGTGGACGGCACGCACACGTGGCTCTACCTGCCCGAGGAGAAGGAAGTGCAGCGCGGCCCCGCCGCGGGGGTGGAGCAGTCGGGGGCTGCGGGGCTGCTGCTCACCGGCAAGCTTCGGCTGGATCGTGACTTTCGCAGCCGCCGGCCCGGGACGGACGAGATCGCCGCGGAGCTGCCGATGCCGGACAGGACCGTGGTGATCGAGCTCACGCCCCTGCGCGAAGACCTCGACTTCCAGAAAGCGCTCCTGGCGGTGGACCCCGACGCGCTGCTGATCCGCAAGGTGGTGCTCGTGGATCCCCTGGGAGACCGGATGATCTTCACTTTTTCGGAGTTGAAGGAAGACGCTCCGCTGCCCGACAGCCTGTTCCGCTTCGAGCCTCCCGCCGGGGTGCACGTGATGGACGTGGAGACCGGACCCCGCTGATCCCCTGTGGTAAGATGGCGCCGCCTTTGGGGGAAAAGGAATGGCCGAGGAAAGCTCCTTCGACATCGTCAGCAAGATCGACCTGGCCGAAGTGGACAACGCCGTCAACCAGACGCTCAAGGAGGTCGCCACGCGCTATGACCTCAAGGGGAGCTACTGCACCCTGGAGCGCCAGGACCATGTGCTCACTCTGGTGGCGGAAGACAAGTTCAAGCTGCGCAGCGTGGACGAGATCTTCCGCCAGAAGCTGGTGCGCCGCGGCGTCCCCCCCAAAGGGCTGACCTACTCGGAGCCTGCTCCCTCGGCGGGAGGACGCATGTCGCAGACCATCGAGATCCAGAACGGGATTCCCACCGAGAAGGCCCGGGATATTGTGAAGCTCATCAAGGATCTCAAGCTGAAGGTGCAGGCCTCCATCCAGGGAGATCAGCTGCGGGTCAAGGGAACCAAGAAGGACGACCTGCAGGCTGTCATTCGCACGGTCCGCGAAAAAGACTTCGGCATCGACGTGCAGTTCGTCAACTACCGGTAGGAGCGACTTCGTGGTGACTCGCGCAGCCATCGCTCGCGGCCTCTCCCTGACGGCGCTCGTTCTGGCCGTGGTCTGCGCGTCCGGCCCCGCGCACGCCGTCGACAAGCGCATCGTGGTGCAGGGCCGCGTGCTGGCGGCCGATGGAACGGCGATGACGGGCTGGCCGGTGCAGGTCATCGGGACCCAGCGCTACATCGAGCTGAACCGGCACACGACGGGCGGGCAGGTGGCCACGGTGGCCAGGACGACGACCGACGAGAACGGGTATTTCTCCTTCGACCTGCCGCGCGAGGGGCCCTGGCACTACTACTTCGTGCGTCCCATCGATCAGGCGCACCTCGACCCCGTGCGGTGGCTGGTCCCCGACGACGTGGAAGTCACCACCGACATCCGCCGCGGGCGCGTGGCGCAGGTGCAGGCCACCATCCGTCCGCACCCGGACTGGCCCGAAGTGGAGCGGCAGATCGCCGAGGCGGGGGGCGAGACGACCCAGCGCGGCCGCATACTACGCACACTCGGCCTCCCCGAGAAGCGCGTGAATGACCAGGCGACGGGCGAAGAGGAATGGTGGTACTTCACCCATGGGATCCTCTACACCTTCCAGAAGGGCCAGCCCACCGGCAGCCGGCGGTTCGAGCCGGTGGCTCCGCCGCCCAAGACGAATGGCGGGGCACAGGGAGGGGCGCGGTGACGCAGGCGCCCCGCGCGGGAAGCGCGACCCGGCGGGCTTCGTCCCAGGCCTCGCGTCTGACGCCTCCGGTCCCGCCGGCCACCGAGGTGTCCCGGCGCCTGCCGGGGATCCTGGCGCTCGTGGCGGACGATCTCTCGCGCGTCGAGCGCGAGTTCGACGCCCACCTCGGCTCCGACGTGGAGATCATCGAGACGGTGGGGCGCTACATCGCGGACGGCGGCGGCAAGCGGATCCGCCCCGCGCTCCTGCTCCTGTGCGCGAAGCTGTGCGAGTACCGGGGGGACCGGCACGTCCTGTTCGCCTCGGTCTTCGAGCTGATCCACACCGCCACGCTGGTGCACGACGACATCATCGACGGGGCGGAGATGCGGCGCGGACGGCGCTCGGTGAACGCGCGCTGGGGCAGCCACCTGACGGTGCTGCTGGGAGACTACCTGTACCTCAAGTCCATGACGCTGGCGCTCACCGCCGACGATCTGCGGCTCATCCGGATCCTGTGCGACATCACGCTCACCATGATCGAAGGAGAGCTGATGCAGGCCGATCGCAATGGCTCGCTCGACATCACCGAGGCCGAGCATCTGGAGATCATCCGCCGCAAGACGGCGATGCTCTTCTCGGGCTGCGGCCGTGTGGCGGCCGAGCTGGCCCGGGTGGACGCGGCGCGCGTGTCGGCGCTGGAGTCGTATGCCCTCAACCTGGGGATGGCCTTCCAGATCGTGGACGATCTGCTCGACCTGACCGCCACCGAGTCGGTGCTCGGGAAGCCCGTGGCCAGCGACCTCAAGGAGGGGAGGCTGACCCTGCCTCTCATCTACCTGCTGCAGCGCGGCGTGGAGGAGCACCGGCGCAAGCTGGGCATGGTCCTTCGCGACGGCGGCTTCCAGACCGTGCCGCGCGAGGAGATCCTCGATCTGCTCCATCGCAACGGCACGCTGGAACGCACGCGGCGCCTGGCCATGCAGCACAGCGAGGCCGCCGTGCGGGCCCTGGACGCTTTCGCCGATGGGCCGGTCCGCCGGGCCCTGGTGGACGTCGCCCACCTGATGACGTCGCGTGAACGGTAGGTTTCGCCTCTATCCCTTGAGGCTCGCGTAACACTTCAACACCATCCGTGGTGTTTTCCTCCCGCCCGCCCCTTCGCCTGTGATACCATCTGTCGCGGCGCCGGATGACCGGATTCCGGCAAAGATGACGGGGGTTGCGCCACCGATGCTCAGGCTCGAAAAGCTTGAAATGATCGGCTTCAAGTCCTTCCTGTCCCGAACCGAGTTCCACTTCGACCAGGCGATCACGGCCGTGGTGGGTCCCAACGGCTGCGGCAAGAGCAACATCGGCGATGCGCTGAACTGGGTCATCGGCGAGCAGTCGGTCAAGTCGCTGCGCGGCGACCGCATGGAAGACGTCATCTTCAACGGCAGCGAGGGGCGCAAGCCCCTGGGGATGGCCGAGGTGTCCCTGCATCTGCGCAACGGCGCGGGCGGGGAGGCCGAGGATAAGGTGGTCCTGACGCGGCGCCTCTTCCGGTCCGGCGAGAGCGAATACCTCATCAACGGAGAACGCTCGCGCCTGCGCGACGTCCAGGAGACTCTGGCCCGCGTGAACGTGGGGTCGGGCGTCTACTCCATCATCGAGCAGGGGAAGGTGGACGCCGCCCTGTCGTCACGCCCCCGTGAGCGCCGGCTCCTCATCGAGGAAGCCGCCGGAATCGCGCTGTACAAGACGCGCAAGAGGCAGGCCGAGACGAAGCTGGAAGCGACCCAGGCGAACCTTCTCCGGGTGAACGACATCGTCGTGGAGCTGGAGAAGCAGATCGGCTCGCTCAAGCGGCAGGCGGCGCGGGCGCGCCGGTATGGGCGCGTGGCCGACGACATCGCGCGGCACGAACGGATCCTGCTCTTCCACGATCACGCGCGGCTCGAAGGTGAGCGCAGCCAGATCGCCGCGCGGGAGGACGAAGCGCGCGCACGGGAGATCGAAGCGTCCGGGCGCCTGGGGACGCTGGAGGCGGGCTTCGAGGAGCGCCGCCGCATCCTGGAGGCCGACGACGCGGCGTGGCGGGCGCGGCGCGACGAGCTGCACGCGACCGATCGCGAGATGGATCGGATCGAGCGGGATCGCGCGCTGGCGGGAGACCAGGCGGAGGAAGCGGCGGCGAACGCGGAGGCGGCCCGCGAGCAGGGGCGCGGCCTGGCGGCCCGCCTGTCCGAACTCGCCGCGGAGATCGAAGGCCAGCGCATCATCCGGAGCGACGTGGAGCGCCAGGTGTCCGGCACCGATGCCGAGCGTGCGCGGCTGGACGAGGCCCGCGGCGCGCTGGAGGATCGCATCGCGGCGCTCGAGAGCGCGCTGGCGGGAGGTCGGGCATCATTCCTCCAGGTGGTGGACGCCCTCAGCGACGCGCGCCACCGCATCCGCCAGATCGAGCAGGCCCGCCAGAAACAGGGGGTGCAGGGAGGCGCGCTGGACCGCGAGCAGGCCCTGGCCCTGGAGACGCTGCGCCGGCTGGAGGCCGAGGCCTCGCAGGCGCGCGAGGCCGCCGAGTCGGCGGCGCGCGAAGCGGACGAGCTGAATCGCGCCTTGAGCGCCCGCCGCGAGGAGCTGCAGCGGCTGGAGGAAACGCTGGCCCGCGAGTCCACGCGACGCGAGGAGGCCAGGCACAGGCTGCACGGGCAGCGGGAGCGGCTGCGGGCGCTGGAGGAGATCCAGTCCACGCAGGTCACGGCCCGGGAGCTGCTGGACGGGCTGGTGCCGCACGCGGGGCTCGTCTCCGATCGCATGAAGGCGCCCGCCGATCTGGAGACGGCCATCGAGACCTACCTGTCGGCCCAGCTGGACGCCGCGGTGATGGAGGGGCGCGCGGGAGCCCTCGAGGCGATCCGGTCGCTCAAGAGCTCGGGACGCGGGCGTGCGGCGTTTCTGTCGCTGGACGAGAGCCAGGGACCGGCTCCCGTGGTGGCGCTTCCCGACGAAGTGCGGGCCGATCCCGGTTTCGTCGGGCGGCTGCTGGACTTGGTGGAGACGGGAGACGCCGAGCGGGCGGCCCTGGGCCCGGCCCTGGCCCGCGCGCTGGTGGTGAGCGATCTCGAGACGGCCGCGCGGCTCAGGCGCATCGCCCCCTTCTTCGACTACGTCACGCGGGAGGGAGATGTCCTTCACACCAACGGCCTGGTGGAAGGAGGGGCACCCCGGCCGGAAGGGACGGGGGTTCTCACGCGGCGCAGGCTCATGGCCGATCTGGCCACCGACATCGCCGCGGGGGCCTCACATCTGGACGCGCTCGACCGGCTGGTGGAGGGGCTGACACAGGATTCCGGGTCCGCCCAGGAGCGCGTCGAGGCCATGGCCGCCGATCTCTCCGAGCGCGAGAAGGGCCTGGTGGCGGCGCAGCACGCGTCGCGAACGGCGGACGACGAAGCGGAGCGCGGGCGCGCCCGCACGGAGATGCTGGTCCACGAGCGGCGCGCGATGGACGAGGAGGACGCCGCGCTGGCGCAGGAGATGGAGCGTCTGGCCGCGACGTTGCGCGATCTGGAGGAGGCGCGGCGCAAGCGCGAGACGCAGATGACCGAGACGCAGGACGAGATCGCGGCCCTGCGCGTGGCCTCCGCGAAGGCAGGTGAGGACCTTGCCCAGGTGCGTGCCACCCTCTCCGCAGCCCGGCAGAGGCTGGAGTCGATCGACGTGGGACTGGCGCGTCTGCTGGAGTCGGATCAGGATCTGCGCGACCGGATCGATGCCGGGAACGCGCGCGCCGTGGAGCAGGAGGAACGCCGGCAGGACGCCCTGCGGCGCCGCGAGGAGGCCGCTTCCGCGCTGGCCGACCTGTCCGCCCGCAGGGACGCGCTTCAGCACAGCGTGCGCGAAGGCGAGGTGGATCTCGCGGAGCGCCGGCTCGCGCTGGAGGCGGCCGGTCAGGAGCTTCGCGCCGCCCGCACGGCCCTGGAGGAAGCACGCGCAGCCCGCGAGTCGGTGACCCTCGAGCGCGAGCGCGTGGCCGGGGATCTCAGACATCTGATGGCCGGACTGGAGCGCCCCTTCGAGGAGGAGATGGCGCTGCTGACCGACGAGGACCGCGCCATGGACCAGGAGGCCGGACGGGCGGCCCTGGGCCGCCTGCGCGCGTTGCGCGATCAGATGGGGCCGGTCAACATGATGGCGCTGGATCAGTTCCGGGAGCTGGAGGAGCGCCACACCTTCCTGGTGACGCAGCGCAACGATCTGACCGAAGCGGTGGCGTCCCTGCGCCAGACCATCGCCAACATCAACCGAGCCTCGCGCGAGCGCTTCCTGGAGGCGTTCGAGCACATCCGCGGCGGGTTCATCGAGCTCTTCAAGACACTCTTCGGAGGGGGGCGCGCGGATCTGCGCCTGCTGACCGGAGACGGCGAAGAGGACGTGCTGGAGTGCGGCCTCGAGATCGTGGCCCAGCCGCCGGGCAAGCGGCTGCAGAGCGTGAGCCTGCTGTCGGGAGGCGAGAAGGCCCTCACCGCCATCTCCCTGCTGTTCGCGATCTTCAAGTACCGTCCATCGCCGTTCTGCCTGCTGGACGAGGTGGACGCTCCGCTGGACGAAGCCAACGTGCTGCGCTTCAACGATCTGCTGCGCACCATGTCGGCCAGCACGCAGTTCGTGATGATCACGCACAACCGTCGCTCCATGGAGAACGCCGACATGCTCTACGGGATCACCATGGAAGAGGCGGGCGTGTCGCGCAGCGTGTCGGTGGTGGTGGACGGCTCGACCGACAAGGTCGAGGCGGTGCGCTCCCTGCCGTCCCTGCTGGCCGCGCGCCACAAGGGGGCCGCGCGGTCCCTGGGAGCACGCCCCACGACGCCGCGCAACGGCAACGCCACTCCCGACTCCGGCATCCTTCCGCTCTGAGAGGCTGACCTCGTGACGCGCTGCGGCCGGCGGGCGTTGACGGCGGCCGTGGCCTTGCTGCTGGCGGACGCCGCTCACGCATCCGCCTCCAAGGACGATCTGGCGCGCGAGCGCCGTCTGGCCTCTCGGGTCTCGCGCGATCGCGCGCTGGAGATGGTCAAGCGGCTGGTGACGGAAGGCCCCCGGATGGGAGGCACCCCTTCGGGGGACCGCGCGGCCGCCCTGGTGGCGGCGTGGCTCAAGGAGGCGGGCCTGCCGGTGGACGTGGTCGACGATCCGCCCCGGCTTGTGCACGAAGAGACCGCCTGGACGGTCGAGCTGGCGGGCAAGCCGCTCGCTTCGGCCTGGCCCTACGGATACTCGCCGTCGCTCCCCCTCGCCGCGTACCCGATCGCGCTCGACGACGCGCTTCCCGCCGAGGGCGCTCAGCCCGGCAAACCGCTCGCGGGCCGTGTGCTCCTGACCTCCAGGGGGCTCGAGGTCCTGAAGCCGGCCGCCGAAGCGGGCGCCGTCGCGGTCCTCACCGACCACCCCGCCGATCCGAACCGGTTCGTCGACTGGGCTCCCATCGTGGAGATCCCCCGCATGCTGAGGCAGCAGGGGAAGGAGGCGGCCATCCCCATGTTCGGCCTGTCGTATCGGGACGGCCAGGCGCTGCGCACCGCGGCCGCCGCCGCGCCGCTGACCGTGTCGATCTCCCTCGTGTCGAGCGTGCGCGAGGGACGTCCTCGCACGGTGATCGCCACGCTTGCGGGAGCGGGCGCCCGGCGTGAAGAGGTCGTGCTGGTGTGCGCGCATGGGGACTCCGACTCGGGAGGTCCGGGAGCCGACGACAACGCCTCGGGCGTGGCGGCCCTGATCGAGCTGGCCCGCGCGCTGGCGCAGGCCGCCGCGGCAGGGGAGCTGCCTTCCGACCGGCCCCAGGTGCGCTTCGCGGTGTGGGGCTCGGAGCTGCACTCCTCGCATGCCTACATTCGATCGCACGAGGCCGAGCTGGCCAGGCACCTCGCGGTCTTCAACTACGATCAGGCCGGCTTCGGCTCGGCGCGCGACGCCCTGTACTACGAGGGGAACGACGTTCCGTGGAACGCCCCGCTGCTGCGCACCCTGGAGTCGATCGCGGGCGATCACGCCGGCCAGTCCGGCTTCTGGACCATCCACACCAGCAACCCTTCGCTGGGCGGGACCGACATGTACGTGTTTCTTCCCCAGCGCTATCAGGGGACCGCGTCCACCGATCTGAAGATCCCGGTGACCACCGTCTTCACGGCGGCCTGGGATCGTCCCACCATCGTCGAGCAGACGCCGGGCTGGCAGTCGGCGGGCTGGCCCGAGACCGGGCCGCTCTTCGTCGACTACTCGGCGTACTACCACTCTTCGGGGGATCGCCCGGAGCGCACGACCGAGGTCGAGCCGCACAACATGGAAAGGTGCGCGCGTCTGGT
Organism: Candidatus Polarisedimenticolia bacterium; assembly: GCA_050747525.1. Lineage (GTDB taxonomy): Bacteria > Acidobacteriota > Polarisedimenticolia > JACPZX01 > DASXTC01 > JBOGOC01. Next base: position 11,333 of record JBOGOC010000052.1, on the reverse strand, counting down.
CCTGCTGTCGATCCTGAGGTTGATGGAAGGACGCGCCGTGTCCGCCCCCACGCCGGCTACGGCGCCGGTGCCCCCTCCTTCTCCGCGGTGAGACTCAGCGCCCCGGCCGGCTCGGAGCCCGTGAGCCGGCAGGTGAAGCCCGACGTTCGCGTGCGGCGGCCGGTCAGCCGCCCCGACACCTCGGCGGTGATCACCACGGGCGCAGCCTCGGCGACGGTCAGACGACCCTCCGAGAAGGCGAGGGTTCCCCAGGGCTCGTCTCCGATACGCAGGGCGAGCATCAGCGCAATGGGGTGCTCTCCCGCCTCCACCGGCACGTCGACGGATGTGGGCAGGCTCATCAGGAGGACGCCCGAGTTGTCGTCCTCCTTCGGGCGTGTGCCGCTGCTGTGCCAGAGCAGGTGATTCCTCCCCAGGTCGGCGCCGAAGGGAGAGCCGATCCATCCATCGGGAACGTGGCGTGGATCGGTGCACACCAGCAGGAGCGCTCCCTGGATGGCTCGTCCGTTGGGATCCCGTGCGGGCACCTCGATCATGGGGGCCTGGCCTTCCGGCGCTCCGGGCTTGCGTGGAGCCCGCAGCTGCAGCGTCACCTGGCCCGGAGGGGAAGGCCCCGCGGGGATGTCGGGCCCGGGTGCTTCCGGCGTGGCCTCTTTCATGGCCTGGATCACCGCCTCGGCGACGCGCGCCTCCCGCAGCTCGGCGATGACCTCGGGGTCGAGATCGAAGGCGGTGGCCCGGGCGGCGCGGATCGCCTCGACGATGCGCTCGGCGCTCCACTCGTTCATGGTCATGCGCACGATGTCCTCGTTGGTCATCGGTGCGGGATCGCCGGCGCCGGCCGGTGAGGACGCCAGGATCATCAGCAAGGCGAGGACCGCCGCGCGCCGCCTCATGGGTCGCCCACCTCCAGGACCAGCCCATCGTGAGCCGGCGACACCCCGGGCGGCAGCTCGCGGCCCAGGCTGGTGTGCTCCAGGTCGTGGCTGATGTGGGTGAGCCAGGCCTGGCGCGGGCCGACGCGCGCGATCGCTTCGAGCGCTCCTTCGAGCGTGAAGTGGGTGGGGTGCGCCTTGCGGCGCAGCGCGTTGATCACCAGCACCTCGACGCCCTCGAGGATGCGCATCGAGGCCTCCGGCAACGCGCTCGCGTCCGTGATGTACGCGAACGCGCCGATGCGGTAGCCCAGGATGGACATCGTCCCGTGGATCACCTCGAACGGGACGACGCGGACTCCCGCGACCGTGAAGGGCCCTTCCACGGGACGCAGATCGAGCTGGGGCCGGCTGCTCGCCCCGGCGGCGTCGTCGAAGGCGTACCAGAACGTGCGCCGCACGTCGGCGAGCGTGGCCGGGCTGGCGTGCACCGGGACGGGACCCTGCTGCCGGTAGTTGAACATGCGCAGATCGTCGAGGCCGAACACGTGATCCGCGTGCCCGTGGGTGAGCAGCACCGCGTCGAGGCGATCGATCCGCTCGCGAAGCGCCTGCTGCCGCAGGTCGATGGAGGCATCCAGCAGCAGGCGCGCGTCGCCCAGGGCGACGTGGGCCGACGTGCGCAGCCGGCGGTTGAGCGGATCGCGCGACGTGCACACTTCGCACTCGCACCCGATGGCGGGCACGCCCACCGAGGTCCCCGTTCCCAGGAAGGTGACCCGCATCAGGGCACCTTCAGTCCGGTGCCGGTGAGCGCCACCAGGGGAGCCGGCTCTCCTGGCCTGGAGCGGCACCAGGCCAGCGCGCCCGCGAAGGCCACGGCCGACGTCGGCTCCACCGCCAGCCCCGCGCGTCCCAGGGCGGCACGCGCCTCCAGGATCTCCGCCTCGCTCACGCCGGTGAACGCGCCTCCCGACGCCTCCACCACCGCGCGCATGCGCCGCGCGCGCGGAGGCGCGGGGATACGGATGCCATCGGCCACGGTCGCGCCCGGGGCGGGGGCGCCGGGCACCAGAGGGGCGCAGGCCAGCGCCTGCACGGCCATCAGGCGCGGAGAGCGGGAGGCCAGGCTCCAGGCCACGAGGTCGTCGAACCCCGAGGCCGCGCCGATCAGCAGAGAGCCGTTTCCCACCGGAAAGAAGACCCTCTCGGGCAGGCGTCCCTCGGTCTGCTCCCAGACCTCGTACGCGAAGGTGCGGGTCCCCTCCATGAACCAGGGGTTCCAGAGGTGGCTGGCGAACTCCATGCCCGAAGCCGCGCGGCGCAGGGCCTCCTCGCCGGCGGCGGCCCGGCCTCCGGGAACGCAGGTGAGGTGGCCTCCCGCTCCGGTGATGGCCATCAGCTTGGGAGCGGGGGCCCCTTCGGGAGCCACGATCTGCATCTCGATCCCGGCGCGTGAGCCATAGGCGGCGAGAGCCGCTCCGGCGTTTCCGGACGAATCCTCCACGGCCTGCCGCACCCCGCGAGCCCGCATCTCGCTGGCCACCACGCAGGCGCCCCGGTCCTTGAAGGATCCGGTGGGATTGAGCATCTCCAGCTTGAAGAGGGCCTCCAGCCCGGCCACCTGGCGCAGGACCACGGGGGTCATCCCCTCGCCCAGCGTGATCGGCTCGATGCCGGGATCGAGGGCCATCGCCTCCCTGTAGCGCCACAGCGAGGGTGGGCGCCCGGCCAGGGCCCGCGGGTCGAGCGCCCGGGGGCCCTGCACGCTCAAGGGGCCCCCGCACGGGCATCGCCAGAGGGGCGGCGGATCGGTCAGGCCGGCCCCGCAGAGATCGCACAGGAAGCGGGCATCCCGTGAGGAAGGCATGGCCGATTCTCTCAGACGGGGATGCTGGCCGCAACAAGCGCGGTCCGCAACAATCCGCGGGCTGCAACATCGCAGCACCGGAAGGCGGGCCGCGCGCGGCGGTGGCATAATTCACGCGACCCTCGTGTTGGAAGCGGGCAAGGAGTCATGGCATGAGAACCATCCTGTCAATCGTCCTGCTGGTGGCGGCCGGTGTCATCGGCTTCGCCGCGTGGCGCACGGCGACGGGAGACCCGGCTGACGCGCCTCTGACCGGGGACGTGCAGGTGGTGTCGAAGGGAGAGCCGGTCGATCTTGACGCCGTCGCCGTCAAGGGGAAATACACCATCTACGACTTCTATGCCGACTGGTGCCCGCCCTGCCGCTCGCTCGACGTGGAGCTGCGGCACCTCGCCTCCACCCACGACGACGTCGCCGTGCGCAAGATCGATATCGTGGACTGGACCACGCCCGTGGTGAAGCAGCACGGGGTGGAAGGGCTTCCGCACATGGTGGTGTACGGACCCGACGGCCGGCGGCTGGCCGAAGGCGACGACGTCTATCCTCTGCTGTCGCGCCTCTTCAAGGTCGACCTCTGATCCTCGTCGTTGCCCGACGTCCCGCATTCGGTTCCCGCGAGAGCCAGGGTCTTCCCGCGATCGTGCCCCGGCGCCAGAGGCAGGGTGAAGTGGAAGACGGAGCCCTGGCCGGGCTCCGACTCCGCCCAGATCCGGCCCCCGTACTTCTCGGCGATCTTGGCGCATAGAGCCAGGCCTATCCCGGTCCCCGGGTAGTCGTATCCGTGAAGGCGGCGGAAGACGCCGAACACCTGATCGCGATACCGGGTGTCGATGCCGATCCCGTTGTCCTTGACGTGGAAGACCGCGTCGGTCCCCTGCCGCTCGCACCCCACGTGAACGCGTGGCGGCAGCTCGCCGTGGAACTTGAGCGCGTTGTCCAGGAGCCCCTGGAACATCAACGTCAGGTCTCCCTCCTGAGCCAGCACGACGGGCAGGGGATCATGCGTGATACCGGCTCCCGCCTCCTCCATGACGGGCTTCAGCTGCATCAGGGTGGCCGTCATCACGGCCTCGGCGTCCACCGGATGTGCCTCGGAGTCGGACACGCGCGCGACCTTGAGAAAGCTCACCAGGTCGTTGAGCAGCGCGTGCATCCTCTGGACGGCCTCGAGGGTCAGGCGCACGAACTTCGCCGCTTCCGGGTCGAGTCGATCCCCGACGCGGCGCTGCAGCAGCTCGCTGTACACGGACACGATGCTGAGAGGCTCCTTGAGATCGTGGCTGGCGGCGCGGGCCACTTCGTCCAGATCGCGGTTGGATCGCCGGAGCCGGTCGTTGAAGGCGCGCATCTCCGTCTCGGCATTCTTGAAATCGGTGATGTCCGTGGCGACCCCCGTGAAGCGCGTGAGACGTCCCCGTGGAGTCAGGGACGGCGCCGCGGTATCGAGCAGCCAGATCTGCGAGCCGTTCCTTCCACTCCGTCTGTAGATGGCCCGGAAGCCCTGCCGCGCCGAGCGGGCTGAGTCGAACATCTCCTCGCAGCGGCCCCGGTCTTCGGGGTGGATGGTGGCGGACCAGAGCTTGGAGCCCGCGGGCCCGAAGAGCCGGGCCGCCGCCCTGTTGAGGGAAACCAGGCGCCCCTGGGGGTCGGCCTCCCAGGCCATGCCGGGGAGTCCCTCCAGGCGGGCGCCCGAGGTCCTCATGCGACCGCCCGGAGAAGGCTTTCGCTTGACATTCGCCATGCCGGGATCCAGGATGCCGCATGCGCGAGCGGCGTTCCGACCGTGGCCCGAAGGCCCGCGGCACGGTCACCAACCGGAGCGGGCGATTCGAACGCTTCCAGATCGTCCCCGAGGACGACGGCTGGACGGCGGACGACCCGGAGGCGCCGTCCCCACCCACCACCCTCACCCGCGATGCCACGCGCACCATCATCAGCCGCAACGACTCGCCCGACATTCCCTTCGATCGCTCCATCAACCCGTACAGAGGATGCGAGCACGGCTGCGTGTACTGCTACGCGCGGCCCACGCACGCCTATCTGGGCCTCTCTCCGGGACTCGACTTCGAGACCCGTCTCTTCTTCAAGCCCGAGGCCGCGGCACTGCTGCGTGCCGAGCTGCGCCGCCCGGCCTACCGCTGCCAGCCCATGGCTCTCGGCACCAACACCGATCCCTACCAGCCGGTGGAAGGCAGGCTTCGGATCACGCGCGGCATCCTCGAAGTGCTTCGCGACCACCGGCATCCGGTCACCATCGTCACCAAGTCGCATCAGGTGGTGCGTGACCTGGACGTGCTGGTCCCCATGGCCCGGCTGGGGCTGGCCAGGGTGTCCATCTCCATCACCACGATGGACCGGGCTCTGGCGAGGCGGCTCGAGCCACGCGCCCCCACGCCTCAACGCAGGATGCAGGCCATCGAAGCGCTCTCGCGGGCGGGCGTTCCGGCAGGGGTCATGGTGGCCCCCGTGATCCCGGCCCTCACGGACCACGAGATGGAGCGCATCCTCGAGGCCTGCGCCAAGGCGGGCGCGGGCCACGCGGGCTTCGTCCTGCTGCGCCTTCCTCTCGAGCTCGGGGAGCTCTTCACCGAGTGGCTCGAACGTCACCATCCCCTCCGGGCTCGTCACGTGCTGGCCGCGGTGCGCGAGACCAGGGACGGACGGATCAACGTGGCGGAGTTCGGCAAGCGCATGCGGGGCTCGGGCCCCGGCGCGCAACTGCTCTCACGGCGTTTCGACGTCGCCTGCAGGCGGCTGGGCCTGGCGAGGGAGACCCGGCCGCTCGACACGACGCTGTTCCATGTCCCCGAGGATCCCACGTCCGAGGACCCCCAGGGACGCCTGTTCGATGCGGAGCCGCGCGACTGAGGCTCGCCGCTCCGCGTCGATCAGCCGGCCGCTCCCGCACGCTGGCCGGCCTCGAGCATGTTCTTGATGTCCTCTCCGACGGCGAGGAATTCGTCGAGACTGCACGGCTTCACGAGAAAGCGATCGGCCCCCAGCCGCCGGGTTTCCTCACGATCACGCAGGGAATCCGACGAGGAGAACACCGCCACGGGAACGTGGCTCAGGCGCGGCTGGCTGCGGATCCGCTGCAGCACCTCCTGGCCGTTGTGCCGTGGCAGGTTCAGATCCAGGAGGATCAGGTCCGCGGCCTCGTCCTTGCCGGACGCCCATTCGATGGCGGCCTCCCCATCATCCAGGACGAGAAGGCTGGCCTGCAGCCCCTGCTCCCGCAGCGCCTCGCGGATGAGCAGGACGTCGGCGGGGTTGTCCTCCATGACCACGATGCGAGGTGTCGGTCCTCCTCTAGTCATGAGGCCTCCGGCGGGAGCGGCAGCGTGAAGGTGAACGTCGAGCCCTGCCCGGGCGCCGACTCCGCGTCGATGGAGCCTCCGTAGAGGCCGACGAGCGCCTGGCAGAAGGCGAGCCCCATCCCGGTCCCCTCGTACGCGAATCCATGGAGCCGCTTGAGCGGCAGGAAGATCTGCGCCAGGTGACGGCGATCGATCCCCATGCCGTTGTCCTGGACGCGGAACGCGGCCATCCGCCCTCGCCTGGTGGCCGCCACCAGGATCAACGGCGGCGCGTCGCCGCGGAATTTCAAGGCGTTGTCGAGGAGGCGCTGGAGGATCTCCTCGAGGTGCGACGGATCGACAGCAACGGTGGGGAGCGGCTGGTGACGGATCACCGCGGCGGTCCTTTCGATGACAGGCGCCAGCTCCGACACGGCCCTGCGCAGCGCCTCGTCTCCTCCCGCTGCCGCGCCCAGCGGCGGGACCGCCCCAATCCTCAGATAGGCGACGAGATCCCGCACCAGCCGTTCGACCTGACCGATGGCGGCAACCGATTGATCGAGAAGGCGATCGGCCTCGGGTTCGAGCCTATCGGCGGCCCTTCTGCGGATGAGCTGCGTGTACACGGAGAGCAACCCGAGCTGCTCGCGCAGATCGTGCCCGAAAGCGCGGGCCACATCGGGCAGACCCGGCGACGGTATGGTGGTCGAGGGTGTCTCGTGAAGCGTGCGCGGCAAGACGGTTCCTCCTCCGGCGGCGGCTGGCAGCCCCGCCTGTTCCGGGCTGCCGGTTGCGATCTTATGACCCGGGTATCGCGCGTGAAAGCCGGGGTTTCCCGATTCACGCGTGCGAATGTCTCCGATGCCGCCTCGGGCGCGACCTGATTGTGCGGGGCGGGGTTTCCCACTATGGTCGGCACAGCCGCGGCGTCCTTCCTGGACGTTCCGGCATCGCGGAGGCTGTCTTGCGGGCCCAGTCGATCTCCAGCGAACGGATCGACCTCCACGCACTGCGCCGCACCCTGCGTGCCCTGCGCCGCGGCGATTTCAGCGTGCGCATGACCGCCGGAACGGGGCGCGTCGCCCGCGAGATCTCGGAGGACCTCAACGCCATCATCGATCTTGCGCGCGCGCGCACCGCGGAGCTCACGCGGGTGCGGGGCGCCGTGGGCAGGAAGGGAAAGCTCGGCGAGCGCGCCTGCGTGCCCGGCTCGAGAGGATCATGGGACGCCGAGCTGAGGGCGGTCAACGATCTCATCGATGACCTGGTGCAGCCCACCCAAGAGATGGTGCGCGTCATCGGCGCCGTGACCAGGGGCGACCTCTCGCAGACCATGCCGGTGAGGGTCGACGGGAAGCCCGTGCAGGGCGCCCCGCTTCAGGTGGCCCGCACCGTCAACACCATGGTGGCTCGGCTCGGCTCCGTCGCCGCGGAAGTCACGCGCGTCGCACGCGAGGTGGGCACGGAGAGGAAGCCGGGAAGCCGGGCTCGGGTCAAGGGGGCTGCGGGCGTCTGGAAGGACCTCACCAACAGCGTGAACCTGTTGGCCGGCAACGCCGAGGTGCCCACGCCGGTGCCGTCCGGAGACGTGTCGCGCAGGGGCACCGTGGAGCTGGGTGGCGAGATCCTGCGGTTGAAGGACACCATCGAAACCATGGCCGATCAGCTGAACGAATTCGATTTGTTCCTGACGGCGGCCGATCGGGGGCCCGAGCACGCGCTGAAGGCGTACCCGCTGAAGGTCGTGGACCACCTGCTCAAGCCGGTGAAACCCGAGATCCTGCGCGCCAATGTGCGCGTGTTCGTCGAGCTGCACCGGAAGACTCGCCGCCTGCTCGAGACGGAGCAGCGTGAGCACCGCATGCGGATGGCCGAGGTCCAGGAGCAGCGGGACCAGTTCTTCTCCCAGGCGCTGGACATGATGGCCATCGCGGAGCTGGACGGCCGCTTCAGGGAGGCGAACCCCGCCTGGACCGCCTGCCTCGGCTACACGCCTCAGGAGCTGCAGGGCCGGAGCCTGCTGTCCCTCGTCGATCCGGTCCACCGCGAAACGGTGAGCGCCGTCTGGGAGCGTCTGAGACGGTCGGGGGAGCGCGCCATCTTCGAGTGCCGGTGCCGCGCCAAGGGCGGCTCCTACCGCTGGCTTTCCTGGCACGCGCAGGCTTTTGCCGACAACCGGTGCGTCCACGCGGTGGCGCGCGACGTGAGCCCCATGAAGGAGGCGATGGAGCAGCTGTCCCTGATCAACGCCGACCTGGAGCAGTTCGCGTACATCGCGGCCCACGATCTGCGTGAGCCGTTGCGCATGGTGGCCACCTGCGTCATGCTGCTGGAGCGGCGCTACAAGGGCCGGCTGGGAGCGGAGGCGGACGAGTTGATCGGCCACGCGGTCAACGGCGCCACCCGCATGCACACGCTGATCGGCGACCTGCTCTCGTACTCGCGGCTGCGCAGCGAGGAGCACACCGGCGAGCCCGTGGACTGCGCGCGCATCGTGGAGATGGCTCTGTACAACCTGCGCCAGCTGGTCGAGGAATCGGCTGCATCGGTGCACGTGGGAGGCCTGCCCAGCATCAGCGGGCATCCCGCTCACGTGCAGGTGGTGTTCCAGAACCTCATCGAGAACGCCCTGAAATACCGGGGAGAGAAGCCGCTCCGCGTGGAGATCGCGGCCGAGGCCGCGGCGCGCGGATGGATCTTCAGCGTCAAGGACAACGGCATCGGGATCAAGCCGCAGTATCACGAGCGGGTGTTCCGCATGTTCCAGCGGCTTCACGATCGCCACACGCAGCCGGGGCACGGGATGGGGCTCGCCATCGTGAAGAAGATCGTGGAGCAGCACGGAGGCCGCATCTGGCTCGAGTCGTCTCCCGGGCGGGGGACCACCATCCGGTTCCACATGCCGGAGGCGGCCGAGGAGGCTGTCGTGAGCCGATCAGCCGGCGGCTGAATGAGCGGTCCCGCCGGGACCGTCCCCGCGATGCAGGGCCCCCACCAGGGTGGCGATGTCGGAGACGCCGTGACGCCCGCACCAGTCGGCCATCTCCGCCGCCACGCGCGCCGGGGCGGCCGGCTCGGTGAAGGTCGACGTTCCCACCTGCACGGCCGACGCGCCCGCCATGATGAACTCCAGGGCGTCGTGTCCCGAGCGGATCCCGCCGATGCCGATCAGCGGCACCTTCACCGCCCTGGCCACGCGGTGGGTCAGGAAGACGGCCAGGGGCCGGATGGCCGGCCCGGACAGGCCCCCCGCTCCCGAAGAGAGGATCGGGCGCCGTCGCTCCAGGTCCACCGCCATCCCCACGAAGGTGTTCACGAGGGACAGGATGTCCGCGCCCGCCGACACCGCCGCCCGCGCGATCACCGTGATGTCGGTGACGTTGGGCGAGAGCTTGACGATGAGAGGCAGGCGGGTGGCGCGCCGCACCGCATCCGTCACCCGCGACGTGGCGTCCGGATCCACGCCGAACTCGATTCCCCCTCGGTCGGTGTTGGGGCATGAGATGTTCAGCTCCACGCCGGCCAGCCCCTCCGCGCGCTCCAGGCGGGCGGCCAGCGCGGCAAACTCCTCCACCGTCTCGCCGAAGATGTTGGCGATGACCGGCACGTCGTGGCGCCGCAGCTGAGGGAGCCTGTCGTTCAGAAAGACGTCGATGCCGATGTTCTGCAGCCCGATGGAGTTCAGCATCCCCGAAGGGGTCTCGGCGATGCGGCAAGGCGCGTTCCCCTCGCGAGGGCGCAGCGAGAGGCTCTTGCAGACGATAGCCCCGAGGCGCGACAGCTCCAGGAAGGGGAGCAGGTCCACGCCGTAGCCCGACGTTCCGCTCGCCGTGAGCACGGGATTGCGCAGCGACAACGGACCCAGACGCACGGGGAGCGAGGTCACCAGGTCACCGCCGCCGCGTCGAACACAGGCCCGTCCACGCAGATGCGCCGGTAGCGCAGGGCATCCTGGCCCGGCTCCTGGATCCCGACGACGCAGCCCACGCACACGCCGAATCCGCACGCCATGGGGCTCTCCAGGGAGAGGAAGCAGGTCACGCCGTGGCGCCGCGCCACCTCGGCGGTGGCCTTCATCATGGGAGTGGGGCCGCAGGCGCACACGATCCATCGCCCGGCGGCGCCGGGCCCCTCCGCCCGCAGGAAATCGTCGAGCAGGTCGCTGGCGAAGCCGCGCCTTCCCGCCGAGCCGTCGTCGGTGGCCACGCGAACCTCCATCCCCGCGGCGCGGGACGGCTCGGCACCGGCCAGCTCGTCGGCGTTGCGGCAGCCGTACAGCAGGAGAGCCGAGCGCCCATCGCGCATCTCCTGCAGCCCGAGAGGGTGCACGGACGCCGAGCCGATCCCCCCGCCCACCAGCAGGAGCCGCTGGCCGTGCGCGCGCGGTGGAGCGAAGCCGTTTCCCAGCGGGACGAGGCACCGCAGCGACTCGCCCGGCCGGATGCGCGAGAGGAGGCTCGACCCGCGCCCCAGGATCTTGTAGAAGAACGACGCGTGCCGGGGGGGCTCCGGGCCCGGCTCCGGCAGGCTGAAGATGCTGAAGGGTCGGCGCAGCAGCGGGTCGCTGGACGAGGCGGGGAGCCCGAGCCCCACCATGGCGAACTGACCTGCCTGCCAGCGGGGGAGCGGAGGGGATCCCGCCGGGCACGACAGCGTCAGCAGATGATGGGAGGCTCCGAGTTCCTCGTGCGTGTCCACACGGAGCATGAGGTCCATCGGCATGGCGGCGTCACTTTACCACAGCGTCGGCGCGTATCCGGAGTCGTGGCGCGCCGGCGGGGAGTGGTCTCCGGGGACGTTCGCGTCGTGGCGTTGGCCACGACGCTCACTCCCGCTTCCGGCCTCGCCCTCGCTCGCTGCCCGCGCAAAAGCGCGCGCGGGCAACGCTCGCTCGAAGCGGCTCGGCCTCCAGAGGGCCGCCGGAGACCACTCCCCGCCTCCGGCGCTCGCGAAGAGACTCGTCGCCCCGTCGACCACTCCCCGCCGCCGGCCTGCGGCATCCAGACGCCTGCAGGTCACCCAACCGTTCAGAAGAAAGAAGACCAGGACCGTGATCGCAGGAACGCTCGCTGTTCATTCGGTCTTCGTTCGGCGCAGATTGCCCGACATGGTGGCGACCACACCCACGCAAGGCCGGCGGTGGGGAGTGGTCGAAGAGACCCTCAGGAGCCCGAACTTCCCTCAGTTTCGTGGACAGGTATGTTATGCGGCCCCCAACTCGGCTTTCTCAAACTCCTCCGGGGTTCGATAGCCGAGGTACGAGTGCCGGCGCTGCCGATTGTAGAAGACCTC
>JBOGOC010000051.1:0-25744 GCA_050747525.1 Candidatus Polarisedimenticolia bacterium | reverse complement strand
GGTCATAGGGCCTCGGAGACCTCTCCCCGCCCCCGGCCTCGCGTGAGTCGGCCCGCAGCCGCCGCGTCAGGCAATCTGCGCCGAACGAAGACCGGATGATCGCGCGCGCTCCTACGAGCTCGGTCCTGGTCTTGCAGTTGGCCGAAGGCGGCCGCTGGAGGTCGAGGTGTGACCTCGCAGGGATCGCCCGGCTGGGAGTGGTCGAAGAGACCCTCTGGAGGCCGAGCCGGTTCGAGCGAGCGTTGTAAGCGCGCTCTTCGCGCGCACGTTCTCGGAGACCACTCCCAGCCGGGCGATCCCGGGCGATTGGCTAGCGGTGACCGTTCAGGGATACTTGATGCTGACCACGGCGGCCGAGCGCCCGTCCAGGCCCACCCAGGTCTGTGCCCCTGTCGCCAGCGGAGGCATGAACGCGGGCAGGAACTGTGCGTAAGCCGCCTCCTCGTCCTCCTCGCCGGCCCCGCGCTCCGAGCGCCGGAAGAAGCCCCAGGCGATGTCGCTGATCTCGCCTCCACCGCGCGACAGTCGCACGACCTGCACGCCGGAAGAGGTCCGCACGTTGAGTGTGGTGCGTCCCACCAGCTCCAGCACTCCCGGGTTCTCCCGCAGCAGGCGGTGCATCTCCTCTTCCGGGATCTCCACGCGCCCCTGACTGAGCACCTTGTAGCGCTGCAGGTAGTACGGCAGGCTGAGGCGGTGGTGCGCGGCGAGTGTGCAGGGCTTCTCGATCTCCGACCCCTGGAGGAAAGTTTCCATGATGACCTTCGAGCACCCCGTGTCGGAGGCGGAGCGCAGCCCGGTCTCGTGATCCACGGGCATGGTGACGGTGTCGTTCCGCACCGGGAAGGTCTCTCCCGGATGGCCCGTGGTCCAGGTGTCGATGATCTCGCTCCAGATCGGCAGCGCGGCGCGGGCGCCGGTCTCACCGCGGCCGAGCGTCATCTTCTTGTCGTGCCCCACCCAGACTCCCAGGACCAGCGACGGCGTGTAGCCGATGAACCACGCGTCGGTGTAGTCGTCGGTGGTGCCGGTCTTTCCGGCCATGGCCACCCCGGGCCGTGCCGCCGCCGTGGCCGTCCCGCGCTGGATCACCCCTTCCATGAGCGAGACCATCACGGCCGCCACGTCCGGCCGAAGCACCTCCTGGCTCTCGGTGCGCGCCTCTTCGAGCACGTTCCCCTCGCGATCGCGCACCTCGGTGAAGAAGCGCGGCTTGGAGAGCAGCCCGCCGGTGGGATACACGCCATAGGCCGCGGTGAGCTCCATCAGGCTCACCTCGGAGGCGCCCAGGGCCAGCGACGGATAGGGGTACAGGGAGCTCTCGATCCCCATCCGGCGCGCGAAGTCCAGCGTGCGCTGGTAGCCGATGTCGTTGAGCAACGTGACGGTGGGGATGTTGATCGAATGCTCCAGCGCCCGGCGCAGTGTCACCACCCCCTCGTAGCGGCGCTCGTAGTTCTCGGGCTGATAGCCCTCGCCGGTGTCCGGATCCATGAAGACGGTGGGCTGGTCGAACAGCAGCTCGGACGGGCTGCGGCCGTCCTCGATGGCCAGCGTGTAGATGAAGGGCTTGAACGCCGAGCCGCACTGCCGCTTCGCCTGGAGCGCCCGGTTGAACTGGCTGCGCTCGAAGTCGAAGCCGCCGGCCATGGCCTTGATGTCCCCGGTGCGCGGATCCAGGGCGAGCGCCGCCCCCTCCACCTCCGGCTCCTGATCCAGGAGGAGCGACAGCGTTTCGTCGTCGTTCACCTGCCGCACCTCGACCAGCGGCAGGTCTCCCGGCCGCAGCAGCTTCGTCAGGTCGGTGCGGCCGGTCCACGTGGCGTCTTCCACCTTCAACGTGGACTGGATCTTCCCGACCCGGATCGACGCTTGGCGGGGTGAGACGCGCATCACCAGGCCCGGCACCAGGTTTCCGGGGCGCACGGGGCGATCCCAGCGTGGATGCATGTAGCTGTCTAGAGTGCCCGTCTTCTCCAGCACGATGTTGTGGGCGGGACGCCTCCAGCCGCGCCTCTTGTCCAGGTCGCGAAGCCCCTTGGACAGGGCCGCGTTGACCGCGCGCTGCAGGTCCATGTCCAGCCCGGTGCGGATGACCATCCCCTCGCGCAGCAGTGCGTCATCCCCGTAACGGGGGGCGAGCGTCTTGCGCAGCTCCTCGGCGAAGTAGGGGGCTTCCGATTCCTCGGGTGGGCGGGGCGCCACGATCACCGGCAGGGCGCGGGCCGCCTCGGACTCGGCGGGAGAGATGAATTCCTCCTCGGACATGCGTTGCAGCACGTGGTTGCGTCGCTGCTCGGCGCGCTCGGGGCTGCGGAGGGGAGAGTACGCCTCCGGTCTCTGGATGAGCCCCGCGAGAAGCGCCGCCTGCTCGAGCGTCACCTCGGCCGCGGGGACGCCGAAGTAGTGCTGCGAGGCCGCCTCCACCCCGTAGCGTCCGTGGCCGAAGTAGATCTGGTTCAGGTAGAAGGCGAGGATCTCCTCCTTCGCGTAGGTCTTCTCGATTTGCACGGCCAGCATCGCCTCCTGCACCTTGCGCCGCAGGGTCTTGTCCGGATGCAGGAAGAGGATCTTGGCGAGCTGCTGGGTGAGCGTGCTCCCTCCTTCCGCGAAGCGCCGCTCGCGCACGTCGCGCCACAGCGCGCGGGTGATGGCCCGCGGATCCACCCCGGGATGCTTCAGGAAGTTGGCGTCCTCCACCGAGATGACCGCCTTCTGCAGCAGGGGAGAGATGCGCGACAGCGGGACCACGATGCGCTTCTGCTCGGCGAACTGGTGGACCACCTGCCCGTCCTGCGCCAGGATCTGGGTGATGGTCGGGGGCTGGTAGTCCTCCAGGGCGCGCACGTCGGGCAGGTCGGTGTTGATGAGGTAGCCGGCGGTCACCCCCAGCAGGACGGCCACCGCCAGGATGAACAGACCGGTCCACGCCACCCAGCGGCGGATTCGCCTGCGGGGCGGAGGCGCGGACGGGCCCTCGGGCGGGCCAGGGAGCGGGGCCGCCGCCTGGGCGGAGGCCGGCTCCGGCGTGTCCCCGGGCGGGACGGGTGGTCCAGCGGGATGTGTCGGGTCGTCGTTGGCCATGGTCTCGGTCGGGCGACTGCTCGTCAGCGAGGACCGTGGGTCCCCTTGTGCTAGGATCGGGGCTCGCGAAATATAGATGACTCAACAGCTTCTGTAAAGCAACCCCCCTCGGGACAGACGACGCAGGACATGGTCGGAAACCGCGGCGCCAGCAGCCGCAGAACGCGGGATTCGGGGGGCGCCGCCCCCGGCGGGCGCCCCGCCCAGGGTCGGCGCGCCATGGGGATGCCCAGCCGGGGCCCGATGGTCCCGAGCGGCTCGGGGGCCTTCCGCCTGGTCAGCCCGTTCCAGCCCACGGGGGACCAGCCAACCGCCATCGCCTCCCTGGCCGAGGGAGTGACCAGGGGGGTCCCTCACCAGGTGCTGCTGGGGGTCACCGGATCGGGGAAGACCTTCACGGTGGCCCGGGTGATCGAGGCGGTCAACCGGCCCACGCTCGTGATCGCCCACAACAAGACCCTGGCCGCGCAGCTCTACCAGGAGTTCCGCGCCTTCTTCCCCGAGGCCGCGGTGGAGTACTTCGTCTCGTACTACGACTACTACCAGCCCGAGGCGTACGTGCCCACCACCGACACCTACATCGAGAAGGAGTCCACCATCAACGACGACATCGACCGGCTGCGCCACAGCGCCACCCGATCGATGTTCGAGCGGCGGGACGTCATCGTGGTGGCCTCGGTGTCGTGCATCTTCGGCCTGGGGTCTCCCGAGGCCTACCAGGGGATGCTGGTGATGCTGGAGACGGGGGAGCGCATCACACGCGACACGCTGCTGCGGCGCCTGGTGGAGATCCAGTACACGCGCAAGCCGCACGATCTGCAGCGCGGCTCGTTCCGCGTGCGGGGTGACGTGGTGGAGATCTGGCCCGCCTACGACGAGCGGGCCGTGCGCGTGGAGCTGTTCGGCGACGAGGTCGAGGCGCTCACGGTCATCGATCCGCTGCGCGGCGTGTCGCTGGACCGGTTGAAGCGCGTTCCCATCTACCCGTCCACGCACTACGTCACGCCCAAGGAGAAGCGCCTGGCCGCGCTGGAGTCGATCCGGGTGGAGCTGCGCGAGCGCCACGCCTTCCTGCAGGCCGAG
This sequence comes from Candidatus Polarisedimenticolia bacterium, assembly GCA_050747525.1. Classification (GTDB taxonomy): domain Bacteria; phylum Acidobacteriota; class Polarisedimenticolia; order JACPZX01; family DASXTC01; genus JBOGOC01. The sequence continues at coordinate 21,577 of JBOGOC010000051.1, read as the reverse complement.
AACAGGCTGGTGGAGGCGCAGCGGCTCACCCAGCGCACCCTCTTCGACCTGGAGATGATCGAAGAGATCGGCTACTGCCAGGGGATCGAGAACTACTCGCGCCATCTCACGGGGCGCGCCGCCGGCGAGGCGCCTCCCACCCTGATGGACTACCTGCCCAAGGACGCCCTGGTGATCATCGACGAGAGCCACGTGACGATGCCGCAGCTCAAGGGGATGTACCGGGGAGACCGCGCGCGCAAGGAGGTGCTCGTCGAGTACGGGTTCAGGCTCCCCTCGGCGCTCGACAACCGGCCCCTCACCTTCGAGGAGGCCGAGACCCGCATCCAGCAGGCCATCTACGTGTCGGCCACTCCGGGCCCCTACGAGCTGGGCAAGGCGGGCGGCGTGGTGGCGGAGCAGGTCATCCGGCCCACCGGGCTGATGGACCCCGAGATCGTCATCCGCCCCATCGCCTCGCAGGTGGACGACCTGCTGGGAGAGATCCGCGAGCGCGTGGCGCTGGGGGACCGCGTCCTGATCACCACGCTCACCAAGCGCATGGCCGAGGACCTCACGGAGTACTACCGCGAGCTGGGCGTGCGCGTCGCGTACCTGCACTCCGACATCGACACCCTCGAGCGGGTGAAGGTCATTCGCGACCTGCGCAAGGGGGTCTTCGACGTGCTGGTGGGCGTGAACCTGCTGCGGGAGGGGCTCGATCTCCCCGAGGTGAGCCTGGTGGCCGTGCTGGACGCCGACAAGGAGGGCTTCCTTCGATCCGCCGGCTCGCTCATCCAGACCATGGGACGCGCGGCGCGCAACGTGCGCGGGCGTGCCCTGCTGTACGCCGACAGGGTCACCGATTCGATGGCCAAGGCCATGGACGAGACCAGGCGGCGCCGCGAGCTGCAGCAAAGCTACAATGAAGAGCACGGCATCACCCCCGAGACGATCCTCAAGCCGATCGAGGAATCGCACCTGCTGGCCCTCGGCGTGGCCGAGGCCGACTACATGGACGTCCCGCTCGAGGACGAGCCGGCGCCCGAGGGGATCGATCTGGCGCGCTTCTCGAGCATGAAGGACTTCGACCGTGAGGTCCGCAAGCTGGAGAAGAGGATGAAGAAGGCGGCCGAGGCGCTCGAGTTCGAGGAGGCCGCCTCGCTGCGCGATCGCATCGTGTGGCTGCGCCGGCACGCCGTCTTTTCCTGAGCTGGAGGAGCCCCGCCGTGGCCCGCCCGAACAGCAGCGTCCTGGAAAAGATCCGCGCCGCGGATCCCTCCCCGGGCGTGTACCTGTTCCGCGACGCCGCGGGGACGCTCCTGTACGTGGGCAAGGCGCGCAGCCTCGCCGACCGCCTGCGCAGCTACGCGGGGCCGGCCCCTTCTCCCAAGATCGCCCGCATGGTGGAGGAGGCGCGCGACCTGGAGGTGATCGTCACCAACTCCGAGGTCGAGGCGCTGATCCTGGAGAACAACCTCGTCAAGAAGGAGCAGCCTCGCTACAACACGCTGCTGCGCGACGACAAGAACTTCCCTTATCTCAAGATGACCATCCAGGACCCCTGGCCCCGCGTGGTGCTGGTGCGCAAGGCGCAGCTGGACGGCAGCCTCTACTTCGGCCCCTACCTGCCCGCGTCGAGGGCGCACCGGGCTCTCAAGATGGTGGCCCGCTTCTTCCAGGTGGCCATCTGCCACGAGCGTCTCGACGGCTCGCGGCCCCGCCCGTGCCTGTACTACCAGCTCGACCAGTGCATGGGGCCCTGCGCGGGGCTGGCCGATCAGGCGGCCTATCGTCAGGCGGTGCAGGACGCGCGTCTCTTTCTCGAAGGAAAGGACCAGGACCTGCTGAACAGCCTTATTGAAAAGATGGAGCGTGCCTCCGCCCGCCAGGACTACGAGCTGGCCGCGCACTACCGCGACCTCATCCGCACAGTGCGATCGTTCTCGGAGAGGCAGAACATCGCCAGCGTGGGGCTCGAGGAGCAGGACTACTTCCACATGCACCGCGAGGGCGAGCGCGCGCTGGTGCAGCTCTTCAGCATGCGCAGGGGCCTGGTGCAGTCGCGCCGGGAGTTCACATTCGAGTCGGCCACCGAGGATGACGCCACCTTCCTGTCCACGGTGATGCAGCTCTACTACAGTGACGTGCGCGACCTGCCCGAGACCATCCTGGTGCCGGTGGAGCCGGCGGAGCGGGAGCTGCTGGAGCGATGGCTCGGCCGCGTGAAGTTCCAGGTCCCGCGTCGCGGCGTGAAGGCGAAGTTCCTGGATCTCGTGCGCCGCAACGCGAAGCTGGCGTTCGAGAGCCGCTTCCACGCCGAGCACACCCACGGCGTGGAGGTGCTGGAGGCGCTGCAGAAGGCCCTCGAGCTTCCCGAGCTTCCGTACCGCATCGAGTGCTTCGACATCTCGCACATTCAGGGAGCCGAGACGGTGGCGTCCATGGTGGTCTGGGAAGGGGGGCGGCCCAAGCGATCGGACTATCGCCGGTTCCGCGTGCGGCAGGTGACGGGCGTGGACGACTTCGCGGCCATGCGCGAGGTGGTGGGGCGCCGCTACGCCCGGCTGCTCAAGGAAGGCAAGAATCTGCCCGATCTCGTGCTGGTGGATGGCGGGCGCGGGCAGCTCTCCTCGGCGGGCGAGGCCCTGGCCGCGCAGGGGATCACCTCGGTGCCGCTGGCTGCCCTGGCCAAGAAGGAGGAGCTGATCTTCAGGCCCGGCGTGGAAGAGCCGATCGCCCTGGACCACCGGTCGCCTCTGCTGCACCTGGTCCAGCGCGTGCGCGACGAGGCGCACCGCTTTGCGATCACCTACCATCGCGCGCTGCGCCGGCGCCGCACGCTGTCCAGCGCGCTGACGGGGATCCCGGGAGTGGGGGAGAAGTCGGCCCGCAAGCTGCTGCGCGCCTTCGGATCGCTCGACGCCCTGCGCGGGACGCCGAGGGAGAAGCTCGAGCCGGTCGTGGGGCGGCGCGTGGCGGAGGCGGTGGCGCGCTATCTGGCGGATCGTCCGTGACGCTCGCGCCGGCGTGGCTGGGCGAGCTCAGGCGGGAGATCGACGCGGCGCTGCCGGGCATGCTCCCCGCACGCCACGAAGAGGCGGGGGCGGTGCACGACGCCATGGCCTGGGCCCTGGTCTCTCCGGGCAAGAGGATCCGCCCGGCGCTGGCTCTGGCCGTGGGGCGCATCTACCGCGTCGACGCAGCCCGCCTCATGACGCCGGCCTGCGCGGTGGAGATGGTGCACGCCGCCTCGCTCATCCTGGACGATCTTCCCAGCATGGACGATTCACCGACGCGCCGCGGCCGGCCGGCGTGCCACGTCGCCTTCGGGGAGTCGACCGCCATCCTGGCCGCCATCGGCCTGCTGTCGCGCGCCTTCGGCCTGGTGGCCGGGGAAGGCGGCGCGTGGGGCCGCGAGCGGCTGCGCAGCGCGGTGGCCAGGCGCCTGGCCGCCGCCATCGGCACCGACGGCGTGATCGGAGGCCAGCACGAGGATCTCGAGCTGGCGCGCCGGAAGGGGAGCGCGGCCGAGGCGTCGCTGGAGCGCCTGGAGTTCATCCACAGCCACAAGACGGGGAGCCTCTTCATCGCCTCGGCCGAGCTGGGGGCAGTGATCTCCGGGGCCACGCCGGGCGAGGTGGAGGCGCTGGCCGCGTACGCGCGCAATCTGGGTCTGGCCTTCCAGATCACGGATGATCTCATCGACGCCATCGGAGACGAGGAGTCGGCCGGGAAACCGGTGCGCGCCGACACCGGGCGCCCCACGTTCGTGAGCCTGTGCGGGATCGAGGGCGCGCGGGCCCTGGCCAGGGACCTGGTGGAGACGAGCGTTCGATCGCTCGAGCCGTTCGGCCACCGTGCGGCCTCGCTCGTCGAGCTGGCGCGCTTCATCGCGGTGAGGGACCGATGACCTCCCCGGACAGGCCGTCGCTGGCCGAGGTGCGCGAGCGGCTGCGCGACCGCGGATACCTGGAAGGGCGTCTGTCCCTGTGGGTGGCCACCGGGCGCGGGGGGGCGGCGTCGCTGCTGCGCCTGGCGCTGGCGGCGAGCCTGCGGGTGGGCCTGCTGGGGGGCGCCATCCTGGCGGTCCCGGCGGCGGCCGCGCTCGCGCTGGCCAACCGCCCGCACATCCATCAGGTGCGCGAGGTGATCTGGCTGTGGCTCTTCCTGGCGATTCTCCTCGGAGCGTCGCTGGCCGCGCTCGAGCTGACGGCCGAGCTGATGCTGGCGTGGCTCGCGCGGCGCGGGCTGATCCTCCTGGGGCGCGCCGAGCGGCTGGCCGGGCGTGTGGGACTCCTGTTCGCGGCCGCGGCCACTCTCTATCTGATCTTCTACGTGCGAGGCGGACGCATGTCGGCTTCGGCTCCGGTCACTGGGTCCACCCTTCCGGGTTGGCTCCTGTGGGGGGCGGTGATGCTGGGGGCGCTGGGAGCGGCCCACGTCGTCGGTCGGCTGGCGAGGCTCGGCTCGCTGGCCACGTTGTTCGCGTCGGCCGCCGGCCATCTCTCGCCGCCGCGGGCCGACGGCCGGTGGGGACGCGTGGCCGCGTTCGCCTTCTGGGGAGCCGCCCTGGTGATGGGCGGGTTGCTGGTGTTCGCCCCCGAGGCTCCCGACGCGCCCCCGGCGCCTGCCGCTCCCGTCGTCGAGCCGCTGCCGGTCCCGGGCCGCGTCATCCTGGTGGGGGTGGACGGTCTGGACGCCTCCCTGATGGACCAGCTCGTGGACCGCGGGGAGCTTCAGATGCTCCGCACGCTGGCGGGCAAATCGGTACGGTACGACCTGCGCTCGGAGGAGCCCCCGGTCCCGCCGCGCAGGTGGACCACCGTGGCGACCGGCCTCCCCTCGGACCTGCACGGAGTGCTCGGGTACCAGGCGGGCCGGGTGCCGGGGCTCTCATCGCCGGTTCAGGACCCGGCGTCGTCGCTCTGGCCCCTCTCACCCAGGCTCCTCCTTCCGCCCCGCGTGGCGGCGTCGGCTCCGGTGGACGCCCGCCTCAGGCGGGCTTCCGCCGTCTGGGAGATCCTGACCGAGCACGGGGTCCGGGCAGCCGCGGTGAACTGGTGGGCCTCCTGGCCGGCCACCAAGAGCGGGGGAGGAGTCGTGGTGAGCGACCGAACATTCCCGCGGCTGATGGCGGACAGGGCGGCCGACCGGGATGCTGTTCCCCCTGAGCTGGAAAGAGACCTGAACAAGAGCTTCCCGTCCGACCTGGAGTGGGCAAAGCAGAGACTCGTTGCCAGCGGCCTGACCCAGGGTGGCCCGGCCGCGGCTGCCGCCCTGGCCGATGCCTGGCACGCCCGGGTCGGGGTGCGGCTCCTGGCCGATCCGGGGCTCAGGGTGCTCATGCTCTACCTGCCTTCCCTGGATATCGCCCGGCGCTCCCAGCCCACATCGCTTCCCGGAGTCCTTTCCTCGCTTGACCTTCTGCTGGGGGACCTCATGGAACAGCTTCGAGAAGACGACCTCCTGCTTCTGGCCGCTGACCCGGGGAGGGGAGGGAACCCGGTGGGGGTCCTGCTGGTCCACGGGACCCGCGCCGTCCGGGAGGCAGGGCCTCGGGCCGGGGCGCGGCTGCTCGACCTGGCCCCCACACTTCTGGCCCTGGCGGGCCTCCCCACAGCGGACGACCTGCCGGGGCGCCCCGTCCTGGATTTCCTGACGGAAGGAGATCCCGCACGCCGCACGCGGCCACCCATCGCCACCTACGGCGGTCGTTCCGTGCGTGAAACGGAGGAAACGGCGGACGATCCGTTCCAGGACGAAGCCCTCGACCGGCTGAGAGGACTCGGGTACATTCAGTGACGATCCCGTGAAAACCCGCGCCCCGTGCAAAAAGGCGAAGATTTAACTTTGACGCTCCCCTCCTTTGGGGGTATATTCACGCGGACTTGCTGTGGCTAATTGCCTGATTTCATTGAGATGACGAAGGATTTGGCCCCTGTTTTCCTGGACGAGATCAGGGGCCCGCTCCTCAGGGAGGTCCTTCGAACCGAGCCTGGATTCGCGTTCATGCGCGTATCCAGCGGCAGCATGTCTCCCCGGCTTGCCGTGGGAGACAGGATCGAAGTGAAGGCCGTCGCGCCCCGGTCGCTGAGGCCGGGAGATGTTGTGGTCTTCGAGAGCGAGGCCGCGGGACTGGTCGTTCACCGGCTGATCTGGAGGGATCGCCCTCTGGGCCGGCCGACGCGTATCTATACGAGGGGGGACGCTCTAGATCGGATGGATCGCCCGGTCCTGGTTGACCGGGTGGTTGGCCGGGTCGTGAGCGTGACGCGCGAGGAGAGTCGTTTCAGCCCCACCACCTTGCGAGACAGGCTTCGCTGCTGGATGATGGCGGCGGGCCTGGGGCTCAGGCGGTGGAGCCGGATGCTCTTCGGGCGATAGCGAGGCGGGGAGGCGGGGTGACGGGTACAGCGGCGGCGCAAGGTGATATGGCAGGCGTGGCCAGGCCTATGGCCACGGGCTCGCGCTGCCTGGAGTACGTCCCCGGCCCTGAGATCACCGGCCACGCAGTCCCCCGGTTCGGTGACGCGTCTCTCACCATCACCGTCGGCCCCGTCGGCATCCTGCTCGAGGGCCTGGGCCAGGACCAGCGCGTCAGGCTCACGCAGCGCTACGGCGTGTTCGCGGCGCCTCAGGCGTCCGGCACGGCGGCTCCCGACGTCCGGGTGAGCGTCTTCGACGCCCGCCGCGAGGGGTTCCTCGTGGTGGGAACCACGGGACAGTTCCCCGAGATGTACAGGATCGTCACGTCCTGGAAAGGCTCGCTCCTGATGGCCACCTCCTACGAGTGGTCGGGATGGGTCGACCTGGCCACCGGCGATGCAGGGCTGGCCCTGGGAGAGGTCGCGCAGGTCGACCAGAAGGCCTTCCACCGGAGCGTCGAGAACTTTCTCCGGGTCATCTTCGCCCATCTCGTCGTCCGCAAGAACGGCTTCCTTCTCCACTCGGCCGGGCTGGTGCGCGATGGCAAGGCCTATATCTTCTTCGGCCCCTCCGGCTCGGGCAAGACCACCGTCACCGCCCTGACGCCCGAGGCGAGCATCCTTTCCGACGACCTGACACTCGTGACCCTGGGCGAGGACGGAGCCCCGAGGGCCTGCAGCGTTCCTTTCCGGGGGGTGTTCGCTCCGGAGTACTCGGTGATTCAGTCATTTCCGGTGGCCGGCTTCTTCCGTCTGGTGCAGTCTCCTGACGATTCCTGCGAGAAGCTGACCGGAGCACGCGCCGTGGGGGAGCTGGTCGGGAGCCTCCCGTTCGTTTTCGAGGCGCGTGGCGATCAGAGCCCCATCCTGGACGCCGTGGAGAAGGCCGCCATCGGCGCACCGGTCTGCAGGCTCAAGTTCACCAAGAGTCGTAGCTTCTGGAACACGCTGTCCGGAGCCGGGCTTGGCCGGCCGGTTGATAGTTTTTCTGACGTCCGAGGTATGAAGGCATGACAGAGGCAGGGTCCGGGGGGGCTCCGCAGAAGAACCCGCACGCCGCCGCACGGGTCTATGACGGCCAGGCGTTCATCGTGGTCCCTCAGACCACCAGATACGAGATCCTGAACGGTGTCGGGTCACGTGTCTGGGACCTGATCGATGGCCGGCGCTCGGTGGGTGAGATCGCCGGCATCATCGCCGAAGAGTTCGAGGTGAGCCTCGAGGACGCGACAAAAGACGTCGACGGGTTTCTCGGGGAGTTGAAGGAGCATGGAATGCTGGCGACAGGGGGATAGCGATGTCCGCTGAGCCCGTACCCGGCAACGCGAACGCCTACACGCAGCTCATCGCGAAGACGTGGAACAGCTCTCTTCCGATGACGGCGCAGTGGGAGATCACGTACGCCTGCAACCACAAGTGTGCCTTCTGCTACAACTGCCCCGAGCGCGGTCGCCGCGAGCTGTCCAGGGACCAGATCGTCGACGGTCTCCGCAAGATCGCCGACCTGGGATGCGTCTTCGTGGTCTTCTCGGGGGGCGAGCCTCTCACCCGTCCCGACTTCTTCGACATCGCCTGGGCCGCGAAGCGCTTCGGCTTCGCCATCCGCATCTACACCAACGGGTATCTGATCGACGAGATCGTGGCCCGCAAGATGAAGGAGCTGATGCCCTTCGAGATCGAGATCTCCTTCCACGGCTCCAACGCCGAGTCGATGGACCGGCTCACCGGGGTGCCGGGCTCCTTCGAGCGGGTGATCCAGGGGATCAAGAATCTCAGGAAACACGATCTCAAGGTCAACATGAAGTGCCCGATCACCAAGTGGAACCAGTGGGAGCTGCGCGACATCCGCGCCCTGGGCGAGAGCCTGGGCTGCCACGTGACCTTCGACGCCGTCATCACGCCGCGCGACGACGGGGACACAAGCCCGCTGGCGCTGCAGGCCGACAGGGAGTTCCTGGAGAAGCTCTGGTCTCCCGAGTTCGCCGACATCACCCATGAAGAGGTCCCCGTCCCACGGGACGACATGCTGGTTCAGGCCAATTGCGGGACGGGGCGCTCCACGATCGCCCTGGACCCGTACGGCAACATCTATCCGTGCGTGCAGTGGCGGCGGTCCGCCGGCAACATCTGCGACGTGGCGGACCTGAGGGCGTTGTGGAAGGAGTCTCCCGTGCTCGAGGAGGTCCGCCGGATCGCCATGGAGATTCCCAAGACCACCCTCAAGACGTGCGAGTCGGGAGAGTTCTGCTCGTTCTGCCCGGGGGTCGCCGAGGTTCAGACGGGCGACCCGCGGAATCTGTACCCGCAAGCAGCAACGAACTCGGAGATACGTAGGACGAAGCACTCCGAGTACCTGGCGATAAAGTCGAAGGCTCCGTCACTAACCTGAAGCGGGGGGGTGTGAGGACATCAAGGGCGGAGCAGCTGGAATGATCGGGCGATTGGATCTGTCGCGGATGGAGCGAATCCATCAACTTGGAGGAGAGGCAACGTAATGAAGAAAACTTACGAGAAGCCGGCAATCATCCACACCGAGGAGATTGAGGCTCGGGCGGTCACGTGCGCGAAGGTTGACAGTGGCACCTGCGCGACCGGCCCGATCACCAGCTAGTCGGTAGGGAAAAGGTTTCCTCCGCCGGGTGCGCCTTTCGAGCACCACAGGTGGAGCTGGCGCGTGAAAGCTTGGGCTGATGAGACGTCTTATCACACTCCTTGGCCTCACGGCGTTGATCGCGCTGGGAAGCGACCAGGCCTTAACCGGAACCGCCGGCAACAGTGGTGGAGGGGACCATTGGCGTTTTCGGTTAAGGCTTGTCGCTCCCGAGCCTGGCATCCAGAGCGATCCGACCCTTCCCGTTGAAGGGCCGGTCCTCACCATACCCACCTTCGACCAGCTCCCACCGGGAGCCGGGAGAACGGCCGCTGGAGCGGGGGTTCCGCTGCCGGTCAAGGTGGTCCGGGTGGCCATCCCCGAGGGGGGAGAGGTCGTGCTGGAGAACATCCAGACGACCGAGCGCCCTCTGAGGGGACTGAGGCTAGGGCTGGCCAAGAGGACGGGCATGGGCGCCGTCCCGGGGCCAGGACCCACCGCGACACCAGAGACCGGAGAGGCCTTCAGCCGGGTTCAGCCGGCAACACTACCGATCCGTCTCGGGCAGGTCGGTTGGTTCAGGCACCAGCGGTTCGTCGAGGTCGTCTACACACCCGTTGTGCTCCCCGGCGACGCGGTGCAGAGGCTCTCCGAGGGCCAGCCGGTCGACGCCCAGTTCCACCCCGAAGCCGAGGCCCAGGTGGTGGTGCGCCAGCCCAGGCTCCCCAAGGCAGGGGCCAGGCGTGTCGCCGATCCACATTTCGATGACGCCTACAGGGCCGCCTTCGTCAACCCCGAAGACGCTCTCGCGTTGCGCGTCGAGGACGGCACAAACGTCACCTCTCCGGTCCGCTTCTCTCCCTTCGATCTGGCCACCACGCCCGTGTACAGGGTGGGCGTGAGCACGACGGGTATTCACCGGCTGACCCAGACGTTCCTGGTGGGCCCAGGGGGCGCGGCTCCGGGACTCGCCGGCGCCGACCCGCGCACCTTCAAGCTGATGAGCGCGGGGGTGGAGGTCCCCATCCGGGTGCATGGCGAGGCGGACGGCAGCTTCGACGCCTCAGACTCCATCGAGTTCTTCGGCGAGGCTCTGGTGGGAGAGCCCGAGGTGATCTCCTACATCGACTTCTGCAATCCGCCGGGCCCGCTGTGCGGCATGGCGCCGGAGATCTTCCAGGCCAACGACACCACCGACGAGAACGCCTATTTCCTGTTCGCCGAGCCCGGGCCGCGCCAGCGCATCCCGTCCTTGCCGGGCACCTTCAATCCGGGGTTCCCACTGGCCACCAGCTTCAACGACACGGCGCGGCTCGAGTCCGACTCCATATTCGTCCCGCTGGGATACGATGACCCCTTCTTCCACAAGACCGTCCTGCGCGGAGACCTCGGCGCGGAGACGCCCAACCAGGGCTCCGCCAACTGCGGCTATGCGAACACGGGGATCCAGAGCCTCCCCGCAGCCCAGAGGTGGCTGGGACCAGGGTTCGCGGGGGACCCCAACAGCCCGCATCACTGTCCGTCATGCGAGCCTGGGCAGCTTCCGGGACTCCTGAACGTGGCCGATCCGGCCACGGTGCGCGTGAGGTGGCGTGGGGGCTCGTCGCTCCCCGCGGCGCCCGATCATCTCGTGGTGGCGCAGGTGGGGAGCAGCCCGTCGAACTACGGCGCTACCTGCTTCGACGCGGAGACCCTGGCCACGCTCACCTTCAGCGTTCCACAGTCCGCCTTCCTGGGTCCGGGTGTCTACCTCTACGCTCCAGGGTTGGCCGCCGACACGGCGTCCCCCAAATCGGAGGGGTCCTTCCTCGACTTCATCGAGGTGGACTACCGGCGGGCGATGGCCCTCGCCGGCGGGTTCCTCGAGGCAAGGTTCACGGACGCGGCGCGATCGTATCAGGTGGACGGCTTCGCCACCGCAGTTCCCAATGACATGGTGGTCTACGACGTCAGCCGTTTTGTGGGCGTCACCAGCGTGGCGTCGCCCCGCCTGGTCACCGGCGGGACGATCGCAGGCTCGCCCGGGAACCACCGGCTCACGTTCTCGCTGGGGACCGACGGCGTGCCCAGGAGGTTCGCCATGGCGGGTTCGGGCGGATTCCGGCTGCCGTCTTCCGTGACGCAAGTGGGGTCCGACGACCTTCTGAGCGCCGACAACCAGGCCGACTACATCGCCATCGTCCATCCCTCGGTGGTGGACACCACGCCCGGAAGCCCGTTCATGAACTACCTGGCCCACCGCGCCACCGACTCGGAGCTCACCACACGCGTGGTGCGCATCGACGACATCTACGACCAGTTCAACCATGGCGTGGCGCATCCGGAGGCGCTCCGCACATTCCTGTCGTATGCGTTCGACAACTGGCACGGGCCCTCGGGCACCGGCGCCTCTCCGGCCTACGTGATGCTGGTGGGGGATGCCACCGCGGACTTCAACAACCGCATGGGGCGGTCCGACTGGGCCGAAGGGGTCCCCACCTTCGTGCTGTACCAGACCAACGGCGTGATCGCCCACATCGCTTCGGACAACGCCATCGCGGCCTTCCGGGGGGACGACACGCTCCCTGACGTCCATCTGGGGCGCATCCCGGCCAGGAGCTTCGCCGCCTCCACGGATCAGTTCACGAAGATGCTGGACTACGACCTGGCCCCGCCCGCCGGCTCCTGGAAGACCGAGGGAACCTTCATCGCCGATCAGGGAAAATCGTGCGGAGAGACCTCCGGTTTCGAGGCGGCCCACGAGACGGTCATCTCGCAGCACTTCGGGGCGCCGCTGTCCGCCACGCGGCTCTACCTGGACGATCCCAACTACGGGGTCGGCACCTGCGGCACCGCGGCGAGCCCGGCGGCGAGGACGCAGTTCCGCAACGACATCGTGACGCGCCTCGACGGGGGCTCGGCCATCACGTCGTACATCGGGCACGGGTCGTTCAACATCTGGGGGAACGCCGGGTGGTTCGGCACCTCGGACGTGGGATTGCTGGCGCCCGGAGACAAGCCGACCTTCCTGGTGAACGAGAACTGCCTGGCGGGAGGGTTCCAGAGCCCGTTCACGGAATCCTTGGGCGAGACGTTCATCAACGCTTCGTCCAAAGGGGCCATCGCCGTCTTCGCTCCGGCCGGGCTGTCGACCACCTTCACCGGCGTGGCCATCAACGATCAGCTCTACGGGGATCTCTTCGGCCTGGAGAAGGAGCGCCGCTTCGGCAACCTGATCACCAACGTGCGGGTGGCCATCAGCAGCACCGTGGTGGACATGCTCAGCTACATCCTGATGGGAGACCCTGCGCAGCGCCTCATCCTGCCGGCCCCGCGCCCGCCGCGCGACTTCACGGCCGTGGGGGGCAACGCGCAGGTGGCGCTGTCGTGGACCCCCGGGCCCGACTCCGGCACGCTCACGCGCATCTACCGCACGGAGAACCCGGTGAACCCCTACACGCTGCTCACGCCGTCCGGGGTCCCGGGCACCAGCTATGTCGACGCCACCGCCATCAACGGCAAGACCTACTTCTACCGGGCGACGTCGGTGGTGGCCGGGCCGTTCGAAGGGGCCCCCACCAACCTCAACAGCGACTGCACCACGCCGCCCACGTCAGACCCGAATTCGGACTGCCGCTGGGCGCGCCCGCTCAACCCGAACCCGCCCGCCACACCCGCCGGCTTCGTGGTGTCCAATCCGGGCAATGGGTCGTCCCTGCGCGGCGCATGGAGCGTGGTCCCCGAGCCCGACGTCTCGCACTACACGCTGCGTTACGGCACCACGGAGGGGGGGCCCTACCCGCAGCAGGCGCAGTTCAATCATCCGGCCGCTCAGGGCCTGGTGCAGGGGCTCACCCCGGGCACCACGTACCACTTCATCCTGACGGCGACCAACTTCACCGGACTCACCAGCCCTCCCACCGTCGAGCGGAGCGCCCGCGCCCAGCTGTTCGAGGGGGCCAACCCGCCCTCCATGGTGGCGGGGCTGGAGGTGATGCACTCCACCGTCTTCTCCGACGCGGTGGAGCTCCGCTGGAACGAGCCCGCCAACGACATCTACGGCGGGCCCACCGCGGTGGCCTCCTACAAGGTGTACCGCGGCACCACGCCGAACTTCATCCCCGGGCCTTCGAATCTCATCGGCACCCTCGCGGGGGCCTCCTCCACCGTGCTGCACGATCGCAACGCGTGGACCGACGCTGCGGACTACTACTACCTGGTCACGGCGGTGGACGTGCAGGGGTTTGCCTCGGGAGCGGGCCGCGAACTGCCCGTGGGGATCTCCGATCTCCAGGTCTCGCTGGGCCCGCCGGGGATGCTCTCGCTGAGCTGGCCCGAGGTGACGCAGGACGTCGTGGGAGAGCCGACCACCATTGACCGGTACGAGGTTTACGTCGATACTCAGCCGGTCTCGCGGAGCCGCATCGACCTGCTCGTCCCGGCTCTGACCACCACGGCGCCGTCGGCCCAGATCCCCCAGGGGACCGGCACGCTGTTCATCTCGGTGATCGTGGTGGACGTGCGAGGGAACAAGAGCCCGTTCTGACGGAGGCGCACCTGGACACGCGACTGATCGTGGGGCAGGCCCCCGTCCAGCCGGACGCCTTCGACGCCGTCGTGGAGAGGGCGCGCCAGGGAGAAGAGGCCGCTTTCATCGAGATCATGGAGCGCTTCGAAGGAAAGGCGCTCATGATCGCGCGCGGCATGGGCGCCTCGCGCCACGACGCCGAGGACATCGTCCAGGACGTCTTCATCAAGCTGTTCCGCTACATCCGCTCGTACCGCAGCGGCCGCTCCTTCATCAACTGGTTCTACCGGATCGTGGTGAACGCCACGCGCGACCACCTGCGGCGCACGCTGCGGGCGGGCGAGCCGATGGATGAGTGGGACGCCTCCGAGGCGGTCGACGCCGTGGCGGCGGGGGAGGCCGTGTCCCTGGGGTTCACGCCGCAGGGGGGCGCGGGGCAGGACGCCAGCGACGCGGCCGAAGACCTTCGGAGGGCCATGGCCGGGCTCACCGAGCGGGAGCGGGTGGTGGTGATCCTGCGCGACCTTCAGGGACTGTCGGCGTGGGAGATCTCCCGCGTGCTTCGCATCTCGCCCATCACCGTGCGGCGGCACGCCTCGCGCGCCCACGAGCGACTGCGGCACTACTTCAGGACGCCTGGCGAACCTCAGAGATAAGGCTTGACCAGCTCGTCGAACCCGGGGTCGGACCTCAGCCCCCCGAGCAGCGGATCGTCGAACAGGGACTTCACGTCCCCGGTGCGGTTCAGGTAGGTGGTGAAGCTGGCGATGGCCTCCTGGCGCTTCCCCAGCTTTTCCTGGCACACCCCCGTCAGGTACCAGGCCATCGTCTCGCCCGGATTCAGGCTCAGCGAATCGCCGAGGATCTTCAACGACTCGGGCCACTTCTGGGCGCGGAAATGGGCGAACCCGTACAGATAGAGCATCGAGGACGACTTGGTCGGAACCTGCTGGAGCCCCTGGGAGAACAGGTCGATGGCCTCCTGCATGCGGTTGTTGCGGATGAGCATCCATCCCGTGCTGCGGTACATCTCTTCGCTGTCGGGGTAGATCTCGATCGCCTTGCGCATGGTGGCCAGCGCGTCGTCCAGACGGTCCGTGGCGGCCAGCAGCCGGGCGAAGCTGACCAGGGCCAGCTTGTTCTCGGGATCTTCCCGCAGGACCTCCCGCAGCACGCGCTCGGCCCCGTCGTTCATCTTCATGGATCGCAGCTTGTTGGCGAAAGAGATCCCTTCCGCCACGTGCACGATCCCCTTGGGGTCGCGCGGCTCCCCCTTGCGCAGCTTCGACTCCGTCCCCGCGATGTAGCCCAGCGACAGGAGCCTCTCGCGCATCTCGTCGTCGAGCGACGAGGCGCTCGACTCGCCGCGCTGGGACGCCGCCAGGTCCGACTGCACGCGGCCCAGCTCGGCGCGCAGCTCCGCGGCGCGCGCGGGGTCGGTGAGGGCCAGGTTCTTTTCCTCTTTCGGATCCGCCCGCAGGTCGTACAGCTCCGGGGTGGGCAGATCGATGTACTTCCAGCGCTCGTTGCGCACCGAGCGCAGCTCGGCCCAGCCGTACGAGGTGGCCCCGTAGATCGATTCCAGGTACGCCGTGCGGGCCGGGACGCGCCCCTGCCCTCGAACCGCGTCCACCAGGCTCACCCCCTGCATCTCTGGCGGGACCGGCTTCCCGAGGGCCTGCAGGATGGTGGGCGCGATGTCCACAAGGGAGACCTGGTCCGCCACGCGGCGCCCGCGGGGCGCCCCCGGCAGGCGCACGATGAACGGGATGTGCATGGTCGATTCGTACGTGAAGATGCCGTGGTAGGCCTCCTCGTGGTCGCCGAGCGACTCGCCGTGGTCGCCGGACACGATCACCAGCGTGTCGTCCCACAGGTCCATGGCCTTGAGCGCGTCGAAGAAGCGGCCCAGGTGCTTGTCGGCGAAGGCGATCTCGTCGTCGTAGCGCGGCTCCACGGGCGAGTTGAGGTCGGCCCCGGGCGGGTCGTAAGGGTGATGGGGGTCGAACAGGTGCATCCACAGGAAGAAGGGGTGCTCCTTCTCCGACTCCACCCAGCGCAGGGTGCGGTCCACGGTCTTGTCCGCCTTGCGCTCCTCGAACCACAGGCCGCGCCCGATCTGGGAAGTGATGTCCTCGTCGTAGTAGAGATCGAATCCTTGCGAGAAGCCGAAGTGCGAAGACAGCACCAGGCAGGAGACCACCGCGGCCGTGCTGAAGCCGCCGGCCCGCAGCGTCTCGGAGATCAGCGTCTCCTCGGGAGGGAGGATGGCCGTGCCGTTGTTGCGGAAGCCGGTGGCCAGGGGATACCGGCCGGTCAGGATCCCCGCGTGCGCCGGCCCGGTGAGGGGGATGGTGGCCGAGGCGCTCTCGAATACGGTCCCCTCGGCGGCCAGCGCGTCCAGCGTGGGGGTGATCTTCCTGGTCGCGCCGAAGGCGCCCACGCGATCCGCGCGCAACGTGTCGATGGTCACCAGCACCACGCGCGCGGGAGGCTTGGCCGGGCCGCCGCACCCCCAGGCAATCAGGGCCAGCGCGACCGGCAGGAGCGCTGGCGCCAGGCGCCGCATCATGATGGCGGCGCCGCCCCTTCCTCCGCCGCGGCCCCGGGGGCGGCCTCGCCCGATTTTCCCGCTTTGCCCGGTTTGCCGGGCCGCTTGGGCGCGGCCGGAACGAGCTGCGCGAACCGGGCGTCGTCACGGATGGAGCTCAGATCCGCGTCCTTGCGCATGTGGGCGAAGTCCTTGAAGCCGGCGGTGATGGAGCGCGCGAGCAGATCCAGCGCCTCCTCGCGCCTGCCCGCCACGGCCTCCAGGCAGGCGGCGTCGTAGAGGGCCTCTTCATTGAGCGGGTCGAGCTTCGACGCCAGCAGCCAGAGGCGCCGCGCGCGGTCGTTGTCGGGGGTGGCGGCCGCCTGCTCCATGTGGCCGAGCAGATGGTAGATCTCTCCGTCCTCGGAGTAGAGGCGCTGCGCCCTGGCCAGGACGTCGAGGGCCGGGCGCAGGTCGTCTTTGGCCTTGCCCAGGCCCATCGCCCACCCTGACTCCAGCAGCGCGACACGGTTCTCCGGGTCGCGGGCCAGCACGTCGCGGTAGAGCAGCGACGCCGCCTCGGCCAGCTTCCGCTGGAACGTGCGATGCGCCTTGAGGGTGTCGTTGGCCACGTCGATGCGATCGTGGGGATCCACCTTCGGCCCCTTACGCCCCTCCGGAGGCCAGACCATGCCCAGCTCCCGCGCCATCCCGCCGCACGGCTCGCAGGCGGGCGATTCGAAGGTGACGCGCGCCGCTTCCGCTTGCAGCCGGGCGGCCACGTCGGGGTGCGCGGCGATCACGTTGGTCTCTTCCTTCGGATCGTCCTTCAGGTCGTAGAGGCGGGGCGACGGCGCGGCGACGTACACCCAGCGTCCCGACCGCACGGCGGCGAGCGGCTCCCAGCCGAACAGGGCCCGCGGCAGCAGCGTCTCCGCCAGAAGGGGTCGCTCCGGATCCAGGTCCACGGCCCCCGGCTCGCGCAGCGCGCCGGCGATCGATCGGCCATCCATCCCGGCGGGAGCCTTCGTGCCGGTGGCCTCCAGCAGCGTGGGCATCAGGTCCACCAGCGACACGGGAAGGTCCACGTCCCGTCCTGCGCTGACCGCGGCGGCCGGCTTGATCAGCAGGGGCACGTGCAGCGTGCTCTGGTGCAGCAGCGTGCCGTGCCAGGCCTCCCCATGGTCCATCAGGCCTTCGCCATGGCTGCCGGCCACCACCACCAGAGTGCGGTCCTCGATGCCGTAGTCCTTCAGCTTGCTCAGCAGGCGCCCCAGCTCGGCGTCCACGTAGGCCACCTCGCCGTCGTAGGGGCGATCGGCGAACTTCTGGGCGAAGGGGGCGGGAGGGGAGTAGAAGTAATGCGGGTCATGGAAGTTGACCCACAGGAAGAAATCTTCGCGGTAGTTGCCTTCCAGCCACTCCAGAGCGCGCGTCACCACGCGGGCCGCCGGCATCCCCTGCACGGGCGCCTCGCGCGGGCGGGGCATCTCGCCGAACGACTCGAGGTACTGCGAGAACCCCTGGGAGAAACCGTGCCGCGGATGCAGGAGGAGCGAGCCGCCGATCCCGGCCGTGCGGTACCCGGCCCCGCCCAGAGCTTCGGCCAGGGTGGTCTCGCCGTCGGCCAGACGGTGCTTCTCGTCGAGGCGCACGCCGTGATGGAGGGGCCATCGCCCGGTGAGCACCGAGGCGATTGACGGAGTAGTCAGAGGCGCCGGGGCCATGGCCGAGGTGAAGCGGATCGAGCGCCCGGCCAGCGCGTCCAGGTTCGGCGTCTCTCCGGCCTCGTACCCCGCGAAGCCGAGCCGATCGGGGCGCAGGCTGTCGATGGTGATCAGCAGCACCGAGGGGCGATCAGGGCGGGACGCGCCGCCCGGGCACCCCTGCACCGCGGGCAGGACGGCAAAGATGAAGGACAGGATCCAGAGCGGGCGGTGGACTCGGGCGGAGCGCGTTTCTATACTGGCGGCCATGTCGCGACATGATAGGCATCGTCCGCGGGTGTGTCCAACCATCGCCCAGTCTCTCCTTCTCATTCTCCTCGTGGCGTGGGGCACGGTCTCCCGGGCCGACACGGAGAGCCTGAACCCGCTCCAGCGCCTGGCGGCCGCGCGCGGCGCGGCCGCGCTCGATGCGGTGGAAGGGGCGCGGCGCACCTACTGGAAGGCCTTCGATCCGGCGGGCCTGTCACTGCTCGTGGTGGAGCCGGGACGGTGGGCGGTGCTGCTCAACCACCCCAAGCCTCCCGCCGGCTTCCAGGCGGCCGGGACCATCCCCCGGCACAAGTTCGAGGAGGAAGACCCGGAGCTGCCTCCCTGGAGCGTGCATCTCACCACGGCCACCGCTTCCTGGGAGAATCCGCCGCCACGCGGCACCGTCATGCTGGAAGGCCGCCCCACGGCCGTGGTCCGGCCCAACGCCGCGTCGATCACGCCGGCCAACGCCTCGGGCTGGCCCCCCACCGAAGCGGTGCTCATGCACATGGTGGGAGCGCTGTGGCGGGCCCACCGCGCCGCCGTGGAGCCGGATCGCCCCTTCGATGTCATGCCCTGGGCCTACCGGGCCGGCGAGGAGGACCTGGCGCTTGCCATCCTCGAGCAGCGCATCCTGAGCGACGTGAGTCGGATTTCCTACAACGAAAAGACAATGGAGAAGTACCGCGACCTGACGAAGACATGGCTGGCCGTGCGCAGAGCCCGCATGGCTGCCAACCCTGCCGCCGTCGCGATGGAGGAGGAGATGGAATGGCGCGAAGGGATCGCGCGCTACAACGAGGCCACGCCTCTCGTGACGTCCTGGGGGCCCGGCACGGCCAGGCGGCCAGGTCTCGAGGCGGCCGACCCCCTCTACGAGAGGCTGAAAAACCTCGTGGCGTTGCGCATCAACACGCTGAATGTCCCCGTCCTCTGGTATCCGGGCGACCCCGCGCAGTCTCTGGCTCAGGCGGGCGCTCGCGGGGCCATGCTGGCCCACGTCGTGTACCCGCTCTCCCAGAAGTGGTCGCAGGCATATTTCCCCCGGGACGGGGGCGCGCCGCCCCCGTTCCGCCGCATCGTGGAGGAGGCTCTGTACAAAGACGCTCCCCCCGACCCCAACGCGGAGGCGCAGCTGGTGGCCGAGGCCAGGAAGGAACACGGCATCGAGACCCTGACCGCCATTCTCCAGTCGGCGATGTCCGAGGCTTCGGAGGGCGGGACGGTGCCCGAGGGGGGACAGCATCTGACCGTTTCTCTCGGCAACCGGGCGCTCCGCCGCTACGAGGCGGGTCCCCCCGCCTGGTCGTGGGCAGGTCCCGGAACGGTGCGGGTCGAGGGCCCTCTCCGCCTCGTGTTCGAGGGAGGAGCGCTCGATCTCCAGGCCGGCGCCTCGGCCCTCTTCAGCGCCCAGGACGCACCGGGCAATGGCCTGGACCACGTGACCCTCCACCTGCCGGCCGGCGGGCGCCTGGAGATGGGGGGAAAAGCCGGGAGCCTCGCTTCCGTGCAGCCCGGAAGGGCCCGGCAGGGGAGCGGCCGCATTCAGGCTCCAGGAGTCGATTTGTCTTTTGAAGACGCCAGCTTGAAGGCCGGCGCGGGGGGCTTCACCCTCTCCTGGCCAGGGGCCCCCTCAGCCGTGACCCGTTGAACGTCTCCTCCAGAGCGGGAGTATGTAGTGTCAGCCGGACCGGATCTTCCTCACGGCCCGACTGGAGGGCAGGAAAGATGAATTCCCCGAACGAAATCGACCCTATCGCCCGAATCGCCGCGCTGGCGGCGAGAGCCGAGCGGACCAGGCTCGCGCCGGGCCGGCGGACGCGGATCCTGGCCGAAGCCCGAAGTCGGCAGGCATGGGGCGTTCCGGCCTGGGCCAAGGCCTCGATGGCGGCCGCGGCGCTGCTGGCGGTTCTGGCCGTTCCCGCCGTCCTGATCGAGAAAGTTCCAGGCGATCAACAGGTTGGAGAGCACTCGGACATGAACCTGCAGGTTTCCCTGCAGGGGGACAGGGTGATCCTGGAGTGGGAGAACGGCCAGCCGGTGCACACCGTGAAGGTGGCCACCTCCCCCCGGGAGATGGCGAAAGTGAATGGTATAAAAGTCGAGGGGCGGAGGTACGTGGACACCTCTCGCCAGGATGCGGAAATCGTTTATTACCAGATCGATTAACGGGGTTAACGGGTGGATTCTCCCTTGACACAAGGCTTTTTGGGCGTATATGAAAGGCGGTTTTCGTGCGCTCGAAGGGACTGCCGTGTCGCCAGGGGGGGACGCTCATGACGCAATGTGGAGGAGAGGTGCCATGAACTTGTCCTTTTTCAGGAAGCATCGATTCCATGTCGTCGTGGGGGCGGCGGCTCTCGCGATGGTCCTGGTCGCCGTGGTGGGTGACCTGGCTGTGGCGTCGAACATGGGTTTCAAGATGAACAAGCAGCTCGTGCGCGGCACGAACTACGTTGCCCTGCCGTTCCGCGGGCCGCTGCAGCACTCGAGGGCTCTGTGCGAAGCGTTCGGCGTTTTGTCGGGCTCGTTGAACGCGATCTCGGTGGGCGTGACGCAGTTCAACGGCGTGGGTCCCTTGGCGCACACGTGCAACCTGGCGACCGACGGCCCGGCGCTGCTGCTCAAGGGCAATGGCGTCCGGATCATTGACGCCAGGGCGCAATTCCCGGCGCCAGGCCCCACCAGCACCGGGATCCTGGTCGGCGCGCACATCCCCTCACAGGCCTTCACCGTGCTGGATGACGGCCCCGGAAACGTGGGCCTGCACATCTACGGCTACCCGTATCACACGACCAACGCTTTCGCCCGCGACATCTGCCTGAACGGCGCCTTCACGGCCACCGTCGTTGCGGATTCGCCCGCTCTGACCTTCTACGGCGCGACTGGTGGTGTATCGGGTACACATACCTGCAACCTGCTGACCAACGGACCCGCTCTCCGGCTGGGCGAGGCGGTTAAGATTCTGAACGAGACCAACGGTCCGAAGACGTTCGTGCCGTCGCACTTCTAATCTGAGTCTGGGGCCATCCATTCTGAGGAGGGGTATTTCATGAAAAAGGGCTTCAAACTGACGGCGGTGATGGCCGGGCTGCTGCTCCTTACGGCAGGATCGTCCGGCCTCTTCGCTGTGTGTCAGGAAGACGGCGTGTTCCCGATCTTCCAGTGCGGGTTCCTTGGGTGGTTTGCGCCGCCTCCCACCGACGCTGGGAGCATCAACGCCATCTGGTGGCAGGTTGGATACGGAAACAATCTGCTCAATAACGGGATCATCGGCTTGGCCGCCACGGACGGGACGGGTGCGGTCGGTGCGACCTTCCCTGGAAACGACAGCGGCGTCGCCAGCTCCCCCACGACAAACACCGGGCCACTCGGGCTGAAGGATGCCAATGGGGTTCTCGGGACCATCTTCCCGCCGGGGTCGATCCCGGCAGGGTCCGTCTGCGCCGACTACGAGAACTCCTGGGGCGCCTTCGGCGTGGACGGTTGCCCGGATAACAGGCGGACCAGCGCGGGCGAGGACAACGACAATCTCCTCAATCCGTACTGGGGCACGCTCGGGCCATG
>JBOGOC010000050.1:0-14407 GCA_050747525.1 Candidatus Polarisedimenticolia bacterium | reverse complement strand
GCGAAGCGAGTAAGGCGTGGCCAACGCCACGCCGTCGAGCGCGCCTCGGAGACCACTCCCCTCCGTCCGCCCCCCGTGAGACAAGGGTGGCTAGATGACCCCCAGCTCCCGGCCGACCTTCTTCATGGCGGCGATGGCGAAATCCAGATCCTCGCGCGTGTGGGCCGCCGAGATCTGGCAGCGGATCCGGGCGTGCCCCTGTGGGACCACCGGATAGCCGAAGCCGGTCACGAAGACCTTCTCCTGCAGCATCCGCTCGCTCATCTTGATGGCGAAGGAGGTCTCTCCCATGATGACCGGCACGATGGGAGTGGGCCCTTCGAGGGGCTTGAAGCCGGCACCGACGATCTGGGAGCGGAAGTACGTGGTGTTCTCGCGCAGGCGGCTCACCATCTCGGGATCCCCTTCGAGCGCGCGCAGGGCGGCGAGGGCGGAGGCGGCCACCGTCGGGGGAAGGGCGTTGCTGAAGAGCTGCGGGCGCGATCGCTGCGTGAGGTAGTCGCACAGGGCGGCCGGCCCCGCGGTGAAGCCTCCCGCCGCTCCCCCGAGCGCCTTCCCCAGGGTGGAGGTGATGACGTCCACCTGGCCGTGCAGGTCGAAATGCTCGGGCGTGCCCCGGCCGGTCTTTCCCATGACTCCTGTGCCGTGGGAGTCGTCCACGACCACGACGGCGTCATGGCGGCGGGCCAGGTCGAGGATGTCGGGCAGGCGCGCCAGATCCCCTTCCATGGAGAAGACGCCGTCGGTGAACACGATGCGGTGCCGGGCGCCCGCGGAGCTCTTGAGATGCTCTTCGAGGTGCGCCATATCGGAGTGCTTGTACACCTTGCGGCCCGAGCGGGTCGCCCGGATCCCGTCGATCACGCTGGCGTGATTCAGCTCGTCCGAGATGACCACGTCATCCTCGCCGAGGAAGGTCGGCGTCAGCCCGGTGTTGGCGTTCCAGCAGGAGACGTAGCTCAAGGCGGCCTGCGTTCCGAGGAAGGAGGCCAGGGCCTTCTCGAGCTGCTGGTGCACGTCGAACGTGCCGCAGATGAACCTCACCGACGCGGTGCCGGCTCCCAGGCGGTCCAGGGCCTCACGGCCCGCGCGCACCACGTCGGGATGGGCCGACAGCCCGAGATAGTTGTTCGAGGACAGGACCAGCACCCGGCCGCGCCCGGCCATCTCGACCCAGGGGCCCTGAGGGCTGGTGAGGGTGTTGAGCTTCTTGTAGACCCCCTGGGCCTTGAAGTCGCTCAGCTCGGATTCGAGGCGGCGGACGAAGCTCTCGTTCATCTCAGGACTCGTCGATCAGGAGGATCACCTTGCCGGCCCCCGCGTGGATGGCCTCCATCGCCTTCTCGTAGTCGGCCAGGCGGAACCGGTGGGTGATGACGGGGGCCGGGTTCATCAGGCCGGCCCGCAGGTAGGACCTCATGGCGTACCAGGTCTCGAACATGCGGCGGCCGATGATGCCGCGCACCGTGGCTCCCTTGAAGATCACGTCGCGCGACAGGTCCAGCGGGACCTCCGCTTCGGGAAGCCCCAGCAGGCAGACCTCGCCTCCGTCGCGCACCACCCGCAGGCCGTCGCGGATCGCCTTCGGGTGCCCGGACATCTCCAGCACGACGTCGGCTCCCAGGCCGTCGGTGGCGGCGCGCACCACGTCCTCCAGGCTCTCGGAGGCCGGGTTGATGGTCTGATGGGCCCCCATCATGTGCGCCAGCTCCAGGCGCGCGGGCTGCACCTCCGAGGCGAAGATGCGGCTGGCGCCCGAGGCCCGCGCGATGGCGATGCAGAACAGGCCGATGGGGCCGCATCCCGTCACCAGCACGCTGCGCCCGCGCACGTCGGCCGACATCACGGCGTGGAAGGCGTTGCCCAGCGGATCGTGGATGGCGGCCACGTCGATGGGGATCTCGGGGTCGATGGGCCAGACGTTGGCGGCCGGCATGGTGATGTAGTCGGCGAACGCGCCGTCGATGTCCACGCCGATGATCTTCACGTGGCGGCAGATGTGGCCGTTGCCGGTGCGGCACTGCATGCAGCCGCCGCAGGCGATGTGCCCCTCGGCGGTCACGACGGCGCCGGGCCTGAGCTGGTCTGAAGCCACCTCGGTGCCCACCTGCTCGATCACGCCGGCGAACTCGTGACCCAGAATGACCGGCGGCTTCACGCGCCCCTGCGCCCAGCTGTTCCAGGCATGGATATGCGCGTCGGTGCCGCACACGCCGGCCCGGCGCACGCGGATGAGCACGTCCCGCGGGCCCGGCCTGGGGACCGGCACGTCCTTGAGGACAAGACTTTTGCCGGGACGTTCCTTGACGAGGGCTCTCATGGAGGTGGCGGCGAGTTTATCCCGGTGCGTCCGGGAGGGTCAAGACGCGCACGCGCCGGCGGCGCTGTGCTAACTTCGCGCTGCCGTGTACACAGTCACCGAGACCGTCTTCTTCTGCTACGGACACCGCCTGCTCGAGTACAACGGCAAGTGCGTCCATCCGCACGGGCACAACGGCAAGGTCGAAATCGAGCTGGCGGCGGAGGGACTGGACCGTCTCGGCATGGTGGTGGACTTCTCGGACATCGGCGACGCCATGAAGCAGTGGATCGATCAGAACCTGGATCACCGCATGCTGCTGCGCCGCGACGACCCGCTGTGCGAGGTGCTCACCCGGATGGGCGAGCCCTTCCACGCCATGGACGTCAACCCCACTGCCGAGGCCATCGCCCGGGCCATCTACGACGAGGCCTCCCGCCGTCGCTTCCCCGTGCGGGAGGTCAGGCTGTGGGAGACCGAGTCGTCCGTCGCTTCCTATTCCGGGGGCGGCCCCTTGCCCGCCTCGCGCGGGTAGAGAGCCCGCGCCGGCTCGGCGCGGCGGGCGCGTGTGACCGCAGGAGCGGCCGCCCGGGTCACGGTGACCTTTCCCAGGACACGCGCGGGGTTCACCGCCTGGCCCTTCACCCTCACCTCGAAGTGCAGATGATCGACCGAGGCGTTGCCGGTGCGCCCAACGCGGGCGATCACCTCTCCCTTGAGGACCTTCTGGCCCGGCGCCACCAGGTTGAGGCTGTTGTGTCCGTAGAAGGAGATCACGCCCTCGCCGTGATCGATCGTGACGAGGCGGCCGTAGGCGCCATACTGCTCCTCGGCCCGCACGACGACGCCGTCGGCCGCCGCGCGGATCGGCTCTCCGGGATCCGCCTTGATGTCGATCCCCTTGTGGTGCCGCTCGCCGCCGCGGCGCGGGGCGGCGTAGCCGGAGATCACGGGGCCCTGCAGGGGCCACTGCAGCTCCGCGGCGAGGGCGGCGCGGACGGTGGCGGGGACGGCCTCGACCTGCTTGGGCGCGGTCTTCGACGTCTTGGGTGAGGGGCTCTTGCCGCCCGGGATGATCAGCCGGCGGCCCGCCTCGATGTGGGAGGTGTCCTTGATGTCGTTGGCGCGGGCCAGCTTCTCCACCGACACGCCATAGCTGCGCGCGATGGAAAAGAGGGTCTGTCCGGGCCGCACAGTGTGCGTGACGTCGGCGTGCGCGAGCACGGACATCGAGAAAACCAGGAATCCGGCGACGACGATCCGGCGCGGCGTCATGGTCGGTTCAATATAGCTCACTCGTCGGGCCTGATGATGCGCGCACGCGTCTCGGGAAGGGTCCAGACCCAGGCGGCCGCGGCGAAGGCGAAGCCGGCCGCCAGGGCGATGCCGCCCGAAAGACGGTGCTCTTCGGAGATCGCCTGCACCACCACCGGGGCGGCGAACTGGATGCCCCGCGCGGAGTTGTAGACCAGGCCCATCGCCGTGGTGCGCACCGAGGTGGGGAACAGCTCGGAGAAGAACGGGCCGAAGTTGGACCACGTCCCGGTGCCGATGCCGACGATGGCCATGGCCGCGAGCAGCAGCACCGTATTGGTCGCCACCCAGGCCCAGCCCAGCGTGATCGCCAGGAGCCCCGCTCCCATCAGCGAGGCATAAAGGGTGAAGGCGCGCTTTCGCCCCCAGCGGTCGGAGACCGTGCCGAAGCTGAGGTACCCGAGCAGCTCGCCGCAGACGATCACCAGGATCCAGAGGCCCGATCGGGCCACCCCCAGCGCGCGCTCCTCGCGCAGGTAGGTCGGCAGCCACGTGAAGGTGATCCAGTAGGCCGACATGTTGCACGTGGTCAGGACGAAGGCGCGGATGGTCCGCCAGGCCATCGCGCCGGTCATTAACGTCGTCCAGGCGCGCGGGGCGCGCGATTTGGTGCGCCAGACATCCGATTCCGGCACGCGCCGCCGTATGAAGGTGACCAGAAGCGCGGGCAGGGCCGAGATCATGAAGGTGGCGCGCCATCCGATAGCGGGAGCCAGGAAGGACCCGGCCAGGGCGGCGAGCCCCACACCCAGGGGCGCGCCGGTCTGCATGAGGGCGCCGTACCGGCCACGCAGCCGCGGCGGGAAGACTTCCGACACCAGGGCATGCCCCGTGGCCCATTCGCCGCCCACCCCCAGGCCGGTCACGATGCGCGCCGCCGCCAGGGTCGGCAGGTCCACCGCCAGGCCGCTCAGGAAGGCCCCCGCGCTGTAGGTCAGGATCGTGACCTGCAGCACGGGCCGGCGCCCGATGCGATCCGCGAGGGCGCCGAAGAAAAGCCCTCCCAGAGCCGTCGATCCGAGGGAGAGTCCCAGGATCCAGGCATGCTGGGGTCTGCCGAACCCCAGCTCGGCGCCGATGGGGGCCAGAAGGAAGGTGTACAGGACCAGGTCGTAGAAGTCGAAGAGCCAGCCGGCCCAGGCGGCGAGGAGCACCGCATGATGGGCACGCGTGGGGCGCGTGTGCTCGGAGAGCCGGATCGGTTTTCCGGGAGGCGCCTGGGTCAAGGACGCGCGCGGCGGGGCCGCGGTGTGTCCGTTCGTGAGGAACGTGGCCCGCCGTCGCAAGGCAGCTCGAGGACGGCAAGCCTCCCTTCACCCGCCTCGGCTCCCAGCTTCAGCCGGCCTCCATGAAGATCCACCAGACCCCGGGCCACCGAGATGCCGAGCCCTGCCTCGAGGCGGGCATCGGCATCGATCGATCCGTCGAGTGCCTCCACCGGGACGGACCGCGGCACCTCGCGCAGCGTCAGCTCCATGGCGGTCCCCTTCATCCTTGCCGAAAGCTCCAGCACCCCGGGGGCGGCATGCCGCACGGCACCGGTCAGCAGCAGGCCGAGGGCCTGCGACAGGCGGCGGCCATCGGCGTGCACGGGGGGAAGGTCCGGCGGGAAGGCCATCCGCAGCTCCACCGCGTGATCCCTGGCGAGCTGGGCAGCGTCTCCCACCACCCGGGCGGCAGCCTCGGCCAGATCGACGCGGGATGGAGACAGCGTCATGCGCCCATCGTGGATGAGGGTCAGGTCGGCCAGCTGCCCGGCGATCGCCGTGAGCCGGTCGGCCGCCTTTCGTATCTTGTGCAGCCGGTCGTGCTGGGCCGCCGTCAATGGTCCGTCGCTTCCGCCGGTGAGCATCTGGATGAGCGCGGTCAGGCCGCTCAGAGGCGTGCGCATGTCGTGGGAGATGGAGTGCATCAGTCCGAGCGCCGGGCCGCTCAGACGATCACGGGCGACGCGCGACACGATCCAGGGGAGGCGCGCCAGCGCGGGGTCGTTCAGACCGAGGTAGTCGTCGCATCCGGCCTTCATGACCGCGATCGCCGCACCGGGATCGGGGTTCCGGGCGATCACCAGCGTGGCCAGACAGGGATGAAGGCGCCGGGCGGCGGCCATCAGATCCAGGGCCGTGCCGTCGGGCAGGGGATCGACCATCACCAGCGCGGCCGGAGGCGGCTGGTGCTCGAGGGCGCGAAGTGCTTCGCGGGCCCCCGTCACCACCGTGAGATCGAAGACGGGAGCGAGCAGGGCACGCGGGGACGGCTCATCACCCACAAGCAGAACCATGCGCGCCGTCATCGGATGCGGCCTCCTGCAACCGGGCTGGAAGTTATTCCATGCGAGCGCGTTGTGGCAAGAGGAAGGGAGATGGTAGCGCTACGGGGATTCGAACCCCGGTTTGATGGCTGAGAACCACCCGTCCTAACCCCTAGACGA
The DNA here is from genome assembly GCA_050747525.1 of Candidatus Polarisedimenticolia bacterium. GTDB lineage: Bacteria > Acidobacteriota > Polarisedimenticolia > JACPZX01 > DASXTC01 > JBOGOC01. The sequence continues at coordinate 8,363 of JBOGOC010000050.1, read as the reverse complement.
TAGCGCCGTGCGAACATGGTAGAAAGAGGCGGCCGCTGGTGTCAAGACCGGGGCGCTTTGACGTAAGAGTCACACGCCTCCATATTTCACCCGATCGGTTTCCACAGGATCTGTGGAAAAGCATGAGGAAAACCGCGGGAGGGAGACAGCTAAGTGACGACTCGGTGTCGGGTTAGTCCGGATCGCACACAGAGGTGTGCAAGGAGGATCGCTTCCGTGGCGATCATCTCGTGCGTACTGGGCTCCTTTTCGACCTCCGCCACGCTGGCGCTGCACCGTCGGGCCCTCGAGCAGATCGCCGCGTCGTACACCGGACGCGCCGTCGTGCTGAGGGTCAACCTGCATGCGCCCATCCCGAACGGCGAGGAGATGAGCGCGCCCATGCTCAACGCCAAGGGATGGCACAACGCGTCGGGGTTGTCGGTGCTGTCGGCCGGGTCGACGGCCGAGGTGACCGGCGTGTTCAACTACGCCGAACGCGGTTTCTTCCTGGAAATCGCGGCCGATCCGCAGCGCGGAGCTGCCGCCATCATCGAGCGGCCGCGCGTGCGCGTGCGGTTGATGATCGAGGCGCCGGCCAACGATCCGGCGGCGCAGTCCGCGGAAGCCATCAGGCTCATCGGGACCATCCTCACCCCGGCCGATTCCGGCACGCCCTGAAGGCGCTCATCTCGCCCGCGTGTACTTGATCTCTTCCATCCAGCGTTCCTCGCCGTTCTGATACCAGGTCCACTTCGAGCTGAAATGGTCATCATCCTGGAACTCGAAGACCGCCCTGTCCATGTGGCCGGCATCGCGGGTGGGGATCCCCGTCGCGTCCAGAAACGTGAAGTCGGCCCGGCGGCCGTCTGCCGAGATGGACGTGGCGACCAGACGTGGCTGATTCTTCGCCACGCAGTAGTGGGTCAGGATGAGGCGGGAGCCATCCATGTGGTACATCGTCATCATGGTCTCGCCCGGATGAGCCTCGAACGATGTGCTGACGATCACGGAACCCTCCGCGATGGAGCGGAAGGTCACGCGATCGGTCCAGCCACGCGTGCTGGCGCCGTTCCATTCCCCTTCCAGGGATCGCAGCTTCGCAAACAGGAGCTCGGCCGGGGTGCCGGCCTCGGCGGCCAGCGCGAGCAGCAGGGCGAGCAGGGCGGTGTGCATCATCGAGCCTCCTTGGGGTGCCGGTCGTTCGATGCTTGAGTGTCCTCCCAGAGGGGGCGGGTTGCCGGCAACCCTGAAGGAAGGTCAGGTCACCTATCTGACGACATGAAAGACGCGGCAGGGAACAGGGAGGAGGACCGCGACCTGGTTCAGGGGTACCTTCGCCGGGGCGATGAAGACACGTTCCGCCGGCTGTACCGCCGACATACCCCCGTTCTTTATCTGATGGCGCTGCGCCTGATGGGGGGTGCCGGACGCGGAGCCGAGGACGCCGTCCAGGAAGCGTGGATCCGCGCCCTCCGGGGGCTCACTTCGTTTCGCTGGGAGGCCAGCCTGCGCACATGGCTGACCGGGATCACCATCCGGGTCTGCCAGGAATCGCTGCGCCGCCAGGCGGGGCGCAGCGAGCCGCTTCCTCCCGAGGCCGGATGGGGGGCGCCCTCGGATGAGGGCAAGGCCGCGCGGATCGATCTGGAGCGCGCCGTCAGGACGCTGCCGGACGGCGCGCGGGAGGTTCTGGTGCTGCACGACATCGAGGGGCTGACCCACGAGGAGATCGGAGATCGGCTCGGCATCCAGGACGGGACGTCCAAGAGCCAGCTGCACAAGGCCAGGAAGGCGCTGCGCGCCTTGCTGAGAGGCGAGGGGCCGGCCGGAAGAAGCGAGGCCTCATGAGCGAGACGACACGAGACGAGCTGTACCCGCGCCCCGAGGATCTCGAGGGCCCTCCGGACTCGGAGGCGCCCCCGCAATGGCTCGAGGACCGGGTGGTGGATGCAGTCAGACGCGAGGGGCTGCTGCATGCCGCCCCCGCGAAACGGCGCGGAGGCGTGCTGGCGTGGGGAGGGGCGGTCCTGGCCGCGGGGCTGATGGCGTTTGCCGCCGGGCTTGCCGTGGGAAGAATCCCCGGAGAGGAGGACCAGCGTCCCCGGTTCGTGCTGCTGCTGTACGAGGACGATGCGTACCAGGCCCCCGGACCGGGGGAGATGGAGCAGCGCGTGGCTGAGTATGCCGGCTGGGCGCGAGGGGTTGCCCGGCAGGGCCACCTCGTATCGGGCGAGAAGCTGAAGGACGAGGACGTGATGGTCGGCCCCGTCTCGCCCGACGTGACGGGAGGGCCCGGACACCTGGCCGGCTATTTCGTCATGGCAGCCCGCGACAGCGGCCAGGCCGAGGAGCTGGCTCGCGGATGCCCGCATCTGAAGCACGGAGGGCGGATCTCCATCCGCCAGATCGATCCGACGTGAGGATCATGACGCTATCATGAGCCAATGCCCAAGGTCCTCTGGCCCGACGAGGAAGCGTCACGCATCGAGAAGGGGTATCCCTCCGCAAGCCCGGTGATCCTGGAGACGGGCTACGGCCCTTCCGGGGCTCCCCACATCGGAACGTTCGCCGAAGTGGCGCGGACCACGTGGGTCGGCCAGGCGTTTCAGCAGGCCACGGGGCGGCCCTGGGAGTTGGTCGCCTTCTCCGACGACATGGACGGGCTTCGCAAGGTGCCGCTCAACATGCCGCGCGAAGCGCTCGAGCCTCACCTGGGGAAGCCCCTGTCGAAGGTCCCCGATCCGTTCGGCTGCCACGATTCGTACGGCGGCCACAACAATGCCAGCCTGCGCGAGATGCTCGACCGCTTCGGGTTCCGCTACACGTTCAGGTCCAGCACGCAGCAATACACCACGGGGGCCTTCAACGAGGGGCTGTCGCGGATCATGGCCCACTACGAGGGGGTGCGCGAGATCATCCTGCCCACCATCCGGGAGGAGAAACGGAAGGACTGGTCTCCGTTCTTCCCCATGTGCGAGCGGTGCGGACGGATCAACGGCACGCGCGTCACGGGGCATGACCCCGCGCGGCTGACCGTGACCTACGTCTGCGAAGGCGAGCAGGGGGGCGCCCTGGGGGACGAGCCCGGGGGGGACGAGGGGGATGCCGCCGGATGCGGGCACCAGGGTGAGACCAGCGTCCTGGACGGTCGGGCCAAGGTGGGGTGGAAGGTGGACTGGGCCCTGCGCTGGTACGCCCTGGGCGTGCACTACGAGATGTATGGCAAGGACCTCATCGAGTCGGCCGCGCTGTCCACCCGCATCTGCCGTCTCATCGCGGGCCCGAAGGGGCATCGGGGGCCGGTGCAGTCCTTCTACGAGATGTTCCTCGACGAGGAGGGACGGAAGATCTCCAAGTCGGTGGGGCGCGGGCTCTCCGTCGATTCCTGGCTGTCGTGCGCGCCGCGTGAATCTCTGCTGCTGTTCATCTTCAAGGATCCCCGCAAGGCCCGGAAGCTCACCTGGGACGTCGTGGTCCGGTCGACCGACGAATACATACAGATGCTGCAGAAGCGGGGCGAGGGGGCGCAGGACGGTCCGGCCGACGAGCTGCGGTTCCTCCAGCCCGATCTGCCCCCCGGGACCACTCCCTACGCCTACCCGGTGACCTACTCGATGCTCATCGGGCTGGTCGCGGCCCTCGGCGTGCCGGCCCCTTCGGAGGTCAAGGGGTACGTCCATCACTACAAGGGAGCCATCCCCGTCAGCGATCCCATGCTCGAGAGGCTCATCGAGGATGCCTCTGCCTACGCGAGAGAGCACATCCTTCCCGGGCGGGTGCGCCGGGAGCCGGCACCTCAGGAGAAGGAGCTGCTCCTCCGCCTGGCCGGAGCTCTGGAGCAGGAGGAGCGCGAGGCCGAGCAGGTGCAGGCCCTGGCCTTCGATCTGGCTCGCGAGGCGGGGATCGATCCCAAGGAGATGTTCCGGCTTCTTTACAACGTCCTGACGGGGCAGGACTCCGGGCCCAGGTTCGGCAGCTTCGTGAAGCTGGTGGGTCAGCAGGAGATGGCCCGGCGTCTGAGAAAGGCGGCGCAGGGCCCTTCCTGATCGCGGCGTGGCGGACGCGTGGCCGCAGTGACAGAATCCAGCATGCCTCCGATCTCGCCACTGAGCCTGCGTACCGCGCTGCGCACCGCGGTCGTGTCGGTCGTCGCCCTGTCCATGGTGATGGCCGTCCTGCTGTCGGTCATGACGACCGTGCTTCACCGTTCTATGCTCGAGGTGAGCCGAGCGCTGGAAGGGGCCCGCATCGCCGGGGAGGTCCAGTCCGAGCTGCTCAACCAGGTGCGCCTCGCCGCGGTGGCGAGGGTCTTCGACCGCGGTCAGTACGACACCCTTCGTGCCGAGAGCCGCGCGCGCGTCGAAAACCTTCTGACCGCGGCGGGCCTGCACGTCGGGAACCCTGCCGAGCAGCATCTCCTCGACCGGACACGCCAGGAGCTGACTTCCTATTTCGCGGAGCGCGACCGTCTGGAGGCCCGGGGGACCAGCCTCGTGGAGATCCTGCAATGGTCGACGCCCCGCCTCGAGGCGATCCTGGGAGGTGCACAGCAGCTTCAGGCCCTCAACGAAGAGCAGGCCACGACGGCGCTCGAGCACTCCAACAAACTGAACGAGAGGGCCGATGTCCTGGGCGCCCTGGTCTTCACCATGATCACGGTCGCCACGGTGCTGTTGCTGATCGCGGGGAACCGGCACATCTACCAGCCCCTCAAGAGGCTGGCCGAAACCATCAACCGGTTCAGCCAGGGTGACAGGCGGGTGAGGAGCGAGGAGTTGGGGCCGCAGGAGGTCCGTGACGTGGCCCGCGCCTTCAACGAGATGTCCGACGCCCTGAGCCGGCGCCGCCAGGCCGAGATGGAGAGCCTGGCCGGGGTCGTTCACGACCTGAAGAACCCGCTCGCCGGATCCAAGATGCTCCTCCCCGTGCTGTCGAGGGCGTTCGAGGCGGGGGACGTGCCTTCGGCGCGGCGGATATCCCAGCTCCTGGACCGCCAGCTGGCCGACCTCAGCATCATGACCGCGGACCTGCTCGACGCGGCGCGTGTGGAGAGCGGGCACCTGGCCCTGCACGTCGAGCCGGTGGACCTGGAGACCATCGTCCGCGAGGCCGCCGAGGTGGTGGGTCATACCAGCGCGGCGCACCGCATCGAGGTGGTCTCTCCCGGCCACGGGGTGCCGCTCCAGGCCGATCCCGCGCGTCTCTCGCAGGTGTTCCGGAACCTGCTCGACAACGCGATCAAGTACTCGCCGTCAGGCGGCCGGGTGGGGGTGCGGATCGAAGCGCTGGGGTCGGGTGTCCGGGTGACCGTATCGGATCAGGGGATGGGGATACGGCCCGAGGACATCCCCTCGCTCTTTCATCCCTTCTGGCGCTCGGAGCAGGCACGCCGGAGCGCGCCGGGCACCGGGCTCGGCCTCAGCGTGGTGGAGCGCATCGTCCGGGCCCATGGCGGCAGTGTCGCCGTGCAGAGCCGGCCCGGTGAGGGGACCGAGTTCTCCGTCACTCTCCCCAGGCTGGAACAGACCGCCGCGGGCGAGACCGTCGTCCTGCACTGACTCAGCTTTTCTCTTTCCGGGCCAGCGCCTCCTCTGCCGCCTTCTTTCTCCGGGCCGCGCGGCGCTTCGTCCTGGCCGGATCCTTCCCCATCTTGTAGGCGGCCGCGGCCGGAGATTCCGCCTTGTGATCGGGGTCGTCGGTCACCTCGAAGGCGCGCAGGTCGCTCAGCTCGGCCCGCAGGTACGCGCGGGCCTTGTCGATCACTTTCTTCTCGATCAGGCGCGCGGCTTCGCGGGTCATCCCGAAGTGATCTCCGATCTGCTGAAGCGTGATCGGGTCCTCGGCCACCAGCCGCTTCTCGAAGGTGAAGCGCTCCCTTTCGTTGAGGGTGATGGCGAACGCGGCCAGCTTGTCCCGCAGGATGTCGCGCAGCTCCTGCTGAACGACCACCTCTTCGGGGGCCGGAGTCTGGACGGGGATCGTCTCCCAGACTTCGCGATCCGAGTCCGGCCCCAGAGGGGCATCCAGGGAGAGATCGCGGGCGGACAGGGCGCGGCTCACGTCCACCACGTCCTGCTCGGATGTCTCGAACGCCTCGGCCAGCAGCCGGGGCCCCACGCTGACCCCTTCCTGCTCCAGGCGCGCCTTTTCCTTCCTGAGGTTGAAGAAGAGCTTCCGGCGGGCGTTGGTGGTGCCCACCTTCACGATGCTCCATTGATCGAGGAGGTGCTTCAGGATGTAGGCGCGTATCCACCAGGCCGCGTAGGAGGAGAAAGGGACCCCTCGCAGCGGGTCGTACTTCTTGACCGCCTGCATCAGGCCGATGTTCCCCTCCTGCACCAGATCCATGAGGTTGAGGAAGGTCCGCCGGTACTCGAAGGCGATGCTCACGACCAGTCTCAGGTTCCCGGTCACCAGCCGGTAGGCGGCCTCGGGATCCCCGTGCTGCCGGAAGCGCAGCGCCAGCTCGTGCTCCTCCTCCCGGGTCAGCCTTGGATAGCGCATCACCTGCCGCAGGTAGTGCCGCAGGGTGTCGGCGGTGGGGAGGGGCCGCGGTTCGACGGGAACCGGTGGGCCGCTGACCTGGGGGCTGTCGGTTCGAGGGGATTTCTTCTTTGTCATCTGCACCTTGCGTGCACCTGGCGCGAAGGCAATGGATTCTAACATAGCCGGTCATCTTTCCTTTTGACAGCCTTGACGCTGCGTGTAGAATGGCGGCGCTCAAAAACAAAATGACAGACTCGGAGGCGCTCCGGATGCCCTTGGAAGATGAGGGGTTTCGTGTGCCCATGATGATCGTCGGGGTCTTCTCGACCTTGACACGAATCGTAACAGCCACAATGTTTGCCCCCGTCTTCAAACCGTACGCCCCGCGCCACGCGGGGCCGCTTTCGACAACCCTGCCGTAACGGAGGATTCCAGATGTGGGAGAGGAAAGAGGCCGATCGTGACCGGTTCGACAACCAGACGCAGCCGGTCCGCAGCGAAGCCCCTCGGATGGCGGCAGCCCCTGCCTTTCAGAACAAGGTTGCTCACGCGAACATCGGTCAGTCCCTGTTCATCAAGGGAGAGGTGTCCGGGAGCGAGGACCTGACGGTCGACGGGCGGGTCGAAGGGCGCATCGATCTCAAGGACCACAACCTGACCATCGGTCCCAACGGCAAGGTTCACGCCGACGTGCACGCCAAGAACATCACCATCGTGGGTGAGATCACGGGCAACGTGGTGGCCGACGAGAAGGTGGATCTGACCGACTCGGGGCGCCTCGTGGGCGACATCCGCGCTCCGCGCATCGCGGTGTCCGACGGCGCCCAGTTCAAGGGGAGCATCGACATGATGCAGCAGCAGCGCCCCGAGGAGCGTCCGCGCGAGAAGAACGCGCCGAACCAGCAGGCCGTGCACATGGCGCAGGCAGGTAAGGCGATCCAGTAGTCAGTCCGGACCGGGATGTTGCTCAGTCGGGAGGAGAAAGCTCTGTGGTGATGACCGCGCAACCGCAGCCCATGCGTCAGGCCTCGCCCCAGAGTTTCACCAGTCAGTGCCTGACGGAGTTCCTGGGCCGGCTCTCACGCATCGATCCTCACCCTACGGTGCTGGATCTCGGCGTGCTGTGCGGCTCGAACATCGCGTTCCTTGGTTCCCGCGGATGCCGGGTGTCGGTGGAGAGTCTGCCGGCCGCCACCCGGCCCGCGACCCCCTCCGACGAAGCCTCCAAGGCCGTGAAGCCCGAGGCGAAACCCCAGGCCAAAGGGCCGGTGAAGCACGGTGCGGCGGGTGCCGCGCGAAAGCGGCTTCCGATCGACACCGTCCTACCCAAGACGGGCGCGGGAGTCCCGCAGAAGCCTCTTCCCATCGACTCGGACGGGCTGCCCGAGGATCTCTTTCCGAAGCCTGCAGCCACGGTGAAGGAAGCGTCGTCTCCGCTCAGCTATCCCAACGGCAGCTTCTCCGGCATCCTCGCCTGGGACGCCATCTCGCGGATGCCGCCGCTCGAGGCCATCGGCTTCGTGGAATCGCTGCGCAAGCTGCTGGACGAGGGCGGGGTCATCCTGGCCTACTTCCCGGGCCCTCCGGGCCACACGGGGGGCGCGGCCGGCCGGTATCGCATCCACTCGGAGGACAAGGTGGAGGTCGAGCCGGCGGTGGAGCGCCATGTCTCCGCGCCGGCCTACCAGAACCGCGAGATCTACGCCCTGTTCTCGCGCTTCGAGGTCATTCGCCTCTCCCACCTCAAGTCCGGCACCCGCGAGGTTCTGGTCGCCAAGTCCCGCCGCAACGCCCGCGACTAATCGCCCGCGGCCGTCGGGCGGGGAGTGGTCTCCGAGGCGCGCTCGCGCTCGTGGCGTTGGCCACGAGCACTCGCTCCATTCCCTCCTCGCCTC
>JBOGOC010000049.1:0-22776 GCA_050747525.1 Candidatus Polarisedimenticolia bacterium | reverse complement strand
GACCACTCCCCGCCCCCGGCCGCCATGGAAGCTGGAAGGCAGCCCCGGAAGCTACTCGTGGCGCAGGGCCTCGATCGGATCCAGGCGGGCGGCGTTCATGGCAGGGTAGGTTCCGAAGATGAGCCCGACCGCCACCGAGAATCCGAACGACAGGGCGATGGACAGGCCCGTCACGACGGTCTTCCAATCGGAGAACAGGGAGACCCCCCAGGCGATGCTGAACCCCAGCATCACGCCGGTGAGCCCGCCCATCAGGGAGATCAGCACCGATTCGGTCAGGAACTGATGCAGGATGTCGCGGCGGGTGGCCCCCAGGGCGCGGCGCACGCCGATCTCGCGCGTGCGCTCCAGCACGCTGGCCAGCATGATGTTCATGATCCCGATCCCTCCCACCAGCAGGGAGATCCCGGCGATGCCGCCCATCACGATGTTGAAGATGCGGCGCGTGCGCCGGCTCTGTGCCAGCAGCTCCTCGGGGACCACCAGCGTGAAGTCCGACTGCCCGCTGTGCAGCCCCTTGAGCACCTGGCTCACCATGGTGGTGGACCCCTCGATGGAACCCCCCTCCTCCACTTGAAGCGCGATCTCGTCCAGCTCGCTGGCCAGCCTGGGCCGGTCGAACATCTTGAGGGCCGCGGTGATGGGGATGAACAGGCTGTTGTCGCCGCTCTCGATCTCCACGCCCTGGAACGACTCCTTGCCCAGGTCGCGAGGCTGCAGGGTGCCGATCACGGTGAACCAGACGTCGTTGACCTTCACCGCCTTGCCGATCGGGTCCTCGTAGGCGAACAGGTCCTGCCGCGCCCGGTGCCCCAGCACGCACACCCTCTGGAAGGTCTGCTCCTCGTAGGCATCGAACAGCGCGCCGGAGGCCACCTTGAGGTTCATCAGCTCGAACCAGTCACGCCCCACGCCCAGCACCTGCCCGTCGCTGCGCCCGCCCGCCGAAAGCACCCGATCCACGCGCACGCGCTTCTTGGGGCTGTAGCCGCTGATGCCGTGCACCACCGTGGTGAGCTCTTCGAGGTCGCGCTGCGACAGGCCCAGGCTGCGCTCGCGGACGGCGAACAGGTCGCGGTCCTCGACGGGCTTCTCGCGCACCAGGATGTTGCGCAGGCCCATGGCGTCGATCACGCGCTGCGCCTCGGCCTGCGCCCCCGCGCCGATGGAGAGCATGGAGATGACCGCCCCCACTCCGAACACGATCCCCAGCATGGTGAGCAGCGTGCGCAGCTTGTGCCGCGCGAGATTGCTCACGGCCGAGGGGAGGGTCTCGAGGTCGCGCAGGCCAACGGCCATGGGAACGCTCAGGCCCCGGGCGCGCCCGACGCGCGGCGGGCGGCTTCGGCCGGAGGGGATGCCGGCTGCGAACCCGACGACTCGGTGGGGCCGGCGCCCACGATCACCTGATCGCCTTCGCCCAGCCCGTTCGTGACGCTCACGCGCGCCAGGTCTCCCGGCCCCAGGGTCACCTCGCGCCGCTGCGGCGCCGAGCCTCCGGCCACCAGCACCCAGGGGGCGTCCGCGTCGCCCCTCACCGCCGTGCGGGGAACCACGATGGCATCCTCGACCTTGCCGGTCACGATCCGGGCCTCCGCCTTCATGCCCGGCTTGAGCAGGTCCGGATCGCCGGTCTCGATCTCGATGCGCACCTCGGAGTATTTCACCGGAGAGTTGCGCTCGATCGGACGCGACACCTCGGCCACCGACTGCACCTTTCCCTTGAAGGTGCGATCGGGCCGCGCGTCGGCCGTCACCAGGGCGTCGGCCCCCTGCTTCACGCCGGCGGCGTCCTTCTCCAGCACGTAGGCCAGCAGCGCCGTGCGGGTAGGATCGACGATCGACAGCACCATGTTTCCGGGCCACAGCGTGTCGCCCACGCCCACCGAGGCGCCGCGCCAGTTCTTCTTGTAGGTGATCAGGCCTCCGATGGGCGCCTTCAGCACCAGGTTCCCCAGGCTGGTCTCCACGCGTTCGATGCGACCCTGCACCTCGCCCTTCTCCACGCCCAGGATCCGCTTCTCGATGTTGTAGTACTGGCCCCGCAGCAGGAGGCTGGCGTCGGCGAACAGGATCGTCTCTTCGGCCGTCTCCTTGCGCACCTCCGTGTCGAGAATCTCCAGCCGGCTGAAGATGTTCTCATCGTTGAGCAGGAAGGCCCCCACGGTGTCGCGCTGCAGCTCGGCCACGTCCCTCATGACCTGGATCGAGCCGGACTCGATGACCGACTGGGTGGCGGTCTTGTCGATGCGCCGGTCGGCGGAGCGGAAGGAGGCCTTGTGATTGTCCAGCTCGATGTTGAGCTGCGTGTCGTCGAACACCAGGATGATCTCTCCCGGCTCGACGATGGTCCCCTCGGGAACCACCTCCTTGACCTTCAGCGCGCCGGTCGGAACCCTCGGGACGGCGATGGGTGACGACTTGACCGCCTCCAGGTACCCCTGGGCAGGGACGTGGAACTCCACGCTCTCCTTGCGGGCCGCCACGGTCACGCCGCCTCCGGCGTCGCCGGCGAACGGCAGGAGCGAGCACCCCGCCGCCGTCAGCAGCAGCGTCCAAGCCGACGCTGCCGCCAGCCGCCTCACAGGCGGACCTCCTCGCCCTCGCGCAGCCCGGTCTCCACCACCACGCGCTCGCGGTTGCGCGCGCCCAGCGTCACGGCCCGCTTCTCGGCCGACCGGCCCGCGACCACCTCGACGTAGGGGCCTTCGGGGCGCAGGCGGACCGCATCCAGCGGCACGGTGAGCTGGTCCTTCAGGAGGCGCGCCTCGATGATCACGTGCACGCCCATGCCGGGGCGCAGCGCATCGGTGGACACGTTCTCCAGGGGAAGGATGGCGTCGAACACCTTGCTGGGGTCCTGCACCGACTTTTCGCGGACCATGCGGCCGATCTCGGAGATGCGTGAGCTGATCTTGAGGTGCGGCAGGGCGTCCACCTGGATCTCCGCCGGCTGCCCGGTGGCCAGCCGCGCGGCGTCCACCTCCAGCACGTCCGCCTCCACCCTCAGAGTGGAGATGTCGGCCACCTTGAGGATCTTGGCCAGCATCCAGACCCCCTCACCCACCTCCCACCGATCGCCGGTGCGCTTGGGGATGTACTGCACGAGGCCCGAGACCGGCGCGGCCACCTCGAATCGCCGGCGGGCGTCTTCGTTGTAGGCGATCTTCCCTTCCGCCAGCGTGCGCTTGACGTCCAGCAGGTCCAGCTTGGACTTCACCAGCGCTGTCTGGAAGTGGATCTTCTCGCTCAGGAAGTCGACCCGCTGCTGCGCCAGCTCACGCTTGAGCCGCGACTGCTCCACCTCGATGCTGGAGCGCAGCTCTTCGGGAACCGACACCTCGATGTTGATCTTCTTGAGCTCTCCCTCGGCCTTCACCAGATCGAGCTTGAGCTGCTTGAGCGAGACATCCAGGTTGCGCTCTTCCTTCTCTTTTTCCTGGATGGCCGTCTCGCGGGCGGCGCGGTGCTCGCGCAGCTTCTCTTCGATCTGCGTGGCGTCGAACCGCGCCACCACGTCCCCCTTCTTGACGCGGCTCCCTTCCGGGATCATCCAGGTGAGGTTGTACTCCCAGAAGTCCTGCACCGACGGGGGGCCGATCTCGAACGCCACGGCCGTCTCCAGACGTCCCGTGGCCTCCACCATGACGCGGAAGTCCTCACGGGTCACCTTCGCCGTCGTCCCGGCCCCTGCCTGGAGGCCCTCCCACGGCGAGGCGGCGGCCAGCGCCACCACCACGACAAGAACGCGTCGGGCCCTCATGATCCCTCCTGCAGCGCGGCCAGCTGCTCGCGCGAGATGAGATAGTGCGATGCGTTGCGTGCCAGGGGCTCGAAGCGGCGCTCGGGCTCGCCGGGACGTGCCGAGCGCAGCCAATGATCCTTGCCGTCGAAGCGGACGGCCTCGCGAGCCACGAGGGGCACGTCGTCCTGCCGATCGATGACGACGGTGCCGAGAACCGACATGCCGGGCTTCATGTCACCCTTCCAGGTCTCCGAGAGGGAGGCGGTGACCTTGAAGATCGCGATCTTGGAGTCTTCGTTTCTCTTGACGGCCATCGAGGGGATGCGGCGGATCTGCGCCTGCAGCGAGCGGCCGGGGAACGCGTCCAGGTAGACCGTGACCGGCATCCCTTCGGTCAGCAGCGGGGCGTCCACCTCGTTGACGTAGAACAGCACCTGCATCTCATTCAGGTCGGGGAGCCGCATGATCCCCTGGCCGGGCCAGCAGGAGTCCCCTTCCTGGTAGCGCAGGGTGGTCCCTTCGCGCATCTCGTACACCACGAGACCGTCCGACGGGGCCTCGATGGTGAGCAGGCCGAGCCCCTGCTGGGCGGACAGCAGATCCTTCTTGAGCTTGTCGCGGTTGATGACCAGCACGTCCAGCTCGGCCTGGCCGCGCTCCCGGGTCAGGGCGATGCGCTCGTGGGTCTCCTCGAGCTCCCGGGTGGCCGTGGTGAAGGCGAGCTGGCGCTCACTGTAGGCCTTGCGCGAGAGGACCTCCGGGTCGACCGAGGCCTCCAGCCTTGTGCGATCGTGCTCGTACTGCTTCTCGGCCAGCTCGATCTCCAAATCTTTAAGCGCACTGTCCAGCTCGCTGCGCTTGGCGACGATCTGGGTCTCGGCGTCGAGGATGCTGTTCTCCAGATCCACCGACTGCGCCACCAGTGCCGAGCTGTCGAACGACAGCAGCGGCTCGCCCGCCGTGACCAGGGAGCCCTCCTCGGCCATGAACTGGACCCTCATCTGGAAGATGGTCGTCTGGGGCGCCTTGATGGCGATGGAGCGGACCGCCTCCAGCTCCCCGGTCAGGAGCAGCTCGCGTAGGAACTGCCCGGAGGCGACCACGCCGGCCGGCGGGGCCCCTTCCGGGCGGGAGTTCGCTCCCTCCGGCGACCCGCAGGCGATCAGCGCGGGCAGGAGCGCGTATGACACGGGTAACCCTATTGCTTTGAAGGACATGGGCCCCCCCAAGGGGTCATACGAGGCATCCTTCGAACCGGGCAGCTGGCCGGATAGGCGCCCAGTGTAGATCACAAGTGGTTCCTATACGATAACGCTGACCGGAAGTTGTGAGATTCGAAAAACTTGGGGACCGATCGGGCCGGCTAACGTCCCAGAGAATGAACCAGGGAAGCTACGTCGTCCTGGACCCCGTCCGCGGCCGCCAGCGCCTCCTTGAATTCCCCGTCGGCCAGACGATCCCGCCCCTCCTGGAGGCGCAGGGCGGCTCGCTCCAGCCCGTCGCTGACCCGGGCGGCGGACGACCTTCCCTCGCGCCCCACCGGTGCGACCAGCAGGGCGGCCCGGGCGTGGTCCAGCGCCACCTGCGCCGCGTCGACCGCCTCACGCGCGTCGCGCTCGGCCAGTTCCCGGCCGGCCTCCGCGGCCCGGCGAGCCCGCTCCACATCTTCGAGAGCGGCGCGGAACAGCTCGAGCGTGACACGGTAGTCGCGGCGGAACCCCCATCGCGCAGCCTGCCGCCGCAGCTCGCCGTCGGCCTGGCGCATGGCCGCCTCGGCGGCGAGGTACTCCTCGGGAGCCCACGTCGCGCCCTGGAGAGGGTCGGTCAGCTCGCCGAACGCCGTGCGGGCGGCTGAGATGGCGCGGGTCGGCGGCTCGGCGCAGGCCGACACCCCGGCCAGCACGGCCACGAGCAGCAGAAGGGCCGCGGCCCACCTCATGCGTCCTCGCGGGATGACGTTCCTGACTCGAAGCATGCCTGGCTCCGTGATTCGACTCATAGTGGCGCGCAGATTGTGCCTACCCGGGAACGGGCCCGAATTCAACAGGCACTTGGTCCGTTTCAACACCGGACGCCGCCGAAAAGGCCTGAAAGCACCCCCCTCACGAGCGAGGAACAATCTCCGCGCCACGATGGATTCGGCCGGACATTCTAGCCCGCTTCGCGCCCTTTGCGGCCACTTTCCCGGAGAACCATATTCGGGGGATGCCGCGCATCCTCGTAGGCCGGGTGATCGAGCTGCACTACGCGAGCCCCAGCGACATGGTCGCCCACCTGGGCTCCATCGACCAGGGGACCCTGGTCCCGCTCGATCCCGGGACCGCCCTCGACGCGGACTCCGTGCGCGAGGTGGTGGTGCACGTTCCCTGGCTGGGGCACCAGCTGCACCTGAAAGGGACGGTCGTGCATGCCGCCCAGGCGGCGGGGCCGCCGCTCCCCCGCCTCCGTCTGGGAGACGGGCCGCACGATCGCCTGGATCAGCTCGCCGGGATCATCGCCAAGGTGAGAAGCGGAGCGGTGCTGGAGCCTGACCAGGGGGAGATCAACCCGGAGGCGCGCATCCGCGCCATGTCACCCACACTGCGCGCCATGCTGGCCCCCAAGGCGGGGCCCGAGGAGCGGCAGGTCCTAGTGAAGGACGCCGATCCGCGGATCATCGAGATGCTCCTCAAGAACCCGGGGATCACAGTCGAGGAGGTGCGCCGCCTGGCCTCGCGCCTGACCCTCACGCAGACCCACATGCAGCAGATCCTGAGTCATCCGGCCTGGAGCGCCGACGAAGGGGTGCGCGTGACGCTCGCGCGCAATCCGCGGCTCCCCGAGTACCTGGCCGAGAGGCTCATGCCGACGATCCCCGTGGCGGTGCTCAAGATGCTGGCCATGTCGTCACAGTCGACGGCGTCCACGCGTCGTGTGGCCGGGCGGGTGCTGACGTTCAGAACAGGGTGTAAATGAAGGGCGCCAGGACGGTGCTCTCGGTCAGCACGATGAGCAGGCTCAGCATCCCCAGGATGAGCAGGATCGGAGCCAGCCACCATTTCTTGCGCACCCGCAGGAATGCCCACAGCTCGGGGATGAGACCCATACGGGAACGCCCTGGACGCCTCGCCATCGTGTGATTCCCCCAGATCCTCAGTCCAGCTCGAACTCGCGCTGCCAGTCGATGTCGTCGGGAAGCGGCTTCATGCTGCGCTTGTCCAGCACGAACCGATCCATGACCAGATAATCCATGTGGGTCCGCATGAAGCAGAGATAGGCATCGTGCGGGCTGCACACGATCGGCTCACCGCGGACGTTGAACGACGTGTTGATGATGACCGGGCAGCCGGTGCGCTGCTCGAACGCCTTGATAAGGTCGTAGTACAGCTCGTTCTGATCGCGGCGGATGGTCTGGATGCGGGCCGACCCGTCCACATGGGTGACCGAGGGGATGTGGCGGCGGTCCTCGCGCACCTGTGCCACCAGGAGCATGTAGGGACTCTCGCACTCCATCTCGAAGTACTCCGAGGACCGCTCCGCCAGGACCGTGGGCGCGAACGGCCGGAATGACTCCCGGAACTTGATCTTGAGGTTCACGACGTCCTTGTTGGCCGGGTTGCGGGCGTCGGCCAGGATGGAGCGGGCCCCCAGCGCGCGCGGCCCGAACTCCATGCGTCCCTGGAACCACCCGACCACGTTCTGTTCGTCGATGAGCCGCGCGGTCAGCTCGAGCAGCTCGTCGCGATCGTGTTCGATGTAGGCCTGGCCCTGGCGGTCCAGGTACGCCCGTACCTCGTCGCTGGAGTACTCGGGGCCCAGGTAGGCATGCTCCCAGACGCGCCGGCGGGGCTGGCGCTGGAGGGTGTGGTAGATCCACGCGGCCACGCCCACTGCGCCGCCGGCATCTCCGGCCGCCGGCTGGATGAAGATGTCCTTGAACGGAGTTTCGCGCTGGACGCGGCCGTTGGCCACGCAGTTGAGCGCCACCCCGCCCGCCATGCAGAGCCTGGTCAGGCCGGTGCGGCGGTTCAGGTCGCGGGCCTGGCGCAGCATGACCTCCTCGGTGACCTTCTGGATGGACGCGGCCAGGTCCTTGTGCACCTGCTCGAGCGGCCCCTCCCCTCCGCGCACGGGAATGTCGAACAGACGGCTGAACGCACCGTCGGTCATGGTGAGGCCGTGGTCGTAGGCAAAGTAGTCCATGTTCATCTTGAATGAGCCGTCTTCGGCCACCGAGATCAGCTCCTTCATGATGGTGTCGTAGAAGCGCGGCTGTCCGTAGGGGGCCAGACCCATCACCTTGTACTCGGCCGAGTTCACCTTGAATCCCAGGAAATAGGTGAACGCCGAGTACAGGAGCCCCAGCGAGTGGGGGAAGCGGATCTCGTTGAACAGCTCGATGTCCAGCCCGCGGCCGACTCCCTGCGTGGCCGTGGCCCACTCCCCCACCCCGTCCAGCGTGAGGATGGCCGCCTCGTCGAACGGGGAGACCAGGAACGAGCTGGCGGCGTGGGACACGTGGTGCTCTCCGAACAGCACCTCGCCGTCGTAGTCCAGCTCCTTGCGGATGGTCAGCGGCACCCACAGTTTTTCCTTGAGCCAGAGGGGCATCGCGCGGCGGAATGACCCGAAGGACCGGGGGAAGGTGGCCACGTAAGTGGTGATCATCCGCTCGAATTTCACAATCGGCTTGTCGTAGAAGCCCACGAAATCGAGATCGTTCACGGCGACGCCGCCTTGCTCCAGGACGTAGCGCACCGCCTGGCGGGGGAAGGCGCTGTCGTGCTTCTTGCGAGTGAAACGCTCTTCCGAGGCGGCGGCCAGGATCTCCCCGTCGCGCAGCAGGCAGGCCGCCGCGTCGTGATAGAAGGCGGAGATTCCCAGGATGTTCATGGAGTTGCCAACGCTTTAGAACTGATGTCGGGCCGACTCGAGGGTGGGGGGCTCGATCGGCCGCTTGCGCCAGAAGGAAGGGCGCGGCAGGAACCGGCGATCCAGGAGGTCCTTGCGCGCCAGGACCGTCCCCAGCCTGGCGGAGCCAAAGACCACGCCGTAGACGAGCAGCAGCTGCACCGGCGTCATGACGGCCCCGATGGCGTGGCCGAACGCCAGCCAGTATTCGTAGATCCTGCGAAAGTATCGACTCACCGCGGCGATTATCGTTCGTTCCCGCGACCCCCGTCAAGAGGCCGACGGGGGCGGCTATGGTTGCGCCGCCGACTTCCGGTGTGGACAATAGCGCGGTCTCGAAGGAGGCATCGTCATCGGCGAGAACAGGGCGGGCCCCTGGATCATCGGTCATCGCGGCGCGGCCGGGCACGCGCCCGAGAACACCCCCGCATCCTTCAGCGCGGCCGTGGGCATGGGGGTGGACGGCGTGGAGTTCGACGTCCAGTTCACCTCCGACGACGAGCCGGTGGTGCTGCACGACGAGACCCTGGAGAGGATGGCCGGGGTGGCCGCACGGGTGAGCGATCACAGCGCCTCGCGACTGAGCGGCTTCGACCTGGGTTTCCGTCACGGGGCCGCCTGGAGAGGCCAGCGCCTTCCGCTGGTGGACGACGTGGGGCGCATCGTGCCTCCCCCGATCGAGCTGCACGCCGAGATCAAGGACTACCGCCCCATCACCCCGAGGCAGATCGCTCGCCTGATGGAGGTGCTGGAGCATCGAGGCGGCCTGGGGCGGGCCGTCATCTCCTCTCCTCACGAGGACGTGCTGTCCGCCGTGGCGCGGGCGGCACCGGGCGCCCGCCGCGCCCTGCTGCTCTTCCGCGACGTGCGGTTCCCCACCGATGCGGCCCGCCGGGCCGACCTGCTGGGCTGCCACGCCATCAACCCCAACGCGAGCCTCGTCACACCCGAGCTGGTGGACGTGTGCCACCGCCATCACATGAAGGTGCTCGCCTTCACCGTGAACGAAAGGAGCACGATGGACGACCTGAGCCAGATGGGAGTGGACGGGTTCTTCACCGACTATCCGGACAGGCTGACGGGGCGCCGATGACGGGCCCCGGGCAGAACGGCAGGGTCGCCATCCTGGGGGCCGGAAGCCTGGGGACCGCGCTGGCCGCGGGCCTGTGGAAGACCGGCCGCCAGTTCTCGTTGTGGACCATCGAGGAGGACGTGGCGGCGTCGCTCCGATCCTACCGCGAGAACGTCAAGTACCTTCCCGGCATCAAGGTCCCGCGGGAGGTGGAGATCACGCTCGACCTGGAGGCGGCGCTGGAAGGGGCAACCCTGGTGATCATCGCCGTGCCGTCGCACGTCGTGCGCACGGTCGCGCGGCGGGCGGCGCCCCACGTCCCCCACGGGGCCGTGGTGGTGAGCACCGCCAAGGGGCTGGAGCAGGGGTCGCTGCTCAGGATGTCGCAGGTGGTGGCCGAGGAGCTGCCCGAGCCGCTGCGGCCGAGCATCGCGGCGGTGTCAGGGCCCTCCCTGGCGCCCGAGCTGGGGCAGAACATCCCCACCGGCGTGGACGTCGCGTCCAACGACGTGGCCGCGGCCAGAGCCGTGCGCGCCGCGCTCACGACGCGCCGGTTCCGCTTCAAGGTCCGGCGCGATCTGCCGGGCGTGGAGGCGGGAGGGACCTTCAAGAACCTGTACGCCATCGGCGCCGGCATCTGCGACGGCATGCAGCTGGGGCAGAACACCAAGGCCGCCATGCTGACCCGGGCCCTGGCCGAGATGGTCGTGTGCGCGCGGGCCCTGGGGGGGAAGGCCTCCACCCTGTACGGCCTGTCGGGCGTCGGGGACCTGCTGGTGACGGCCACCAGCGGGCACAGCCGCAACCGCACCCTGGGGGAGCACCTGGGCCGCGGGCATCGCGTGGCCGATGTCACACGCGGCATGGTCTCGGTGACCGAAGGGGTGGACGCGGCGCAGTGCGCCCACGATCTCGCCGAGAGGAACAAGCTGCGCATCCCGCTGGGCGAGACGATTCACCGCATCATCAACGGGGAAGAGAAGCCCGAAGCCATCATCAAGGCTTCTCTGCCCTGACCCCCTTCGCGCCGCGCGGCGCGGGAAGGTCGGGACGCCCGGCACGCACCCAGGCGGTGTGCCACAGGCTGGCCACCGTGGCCGCCGCCTCCCGCATCTGCGATCCGGCCAGTTCTCCCGCCCGGGCCTCGAGGCTCTCGAAGTAGTCCTTGTCCTGCTTCTTGACCAGCAACATGGCCTGGGCATCCGCCTGGAGCACGTCGTCCACCCGATCGTAGGCCCGCTTCATCTCGTCGAGCAGGAACCGCGCGGGGTCGTCGATGGCGCGGGGCGCAAAGCCGGCCGGAAGCCTGGCCCGCTCGCGATACGCCGGCTTGGCACGGCCGATCATGTCGGACTCGAATGCCGCGTGCACGCCGCGGTTGCCGCTCAGCTGGCCATCGTGGTTGCGCGTTGTGTGCAGAGGCTGGTAGGCGTCGGCCACGTAGTGGGCGAGCCAGCCCGACAGGCGCGCGGCCTCCTTGCCGTCGCGCCGGGCGAAGGCGGCGGTGAGGTCCGCGCACAGGTCCTCCACGCGCCACGGCAGATCGCCGGCCTCCTGCAGGCGGGCCGCCCCGTAGCAGGAGCGCGCCGCCGCGCGGGCCGCCGGGATGTCGTCGAAGGGAGGGCGGCTCAGCTCGTCCAGATCGAGGTAGTGGCGGCGCTCCTCCGCCTCGCCGTCCCGCTTCCTGAGCAGGCTGTCGGGCTCGATGCTGGCGTCCGAGACGCGGCGGGCGTGCGCCAGGTAGAAGGCGTGAAGCGGCTCGGGGAGGGCGGCCACGGCGCTCTGGCTCACGATGCGGTGAGCGTCGAACCCCCATCCCCACGCCGTGGAGGGGGCCAGCGTCAGGAGTGCGGCGAGGGCTGCGGCGGCGGCGTGCGGCTTCACGCCCTGCCGACAGGAGGGCCGCACTTCTCGTCGAGGCGCTCCCAGATGAGGGACTCGGGGACCATCGCCGGCCTGTGCGTGAGGGTCACGTTCAACTCTTCCCCGTCGAACGTGTAGCGTCCCTCCACCTTCCCCAGAGGCGTGGGGATGACCGCCTCCCCTTCGCTCTCCGATCCCGTCACCGTCCCTCCCATGGCGCGGATCTCGTCCATGGCGTCGCGCACCTGGGACGGCGAGCAGCGGTAGGTACGGGTGGAGCGCGGCACCTTCATGGGCCGATTATACGGCCGCTCAGGGGACGGCGGGGGGCTCGAACATCTCCGCGGGGAATCCATTGTCGAACCGGACGTCGTGCACGCTCACCGACAGCGCGCGCGACACCTCGCCCGTGGAGGGATCGACCCGGTCGAACGTCTGCATCCGCGGGATGGCGATCCCCTGCACCACTTCGTAGTCGTGAGCCTCGCCCAGAGTGGACGTGGGAGGCGAGGTCACCGCGCTCCCCAGGCCGGCCAGCCGCCCGTCATGGCTCTCGAACAGGAGCAGCGTCGAAGGCTCCAGCCCGCACTCCGCCCGCACGCGATCCATGTCGATCCCGCCCCGCACCTCGTGCCCGTCGTAGAGGAAGCGGCACGACGGGTCGTCCAGCATGAAAGGCACGGCCAGCAGGCCGTAGGCCTTCTTCACGAACGCCCGGTTGGCGCGCAGCGACGCGGCGTCGTCGCGCGGCTCTCCTCCCACCACGAACCAGGAGCGCACCCCCGACATCCCCATGATCACCGGCTTGCCGTTCTCCTCGGCTTCCACGATGACGCGGCGGGGGCCCGGCGTGGTGGGGAATTTCACGACGTACCGGCTGCTGAAGCGCGGACGGCCCTGCTGATAGTGGGTCCAGGTCGTGGTGAAGGAGGCGTCCTTCTTGCCCTGCCAGGCCTCCCGGCCGCCGTGAGCCCGGATGGCCCGCTCGATGATGCGGTGGGCGTGGGCCTCGGCCTCGGTCGCGGGTCCCCGGGCGTACGTATCCGGCCGCAGCACGTGATCGGGCTGCTGCGCTACGCCGGTCAGTGTGCACACCAGAAACGCAACAAACGTGTGGACCCAGGCGCTCATGGCACCTCCCGCAGATGACGACCACACGTCAGGAAAGATACGGCGTTGAGGGTGCCTTCGCTACTGGAGAGCGCCCAGGGGCGAGGAGATCGAGGGGATGGCCTCGGCAAGATCCGCCGGCTCGAGCAGCCGGACCGGCTGACCGGCCTTGCGGGCGACGTGCACCAGCGTGCCCGGATGCGGCCACCCCGCCGGCATCGGCGGACGGGTGGGGCCCGGCTCGAAACCGCAGCTGACCACCAGACGGCGCAGCGTGGCGGGCGTGAAGAAGTAGTCGGCGCGCGGGTCGTGAAGCGGCCGCCAATGGGTCCCCCGCAGCCGGGCGGTGAGCGAGTCGAGGCTGGGGGTCTCGATCATGACGTGCCCGCCCGGGTGTAACAGCCGCGACACCTCCATCAGGGTGGCCCGTGGGGACGCGCTGCGGGCCAGGTGGCCGAACAGCGCCACCAGGTCGAACGACTCCGAGGGGAGCCTGCTGTCGCGAAGCTCACCGACCAGAACGCTCCCCCTGGCCCCCACCGATTGCAGCCGCTCGCGGGCCAGGATGGCGCTGCCGTCGTCCTGCTCCAGCCCGGTCACCACGTACAATTCGGGCTCGAGGGCGGCCAGGAACACGCCGGTCCCGCACCCCACGTCCAGCACGCGCCCGGAGGGGAGCAGGCGGCGCACGGCGGCCGCGCGTCTCTCCTCGTCGCGCGCCTCGCGGGAAGGTGACTGCAGCGGATCGTCGGGGGCTCGCGACGGACTGGCGGCCACCAGGCCGCACCCCGCGCAACGCCATAGGGCCCGGCCGCATGACGTCATGGCGGGGTAGGCCTGCAGATCCGATCCGAAACAGACATCGCAGGAAAACGTGGCGGCGATCATGGGTCCTCGCTGATGATCCTAGCACCGGTGACGCCGAGGCCGGCTGCGCGCGCGAAGCCCTCCCTGGAGATCCCGAGGCGCTCTCCCAGGATGCCACGGAAGATCCCGGCCACCCCCTCGAAGGTCTGGAGCGTCGTCCACGAGGCGAAGCCCGCGGCGCACAGGCGCTGGGGAAAGGTCTCTCCCGGGGCCACCTCGCGGCGCGCGGTGCGCGCCCCGCCCGGCGAGCCGTCCCCCAGCAGGTAGTGGTCCAGCACGACGAAGCTGCAGGCCCGCTCCAGGCGCCGGGCGAACCCGGCCGGATCGTCGAGCGGCCACAGAGGCGCCACCACCCCCACCGCGTGCAGCCCCGCCTCCTTCAGCTGCGCGAGGGCCGCCAGGCGGCTCTCCACGGTGAACGCGTGGCGTGGAAACCCCGGCCCGAGGTCCTCGCAATCGGTCTCCACGCTGATCTGCACCGAGAGGCGGCAGCGCGCGGCGAGACTCTCGAGCGCCTCGAGATCCCACAGGGGACAGGGAGTGTGGGTCTGCAGGGCCAGCACGTCCGGAGGCCGCTCGATCATGGCCCGCAGCAGCCGGCGCGTGACCCGGTAGCGGCGCTCCTGCGGCACGTAGGGATCGGTCACCGAGCTCATGTAGATGCGCAGATCGGGCTTCGTGCTGCGCCGGATGCGATCGTGCTCGGCCTCGTACACCTGCGGAGCGTTGTCCTTCACGTCCAGCCACGATCCCCAGGGCCGGCGCTCTCCGCGCGCGCGCAGGATCTCGGGCGCGTAGTCGGGCATCCCGCACAGGGTCGAGCCGTACGAGCATCCGCCATAGGGATTGAGCGTGTGGGTGAAGGCCGACAGGAATCCGCCCGTGCGGTTCAGCAGGGTGCGGCAGGCGATGGTGCGAACGAGCATCGAGATCCACTGCGGAACTACGTGTCGCGAAAAATGTAGGCCAGCATCTTGTACATCAGGCGCGCTGTCAGAAAGTCCGGGGCGTGCAGCCCGCGCACCGGCGCCAGCTCCATCAGATCGAACCCCACGATGGGGGTCTTCTCGGCCAGCATCTTCAGGAAGCGCAGCGTCGGGTACCATTCTCCCCCTCCCGGCTCGGGGGTGCCGGTGGCAGGCATCAGGCAGGGGTCGAAGTAGTCCAGATCGATGGTCACGTACACGGGGGTCGACGCCGGGATCATCTCGAGCATCTGCGGCGCCCAGTCGATTCCCTGCATCTGGTACGCGAACAGCGTGCGCACCTCGCCCCGATCGATGATGGCGCGCTCTTCAGGGCTCTGGGATCGGATGCCGATCTGCACCAGCGGCGCGTGCTCGCGCATGCGGGCCCCCGCGCAGGCGTGGTTGTGCTTCGTCCCGTGATACGAATCACGCAAGTCCGAATGCGCGTCGAAGTGCACGATGACCATGCCCGGGTGACGGCGCGCGTAGGGCCCGGTGGCGCCAGGCGAGATGGAGTGCTCGCCGCCCAGGGTCACCACCATCTTGCCATCCGCCAGGTACCGCTCGACGCGCTCCTCCACGCGGCGGACCATCGCCTCGGGCTTCAGGCCGCGGCAGGCCACCGGCGGCGCGGAATGGATCCCCACCTGGTACGGCTGGCGCCGCGTCTCCTCGTCGAACAGCTCCACCTGCTGCGACGCGAACCGGATCGCCTCGGGGCCCTTCTCGGTGCCGCGCCCGAAGGTGACCGTGCCTCCGAACGGCACGGGGAGCACCACCACGCGCGAGGTGTCGTAGGCCGACTCTTCGGGAGTCAGCCCGAAGTAGGGAGCCCTCCCGCGCGGCGCGCGGCGCTTCTTCGCGGGCATCAGGTCAGGTAGGTGTAGGCGTCGAACTGGCCGCGGTACTCCGACAGGAGCTGGCGCGCTTCGCGCGGGGTGATGCCGTTGCGGTTCTGCCGCTCCTCAAGGATCGCCTGCAGGCGGGCCGCCAGATCCTTGGCGTCGTAGCCGAAGGCGGCCAGCGTCTCGCGCACCGAGTTGCCGCGGCGGATGCGCTTGACGTGCACCTTCCCCTCGTCGTCCATCACCAGGTGCGCCTCGTTCACCGAGCCGAACAAGTTGTGCAGGTCGCCCATGGTGTCCTGGTAGGCCCCGATCAGCATCAGGGCCAGGTAATACGGATCCGACCCGTTGAGCGGGTGCAGCTCGAGGGCCTCCTTGATGTCCTTGAGGTCCACGAACTTGTCGATCTCCCCGTCCGAGTCGCAGGTGATGTCCACCAGCGTGGCGCGCCGCTCGGGCTTCTCGCGCAGGCGGTGGATCGGAACCACGGGGAAGAGCTGGTCCAGCGCCCAGTGGTCGGGGATGGACTGGAACACCGAGAAGTTGCACACCACCTTCTCGTGCAGCTGCTTCTCCAGCTCCACGAACTCGTCGGCCACGAACTTCTGGGTCTTGGCGTAGCGCACCGCCTTGGCCGCCGCCTCCCAGAAGCAGGCCTCCCCCTTGGCGCGCTCTTCCAGCGAGAGCAGCCCCAGGTTGAAAAGCGAGAACATCTCGTCGCGGTGCTCCAGCGCGTCGTGGTAGTACTCGCGGTAGTTCTTCACCGTCATGCTCTTGAGGATGAAGAACAGGTCCCCGATGACCTGAGGGTCCTTGGGCGAGGGCTTGAGCTTGCCGGCTGTGCGCGAGCTGATCTCGGCGCGCACGTCGATGATCAGCACCGAGTGGTACGCGGTCATGGCGCGCCCCGACTCCGACACGATGTTGGGCTCGGGGACGTTCTCGTTCTCGCAGACGTCCTTGATGGTGTACACGACGTCGTTGGCGTACTCCTGCACCGTGTAGTTCACGCTGGCGTCGGACGACGTGCGCGAGCCGTCGTAGTCCACCCCCAGCCCGCCGCCCACGTTGAGGTACTCGATGTCCACGCCCATCTTGCGGGCCTTGGCGTAGACGCGCGCGGCTTCCTTGATGGCGTTCTTGAGGCGCCGGATCTCGGTGATCTGCGAGCCGATGTGGAAGTGGAACAGCTTGAGACAGTCCAGCAGGCGGGCCCGCTTCAGCTCCTGGATCCCTTCCAGCAGCTGCGCGGTGGACAGCCCGAACTTGCTGTTCACGCCTCCCGACTTCTCCCACTTGCCGGATCCCTTGCTGTGCAGGCGCACGCGGAATCCGATGGAGGGCTTCACGCCGCGGTCCTTCACGATCTGGATGAGGTGCTCCAGCTCGTAGGGCTTCTCCACGACCACGATCACGTTCTTGCCGATCTTCTGCGCCAGGATGGCGTTGGACAGGTAGGCCATGTCCTTGAAGCCGTTGCAGATGAGCAGCGAGTCGGGCGGCGTGTCCAGGGCCAGCGCCCCCAGCAGCTCCGGCTTGCTCCCCACCTCGATGCCCAGGTTGTACTTCCAGCCCGCCTCCATCAGCTCGGTGACCACGAACCGGTGCTGGTTCACCTTGATGGGAAACACGGGGCGGTATTCCTTCGTGTACCCGTATTCGGAGATCGACTTGCGGAAGGAGTTGCACAGGTTCTTGACCTGCGACTCCAGCAGCTGGGGGAAGCGCAGCAACAGCGGCGTGGTGACTCCCTTGCGGCTCAGCTCCTCGACCTCCTCGAGCAGATCGATGCCATGGGACTCGTCTCCGGTGGGAGTGACGATCAGGTGGCCCTGCTCGCTGACGCGGAAGTAGTCTCCGCCCCACGAGTCGATGCCGTACAGGTTCATGACATCATCGATGCCGAACTTCTCCATCGCCGGTGTCCCCTTGTCAGCGTGGTTGGCGTCACGCGCGTTTCGCGCAGGCGGCAATGATAGCAGCCTCGGACCGCGAGAGGCCGGCAAGGCGCCCGATCACGTCATCAATTTCTTCCATGACGCGGCGCCGGGCAGGGTCGTGATCGGCCAGCCGGGGGTTTTCGAGGCGCCGGGCGAGGCGGCCGAGGCGGGCGGCCTCCCGGCCGCCGCGTGCCGGCATGACGATGGGCAGCCGGACCAGGTGCTCCAGCTTCAGCTCGGCGAACAGATCGCCGGCGCGCGGCACCACGGCGCGGAACCACCAGGTGGCCAGCGTGGAGTTGAGCCAGGCCGCCAGGCAGGCCAGGGACGCTCCCGCGCCGCCGCGGCGGCGCACCACGAAGACGTTGTTGCTGGCCTTCAGCCCGGCGCGATCCACGGCGGCCACCACCCTGTCCCCCGTGCGGCGCACCATCAGCTTGGGAGGGGCGTACCACGCCGCCCGGCCCAGGTTGGCGTACTCGCCCCGGTGGCGCCGCACGACCGACGGGTCGTACACCACGCGCCACCCGGCCGGGCGCAGAACGTAGGGGCGCAGCTCGCCGCGGCCCATCAGGAGCGGGGCGAGGTGGCGCGCGGCCTTCCCTCGCGGGGGGCGGCCACGCGGTGGCACGAAAAGGCGGGCGCGCACATTCCCCGAGTGGATCCCTTCGTGCGCCTCCACCAGGTCTCCCAGCGGGGTCCCGAGATCCTGGAGGCGGGCCAGCAGGCGGCGGCCGGCCCCATCGAGCGACAGGTTGAACACGTGCCCGGGAGCCTTGCGGAACGCCGAGACCGGCACGTTCAGCACGGGCCCGGCGGGTCCCTGGGGGAAGCACCGCACGCGCCGTGCGCCCGCGGCGCGGCGCACGTCCCGCCGCGCCGCCACCAGGGTGCACGCCTCCACGTTGACGCCGTCGAACGCCATCCCCCAGCGGGCCAGTTCCTCCAGATCGTGCTCGGCCAGGACGAAGCCGCGGGCCGCCGGGTAGTTCTTCATCAGGAAGTAGCCCGGCATCACCAGACCCAGGCGCCCGCCGGGCCGCAGCCACAGCGTGCATCGCTCCAGGAAGAGCATGGCGGGATCGAGCAGCCCCCGCGCCACGCGGAACCGCAGGCGGTAATCTCGTTTCGCTCCGTCATCCAGCAGGCGGTTCCATCCACCCCAGGGCGGGTTCCCCACGATGGCGTCGAACCCGCAGTCGGGATGCGGGGATGAAGCTGAGAGCGTGTCGGCCTCACGCAGAAGGGGCGATTGCCCGCCCTCCGCGCGCAGCGCCTCCCCGGTCAGGCGCACCGCCATGGGATCGATGTCGACGCCGTGCAGGCAGCGGCGGATGACTTCAGCGCGCAGCAGCGGCTCAGCGATCCGCCCGGCTCGGGCCAGGCGCCCCGCCACGAACCGGCACGCGGCCGCCAGGAACGCGCCGTCGCCGCAAGCCGGATCCACGATACGGATCCGCAGGGCATCGTCGATGCGGCCCTTCCTGATGGCTCGTTCGAGGGGCGGCATGAGCGGGGCCAGGGTGGCCTCCACCAGATGATTCACCAGCGGGGCGGGCGTGTAGTACGCACCGAGCAGACGCCGGCGGGCCGGGTCGATCGTCTCAGGGTAGCGGAAAGGTTGGAGCGCCAACGCGCGCTCTCCGCGCTTCAGGGTGCGGGTTTGGTCTGGGTGTTGCCCGGCGCCTTCAGCGTCGAATCGATCTCGGCGCTCACCTTGGCGTGGAAGTCCCTGGTGCTCCCCACGTAGGTCTTGAGGACCTTCCCCTTCGCATCGAGCAGATAGGTGGTGGGGACGGCCATCACGCCGCCGAAGCTGTCGGCCACTTCGTCGGTCCCCATGAGCATCGGGTAGTTCACGCCGAACCCCTTGTTGCGCTCGAGAAAGTCCTTCACCTCGGCGGGCTCGCCCGACTCCATGGCGATGCCGAACACCTGGAGTCCCTTGTCCCCGTACTCGGACTTGAGGCGCGCGATCTCGGGGATCTCGTCGCGGCAGGGCATGCACCACACCGCCCAGAAGTTCACCAGGGTGATCTTCGCCGAGGAGAAGTCCACCTTGACCTTCTTCCCGTTCAAGTCTTCGAGGGTGACGGGAGCGATCGTCCCCTCGGCCGCCGCGACGCCCGGAACAATCGCCACAGTCAGCGCGATCACAAGAATCGAGAAAGCTCTTCCAAGCCCAATCTTCATGCGCGGCAGCCTACTACATCGTCCGGGGCGTTGCAGCCGCGGGACGGCTTCCCTTATGATGTGCCGGGGAGGAGAGAAGCCATGACCTGTACCTACCGGCCAGGTCTCATGGTCGTCGTGGCCGCGGCGTTGCTGCTGTCACAATCAGTTGCTCTTTCCGGGACTCCCGATCTCAAATCCTATCCATCCTCCGAGCTGCGCGACGGGTCCTACCACAAGGCCGTGCACCAGAAGGTCGGGTCGGCATGGCAACGCCCGGCCCAGACCCCCAGGGAGGGTTCCAAGGCGGTGGTCATCGCCACCATCCTGAGAGACGGCAGCCTGATGGATGCCCGGCTCAACATGAAGAGCGGCTCGGATGAGTGGGACAAGGCCGCGGTCGACGCCGTCAAGCGCGCGGCTCCGTTCGGGCCCTTGCCCAAGAGCTACGCGCGCACGTCACTCGAGGTCCACTTCCACTTCGAGTACAACTGACAGCGGCGAGGCGCCCGAAAGGGGCGCTACCGGCTTCATGGCGTGTACCAGATGGGCGAGGTGTAGGCGCGCTCGGTGACGGTCATGCGCGTGCCGGGGAGCGGCTGGGTGCCGTAGTATTTCGCGTCATACGCCGTCCAACGCGGCGTGGGAATCTCCATCACGCGGGCGTAATAGAACGCGCGCAACCCCGGATCGAAGTCCGGGTCTTTCCAGACGGCGATGAGCTCGGGCGCGCCGATGGTGTTGGTCCAGGTCGCGTTCGGCACGTCGACCGTGTTCCCGACCGGCGTCTTGCAGCGGCCATCCGCGTCAATCCTTCGTCCGCCGGAAACCGCCACGTCGTAGATGCGCTCCTGCGGGGTGCCGTCCTTGCCGAGCCAGCCCTTGATGATCTGGATGCGGTCGAGGTTGCCGCTGATGGGGTCCTTGAGCGCCGCGACGAGAAACGTCGGTGCCTTGCCCCGGGGCGCGGCCTTCAGGTCGCCGCCCATGGGCACGCCCTTGGTGTACCCGACTTTCGCGGGCATCCGACTACCGGCATCGCCCGCCTGGAAGTCCCAGCCGCCGAAGAATCGCACGGCCATGCGCGAGCCAGTGGTGGCATAAGTTTCCCGGCGCTGCATCGCATCGAAGATCGACGTGCGCGTGTTTTCCTCGGCCCACACGGCGGCGTAGCCGGAGGAGACGACCTCCCAGTCCATGATCTTCACGCCGCTCTTCTTGTTGTCCATGAACACGCCGTGCATGCGCTCCGCGCTGGGCTCCTGCGGCGTCGTCTTGCCGAAGAAATTGTCCTCCTCGAATGACGCCAGGCCGGTGTGCGCGTCACTGCTGCCGACCAGTCCGAACTTGTAGGGGTTCACGCCCAGCTTCGCCTCGAGTTTGAGGCCGTTCTTCAGCGCCGACCGGGCGTACTCGAACTCGAGCATCTCCTTCGTTTTCGCCACACTGGCGTCGAGGTTGCCCTTGTCCCAGAGCTCGTAGTCGGCGAGCTCGTCATTCGGGGAGAGGAACGGATGCGCCTCGCCGTCGCCCTTCATCTGCGTCGCTTCGTAGAGCCTCTCCCACTTGATGCGCTGCTCGGCATACGCGCGGTCAATCGGCTTGCCGAACGCCTCGACCACCGGGAACATCGTTCCGTTGCTCAGGTTGCCGTTGTGCGCGATGGCCAGCACGTCCCCGCCGGTTTTCGTTTCGTAGGCGTCCATCCACTTCCACAAGTCGATGGGATTGGAGGTGCCGGTGGGCGGATAGACGGTGAACGGCTCGACCTGGCTGGCCTTGTCGGCGTTGTCACGGAAGATGACGTTGCGATGCAGGTTGTTGCCCTTGTCGAGCGCGGTCCACTCGTAGCCGATGAAGGCGGTGAATCGGCCCGGCTCGTTGTAGGCCTCGGCCGCCGCGATGGTTTCCTGCCACGCGCCGCGATAGGCGCTGGTGCCGGGGAGGTACATCAGCTCCTTGGGAAAGGTGCCCTGGGCAAAGTTGCCGATGATGTCGAGCGCGGCGTCGGCGCCCTTGCCCGCCTGCATCATGTCGTACCACTCCCTGCCCTTCGGCTGGGCGAGTATCTCGGGCTTGCCGGCGAGCAGGTCGGGGAAGAAACCCATGTTGTCCGAGTGATCCGCCACGACCAGGAAATCGAGCGGCCGCGAGAGCTTCGCGGGCTGGCCGCTCGAGGCCATGATCTGCTCGCCACGCGCGAAGCGATACGCATCGCGCGGGTTCAGGCGGGTGCCGAATGCTCCCGCGTCCATCGAGAAACTGGTGTGCAGGTGCGTGTCGCCGAAGAACGGCCTCGTAGGAAAGTTCCGCTCGGCGTAAGGCGAATAGGGAGGCTTGGCGGGAAAGACCTTCTCCGCCGCCGCCTTGTTGAGCGTGCCGACGTCGCTCGCGGCCTGCTCGGCGGCGATTGCCGGCAGAACGAGGCCGGCGGCGGACAGCGCGAGAACTGCGCGAACGCGTTTCATCGTCCCCCTCAGGGTTTGCGGAGCGTCACGTCTCCAGGACGTCGAGGTATTTCAGGCCGGTGCCGGTGTTGAACAGGACGATGCGCTCGTCCGGGCCGATGAGGCCACGGTCCAGAAGCTGCCGGGCGGCCAGCATCGTCGCCGCCCCTTCGGGAGCAGCGAAAATCCCCTCGGCCGAGCCCATCTCGCGCATCCCCGCGCCCAGGTCCTTGTCGGGGACGGCCACGGCGCAGCCGCCGCTGGCGCGCACGGCCCGCAGGATCAGGAAGTCCCCCACCGCGGACGGCACGCGCAGGCCCGAGGCCCTGGTGACCGGGTCGTCCCAGGGGCGGGCCGAGTCCTCGCCGGCCTCGAAGGCGCGCACGATGGGGGCGCAGCCTTCCGACTGCACGCTGATCATGCGCGGGCGCCGGGCGTCGATCCATCCCAACGCATGCATCTCGTCGAAGGCCTTCCACATGCCGATGAGGCCGGTCCCTCCGCCGGTGGGATAGACGATGACGTTGGGAAGGTCCCCGTTCATCTGCTCGCACAGCTCGTAGCCCATCGTCTTCTTCCCCTCGAGCCGGTAGGGCTCCTTGAGGGTGGACAGGTCGAACCACTCCCCCGGCTCGCCCCCCGCCATCATCTCTCTCATGGCGCGTCCCGCATCGCCGATGTGCCCCTTCACTACGTGCACCCGGGCGCCGTAGGCCTCCAACTCGGCGAAGAACGGGGCGGGCGTCTCCTCGGGAAGAAAGACATGGACGGGAAGGCCGAGCCACGCCCCGTACGCGGCGGCCGCCGAGCCGGCGTTCCCCGCCGACGGCAGGCAGAGCCCGCGCACGCCGCGCACG
>JBOGOC010000048.1:0-27868 GCA_050747525.1 Candidatus Polarisedimenticolia bacterium | reverse complement strand
CGCGCGCCTCATGCGGTGGAGACCCCGTAGCGCGCCAGCGCGATCCGCTCCAGCTCGCGCCGCACCAGGTCGAGCTTCTCGTCGCGCAGCATCGGCGCGGCGGCCCGGGCGGCGGCCAGGCGCCTGGGATCGAGCGTGACGGCCACCGACTGCGCGCGCAGGGCTCGGGCGCGACCGATCTCACGCCCCGAAGGATCCACGGCGAACGAGCCCCCGGCGTAGCTCCAGCCGTCCTCGTACCCCACACGGTTCACGTACACCACGAAACAGCCCAGGAAGCGCGCCACGACCTGCGCCATCTGCAGCCAGGCCTCGCCCACCGGCCGCCCTGTCACATCCAGCCCCTTCAACGGGCTGGCCGAGATCACCACCAGCACGTCCATCCCCTCCTGGGCGAGCAGGTAGGAAGAAGACAGGTGCCAGAAGTCCTCGCAGACGAGCAGGCCGGTCCGCCCCCAGGGCGCCTCGAAAGTGCGGAAGACCTCTCCCGCCGCGAAGTACCGCCCCTCGTCGAACATCCCATAGGTGGGCAGGTAGACCTTGCGATGCAGGTGCGCCAGAGCCCCACCCAGCCAGCATCCGGCCGCGTTGTGGATCAGCAGCCCGCCGGAACGCTCCACGAACCCAGCCACGATCCCCACGCGCTTGCTGGCCGCGGCCAGCCGCTTCAGAGGCTGAGCATCACGCGCATCGCGGGCGCATTCGGACGCCAGGTCCTGAAGGAGGTAGCCCGTGAGGCTCAGCTCGGGAAAGACGACCAGGTCGGCGCCGGCGCGAGCGGCGCTGCGCGCTTCGGAGAGGTGAGCCGAGAGGTTGCGATCCAGATCTCCAAGGGAGGGCGCGATCTGGGCCAGAACGACCTTCATCGGCGGAGGGTATCACAGGCCAAGCGTGGCTCAGGGATGGCCGGTGGGCTGCTGCGACATGCGCTCCTTCATGATCCGCTCGTGCAGGGCCTTGTGCTTCTCCAGCTCCACCTTTGCCTCTTCGTTTCGACCCAGCTTCATGAGCGACTGCGCGAGCAGGAAGTGCACGCGCTCGTTGTCCGGGTCGTCGGTCGCCGCGGACGAGAGAACCTCCACGGCGCGCGCGTGGTTCCCCGACTGCGCCAGGGCGGTCCCCAGGGACAGGCGCGCCGGCATGGAGGCTGGATCCGCCTGCACGGCGCGTTCGAGGTATCCGACCGCACGAGGAAAGTCTCTGGTGAGCACGCAGATGGCGCCCGCGCGGGCCAGCCCGTCCGCGTTGCCACCGCCGGCAGCGAAGACCTTCTCGTATTCGGCCAGGGCATCGGGATAGCGCGACGCGGCCGACAGGGTCATGGCCAGCTCGTTGCGCACCTCGTGTCGATCCGGCACATCCTGAAGATAGAGCTGGTACTGGGCGATCGATTCTTCGAGCTTCAGGGCCTCCGACAGGAGGCGCGCCAGCTTGAGGCGCGCGGAGGTCGTGCGCTTTGGATCCACGCTGATGGCGACGAATCGCCGGTAGGTCTCGATGGCCAGCTCGGGCCTCTCCGTCGTCTCGTAGAGCCTCGCCAGATTGAACAGCACGCCCGCGTCGGAGGGCATCAGGTCTGCGGCGCGTTTCAGTGGGACCTCCGCCTCGGCCGTCTTTCCCGTCGTCAGCAGGACCTGCGCGTAGCGGGAGAGACACGGGCCATGCTCCCGGTTGATCTCCGTGGCCTTCCTCAGCAGGGGCTCCGCCTCGGCGGGGCGCCCCGCGGCCAGAAAGACCTCGCCGAGCCGGCAGAGACTGGGCCAGTACGCCGCGTCCGCCGCGATGGCCTGCTGCAGCAGCACCGTGGCCTGGTCGTTCTCTCCGCGCGCCAGGGCCGCCTCCGCGCGGGCGTGAAGGTCCGATGCCGACTCGCCCGACGCGCTCTGCGCCACCAGGGGGCCCGCCGCCAGCGCCAGCACCGCCGCGATGGCCAGGATGCGCGCGCCGATCATCGCGCGGCTCCTTGAGGGACGTCGGGGACGGGATCGCGTCCCTCCACGAGCACCCACGCGGTGTTGGCGGCCAGATTCCGCACGGTCTGCCGGCGCCCTCCAGGCCAGATCACTTCCAGCGAGTCCACCTTGCGGGCGTCTCCCAGCCCGAAGTGGGCGCGGGGGTCCGCGCCCCACAGGAAGGAACTTGCGCCCGTGTACCGCACGAGGCGCCGCCCTTTGACCTGCGCCTCCAGGCGCACGCCGATCCCGGACCGGTTGGCCGCGCTTCCCACGGGACGCACCTGCAGCCAGGAGCCGCCCGCGGTGCCGGCATCGTTGCGCAGGAGCACGGGGCCCTCGTCCATGACGCCGGCCACCAGGTCGAGGTCGCCGTCCCGGTCGCTGTCGAAGGCCCCTCCCGCGCGATGGCTGCGCGCTGCCGCGAAATCAGGCCCGGCCCGGCTGCTGACGTCCTCGTACGTCCTCAGGCCATCCGGCCCCGCCACGTTGTGCATCAGATGGTTGGTCTGGCGGTACGTCGAGCCGATCTGCATGGCGTCCACGCCGGGATAGACGTGGCCGTTGAGGAAGAACAGGTCGAGCCAGCCATCGTGGTCGTAGTCGAAGAAGTCGGTGGCCCACCCCAGGAAGAGGAACGTGGCGGCGTAGATCCCCGTCGTGTAGCTGACGTCCTCGAAGAACAGGCCTTCGGACTGGCGCAGGAGCTGATACGACTGATGAGAGAAGTTGGTGATCACCAGATCCAGCGCCCCGTCGCCGTCATAGTCGCCGAACGCTGTCCCCATCGAGCCGGCTTCGGTCCCGTCCACCCCGTACGCCGCGCCGCTCATGGCCGCCACTTCCTCGAAGGTGCCGTCGCCCCGGTTGCGGTAGAGCTGGTTGGGCGTGGCGTCGTTGGCGACGTAAAGGTCGGGATCGGCGTCTGCGTCGTAGTCCCCCACCGCCACGCCCAGCCCGAACAGGCCGACGTCGGTGCGGATCCCCGCCGCGGAGGTGACGTTGCTGAAGGTGCCGTCGCCGTTGTTGCGATAGAGGATGTCGGGCTCCCCCTTGAGCCCGGTGGGCCCGCACATCACCATGAAGCCGCGGTACATGCAGGGATGGTTGGGATCGCCGCGCGGCGGGATCTCGCGTGGATCGAAATCCACGTACGTGGTCACGAACAGGTCCAGGTCCCCGTCGAGGTCGATGTCCACGAACGACGCCGAGGCCCCCCAGGACTCCGCGTCCACGCCGGCCGGGCCGCTGACGTCCTGGAAGCGGCCTCCCCCCAGGTTGCGGTACAGGTGGTTGGGGCCGTAGGCGGTCACGTACAGGTCGGTGAGGCCGTCGTTGTCGTAGTCCCCCACCGCCACGCCGCTCCCCCAGAAGGCCTGGTCGACCCCCGAGTCCCGGGTGACGTCCTCGAAGGTGTTGCCCCCTTTGTTGCGGAAGAGATACGGGTGGGGCTCCTGGCCGGGCGGATACCCCCCCAGGCGTGAGCCGTTGGCCAGGTACAGGTCCTGCCACCCGTCGTTGTCCATGTCGAACGCGGCTATCCCCGTGCCGATGGTGTCGCTGATGTAGTCCTTGTCGGCCCGCCCCACCGTCTGGACGGCCGATTCCAGGCCGGAGGCGGGCGTGACGTTGGTGAAGATGGCGGGAGGGGCCGCAGCGAGCACCCACAACAAGACGGCTAGCACGCGCGCATTATAATCGCCCGATGGCGTGGCGCCGCGGCACCCCCCTGCACCGGAAAATTCTCTATGGAATGGTCGTCGGGCTGGGAGCCGGCCTGGCGGCAAACGCCCTTTGGGGCGACCAGCCCTGGCTGCAGACCTTCGTCCGGTCGGTCACCCTGCCCGCCGGCCAGATCTTTCTGCGCCTCATCTTCATGGTGGTCATCCCGCTCGTGGTGTCGGCCCTCATCCTGGGGGTGGCGGAGCTGGGCGACTTGAGGAGGCTGGGGCGGATCGGCTTCAAGACTCTGGGTTTCACGGTTGCGCTGAGCGCCGTCTCGGTGCTGGTGGGGGTCACCCTGGTGAACCTGACCCGCCCGGGGGAGGGATTCTCCGAGGCCCAGCGCGCGAAGCTCCTGGCCGACCTGGGGGGACAGGCGGCCCAGGTCGACAAGCCTCCCGCCCGCGAGGGACTGCAGTGGCTCCTGGCCGTGATCCCCGACAACCCTCTGCGCGCGATGGTGGACGCCTTCAGGGGGGAGATGCTGGCGGTGATGGTGTTCGCCCTGATCATGGGGATCGCCCTCACCCTCTGCGACCCAAAGGTGGTGGAGCCGCTCGTTCAGCTGCTGCGCGCCCTTTACGAAGTTGTCATGAAAGTGATCGCGATCGCCATGGGTCTGGCTCCCTTCGGCGTGGCGGCTCTGCTGTTCAGCCTGACCGCCCGCTTCGGCCTGGAGATCCTGGGAGCGCTCTGGTGGTACGTGCTCACGGTGGTGGCGGGGCTGGCCCTGCACCAGTTCGGCGTGTACTCGCTGGTGCTGCGTCTCGCCGTGCGCGTCTCACCGATGGCGTTCTTCAGGCGCATCCGTGAGGTGCTGCTGACGGCGTTCTCGACCTCGTCGAGCAACGCCACCCTGCCCGTCTCGATGCGCGTGTCCGAGCAGGAGCTGGGGATCCCCCGCCAGATAGGCAACTTCGTGCTGACCGTCGGATCGACCGCCAATCAGAACGGCACCGCGCTGTACGAAGGGATCACGGTGCTCTTCCTGGCGCAGTTCTTCGGCGTGCACCTGGACCTGTCGTCCCAGGTGATGGTCGTGGTCATGTCGATCCTGGCCGGTGTCGGAACGGCCGGCGTCCCGGGTGGATCCCTGCCCATGATCGGAGCTCTCCTGGTGAGCATCGGCGTTCCCTGGGAAGGGATAGGGATCATCCTCGGCGTGGATCGCCTGCTCGACATGTGCCGTACGGTGCTGAATGTCACGGGGGACATCGTGGCCGCCGCCTGGGTGTCGAAGTCGGAAGGCTTTCCCCTGGCCAGTGGAGAGCGATGACAGGGAGAACCGCCATCGCTCTGCTGGCCGCACTGCTGGCGTGGTCCCTCTGCGGCGCAGACCAGCTGATCCCGCCCCGCCCCGTCGGATCGGAGGAGCCCGTCGTCTCGGCCTCACGCTTCGAGCAGGTGGGCGAGGATGAGCTGAAGCTCACGGGCGACGTGGACCTTCGCTACGGCGAGCTGCGTCTGCTGGCCGACACCCTGCATCTCAACCAGCAGACCCACATGGCTCGTGCCGAGGGGAACGTGGTGATGATGTTCGGCAAGAGCCAGATCAGCGGCGACCGCCTGGAGGTCAACCTCGAGACGAAGCTGGCCACCATCTGGAACGCGCACGGCTACATGGACCCGGACGTCATCTTCGACGCCGAAAAGCTGGAGAGGATCTCCGAGGACCGTGTGGTGATCACCGACGGCACGGTGACCACCTGCACGCAGCCGACCCCCTACTGGTCGTTTCACGTCGGCAGGGCCACCCTGCATCTCAACCACTACGCCTACATGAAGAACGTGGCCATGAACGTGGGGAAGATGCCCATGATCTGGCTGCCGTACCTGGTGTGGCCGATGAAGCAGGAGCGCGCCTCGGGCCTGCTCCTCCCCAACCTGGGCTACTCGAATCTCCGCGGCAGCTTCATCGGCAACGCGCTCTACCTGGTGCTGGGGCGCAGCCAGGACGCCACCCTCTTCTTCGATCTGTACGGCAAGAGCGGCACCGGCTACGGCTTCGAGTACCGCTACATCCCCAGCGATCATGGCGAGGGGATCTTCACCGGCTACTGGCTCAACGACACCTTTGAGGAGACCCAGCCGCAGCCGTCCGGCCGCCCGATCCCCGAGGACCGCTACCGCTTCAAGCTGGTCCACACGCAGGACTTCACCAACGGCTTCCGCCTGCTGGCCGACCTGAACGCGGTCAGCGACCTGGACTACTACCTCGACTTCGAGCGCGACATCCGCCAGACCACCAGCCCCACCGTCTATTCGCGCGTCGACTTGTTGCGCAACTGGAAGGCGTACTCGCTCAACGTGCGGACCGACCGGCAGCTTCAGTTCCTCACCGAAACCACCGATCTCGTGCTGCAGCGCCTGCCGGAGATCGAGCTGCGCGGACGCGGCATCCGGTTCGGGCAGACCCCGTTCTACCTTTCCTTCATCAGCTCGGCGGGCCTGTACAACAAGCAGCAGGAGTTCGAGGACGCCTTCTTCGGGCGGTTCACCCGGGAAGTGACCTACCAGCGCTACGACCTGCTCCCCATCCTCTCGGCCTCGTTCAGCCCCACGCCGTGGCTGGACATCTCCCCTTCGATCTCCGCGCGCGAGACCTTCTACACGGCCAGCCAGCTCGACCCCAACAATCTGGCTCTGGGCAGCGTCGACGCGGACATCTCCCGCAGGTTCGCGTCGTTCAACCTGACGGTGACCGGCCCCCGGCTGTTCCGGCTCTACGGGGCGCCCCCGAACGCGCCGGACGGCGGCACGTCGTACAAGCACACCTTCGAGCCGCGCCTCCAGGTGGACTACATCCCCCGGGTCAAGGGTGACCAGAACGTGATCGTGTTCGACGAGGTGGACACCCTGCCGGGAGACGTCAAACGGGCAGGCTACGCCCTCACCAGCCGCCTGTTCGCGCGCGGACCCAAGTCGTCCAAGCCATCGACCCCGGCCTTCGAGGCGGTCCCCTACGCAACCACTGACCTCAGCGGACCCACCCAGTACCAGGTCCCGGTCACCGACGTGAAGGACCTGCCCGACGAGCTGAAAGAGGCGCTCAAGGATCAGTCGCGCGCGCCGGGAGTGGGGTCCGTGGAGATCGCCACGTTCGACATCGGGCAGGTCTTCTCCCTGGATCCCGAGAAGCCGGCCAGCACGGCGATCGTGTTCGACCCGGACGGCACCGTGGACGTCCTGGACACCCAGGCCGGCCCCGTGGTGGCCCGGGTGCGCTACAACCCCACCTCGACGGCCAGCTTCGACCTGCGCGCCGAGTACAACGTCCTGTTCGACGACATCCAGAGCTTGAGCCTGTCCACCGACATGCGCAGTCTGAAGCACGGGTACATGCGCTTCTCATGGTTCCTGGGGCGCGATCTGACCGGACGCTTCGTGGACGAGGACGGCGTGCAGCAGCCCGCTTCGTGCGCCATCGATCCCAACAGCTCTCCCTGCGAACTGCAGTTCTTCGATGCCAACCAGATACGGGTGCTGGCCGGGGGCGCTCTCTGGAATCGCAAGGTGACGCTCGACGTGGAGGGTTCTTACGACATATCGGCCACGGCCCTGCAGGATCAGCGCTACCGGCTCGGCTACAACACGCAGTGCTGCGGCATGCTGTTCGAGCTGGCGCGCCGCGACTACGACACCATCGACGAGACACAGTACCGCTTCATGCTGAACCTGCGCGGGGTGGGCACCTTTCTGGACCTGCAGGGCCGGCCCCATTAGAGTGATGGGATGACCGAGCGACCACTGGTGCTGGGCAGCAACGGCCGCCTGGGGCGCGCGCTTCAGGATGTCATCGAGGATGAATACGCCGACCGGCTCGGGGAGACCATCTTCGCCACGCGCGACGAGATCGACATCACCGACCAGTGGAGGGTGGCGGCCGAAATCGAGCGCATCGCGCCCACGGTGGTGATCAACTGCGCGGCCTACGCGCAGGTGGATGCCTGCGAGACCAAACGCGAGCTGGCCACCCTGGTCAACGCCGAGGCCGCCGGCCACATCGCGCGCGCGGCGGCCGCGGCGGGAGCGCGCCTCATCCACATCTCCACCGACCTGGTGTTCGACGGTGCCCTCGCCGATTCCGGGCGTCTCTACCGCGAGGACGACGAGCCGAACCCGC
The DNA here is from genome assembly GCA_050747525.1 of Candidatus Polarisedimenticolia bacterium. Lineage (GTDB taxonomy): Bacteria > Acidobacteriota > Polarisedimenticolia > JACPZX01 > DASXTC01 > JBOGOC01. The sequence continues at coordinate 20,071 of JBOGOC010000048.1, read as the reverse complement.
TCTCTCACTACGCGGCCAGCAAGCTGGAAGGAGAGCGCGCGGTGATGGGCGAGCACCCCGGCGCCCTGGTGCTGCGCAGCTCGTGGTTCTTCGGCCCCTGGCCGTCCACGCGGTTCCCCGAGTCGTTCCTGCTGGGTCTGGCCCGGGGTGAAGGGTTCCGCATGGTGGCGGATCGGCTCGGCTCGCCCACCTACCTGCGCGACCTGGCGCGCGCCGTCGCGCGACTCGTGGATGTGCGGTACGAGGGGATCCTGCACTTCGCCAACACGGGAGAGCCGACCTCGCGCTATCACGTGCTGCGCGCCCTGGCCGAGCTGCTGGGGATCCCCGTGGCGCGCCTGCAGCCTCTTCCCGGCGAGCTGTGGACCGAGGACGTGGCGCCTCGTCCCGCCTTCTCCGCGCTGGATCCCTCGCGCTACGCCGAGCTGACCGGCCACCGGCCGCGCCCCTGGAGCGAGACGCTCGAAGAGTACGTGAGCGAGCGGGGCGCATGAAGGTCTTCCTCACCGGGGGCACGGGGTTCCTGGGAAAGCGGATTGCACGCCGGCTCGCCGAGGCCGGGCACGACGTCACGGCGCTGGCGCGCCCGGGTCCGCGCGCACGGGAGATGCCGGCCGGCGTGCGGGTGGTCACGGGCGACGTCACCGACCCGGCCGGCGTGGCCGCCGCCGCGGCCGGAGCCGATGCCATCGTGCACGCCGCCGCGCTGGTGAAAGTCTGGGTGCGTGATCAGAGCGCCTTCGACCGCGTCAACGTCGGTGGGCTGCGATGCGTGCTGGACGCGGCGAGCCGGCTGGGGGTGGGGCGGGTGCTCTACACGTCCTCGTTCATCGCCCTGGGCCCCACCGACGGCACGGTGGCCGACGAGACCTGGGTGCGCCGCACCCCGCCGCACAACGCCTACGAGCGGACCAAGGCCGAGGCCGATCGGGTGGCGCGCGAGGCGGCCGCCGCCGGGGCCCCCATCGTGACGGTGTATCCCGGAGTGGTGTACGGCGCGGGTGAGATGACCGACGGAAGCCTCATGACGCGCACGGTGAGCGACTTCACGCGCGGCCGCACACCCGGCCTGCTGGGAAGCGGCGACCAGCGGATCTGCTACGCCTTCATGGACGACGTGGTGGAAGGGCACCTGCTGGCCCTGGAGCGGGGCGCGCCGGGACGCGGGTACATCCTGGGAGGGATCAACGCCTCGTGGAAGGAGCTGTACGCGGCCCTGTCGCGGCTGACCGGCCGGCCTGCCCCCACCCGACACCTTCCGCTCTGGGCGCTTCGTCTGGCCGGCCGGGCCCTGCGGTGGCAGGCGCGCGTGACCGGCATCGAGCCGATCCTCACCGACGAGGTGGTGGAGATCTACCGGCACGACTGGGCCTACAGCTCCGACCGCGCGGCGCGCGAGCTGGGGTACCGCATCACGCCGCTGGAGCAGGGGCTGCGCAGGACGATCGACTGGCTCGCGGAGCGCGCGGCGTGAGCGGGGCCCGGATCGAGGCGACCGAGGTGGCCCGCAAGATGGTGCACATCGGCGTCGGCTTCTGCGCGCTGCTCATCCCGTGGCTCACCTGGTGGCAGGGCGCCCTGATCTGCGCGGCCGGCATCGCCGGCAACGTGCTGCTGCTGCCGGCGCTCACCCGCCACCGCCTGGAGCGCGACGACGAACGCGTGCGCCGCTACGCCGCCGGGATCGTGCTCTATCCCGCCGCGGTGGGGATGCTGTTCGTGCTGTTCGGATCGCGCCCCGACGTGGTGGCGGCGGCCTGGGGGATCCTGGCCTTCGGCGACGGCATGGCCACGCTGGCCGGCAAGTCGCTGGGCGGGCCGCGCCTCCCCTGGAACGGCGGCAAGACGCTGTCCGGCCTTCTGGCCTTCGTGGCGGCGGGCACGGCGGCGGCCACGTGGCTGGCCCGATGGGCGGCCCCGCCAGACGCCGCGGGCGCCCTTCCGGTGTGGGCGTTCGCTGCGGCGGCCGTCGTGGGGGCCATCGTGGAGAGCCTCCCAACCGGGCTGAACGACAACCTGTCGGTGCCCATCGTGGCCGGCGCCTTTCTCTTCGCACTGACCCATGCACAGCCTTCGCTCCTGCTGAGCGGCGCCGCGTGGGCGCAGGCGCTGCCGTGGGCGGCCGCCGCCAACGCTCTGCTCGCCCTCGCGGCGCTGGCGTCGCGATCGGTGAGCGCCTCGGGGGCGGTGGCCGGGTGGATCGTGGGGACCGTGGTGTTCGCCTTCGGGGGATGGCAGGCGTTCCTGATCCTCCTGCTGTTCTTCGTGGTCGGCACCGCGGCGACCCGCGTGGGCTACGAGAACAAGCGCGCGCGCAGGCTGGCGCAGGAAGACGGCGGCCGGCGCGGGGCACGGCATGCTCTGGCCAACTGCGGCGTCCCCGCCTTCCTGGCCCTGGTGGCCGCGGCGTCGCCGTTTCCCGACGTCGTGAAGGTGGGGCTGGTGGCGGCGCTGGCCACGGCGGCGTTCGACACGGTCTCGTCCGAGATCGGCCAGGTGTACGGCCGCAGGCCCTTCCTGGTCACCACGCTGAAGCCCGTTCCGGCGGGGACCGAGGGAGCGGTGAGCGTGGAGGGGACCCTGGCCGGGGCGGCCGCCTCGGCGGTCCTGGCTCTGGTGGCCCTGCCGCTGGGACTCATGGGGAGCTTCGGCTGGGCCGGCTCGGCGGTGGTGGTGGCCGCGGCCTTCATCGGCGGGATGGTCGAGTCGTACCTGGGAGCTTCGCCGCTGTTCGCCGCAGGGCCTTCCTTGAACAACGAGGCGCTCAACTTCGCCAACACGCTGGTGGGGGCGCTGGCCGCGGTGGCGCTGTGCGGAGCGCTGGCGTCATGAGCCTGGCGCGCGCGCGCCTCTATCTCGACTTCACGCGCCCCTTCACGCTGCTTCCTCCCACGCTGGGGGTGGTGTCGGGCGCGGTGACCGCCTTCGGCTCGGCCTGGAACCCCGATCCCCAGCGCCGCCTGACGTGGGAGGTGGCCTTCACCGTGATCCTCGGGTCGCTGTGCGCCGCGCTGCTCAACGCGGCCTCCAACGGCATCAATCAGTACTACGACCTCGACATCGACCGCCGCAACAAACCCACGCGCCCGCTGGTGACCGGCGCGATCTCCATGCGCGCCGGCTTCTGGTTCTCCATGGCGCTCTACGTGGTGGCCATCGCACCCACCTGGCTGGTGGTCATCCACCCGGTCGAGGGGCTGCGCGCCCGGCTCTTCGCGCCGCTGGCCGCGCACGAGTGCCTCTTCATCTTTCTTGCCGGGACCCTGTTCACCTTCATCTACTCCGCGCCCGCGATGGGGCGCACCAAGAGGCACGGCATCTGGGCCAACGTGACCATCGCCATCCCGCGCGGCTGCCTGCTCAAGGTGGCGGGATGGTCCATGGTGGCCTCCATCGCCCACCTGGAGCCGTGGTTCATCGGCGCCGTGTTCTTCCTCTTCCTGCTGGGGGCCTCCACCACCAAGGACTACTCCGACATGGAAGGGGATCGGCTGGGCGGTTGCCGCACCCTGCCTCTGGTGTACGGCGTGCGTCGCAGCGCCTGGATGATCGCCCCCTTCTTCGTGTTCCCCTGGCTCCTGCTGCCGCTGGGAGCCTGGATGCACAACCCTCTCGATCCGGCGCATCGCCTTCTCACTGGCAATCCCTGGCTGCTCACGGGGCTGGGAATCCTGCTGGCGGGCTGGGGCCTGTACGTGTGCCGGCTGATCCTCGAGCGCCCCGAGGCGCTGGCGGAAGTGGAGAACCACCCATCGTGGACGCACATGTACCTCATGATGATGGCCGCGCAGGTCGGCTTCGCTCTCGCCTACCTCGTGTAAGGAAGCGCCTCGCCTTCGGCGTCTCCCTGCCCATCGTCATCCTGTTCATCGGCCTGATGGGCGCCCTGCTGGTGCCCTCGCACCTGTTCGTGCTGGCCGAGGCTCTGGACTCTCTGGGTCTGCTCGGCCCGCACCACCGGTTCGATGGGCTCATCGACGAGCCGCCGGCCCGGCGCCCCGCTCCGCCTCTGTGGATTGCCGGCGGCCTGATGTGGGACGCGGACGGAGGGCTGCGAGGGAACCCCGGCATCGGGTGCGAGGGGGGCAGGCTGGTGACGCGCCGGCCCGAGGGGGCCGTGGAAATCGATGCCCACGGCCTCACGCTGCTCCCCGGGCTCATCGACATGCACGTCCACGCCCTGGGTGGCAGCTTCGACGGAGAGCTGATGCTGGCCCATGGCGTCACCACCGCCCGCGACGTCGGCTCGGACCTGAGCGGGGTGCTGGCCCGGCGCGATGACGATGCGGCCGGGCGGCGGCTGGGGCCGCGCCTGTTCGTGACCGGCCCCTATCTGGTGGCAGGCGAGGAGGCCACCGATCAGGAGGTCTCCGCTCCCGGCCCGCAGCAGGCTGCCGCCACCGTGGCGCGCCTCGCCGAGGCGGGCGTGGACGGCATCAAGGTGCACGGAGGGATCGACGCCGGCACGCTGGAGGCGGTCTTGTCCGCGGCCCGGGAGCGCGGGCTGTGGGTGGCCGCCCACCTGGAGACGATCGCCGCTTCAGACGCGGCGCGCCTGGGCGTGAGCACCATCGAGCACGCCTCCGGGATCGACTGGGACGGCGGCTCGATCCGGGACGACAACGCGCGTGACGCGCTGGCCCGCTCGCTCGCGGCCACCCGGGTGGCGATCACCCCCACCCTGGTGGTGAGCGAGCACGCCTTCACCATGCCGCGGCTGCTCGACGTGAACGACCCGTCGCTCCAGTACTTCCCCTGGCTTGTGCGCCGTGGCTGGATCGCCAGCCAGTTGGCCAACGCCTCCGCGGCCCGGCTGTCTCCCGAGGAGGAGCTGCGGCGCCGCACGCGGCTGGTCCGGCAGCAGCGCTTCGTGGCGCGCTTCGAGGCGGCCGGAGGCCGCGTGCTGGCCGGAAGCGACGCGCCAGCCTTTCTGGTGGCGCACGGCGACGGTCTGCTCCGCGAGCTCGAGCTGCTGGCGGAGGCGGGGCTCACGTGGGACGCGGCGCTGGAGGCCGCCACCAGCGAGGCTGCCGCCGCCCTGGGCCGGCACGGCGACCTGGGGACCCTGGCCCCCGGTGCGCGCGCGGATCTGCTGCTGATTTCGGGTGACCCGGATCGTCTCGGCATCGCGGCGATCCGGCGCACCGCGTGGGTGATCCTGGACGGCCGCGTGGTGCTGCGCCGCTCGATTGACACTACGATCCCCCTTCAGTAGATTGGCCCCCGTGAAAAGAATCATCTTCGTCTGGGTCGTGCTGCTGGCATTCCTTGCCGCCGTTGTCGTCATGTGGGGGTCCATCCACAAGGTCCTCATGGCGAGGTAGTTCCAGCCCATCCACCCCGGGGATACCCGCGCCACGATGCTGGATCGCACCTCGCGCCTGCTGACCCGCCTGAACAGAGCGGCTGCCTCGGCGCAGGGACTGGCACGTCCCCTCGAGACCCTGCGCAGCGCCGACACCGCCTACGTGCTGCTGATCGTGGCGATCGGCATGCTGGGAGCCCTGGTCGGCCTGCTCTTCCGCCTGGGCCAGAACATCTTCCAGGTGATCTACTTCGCCTCGTCGGAATCGATTCTCATCATCGCCGAGAACCTCTCCTGGCAGTACAGGCTCGCCGCGCCCGCGGGGGGCGCCCTCATCGCCGGAATCCTCATCACCTACGTTCTGCGCGGCCAGAGAGCCGAGGGGATGACCGAGATCATGGAAGCGGTCGTCCTGAAGGAGAAAGCGCTGCGCGTGAGGCCCGCCATCTACAAGGCGGTTGCCTCGATGGTGGCGCTTGCCTCGGGTGGATCGCTCGGACGCGAGGGGCCCATGGCCCAGGTCACCGCGGCCTCGGCCGGGCGCATCTCGGAGCTGCTGCGCATCTCGGCAGAGCGCCAGCGCATCCTGATCGGATGCGGCGTGGCCGCCGGGATGTCGGCGGCCTACAACGCGCCCATCGGGGCGTCGCTGTTCGTGATGGAAGTGATCATCGGCAACTTCGCCATGGACGTGTTCGGCCCGCTGGTCGTGTCGTCGGTGGTGGCCACCCTGATGACCCGCGGAACCGTGGGGGGAGCCATCTACGAGGTGCCGGAGTTCCGGCTCATCTCTTCCTGGGAGTTCGTCTGGTACGTGGGGCTGGGGATCCTGTGCGCCCTGGTGGGGCGCATGTTCATGGAGATCCTCTTCGGGTTCGGATGGGCTTTCGGCAGGCTGAAGCTCCCCCTGGTGGCCACCATGACTCTGGGCGGACTGGGCGTGGGGGCCCTGGGGATCTGGGTCCCTCACGTCTGGGGAAACGGCCAGGAAGGGGTGGATCACGCGCTGCGGGGAGACCTGCCGGTGGAGCTGCTGGCCGGGGCGCTGGTGGGGAAGATCCTGGCCAGCTCCTTCACCATCGGATCCGGGACACCGGGAGGGGTCTTCACGCCCACCATATTCCTGGGCGCGATGCTGGGAGGGATGGTGGGCGAGGCGGCGCACACCGTCTGGCCCAGCATCACGGCCCCCTCCGGGGCCTACGCCCTGGTCGGGATGAGCGGGCTGCTCGCCGCCACCACGCACGCCCCCATCATGTCCACCCTGATGGTCTTCGAGATGTCGCTCAACTACAACCTGATCCTGCCGGTCATGGTGTGCGCGGGGGTGTCGGCCCTGCTGTCGCGCGCCATGCGGCGCGAGTCGATCTACACCGCGCGGCTGAGGCGGCGCGGCGTGGACATCGATCTGGCCATCGAGGAGACGGCCCTGCAGTCGATCCACGTGGCCGACGTGATGTGGACCAGCCCGCCCACCGTGCGCCCCTCCGCGCCGCTGCGCGCGCTGCTCGATCAGTTCCTGCACATGCGCGGCGGCGGTGCGATCCACGTGGTGGACGACAAGGAACGCTACATCGGGCTGATCGACGTGCACGACCTGGTGGCCGCTGCTGACCAGAAGGAGGTCGCCGAGCTGCTGATCGCCGGCGACCTGGCCCGCATGGTGCCGCACGTCAAGCCGGGCGAGCCGGTCTCCAAAGTGACCGAGAGGTTCTGGTTCCAGGAGCACGGCGAGCTGGCGGTCCTCTCGGAAGACGACCCGCCCCGCTTCCTCGGCGTGGTGACGCGCCGCGACGTGCTGCGCGCCTTCGACCGCGAGGTGCTGCAGCGCAAGCTGCTCACCGCCCGCTACAGCGCGGGGGGCACGCAGGGCCAGCGTCCCAGCATGGTGGACCTCCCGGCTGAGTTCGCCATCGCGGAGGTGCCGGTCCCGGCGTCCATGCTGGGGCGCACGCTCATCCAGCTCGACCTGCCGCACAAGTACCTGCTGACGGCGCTGTCTCTCAAGCCGGCCGTGGGCGGGCCGGCCGAGATCATCCCGCCGCCGTCCGACCGCGCTCTGGTGGAGGGGGACCGCCTGGTGATGGTGGGCAAGCGCCAGGACCTGGCCAAGTTCGCCCGGGGCTAGATGAAATTCTTGAGTCGGGGCCAGGCTTCGGCCAGCGGCATCTTCGGTCCCCGCCCCACGTAGACGCCGAGGTCGCGCTCGTAGGGCATGCACCGCGGGCACTCGATGGTGTCCACCCGCGTGAGCTCCTCGAAGTACATGCGGTTGTCCTCCTCGTCCCCTCCCAGCACCACGATGACGTGCGGGTCGGGATGGGTGGGTCCCCACATCCAGTAGCTGTTGTGCCCGCTGCTGACGGGAGGGAGCCCGAGACGGCGCCCCAGCACGTCGAGCGCGCCCGCCTCGCCGTAGTTCTGCGCGAAGACGGCGCCGCGCGCGCGGTCCTCTTCCGGCAGGGCATTCCACGCGGCGGCCACCTTGCTGGCCATCTCGTCCCAGCCGAACATGTCGGCGAACTGCTGCGGCAGCTGCGCGCGGGCGCCACGTTCCTCCGCGGAAGGCTCGATGCCGATCCTCTTCATGTAGGCCAGAAAGGTGTCGGGCGGAAGGAGCGGCAGGCCGAACGGCGCGAGCAGGGCGCCGACGATGACCATGGCCGCGACCAGGGCCGGCCGAAGGGCCCGCCGCCACCCGCCGCGCCTGGCCGCCGCCTCGAGCGCCACCGATCCCGGGGCAAAGAGCATGGGATACGCGGGGCCCATATACGAGGCGCGGGCGGTCCCGCTGAACGCCAGCAGCGCGAAGACCGCCAGGAAGGCGACGCCGAAGAGCCGCCACGGCGCTCCATCGCCGCGCGGCCACAGGCACCACGCGAGCCCGCCGATCCACAAGGGCGCGGTGGCGGGGTTCATCGAGAGGATCTGGTCCATCAGGAAAGGGCCCAGGGATGTCGCCACCATCTTCTGCGTCGTGGCGTTGCGCACGAATTCCAGGGTGGGCCAGTCATGCGCGGCCTGCCACGCGATGTGGGGAGCGAAGAGGGCGAAGGCGATCAGGGCGGCCACCCACGGGCCGCGCGAGGCGATCCAGCGCCGACGCTGTGTGAGCACGATGCCGGCGGCCAGCCCCAGCCCGAGCCACAGCGTGCTGATCTTGTTGAGCAGCCCCAGCCCCAGGACCAGCCCCAGCATGGGCCATCCCGCGGCGCCATCCCGGCGCATCAGCCGCGCCATCAGCAGGGCCGCGGCCGTCCAGACCAGGTGATCGAGCGCGTTCATCGAATAGTAGTGATGGATGGCCAGATACATGGGCGAGACGAGAGCCGCCAGGCCGGCCAGCCCCTGCGCCGCGCGCCCTCCTCCCATCTCGCGCGCCAGCAGCCCGCACATGACCACGACGGCCACGCCTGCCAGCAGGGGGACCAGCCGCAGGGCGGGGAGCGAATCTCCGAGCAGCGCCCTCACCACGGCCAGCACCGCGATGGAGAGCGGAGGGTGATCCACGTAGCCGAAGCCGAGGTGCTCGGTGGAGGCGAGGTAGTACAGCTCGTCGCGGAAGTAGTCGTACTGCGTCATCGCTGGCAGGTGAGTCAGGATCTTCGCGACGGCGAGGGCGGCCAGGATCCCCCAGGCCGCCTCGGGCCGGCCGGACGCCGCGGCGGTGGCCGCGACCCGTCTATCCGCGACGCTCGCGGTCGCCATCCGGTTCCTCGGGGAACACGAACGTCTCGGGCGCGGGCCTGACGGGGCGGGCCAGCCACAACGGGCGGCGAAGCCCGCCGGGCCCGGGGGCGGGCCTGGTCATGGCGACCCACTCGCGGTAGACCTGCATCGAGCGGCGCGTGTCCACCTCGATGTCGCCGTACCGGTCGTCCGGGCCCGCCTTCTCCACCCTGACCTTCTGGTGCCAGCAATGCATCCCCGAGACGGGATCGGGATGCACGGGGAAGGTGATGTTCTGGTGCACGCCGGGCTCGCGCCACCAGATGCGCTGCGAGTCGGGGTCCTGGCTGACGAACGGCTCGATTCCCTGCTTCTGCCGCATGCGCCAGACACCGTCGCCTCGCCGCTCCAGGCTCACCAGCGCCGTGGCCCAGCGGCTTCCGCCGGTGTCGCTTGTGCGCCAGCGCCCCATGTGGTGCGAGCAGGCCACCACCCCCGGGCGAATCCCTTCGGTCACGTAGGCGCGATTCACGAAGTGCCCGATCTCGGTGGTCACCTTCACCAGGTCTCCTGAGGCCACGTTCATCCGGGCGGCGTCCGACGTGTGGATCAGGATCGGGTTGCGGTGCGAGATCTCGGTGAGCCACTTCGCGTTGCCCGAGCGCGTGTGGATCATCGTCGGCAGGCGGAAGGTGGGGAGCAGGACATATTCTCCGCGCTCCGGGTCGATGCTCTCGTGATGGACGTGGCTGCGCACGTAGCCGGGCAGGGCGTGCTCGGGCCACTTCCATTCCTTCATCATGGTGCTGTGGATCTCGAGGAGGCGCGAAGGAGTCTCGAACCCGCGGCGCGCCACGCCGTCGATCAGGACCCCCACCGGCGCGCCTCCCGCGCGCACCACGCCGGTCTGCGGGTCGACCGAGCCGTTCCCTTCCGCGGGCATGGTCACCGGCGTCTCGTGGATCTCGTAGATGTCCCGGCGCACCTCGAACGCTCCGTACCGTCGCATGTACTGCAGAGGAGTGAGCTTCTGCGCCGCTGCGGCCTCCGGAAGACCCGGGACGGCGTTCTCGAAGATCCACCGGTAGTACTCGTCCACCGTGACCTTTTCGCCGGGCCGGTAGGGCGACTCGAACCAGCGGCGCACCCCCATCGATCCATCGGGGTCGATCCGCCACGACAGCTCGATCCAGAACTCGTCTTCCTCCCAGACCTCCCCGGGGTTGGTCTCCCACGTGTACGTCGTGGGACGCCCGGCCCGCTCGGCCGCGGCGCGCAGCACCGGCTGGCGGAACGACACCCACACCCCCGAGTGGGTCTCCTGACTCTGGATGTCGTGCCGCTCTCCGGCGTGCCCCATGGGCAGCACGTAGTCGGCGAAGATGGCCGTCTCGCTCCACGTGGGAGTGAGCGCCACGTGGCATCCCACCTTCGACTCGTCGGTGAGCGCTTCGATCCAGGTGAACCCGTCGGGGTTGGTCCAGACCGGGTTGTACACGCGCGTGAAGTAGACGTCGAGCTTCCCCCGTCCCTCCAGCAGGAAGTGCGGGAGCAGGAACGACATCTCGTAGTGGGCCAGGGGCCACTCGCGAGGGAAGAGCAGCTCGTTCCAGAAGCGCTGCGCCGGGGGCTCGGCGAACAGCTTGGGCGTGTACTTGTTCCAGGACGCGGGGGACGTGCCCCCGCGCGTCCCCACCGCCCCCACCAGCACCGAGAGGAACTGCAAGGCACGCGCGATCTGCCAGCCGCCGAGGTGCGCGGACGCCGCGCCGCGCCAGATGTGGGCGGCGAAGGCCTTCCCGGCGCGCGCGATCTCGCGCGCGATGCGCGTCACGTCGGCCGCGGGGATGCCGCACTCACGCTCGGCGAGCTCGGGCGTGAATGTGGCGTAGTGCGCGCGGATCGCCTCCACGAAGCTCTCGAAGGTCGGGGGGGCTTCCGGCTGCTCCTCGCGCAGGTACTGCTTCCAGTTCACCCAGCGCCGGACGAACTCGCGGTCGAAGAGACCTTCGTCCAGGATCACCCTGGCCATGGCCAGCAGGAGCGCGGCCTCGGTCCCCGGCCGCGGCGCGAGCCAGTCGTCGGCCATGCTCGCGGTGTTGGACAGCCGCGGATCGATCACCACGAGGCGCGCCCCGCTCATCTTCCCCTCCATGATGCGCTGGGCGTGAGGGTTGAAGTAGTGCCCCGTCTCCAGGTGCGACGACATGAGCAGGATGAGGCGCGCGTTGGCGTGATCGGGCGAAGGACGGTCCGAGCCGGACCAGAGCTGGTAGCCCAGCCGCGCGGAGGCGGAGCAGACGTTGGTGTGACTGTTGTGCCCGTCAATGCCCCAGCCCTTCAGCACGCGTTCGATGTAGCGCTCGTGCCCCGGGCGCCCCACGTGGTACATGACCTCGTTGTGCCGACCTTCCATCAGGGCCTTGCGGATGCGCCCGGCGATGTCGTCCAGCGCCTGGTCCCAGGTGACGCGCTCCCATTTCTCTTCGCCGCGCCTGCCCGCGCGCCGCATGGGATGGAGGATTCGCTCGGGGTCGTTGATCTGGTTGATGGTCGCGGGCCCTTTGGCGCAGTTGCGGCCGCGGCTCCCCGGGTGAAGGGGATTCCCTTCGAAGCGCCGGATGCGACTTGTGTCCTTGTCCACGTACGCGAGCAGGCCGCACGCCGCCTCGCAGTTGAAGCAGATGGTGGGGACCAGCGAGTAGCGCTTCGTCACCCGGCGCGGCCAGGCCGCCGCGTCGTATTCCTCCCAGTCGTCCCAGCGCTCCACCGGCGGGTAGAGGGACAGCGGCTCGCGCTGCCGCATGGGAGGGATGACCAGCGGCGGCTTGCCGGTGAGACGCCGGATGGTCCGTTCGATGAGACCGGGGCGGAAGCCGCGGCTCGGAGGCCGGCTCATGACAGGGGGACCGACTGGCCGGCGCGCACGTACAGATGCTCCCACACCGCCAGGCCGGCCAGCGCGAGCAGAGCCGCCGCGAGAGACATCGGCCATGAACCGGGAACGGACATCCATGCCAGCGAGATGGGGACCACATGGCCGGCCCCGAACACGACCCAGACAAGCAAGTGCCCGCGCGCCCCTGTGCGGGCCCAGCGGGCCGCTGCCGTGGCGTCCTCGGTCTGGTGCAGCGCGAACAGCTCCAGCAGCACGAGCATTCCGTTGACCACGAGGGTACTGGCCAGCAGCCGGTTCAGCAGCACCCAGAGCACTGGAATGGTGCCGCGTGTTGAGAAGCACTGTACCGCCACGAGGACCGCGAACCCCGCAACCAGCGCCTGCACGATCAGGTGCACGGGAAGGAGCGGGCTCTGCCACAGGTCGCGCCCCTTGGCCTGCCAGAAGAGAAAGGCCGTGTAGACCGCGGCGGCCGCACCCGCCACCACAGCGGGGATCGCCAGCGCGCGCCACAGCGCCGGCCATCCGGCCATGTCTGCGGCGGCGAGCCCGCCGGCGATCAGTGTGAAGGCCAGCAGGATCCACGAGCCGCGCGTCAGCCATGACCGCCACTGTGGCCTCAGCAGCACCCAGAGGAACCGGTCCGGGCGTCGCAGGTCCCCCACCAGCAGAGCGCCGGTGAGCGCCAGAAAGACCAGGGCCATCCATACGGCCGTGCGTCCCGCGTCCATTCCGCCCCAACGCGCCGCGAGAGGGGCCAGCATCAGACATCCCGCCGCCACCGACTTGGTCCACAGGTAGGCCGACACCTTCCATCCCCACGAGTCCTGGTGCGTCTGCCCGGCGTCGTAGACGCGCCGCGCGGCGTCGGCCTTTTCTCCCATCACGGCGCGCACGCGATCCCAGATCTCGGGCGCCAGCTCGCCACGCTCCTGAGGTGCCCGGGGAGCCACCCCGGGCTCACGCCCCTGGCTCCAGACGTACTCGGTTTGTACGGCGGCGGCCGAGGGAACGAGCGACGCGTGCTCGCCGCCGATGTAGAACACCTTGGGCTGGGTTCCCTTCTCCGGCTTGCGGACGCTCACGCTCTGCATCTGGATGAGCTGCGCGATCTCCGTGCCCGGATCGTCCATGTCGCCGGCGATGATGGCGTGCTCGGGGCACACCACGGCGCAGGGCGGCTCGAGACCCACCTCGACACGATGCGCGCAGAAGTTGCACTTGGCCGCGGTCTGCGTGCGCGGATCGATGTGCAGCGCATCGTACGGGCAGGCCTGCATGCAGGCCTTGCACCCGATGCAGCGGTTCTGATCGAAGTCCACGATCCCGTCTTCACGCGTGAACAGGGCCGTGACCGGGCAGATGGTCACGCAGGGAGCATCGGCGCAGTGGTTGCAGCGCAGCACGCTGAAGAAGCGGCGCGTGGTGGGGAAAGTCCCCTTCTCGATGTACTTGACCCAGGTGCGGTTCACGCCCAGGGGCACGTCGTGCTCGGCCTTGCATGCCACCGTGCAGGCGTGGCAGCCGATGCACTTGCGGTTGTCGATGACGAATCCGTAGTTCACGCGCCGGAGTCTATCAGCGCGGCGCTAGACTGTCGCATGATCCGTTCGCGGGTGCGCGGGTGCGCGGTCAACGCGGTCCTGTTCGGCATCACGCTGTTCGTCTGCCTGATGGCGGCCGAGCTGATCGTGCGCCAGGTCCGGCCCAGGCCGCTCGAGGCGGCCTCGATGTGGCCCGATGGGACGCTGCGGCACATCCCTTCGTTCAGTCATGTCTACGCGCGCCCCGGCTTCTCCAACCGGGTCTCCTACAACGCGCTGGGGCTGCGCGGCCCCGACGTGCCCCCCGAGCCGGACGTGACCGTCCCCAGGGTCCTGTTCCTGGGGGATTCGTTCGTCGAAGGGAAGCAGGTCGGAGACTCGAAGGTGCTCACCGCGGTCCTGTCCGATCTGGCGCGCGGCGCGGGGCACCCGCTGGAGGTGATCAACGCGGGGGTCTCGGGGTACGGGACGGCGGAGGAGATCCTCCTGTGGGACAGACTGGGGACGGAGCTGCGCCCCGATCTGGTGCTGCTGGGCTTCTACCCCAACGACGTCCGCAACAACGCCGACCGCGGGCTGTTCGTGCTGCGCGAAGGGCGCGCGATCCCCGGCAGGCCGCCTTCCAGGCCGAAGGTGCGATGGGTGTACGACACCCGCAAGTGGCTGGCCGCGCGATCCCACCTGTACATGCTCTTCACGGAGGGGCTCGACCTGCTCGATCGCCCCGTCGCCGGCGACTCCGTCCCGCTCGAGGCGGAGGATGTCTTCGCGCGCGAGCCGCCCGCGCGTGTCGCCGAGGGGTGGGACCTCACCCTGGCCCTGCTCGACGACCTGCGAGCGCGCGTGGAATCGACCGGGGCCCGGTTCGCGGTGGTGGTCTTTCCCACCCGCTTCCAGGTGGACGACCAGCTGTGGGCCGACCTGACCCTGTCCAGGGGGATGGACCCGGCCGGCTACGACCTCGCGATCCCGCAGCGGAAGCTCGAGGAATGGGCGGGGAGGTCGGGAGGGGCCCTGCTCGATCTGCTTCCCACGTTCCGCGCCGCCAGGCAGGACGGCGGCTTCTATCACGCGGTGGATGCTCACTGGAACGAGGCAGGGCACCGCCTCGCGGCCGAGGCGATCTACGCCGGGCTCGACTTGCCTACTTTCACGCGGGCGGGGCGCAGCACCGTGTCTCCCAGCAGGTAGCCGCGCTGGATCTCTTCCAGCACCAGGTTGTCGCGCCCACCGTCCACCTGCTCCACCACGACGGCCTCCGCCACGTTGGGGTCGTAGGGCAGTCCCATCGTCTCGATGGGCTCCACCCCTTCCGTCTTGAGGATACCCAGGAGCTGCTGGCGCACCAGCTGGATGCCGCGGGCCACGGCGGGAGCCTCCACGGCGGCGGCCAGCGCGCGGTCCAGGTTGTCCACGACCTCCACCATCTCCTTGAGGAGGCGCGCCTGCCCTTGAGCCACGCGCCGCTCCACGTCGCGCTGCAGACGTTCGCGCACGGCTTCGATCTCGCGATCGGCGCGCCCCACGGCGTCACGCGCGGACGCCTCCGCCGCTTCGGTGCGCGACCTGAGCTCCTCGACGAAGGACGGGTAGGGGTTGCGCTCGTGAGCGCCGGCGGCGTCGGCATCGCCCTCATGGGCGTGGTGCCGCCGGTCGACGACGGTCACCTTGATCGGCTTGCCTTCGGAGGAGGGCATGCGCTCCCCGGGCTACCGGCCCAGCAGCCGGCGGATGCGCTCCTTCATCGGCGGGTGGGTGCTGAACAGGGCCATCATGCTGCGCCCCGACAGGGGGTTCGAGATGTACAGATGGTTCATCGTCGGACTCACTTGAAGGGGCGGGACCCGCTTCCCATAGTCCTCCAGCTTCTGAAGGGCCGAGGCCAGGCCGTAGGGGTTCCCCGTGACGGCGGCTCCCGTGGCGTCGGCCTGGTACTCGCGCGAGCGCGACACCGCGAGCTGGATGATCATGGCCGCGATAGGCGCCACGATGGCCATGGCCAGCACGCCCAGCAAGTTGCCGTCGCCCCCTTCCCGATCGTTGTCGCGGCCCCCGAAGCCACCGAAGATCGCTCCCCACTTGGCCATGTTGGCCAGCATGGCGATCGCCCCGGCCATGGTGGCGGCGATGGAAGAGATCAGGATGTCGCGGTTCTTCACGTGGGCCAGCTCGTGGGCCAGCACCCCCTCCAGCTCGCTGCGGTCCAGCAGCCTCAGGATGCCGGTGGTCACGGCCACGGCCGCGTGCTGCGGGTTGCGGCCGGTGGCAAAGGCGTTGGGGGCGTCGGCCTCCACGATGTACAGCTTGGGCATCGGTGTGCCGGCGCGCGCGGTCAATGCCTCCAGGATCTCGTACAGCTGCGGCGCCTTCTCGCGGGTGACCGGCTTCGCCTTGTGCATGGCCAGCACCATCTTGTCGGAGAACCAGTAGGCAAAGAAGTTCATCCCCGCCGCCAGCACGAGGGCCAGGATCATGCCGGACTGGCCTCCCAGCAGGCGGCCGAAGATCAGGAGGGCACCGGTGAGGGTGCCCAGGAGCAATGCTGTCTTGAGACCGTTCAAGGTGTTGGCACTCCTACTTTTTGACGTCGACCTTGATCTGTTTGGGCTTGGAGTCCTCGCGCTTCGGCAGCCGCACTTCGAGGACGCCCTCCTTGTGAACCGCGGAGATCTTGTTCTGGTCGATGGTGCCCGACAGCTGGAACGTCCGGGAGAACACGCCGAACGACCGCTCGATGCGATGGTAGTCCTCTTCCTTGGCCTCTTTGAGGAACTTGCGCTCCCCGCGCAGGATCAGGACGTTGTTCTCGATGCGCACGTCGATGTCCTTCTCCTCGATCCCGGGCAGGTCGGCCTTCAGCACGATGTGCTCGGGCGTCTCGAAGATGTCCACCGAAGGCGTCCAGGCGCCCATGGCCATCTCCTGATCGGTGGTCTTGGAACGGGACAGGGAATCCTCGAAGAGGCGGTTCATGCGCTCCTGAAGCGTGACCAGGTCCCGGAAGGGGTCCCAGCGGGTCAGAGCCATCTGTCATCCTCCATGATGGACGCCTTGATCATAGATCAAACGGGCGACTCGGCGGGGCGGGCGGCCGGCACCTTGCTGAGGCGAATGTCCTTCCCCGAGGGGTCCGTGTCCACCACCACAGTGTCTCCGGGGGCGAATTCCCCTTCCAGGACCCTCAGCGCCAACGGGTCCTGCACCCGCCGCTGGATGACGCGCTTGAGGGGACGCGCGCCGTAGTCCCGATCGTACCCTTCGTCCGCCAGCAGCCGCCTGGCCGCGGGGGTGACCTCGAGCGCGATCTGACGTCCGGCCAGCAGGGCGCGAAGGCGGTCGAGCTGGATCTCGACGATGCGGTCGAGCGCCTCGCGGCTCAGCGAGCGGAACACCACCACCTCGTCGATGCGGTTGAGGAACTCGGGGCGGAAGTGCGCCCTGAGCGCCTGGTCCACCGCCGGCTCGATCGGCTGACCCCGCTCCTCCAGCTCGCGGATGAGCGTGCTGGCGATATTGGAGGTCATGATCAGGATGGTGTTGCGGAAGTTGACCACGCGTCCCTTGCCGTCGGTGAGGCGGCCTTCGTCGAGGATCTGCAGCAGGATGTTGTGCACGTCGGGGTGGGCCTTCTCGAACTCGTCGAACAGCACCACCGCGTAGGGATGCCGGCGCACCGCCTCGGTGAGCTGCCCTCCCTCCTCGTAGCCCACGTACCCGGGGGGCGCTCCGATGAGGCGGGCCACCGCGTGCTTCTCCATGTACTCCGACATGTCGAGGCGGATCAGGCTTCGCTCGTCGTCGAACAGGAACTCGGCCAGGGCACGCGCCAGCTCGGTCTTCCCCACCCCGGTGGGGCCCATGAAGAAGAACGACCCCAGCGGGCGGTTGGGATCCTGAAGCCCGGCGCGCGAGCGCCTCAGCGTGCCCCCCACGACGCTCAGGGCCTCGTCCTGCCCCACCACGCGCCGCCGGAGATGGTCCTCCATGTGGATGAACTTCTCGGCCTCTCCCTGCATCATCCTGGACACCGGGATCCCGGTCCAGCGCGACACCACCTCGGCGATGTCCTCTTCGTCGACCTCCTCCTTCAGCAGGCGGCGACCTTCCTTCGAGAGCCGCTCGAGCCGGGCGTTCTCCTCGTCGATCTTGCGCTGCAGATCGGCAATCGCCCCGTAGCGCAGCTCGGCCACCTTGCCGTAGTCTCCCGCCCGCTGGGCCCGTTCTTCCTCCTGGTGGTCCTTCTCGACCTGTTCCTTGAGGGCGCGCACGCGCTGGATGATCTCCCGCTCGGCCTCCCACTGCGCCTTCAGCGCCGACATCTGCTCGCGCAGCCGGGCCAGCTCTTCCTCGACCTTGGGCAGGCGCGCCTTGGAGGCCGGGTCCCGCTCTTTCTTGAGGGCCTCGCGCTCCACCTCCAGGCGGCCGATCTCGCGGGAGATCTGGTCGATCTCGGCCGGCATGGAGTCGATGGCCATGCGCAGCCGGGCCGCCGCCTCGTCCACCAGGTCGATGGCCTTGTCCGGCAGGAAGCGATCGGTGATGTAGCGGTGCGACAGGCGAGCGGCCGCCACCAGGGCCGCATCCCGGACGCGCACGCCGTGGTGCAGCTCGTAGCGGTCCTTGAGGCCGCGCAGGATGGCGATGGTGTCTTCCACCGTCGGCTCGCCCACCATCACCGGCTGGAAGCGGCGCTCGAGCGCCTTGTCCTTCTCGATGTACTTCTGGTACTCGTTGAGCGTGGTGGCGCCCACGCAGCGAAGATCGCCACGCGCCAGCGCGGGCTTGAGCATGTTCGACGCGTCGATGGAGCCCTCGGCGGCCCCCGCCCCGACCAGCGTGTGCAGCTCGTCGATGAAGAGGATGATGGCCCCTTCGGACTCGGTGATCTCCTGGAGGACCGCCTTGAGGCGATCCTCGAACTCTCCGCGGTACTTGGCGCCCGCCACCATCGCCGCCAGGTCGAGCGCCACCAGGCGCTTGTTCTTGAGCAGCTCGGGAACGTCGCCATCCACGATGCGGCGGGCCAGCCCCTCGACGATGGCCGTCTTGCCCACGCCCGGCTCGCCGATCAGGACCGGGTTGTTCTTGGTGCGGCGCGCCAGCACCGTGATCACGCGGCGGATCTCCTCGTCGCGGCCGATCACGGGGTCCAGCCGACCGCGGCGGGCCAGATCGGTCAGGTCGCGGCCGTACTTCTTGAGCGCCTCGTACTTCCCTTCGGGATCCTGGTCGGTCACGCGCTGGCCGCCCCGCAGCGTCTTGAGCGCGGCCATCAGGTTGGAGGGTGTGACGCCGGCCGCCCCCAGCACCTGTCCAGCGGGAAGATCCTTCGCGGCCGCGATGGCCAGGAGCAGGTGCTCCGTGCTGATGTACTCGTCCTTGAACTGGCCGGTCAGCTTGAAGGCATCGTCGAACAGCCGCGCCACGTCGGCGCCCATGGGAGGCTGGAACCCGGGCTGCCCCGACACCTTGGGAAGTCGCTGCAACCTGGACTCCACCTCGGCTGCGATGGCGCGGGGATCGGAGCCGAGCTTGCGCAGCATGCTGTCGGCGACCCCCTCCTGCTGGTCGAGCAGGGCGGACAGCAGGTGCAGGCTGGTGACTTCGGGGTGCCCCTTGCTCTCGGCCAGCGACACCGCGGACTGCAGGGCCTCCTGGGTCTTGATCGTCAGTCGATCCCATCTCATCGGTCGAATCCCTTCATCACAGGCTGGTGACGGAACGCGCCGTTCATAAGACTCCGCCCGAGTTCCTGTCAAGCCGCGGCCGGCGGGCCTTCTCGAGCCATGGCCAGATCAGGACGAGTCCCAGGGCATCCACCAGCGCGTGCGCCGTGATGGCCGGCAGGATGGATCCCGTCCCCCAGGGAGAGGCGGCCAGCATCAGGCCGATGACCCCGGCACGCAGCGCGCCGGCCCAGCCCTGGTAGGCGTGGGCTCCCGCGAAGAGGATCCCCGACACGCCAGCCGCCACCGCGGCGCCGCCCACGTCCCTGACCGCATCAAACACGACACCACGATACAGGAATTCCTCACACGCACCGGCCGAAGGGGAGAGCACCAGGACGACCAGCAGCGCATCGGCAGCGCCGCGAGGCCGCATCCGCAGCAACAGCGGCTCCTCGGGAGGAAGCCATCCCGCGCGCCTGACCGCGTACGCCGTCACGAAGACCGCAAGCCCCGCGATGGTCAGCCCCACCGACCAGGCCGCGAACGGGAGCGGACCGTGAGGCCACGTCAGGCCCACCTCGGCCATGGACACGCCGTCCAGGGCCACCGCCAGGAACCCCAGCGCCGCCAGGATCCAGAGGCTCACCGCTGCGTTGAGATAGAGCTGCCGCCGGCTGAGCCCCGCCTCGTCCGCCACCCTCGCGCTGCGCCAAGAGAGGGCGGGCACGCCCACGGCCAGGACCGCGACCATGACCCAGCTCCACATAGGCCTACATGCTAGACGAATGCCTTTGGTTTTCACTCACGAGCACTGCCGCGCGCCCGCCTCCCCGGATGTGGAAGACCGAACCCGGCCACGCCGTCGGGCCGCGCGGCACGGCCAGGGTTTGGTCTGTTCGTGGGTCGGCTGAAGCCCGGCGGGGCGGAGTGGTCTCCGCGGCCCTCTGACCGACGAGCCGGGTCGTGCGACCGTTGTCCGCGCGTG
>JBOGOC010000047.1:0-47831 GCA_050747525.1 Candidatus Polarisedimenticolia bacterium | reverse complement strand
TGCGCTCGGCCGCCCTGGCCGCCATCGCGAACCCCGGCACCGTCACCCTGCCACAAGCCATCCAAAGCTGAGCTCTGGCGTCTGCCTCGCCGCCAGGGGCAACATCGGGGCTGGGCGAGCATTTACGTTCGAGCGTGTTCAGCGGGAAGAAACTCTTCCGCGATTCGGCCTCAAGGCGTACCGTCCTGACTTCGGCATCCCAGAAATCCAGAGCTTGATAGAGGTCAAATTCATCGGTGAATCAACGAATCCAGGCAACATCCAAGAGGAGATTCTTGCTGATGTTCCTGGATATCTTGCGAGTGCTTCAGGTTATCAGTGCCTTGTTGCCCTGATCTACGATGCTACGCACAAACTCAGGGACCCACGTGCGTTCGTGGAAGCACTCAAGACCGTTGAAGGCATTGTAGACGTGATTATTGTGCCCGGCTTTTGATGTGCATCTACGATGTAGTTCCAGGCAGTCCTGGCTCTAGCGAGTCCCTACCCTTCCGATATCCTTCTCCGGGATCGGGCTGCCCCACAAGCCGTGATGACCAAATAGTCTAGCGATTCTGGGCCCATGTTCTGTCAAGAACTTCCTTAAATCATCAATGCTTGATCTCTTGAATAGCCTCATGAGTGGTTCAGCAACTCGCTTGCGTTCGGCATGCCGTACAAACACTGGCGCGTTTCGGAGATACAAGCAGCTCCATGCCCTCCAGTATCGAAGGCCAAGCCCTGTGTCGTCCGAGAGCGACAGACTCATCAGGAAAAGAAAGAAATCAGCTTCGGCGAAATCGTTTAGGGACAGTAGCGCTGCGAGTCCTCCCTCATCTGAATGTCGTTCCTTCAGAAGATCTGAATGTAGCGATACGCGGTGACGCCTCTGCGATTCATCAGCGAGAAGCGCTAGATGTTCCGATGCAAAGTCCCATTCAACACTTCCAGGCCCATGATTTGGAATGTACTTCATCGGAATGGGCTCGTCTAAGAGTTTTGCAAGAGTATCCCATCGCTGTTCTCTCAGTAGGAATGCAACGAAAGAAACGAACATCTCGTGTCCTACAAACTTGAAAAAATCATGATCGCCATGGTTATAGGAACCGGTGAAACCGGCGGGGAGGTCATATCGTTGGAATAGCTTCCCGAACCAACGATAGACTTCAATGCCCGCGTCCAAGTCGTCCATGATCGCGACCATCTCAACGAGCTTTGAGAAGTCAGCGATTACATCTTGTGTCTTACGGATAGCATCAATCAGTTGGTCTGCCGTGCCGCCGTCTCGAGGCTTCGGGGGTTCAAGACGATCGAGCTGTTGCAGTATTCCTTCAAGTGTCCGCCGGACTACGACAACCCTGTTAGGCTGTAAAGATTCGACCGCGTGAACTGCCAGGTCTCGAGCGCGCGGGGGTTCTGGTGGCAGGTGTGAAAGTGCGGTCGAGAGTGCGTCTTTGAACTGACTCTTTAGCGTCCCGCGTTCCCGCGAACGTTCAGCGTCAACATCAGGCATTTCGTATGTCAAGACTCGTCTGCTTCGGAGATCGAATGGCAGTTCCTCTATCTTGCCGAATGAGCGGTTGAACACCAGAATGACTCGTTCCGGTCCGAGGGCTTTGAGGGCGTACCCCAACTCGATTAGGACGTTCGGGTTTGGAGTAGGCCTCTTTCCTCTGGCCCGGGTTGTGATAGACACATCTGCAACAAAGACATCCGCGGCAACGATCTTGGTAAAGATAGTTGAGGCTATGTCTGGTGAGCCAGGTACATTCTGGGTGTCTCGATCTACAACGGGCTCGACGGCAACGTTATTATCAGCTGTGATCTCGGCGGCAGTTTGTTCTAGCGCAGTTTGGATAAAGCCCCTGTTGCAGCGATTCGGTAGGTCGGACTGCCAGGAGTAGAATACGACGCGGTTCATTCTCGAATGATGCCTCGTTATCAACATCTTATCAACGGTGGGCGACATCGCAGATGCTATGCGCTGAACATCGTGTGTTGCCGGACCAGCAGTCTTTGGCGGCGACCTTTCCTGAAATCCCTTGACAGGGCTGGGCGGTGTGGGGGCGTTTCCGAAGCTATATAGCGTCCCCTTGAACGAGTCGTGTGTCTTCGTGCTGGAGGGTTCGTGCCCCGTCCTTCGGCTCGTCTCCTTCTTGCCTTCCTCGTCTTTCTTCTCGTGCCCTTAGTGGTGGCTGCCGGCTTCCGCCGGCCTCGGCCCGCTCGGCAACGCCTCCGACGGCACGCCTCGGACGGGGCGTAGCTGTTCTTAGGGGTGTTGGGCCTCCTCCCGCCGCGCGTTACGCTGAACGTCAGCCAGACGGGGTGCGGGAAGCCGGCCTGATGTGGGCGAACATGCTGCGGGCGTTCCAGGTTGGAAAGGCTCTCACCAGCGACGGCAGACCGTAGAGCTGGATGCGTCCTTCGCGAGTGGCCTGGGCCCAGGCGAGCTGGCCGGCGTGCCATTTGACGAAGGCTTCGGCTTCCGCCGTGATGTAGAGGTCCTCCTCGACGCCGGGCCGCGTCTTGCAGATCTCGGTATCTCCGCGCTCGATGAGCAGCCAGTAGCGCTCACGGCTCGGGCGGCCGGTGAAGTCGAAGCGGACGACGACGCGTCGATCCGGGAGCCGGTCCCGGCGGAGCGCGTTGCACATCGACCACAGAGCCACGAAGGGGTCGAGGTTCTCGGGGGCGATCTCGAGCCAGCGCGCACCCCACTCGCTGAGCGACTGGCAGACCTTGAAGAGATCGTGGCCCGCGGACGTGAGCTTGTAGTGGTGCCCGCGCCCGTCGGGCTTGACCGCAGACTCGACGACGCCGAGCAGTTCGAGCTGCCTGAGCGGCTGTGAGAGCAGGGTACGGGAGAGTCCGGGCGCGCCCTCCAGGATCTCGCTGAAGCTTGCGCAGCCGAGGTACAGGTTGCGGATGATCAGGGGTGTCCAGCGCTCGGCGAAGATCTCCGCGCCACGTGCGATGGGGCAGTTTTCTCACAACGGCAGTCTTGCGCACCTGCCCTCGGTTGTGAAGTCCAGATTCTTGACTTTACGGCTGCGGTCTTCGGTGGTCCGATGTCATCACGGGAGAGAGGAGGACACCATGACGACACCGACCACCGCGGAAGTCGGCCCCGGTCTCCGAGGCCGGCTGATAAACAGTGACCACGCTGACTACGACATCGCTCGTGCCGTGTGGAACGGAGCCATCGACCGGCGCCCGCGCCTGATCGCTCGATGCCTCGGGACCGCCGACGTGATCGCGGCCGTGCGCTTCGCACGCGACCACGATCTGGAGATCGCCGTGCGGGGCGGTGGCCATAACGTGGCGGGCACCGCCGTGTGCGACGACGGGATGGTCATCGACCTTTCGGCCATGCGGGCCGTGCGCGTCGATCCCGCCGACCGCGGAGCCTGGGTGCAGGGCGGAGCGCTGTGGGGCGACGTCGATCACGAGACGCAGCTGCACGGCCTGGCCACCACCGGCGGCATCGTGAGCCACACCGGCGTCGCCGGGCTCACCCTCGGCGGGGGCATCGGCTGGCTGATGCGCAAGCACGGCCTCACGGTTGACAACCTCGTCGCCGCCGACGTCGTGACGGCCGATGGAGAGCTGCTGCGCGCGTCCGAGAAGGAGCACCCCGATCTGTTCTGGGCGCTGCGAGGGGGCGGAGGCAACTTCGGGGTTGTCACCTCGTTCGAGTTCCGCCTCCACTCCGTCGGGCCGACCGTCCTGGCCGGGCCGATCCTCTGGGATGCGTGCGACGCTGGAGAGGTCCTCCGCATCTACCGCGACTTCATCTGCGACGCCCCGGACGAGCTCGGCACGGTCGTGAGGTTCGGCCCCGCGCCACCGCTGCCGGTCATCCCCGAGCATCTGCACGGGCGCCCGGTGGTGATGGTGGGTACCTGCTACGCCGGGCGGATCGAGGAGGGTGAAGAGCGGCTCAGGCCGCTGCGCGCATCCCGTCCCCCCCTCCTCGACCTGGTCGGGCCCACGCCATACGTGGAGTTCCAGAGCGCGCTCGACTCGACCGTCGCCCACGGCTGGAACTACTACTGGAAGTCCACCTACCTCCCGGAGCTGCGCGACGATCTCATCGACGTGCTCGTCGAGCACGCGTTCTCCGGCTCGTCGCCACGGTCGTACGTGGCGATGTTCCATCTGAAGGGGGCGGTCAGCCGGGTGGCCGAGGAGGGGACGGCGTTCGGGAACCGGCAGGCGTCGCACGCGATCACCCTCGATGCCGTGTGGCGGCCGGGCGAGGACCTCGGCAGCAGGGACACCGCCTGGACGAGGGGGTTTCTCGCCGCCCTCGGCCGGTTCCGGGAAGGTGTGTACGTCAACTTCCTCGGCGGCGACGAAGACCCTGGCCGGGTCCGCGAGGCGTACGGCGACTCGGTCTACGAACGGCTGGCGGACGTGAAGGCGATGTACGATCCCGACAACGTCTTCCACCACAACCAGAACATCCGCCCGAGTCAAGGTCGAGCTCTGGAGCTGAAGGCGTGGGACGAGACAGGGAAACCTGACGCGCCATGAATGTGTCGGGGAACCCGGTATACTGGGCGCTCACCTAAGGAGGCGTAGACCCAGTGCGACGTCAACACCCAGTCCTGGGAGATCACCATGCGAACGCGTGCGAGCTTGGTCTCGGCGGCGGTGTTCGTGGTCAGTTCCCTGGTCGGCTGGTTGGCGGCTTCGGGGCCGCAGGACAGTCGGCCGAGAACCCGCCAACAGGTGGCTCCACGGTCCTGCCGGGCAGTGACCGGGGCGCGATATGTTGGAGCTGACGAGATCCGCATGGAGAGGCGACGCGGCCCTCGCAGCTCATCTCGGTGTCAGGCGGAAGGGAGGGGGATGTGGTCACTATCGATACTGACTCTGTAGAAGGAGTTGTTGTTGGCAAGGTCAGCGGCCTGCTGACCTTGGAGGACATACGCGCCGCCGCCGCCGCTGTATGGATAGACGTTGAAGCGCCGCGTATACGCATGCTATGGGACTTGCGTGAGGCCCAGTTCGACTTGTCAACAACCGAGGTTCGATTCTTGGCCGAGTTTACGAAGCAGCATTCCCCTTTCAGTCGCCTCCGAATGGCTTTTGTGGTAGCCGGAGACCTCGAATTTGGTCTGATCAGGATGTTCGAGGTGTTCCGCGAAACCGAGGGTGTGCGGACCGCAGTTTTTGAGGACATGGGGGAAGCCCTCGGTTGGCTTGCGATTGATACCGTCTGACTCCGGCTTGCTCCGCGAGAACCAGGCCTTTGTTTCTCAGCAGGATAGGTGGAGCGGCAAGCCTCCTCCGGCCATGGTCGGGAGCGTACCATCATGGTATTGAATGACTTGCGACGACCTGGGCCGGGTTTTCGAAGCGAAGGAGAACAACTATGACGAGGAAGATGATCGCGGGCCTGCAGGTCTCGCTCGATGGGTTCACGCAAGGGACGGACCGCGAAGGGCCCGAGTGGGTCGACTCGTGGACGGATGCACTCGATTTGATACCGGACGTCGATACCTTCGCGCAGGGCGCGGGCATGTACCCGGGCTACGCCATGTTCTGGTCCGCGATCAACGCCGATCCGAATGCGGTGGCGCCGTTCTCGACGCGCAGGCCGTACGAGCGTGAGGTCGCGTACGCACGGCGCGCCGCGAAGACGCCGCACTACATCTTGTCGACCAAGCTCGATGGCGTCGCCTGGCCACCGACCGCGCGCATCGTGCGCGACCTCGACGCGCTTCGCGCCGTGAAGGCGCAGCCGGGCGGGAACATCTACGTCGTGGGCGGTCCCACGTTCGTCACGTCGTTGCTCAACGAAGGCCTGCTCGACATGTTGATGCTGCTCGTGCATCCGCTGTTGCTCGGCGGTGGACGGCCGTTGTTCGCAGGCGTGAAGAGCTTCCGTAGGCTGAAGATGACGCGCTGCGAACCCACGAAGGATGGACGCGCGTTGCTGGTCTACGAAACTTGACCAGGGTACCGACTGAGGCGGATGGAATGCCTGACGGCATCAGCAGGAGACGCTATGGGCGATGAGCTTGCAGCAGCCAACGTCAATCGATCGTACTCGCTTGCCGCGTCGAGCATCGCAATCTTCACGTTCATGCTGTTCTTCATGTATCCGAGATTCGTGAACGGCGAAATCAACGCCGTGTTGTTTCAAGCCGCGTTGGTCGTGATGAGCGTGGCGACGTTCTCGTTCGTGTTCGCCTCGTTCTACTACTACTGCGTCTCCGTAGGTAGCCGAATCGACGATGCTGAGCGAGCCTTGTACTCCCGCCGTGCCGATCGCGTCTGGCTGGTCGGCTGCACCTTGTTATTCCTCGATCCGAGCTTGATCCTCTTCGCGATTCGCCTTCATGTGGTCGCGTCCGCGTGGTTTGCACTCTGGCTGGTGTACGTTCTGTTTGTGATTCGCTACTTCCCCAAGGTCCAGACCGTGCGGCAGAGTTCAGTCTAGCCAGGCCTTCACGCCCGGCACCTGACGCAGAAGGCGTTCGCCGCGAGCCGAGCCAATACGTGCAGAAACATGACATGGCAAGCCGTCAGGATCGGACAGCAGCTAGGATCGCGGTTCTCGTGGCCGCCGCTATGTTGTCTTTGTCATCCGTTGGTTGCCTGACCTCCGGCCTCGTTGCTGAAGCCAAGGGAGACTTCCAACGCCAGGCGAAGATCACTGCCATCCGGTCTGCATCGGTTCTAGGCGAGGATCTTCTGCTTCGTGTCGCGATTGATCCCTCTGGCCGTGCGAAATCTCAGGATGTCCAGTTGCGCATCCCGATCGCTCGTATCGGTTCCTTTTTCTTGAGTGGCTCGGAGCACCAGACCGGCGAATTGGAGTTGGAGGCCCCCGAGCTCGGCTGTTTTGAGTCTCCCGACTTCTCGCCGCATGGCTCTACCTCTCTGCCCATACGCGGTCTACGAGTCAGAAGCTATGTGGACATCGAGCCTGCTCTGGGGGCCCTGCCTGTCGGGGTTCATGTTGTCGCGCTAGCGTATGATGAAAGCGCTCAGGACGCTCAGGCCTGGACGGAGTACGATGACGCTACACTGAGCCGTAGGGGGTCCACCACTGTCCTTGTGGTGCGGGCGGCCAACGGGTCGACCAGGGATACGATGCTCTGGGGTCTTGACGAACCGCGCAAGAAGCGTGGGGCTCTCCTGCTGCTGACGCCGTTTGCCGTCGTGGGTGACATCGTAACGTTCCCACTGCAACTCATGGCAGCGTTCATTATCGACTGCTGAGGACGTTCGGGGAGCGCCCGGAGTGCCGGGCGTCGGCACAGGATGGTTCTCCCTGGTCCGCGCGAGTGAGGCCCCTATCGCCCTCGCCGGGAAGCCGAGCCCCTGCGGGCAGCAGCACGAAGTTCGCGCTACGTTCAAGAGCCCATCCCTTGGGCAGAACAGGAGAGTGCCATGAGAAAGGTGATCGTCGGCGCCATGGTTTCCATGGACGGTGTGATGCAGGCCCCGGGCGGGCCGGAAGAAGACCCCACCCGCGGCTTCAAGTTCGGCGGCTGGGTCGCCCCGTTCGTGGGTATCGACCCGGTGTTCGGCCTGGAGATGAGCAGGTTGTTCAGCGAGCCGTTCGACCTCCTGCTCGGCCGTCGAACCTACGACATCTTCGCGGCGTTCTGGCCCTATGCCGGAGAGGGGCCGTACGACAACATCGCCAAGGCGTTCAATCGGGCCACCAAGTATGTGGCGACGCGCAAAGGCACGGACCTCACCTGGAAGGGTTCGGTGGAGCTGCGCGATGCCGTGAAGGATGTCGCGAAACTGAAAAGCGAAGATGGGACGACGCTCCTCACGCAAGGCAGCACCGAGCTGGTGCACGCATTGCTCGCCGCGGGCCTCGTCGACGAGATCCGCACGTTCACGTTCCCCCTCCTTCTGGGCAAGGGCAAGCGCCTGTTCGACGAGAACAGCCAGCCTCGTGTGTTCAAACTGACGCATAGCGCCGTGTCGACCGATGGACTCATTCACGCGATCTACGTGCGGGAAGGCGAGGTGAAGACAGCCACCGTCGGCGGGCCGCATGAGCCGTCGGTCGCCGAGTTGGCCCGGCGCGAGAAGCTGAAGCTCGAAGGCTAGAGAGGATTCTGCGATGCGTAAGGTGATCGTTTCCGAATGGATGAGTCTCGACGGAGTCGTGCAGGCGCCCGCGTACGCCGACGAAGATACTAGCGGCGGTTTCAAACATGGTGGCTGGCACGTGCGTTACTTCGAGGAGCGCTCGATGAAGTGGGTCATCGAGAGCGTCAACCGGGCAGGAGGCTTCTTGCTCGGACGCCGCACGTACGATGTGTTCGCGGCACACTGGCCGAACGCGTCCCCCGAAGAGCAGGCGCTCGCCCAGCCATTGAACGCCCTCCCCAAGTACGTCGCGTCGAGGACGCTGCGGGGGCCACTCACCTGGCAGAACTCGACGCTGCTCGATGGCGATCTCGCCGAGTCCGTGGCTGCGTTGAAGCGCGAAGCGGGCAACGATCTGCTCGTGATTGGCAGCTCTGAGCTTGCCGCCGCCCTTCTCGAGCACGATCTCGTCGACGAGCTTCGGCTGATGATCGATCCCGTCATGCTTGGCGGCGGCAAGCGCTTCTTTCGCGACGACGGGGTGTGTCGACGACTCGCTCTCGTGACGAGCGAATTGACTCCGACAGGAGCGATTCTGGTCACGTACGCCCGGTCCGGCGCCGAGAGCGCGGAGCCGCCACAGCGCCTCCCGCGTCCTCCGGTCAGCGCGTAAGGAGCTTGGATGCGATTCACCCGCCGCGACTTTGTCGTGAAAACGGGAGCAACGGTGCTCGCCGCCGTTGCCACCGGATGCGCTTCGATGGAGCCAACTGCCGGAGGAGGAACACAGATGTACGGGTTGATCGGCAAGATGAAGGTCGTGCCCGGCCAACGCGATGCGCTGATCGCCATCCTGCTCGATGGCGTCGGTGGCATGCCAGGCTGCTTGAGCTACATCGTCGCCCAGGACCCGGCCGATGCGGACGCCGTCTGGGTCACGGAGGTGTGGGACAGCCAGGATAGCCACAAGGCTTCCCTGTCCCTGCCTTCGGTGCAGCAGGCCATTTCACGCGGCAAGCCGCTCATCGCCGGCTTTGGCGAGCATTTCGAGACGGCACCGGTGGGCGGCCATGGTCTGCATGTATGAAGGAAATGGCTGCTGTCCTGGCGACCGCGAATGGCCCCGGAGCGGACCGACTCGCTGCACAGAAGGCGTTCCTTCGCGCGCGCTCCGTGATCTGGAGGGACATCCAGGAGGGGAGATTTCCCGCCACTTACGTCTCGGCTGACCACAGAAAGTTCGTTGGAGCCCCACGAAGGACGGCTGTCCGATGCGACTTCCTGTTGGCCAGCAAGATCGCGCTTGGCCGCAGATACGGAAGAGATCGCATTTCCGACCTGGCTCAACGCGACCTGTTGTTCTACGTCCTGCGCGATAGAGAAGTGTTCCCGGGAAGGACAGGAGGGAAGTTCTACTGCTGCCCACAGTGCACGTCGAAGCTGCACGAGTGCGTCAGCTCCAAGGTCTTCCGCTACATCGACAACGCGAAGTGGAAGGCACAGATCGAGGCAGGTGCGAGTTAACACGAGCAGGCAGAGGACCGGATGGAAGAGGGCTCCCTCGTCATCACCGGGGCGACGGGTCAGGTCGGACGGGCAACGATTGACGCACTTGTCCGCCGTGGCGTCAGACCCACGGCCCTCGTTCGCCGGGACGGGCAGCTCGAGGGTTCCGACACCATCTCCGACTGGCTGGCCTCCGACCGCGCCCTGGCGGCGATCCAGCGTGCATCGACGGTCGTGCATCTCGCCGGTACGCTGAATCCCCCTGACCATGACTACGAGCGGGCAAACATTCTTCCGACGCAAAGGATCGCCAATGCGGTGAATCCGGCCCGGACCCGCAGCCTGGTCTTCCTGAGCTATGTAGGCGCCTCGGAGGAGTCAACGAATCGCTACCTGGCCACCAAGGCGCGCGCGGAGCGTCTGCTTCGGGAGGCGGGCGTGCCTGTGACCGTGTTCCGGTGTACCCACATCATCGGCCCCCCGACCAGCCCCGGACCGACTGCGGCCAGCCTACTCGCCGCCGGCGGAAAGTCCGTCACCGTGCTGGGCAACGGGAAGCAGCGACTGGCTCCCGTCTATCTCGGCGACGTCGTGGCGGCGATAGAAGCCGCTGTCAGCTCGAAGCAGGCCGGCACGTTCGACCTGCAGGGCCCCGAGGAAATGAGCCTTGACGACCTCGTCCGACGGCTGAATGGACCCAAGGTGTCCATCGCCCACGTGCCCGCCGTGGTGGCCCGGCTGCTCCGGTTCGTGGGCGCGAAATTACCGGGGCCGCTGATAGACATCATGCTGAAGGACTGCCGGAGCGAGCGCCCGACGGCACAGTCGGTGTTCGGGCTTTCGCTGACGTCCTTGGATCGTGTGTGGTCGCGAGCCGGCTGACGCGGGAGGTGTATCATGGCCTTCTCCGGCTGACGATACGGGCCAGCGCCCATGAAGTGTTCACCTCGCAAAGGAGGTTGGCCATGCCTGTTTCCAACGTCGTTCTCGTTCACGGCGGATTCGTGGATGGTTCCGGCTGGGAGGGCGTCCACAGGGCCCTGCGGAAGGATCGTTTTTCGGTCACCGTGGTTCAGAATCCGACGGTCTCTCTCGCCGACGATGTCAGCGTGACCAGACGCGCTCTGGCCGCGCAGAACGGCCCCGTGATCCTCGTCGGTCATTCGTACGGGGGAGTCGTTATCACCGAGGCCGGAAACGATCCAAAGGTCGCCGGGCTCGTCTACATCGCCGCGTTCGCCCCGGACAAGGGAGAATCGGTATCCAGCCTGATCAAGGACCCGCCTCCGGGGGCGCCGGTCCCGCCCATCCTCCCACCTCAGGACGGCTATCTCTTCCTGGACAAGGCGAAGTTCCCGGCCTCGTTCGCGGCTGATGTGGACCTGCAGAAGGCGGAGTTCATGGCGGACTCCCAGGTCCCCTGGGGCGTCGAGGCGCTGGCCGGCACGATCAGCCAGCCGGCCTGGATGAGCAAGCCAAGCTGGTACCTGGTTGCCACCGACGATCGGATGATTCCTCCGCCCGCTCAGCGCTTGATGTCCAAGCGAGCTGGAGCGACCGTGGTGGAGGTTCCGGGCAGTCACGCGGTGTACGTCTCTCGACCCAATGAGGTTGCCGGGCTGATCGCCAAGGCCGCCAAGGGAGTGTAGAGGGAGGGCTGGGGTTTGCGCCCGGTGCGTGACGGGGGAGCATCCATGTTCATCGGCGGCTCCATCGTGAATGGCGGCGGTGCTCTGCGGCCTCCAGGGCGGGTCCTTTTTCGCCTTCTCCACCGCGGTCATGCTGGCGCTGCGCGGGTGATGTGCGCGCTGGCGATGGTCACCGCGCTCGCTCGCTGGCCGGCTCCGGACGCACCCTGGGTCATCTCGGGCGGTGCGACCTTCCTGATCGGGAAACTGGGTATCACGGCACTGTGCAACGTGCCACGTAATGACGCGCTCGAAGCGATGCCCGCGACGGACCAGGACGCACCGAGGTCTGGGCGCGCTACTTACGTGAGTGGACGTGGTGGAATGACGTGCGAAGCGCCTCCGCGCTTGTCGCCGCCGTGGTCTTCACGTACGCAATCGTCAACGCGTGACCTCGAAAGGAACAGGACATGATCTGCGTCACTGGAGCAAGCGGGACTCTCGGGAGCGAAGTCGTCAGCCAGCTCGAAACGGCAAGGGCGCCGCTTCGCGCCGCCTACTTCTCGAACGAGCGAGCCGAAGCCGCCCGTGCGAGAGGGATCAAAGCCGTCCTCATCGACTACAGCCGGCCCGAGACCCTTCGGCCAGCGTTTCAGGGATGTGACAAGCTTTTTCTCCTCGGGCCGAACGCGCTCAACCAGACGCAGCTCGAGGTGAACGCCGTCGAAGCGGCGGAGGCGGTGCGCGTGGGGCACATTGTCAAGCAGTCCGTGATGGGGGCCTCCACGGAGGCGTACAGCCTGGCGAAAGTCCACAGGACGGTCGAGAAGGCGATTGAATCGAGCGGCCTCGCGTGGACGTTGCTCCGACCGAACAGCTTCATGCAGAACACCGTCACGTTCATGGGCAAGACGATCAGGGGCCGAGTCGGCGTTCTACAGCGCGAGCGGCCAGGGGCAGATCAGCCATGTGGATGTGCGGGACATCGCGGCTGTGGCGGTGAAGGCGTTGACCGAGCCTGGCCATGAGGGGAAGGCATACACGTTAACCGGGCCCGAGGCGCTGACCTATGATGAGCTGGCGAGCGAGCTGTCGAAGGTGCTGGGGCGCCGGATCGGTCACGTCAACGTCTCACCGTCGGATCTGAAGAACTCCATGCTCGCGGAGGGCATTCCCGAGAAGATCGCGGACCGGTTGCTCGATCTCGAGCGCTACTTTCGCGATGGCCAGGCGTGCGGGATCACCGACGACATCAAGCGGGTGACGGGACGGGAAGCCAGGCGGTTTGCCCAGTACGCGCGCGAAACCGCCGCCACCAGGGTCTGGGAGGCTGTCGGGAGAGACGCGATATGAGCAACGGGTTGCAGTTCGTCTGCGTCTTCTGCACGGGCGTCTTCTTCGGGGCGGCGCTGTACATCAGCCTCGTGCAGCAACCGGCCGTGATCGAAGCAGGAGCTTCCTTCGCTGGGCGGTTTTTCCCGTCCATGTATCACCGCGCTGCGCGGATTCAGGTTCCGCTCGCCATCCTGGGCACGGTCAGCGGCCTGTGGGTCTGGTGGGCAGGGGGCGGACTCGTCTGGCTCGTCGGAGCCCTTAGCTTGTTCGCCGTCGTTCCCTTCACTCTGCTCATCATAACGCCAGTCAACAACCAACTGTTCGCTGCGGCTCGCGAGCCCGGGACACACCAGGACGCGCTGATTCGACGGTGGGGATCGCTGCATGCAGTTCGCACGGTGCTGAGCGGACTGTCCTTCGTCGCTATCCTCGCCGCGCTCGTCGGCGGATAGACGACATGAGGACGTCGATCCGGTTCGAGATGATGCGACCTATCCGGAGCAAAGGAGGGGGCTCTGAAGCTCAGTGACCTTGAGGTACCAGCGACTTCAGCGTGCCGTGCCGCGCTCGAAGTCGCCACGGCCTATTGCTCACCTGCGCTCCTCAACCACTCCGTGCGAGCCTACCTGTGGGCGGCCGGGTACGCGTTGGAACGGGGCATCTCGTTCGACGCCGAGCTGCTCTACGTCTCAGCCATGCTCCACGACCTTGCTCTCGTGAAGGAGTTCGATAACCATGCCCTGCCGTTCGAAGAGGCCGGCGGTCATGTGGCGTGGATCTTTGGTGCCGCAGCCGGGTGGCCGGTGGAACGCCGCCAGCGTGCCGGGGAGATCATCGTGCGACACATGTGGGATGTGGTCGACGTCGCGACGGACCCCGAGGGCCACATCCTCGAGCTCTCGACGGCCATGGACATCTCGGGCCGGCGTACCGAAGACATTCCGCCGGACCTTCGTGCCGATGTGCTTTCCCGATATCCACGTCTGGGCCTCGCCGAGGAGTTCGTCGGGTACTTCGAAGACCAGGCGGCGCGCAAGCCGCTCTGCCTGGCGGCGAAGTTCGTCCGCAACGGGTTCGCCGCCAGGGTCGCCGCGAACCCGTTGGAGCGAGCATGAGCCAGCTCACTGGAGCCCGGCTCCAATCCTGATATCGGGCTGGTGCTGCACCTCCTGACTCCGGCACGCTTCGACAGTCCCGGCTATGGGTGTAGAATCGCCTGGTATGCTGGTCAACCTCGGAGCGGCCGGTTCGAGTCTGCCGTCCCGTGCCGCGCGGTCAGAGAGGACGGAATGTGGAACGCCCCTCAGCAACCAGGATGAGACGTGGCCGAAGGCTCCGAACGCGGGACCCTCGCGCTTCATGATGAAGGTCTACGTCGACCACGTCGACGGGCACTTTGCTCGCGCGAAGGCGGAAGGGGCCACGATCGTCTCCGAGCCGCGGAACGGCTTCTGGGGCGGGCGGATCTATCGTGCGCTGGATCACGAGGGGGCACCGTTGGGACATCTCGCAGCGGGGGGGCCATCCAGGTGAAGCCGCCACTCAATCGTGAGCTGCTCCCGGACAACACCTGCTTCGGCTGCGGGCTCGAGAACGCCCACGGTCTGCAGGTCGAGATTCAGCGGGATCCGGAGTCGGCAGCCCGGCTGGTCGCTCGATTCACCCCGGCGGAGCGCATGTCGGGGTTCCCCAACATCACGCACGGTGGCGCGATCTACACGGTTCTCGATTGTCTGTCGACCTGGGTCGCCACGTTGCTCGGCCCCAATCGCCAGGCAGCGTGGCTGTTGCGGTCCGCACAGACGACGTACCACAGACCCGCGCCGACCACCAGGCCCATGACACTCCGAGGGTGGATCCGGGAGCAAGGTGGCCCGTGGGATCCGCTTCTGGTCCAGGCCGAGGCACGCGGAGCCGATGGTGAGTTGTGCGTCGAGGCGGAGTTCAAAGTCGTGCCGCTCAGCCATGCCAGGTTCACGGAGATAGCCGGCATTCCGACCCTTCCGGCGAACTGGCGGACGTTCCTGACGGGTGCCGGCCCAGGCGAATAACACTGTGAGCGACTGGATCGTCGATCGGCGCTGACCCGATGATACTGGCGTTGTTGCTGGCGCAGATGTCATTCCAGCCGATCGACGTCGTCGTCCGCGACGGGATCCAGGTGCGGGCCGAGTCGGGCCGGTTGTCCGTGCCGATCCTACGGTCCCAGCCGGGCCGAGGACAGCTGCTGCTTCAGGTCCTCAGGTTTCCATCGACCAGCGCGAAGCCCGGTCACCCGATCGTCTATCTGGCAGGCGGCCCCGGCGCTGCCGGGTCCGAGGATATTCGCGGCGTGCCGGTTCCCGTTCTCGACAGCCTGCGCTCGATCTCCGACGTCATCGTTCTGGATCAGCGAGGCACCGGTCAGTCGGAGCTGTGAGCCCAGGTTGCGACCGCGGACCTGTGCTGCCACTCGATCGCCCCGGCGACCCCGTCCGCGACGCCCCTTTGTTCCAGGCCCACGTGCGCCGGTGCGTCGAGGTCTGGCGCGGGCAGGGTGTACCCCTGGACGCCTTGACGACCGAGGAGAACGCCGATGATGTCGAGTCCTTGCGGATCGCGCTGGGCGCCCAGCGCCTCATTCTCCTGGGCGGGAGCTACGGAAGCCACCTGGCCTTCGCCGTGCTTCGGCGGCATCCCGCTTCGGTGGAGCGCATCGCTCTCTTCGGCATCGAGGGGCCCGATCACACGTTGAAGCGGCCGGCCCTGGTCGATGAAATCCTGGGGAGGCTGGCGGGCCTGATCGCGTCCGACCCGTTCTACGGTCGGGCATTGCCCGATCCCGTGGCGTCCCTGCGCGCCCTTGCGCAACGGCTGGCCGGCCGGCCCGCGTCGGTGCAGGTCGAGGGACAGACGGTCGTCGTGGGCGACTGGGATCTCCGCAAGCGGATCGCCGATTCCATGGGACGCAACGGCCCGATGCGCCAGCTTCCGGCCGCGATCGCCGCGATGGAGCGCGGCGATTTCACGGATCTGGCGCGGTGGGCGGAGTCCTGGCGCCGCGGGACTCAGTGGAGCGCCATGGCCCTGGTGATGGACTGCGCCAGCTGGGCCTCACCGGGCCGGCTGGAGCTGATCGGGCGCGAGGCGCGAACTTCGTTGGTCGGATCGACCGTCGACTTCCCGTTCCCCGACATCTGCGACGGTCTGCCGATTCCGCGGCTGGGCGAGGATTTCCGTGCCCCGCTCCGCTCCTTGATCCCTGCGTTGTTCGTCACGGGTGACCTCGATGCCCGAACTCCGCCGGCCAATGCCGACGAGATGGCTCGCGGGTTTCCATCCGCGCACCGGGTGATCGTCGCCAACGCGGGCCACGGGATCATCGGTTATCCGCAGATCAATCCGGTGATGCTGGACTTCCTGCGGGGGGCGTCCGGTCTGCCGCGCGAGGTGGCCTTTCCCAAGGTGGCCTTTACGCTGCCGGATCCGCCAGAACCAGTCCGGCAAGAATGAAAGCCCAAAGAGCCTGACCGGAAGAGAACGATCACGGTATAGAATCACCTGCGAGTACCGGCTGGCTCGGCGCGGACTTCGTCCGCAACTCTCGTCTGCCGCGGGCGGGCCAACAGGGGTTCCAACAGATGCGATTCCGACTCTCCCTCGCTTGCGCATTCCTGATTGCAGGAATTGTTGCCGGCGACGTTGGTGCAGCGCCACGGCGCGCGGTGATCGACGTGCACTTGCATGCCGGCCCAGCCGGCTGGAGCGGACCTGGGGAGCCGAATGAGGCCGAGAACGAGAAGCACCTTCGGGAGGCTCTGGCGGCGATGGATTCCCACGGCGTGAGGTTGGCCGTGATCAGCGGCCCGATGCAGTTCGTTGAATACTGGCAGAAGAAGGCTCCGAACCGTTTCATGGCCTCGGTGATGCTTCCTTGCGAGGGAGGTGTCGCACCCCTCGGTGGTCGTCAGTGTTTCTCTTCCGGATCCGTCTTTCCGGACCTGGCATGGCTGCGGAGCAGCTATGCGAGCGGAGCTCTGGCCGCCATGCGGGAGATCACGGCGCAGTATGCGGGGCTGTCACCGGCAGATCCATTGCTCGAGCCCTACTTCGCTCTCGCTGAAGAGCTCGACATTCCCGTTGGAGTCCACACAGGTCTTTCCTACCCGGGCACTCCCTATCAATGTTGCCCGAAGTTCCGGGCCGGCCTGGGGCGGCCGCTCCTCATGGAAGACGTTCTCGTCCGGCATCCCAAGCTCCGGATCTACGCGATGCACGGGGGCTCCCCGTATGCCGAGGAAATGCTGGCGATGATGCTCCTCTACCCTCAGTTGCACATCGACATTTCCGCGATCAACTACCTGATGCCACGGTCCCAGTTCCATGCCTATGTGCGCCACCTCGTGGAGAACGGCATGGGGAAGCGTATCCTGTTTGGCACTGACGACTTTCCGCTGGGGGACTGTGTCGATTCCATCGAGTCCGCCGAATTCCTTTCGGAGGAGCAGAAGGTAGACATCTTGTGCAGCAATGCGGCGCGCTTCTTCCGGCTCGATGATGAACGGCTCTGCAAGAGGCCAGGCGTCTGACAACGGCCGGCATCGGGGTGTGAGGCCGATGACCGTGAACGTCCCAGACCGTCTGGTATGCTTGACGCGATGGCACCCCAGCACATCCCCGAGGTCGACGAGCCGGACGAGGTCGATCGAGGGGCCACATCACAGGTGACGCAGGACATTCAGGGCGGGCCTCCCCCCGGCACGCCTCCCGAGCGCGTGCGCGTGGCGCTCGTGCCCGGGTCCGGCCCGGTCGCGGCGGACGACCTCTATGGACTCCTTCGCCGCCGGCTCCTCGTCGTCTGCACGATCGTGGCCTGCCTGTTCTTCGTCGCGGTGAGCGTGAGCCTGGTCAGGTCGTTCACCAGCTCCGACCCGGGGATCCGCATCGGCCTGGCCGAGTGGTTCCGCCGGTTCTCGAGAGTCATTCTGGTGATGATCACGGGATCCGTCCTGACCGCCGTGCTGTGGCGCAGGCCGCCCCGGACGGTGCGCGGACTGCGCCTCATCGAGCTGGTGGTCATCGGCGTGATGGCGGCCACGGTGCTGGAGAGAAGCGTCCTTCCTTTGATGTGGGCTTTCCTGGAGGAATCCTCGCGGCAGCCGTCACTGACCGGTCAGCTGGCCTACATGCTGTCCTACGCCAGCAACGTGTCGCTGCAGTGGTTCCTGGTTCTGACGCTGTACGGGACGTTCATCCCGAACACGTGGCGGCGCTGCGCCGCCGTCGTCGCGGTCCTCGCGGCATGTCAGCTGATCCTGTACGCCGTTTGGGGTTCGTGGGTCCGCCCGCTCGACCCGTTGACCTTCGGGCGCGGTCTGTCCACCATCGGGTTCTGGCTCGCAGTCGGCGGGGTCATCGCGGTGGTGGCATGCTCGCGGATCGAGATTCTGCACCGGCAGGCGGGCGAGGCCCGCAAGCTCGGGCAGTACGTGCTGAAGGAGAAACTCGGTGGAGGCGGCATGGGCGAGGTCTACCGCGCGGAGCACGTCCTCCTCCGCCGGCCCTGTGCCCTCAAGATCATCCGCCCCGAGCGCGCCGGGGACCCGAAGAACCTGCGCCGGTTCGAGCGCGAGGTCCAGACGACGGCGACGCTGACCCACCCGAACACCGTCCAGATCTACGACTACGGTCACGCGGCCGACGGCACCTTCTACTATGTCATGGAGTACCTGCCGGGGTTGACGCTGGAGGAGCTCGTCAAGCGCGAGGGGCCGCTGGCGTCCGCACGCGCCATCCACTTCCTGCGGCAAGTCTGTGGCGCCCTCAAGGAGGCGCATGGCCGCGGGTTGATCCATCGCGACATCAAACCCGGCAACGTGATGATCTGTGAGCGCGGCGGTGTCGCGGATGTGGCCAAGCTGCTCGACTTCGGGCTGGTGCTGCCCCCCGTGAGCGAAACCGACGGCGAGAAACTCACGCAAGACGGCATGGTCACCGGGACCCCGGCGTATCTTTCGCCGGAGCAGGCGGGGGGCCAGGAAAACGTGGACGCGCGCAGCGACATCTACGGCCTGGGCGCGCTCGCGTACTTCCTCCTGACCGGGCAGCCCCCGTTCGCCAACCGCTCGGGCGTGAAGATGCTGGCGGCGCATCTGTACGAGGAACCGGAACGTTTGCTGCCTCGCCGCCCCGACATCCCGCCCGGCCTGGAGGCCGTCGTCCTCCGCTGCCTGGCCAAGGACCCCGCGCGGCGATTCCCCGACGTGGAGAGTCTGGACGCGGCGCTGGCGTCGCACCTGAAGGTGCGGGCATGAGGATGGACAAGCCTCGCATCTTCCTGCGCTCGTCAGGAAAACAGGACCCGACGAGGGGAGGCGCAGGGATCTGATCGCCGAGCGGATGAGGCAGTGGAAGTCGATCAAGAACGCGTGAGGAGCCGCCACCATGGACGTTGCAGAACACATCGTTTCCTTGGAACG
This sequence comes from Candidatus Polarisedimenticolia bacterium, assembly GCA_050747525.1. Taxonomy (GTDB): domain Bacteria; phylum Acidobacteriota; class Polarisedimenticolia; order JACPZX01; family DASXTC01; genus JBOGOC01. Next base: position 28,858 of record JBOGOC010000047.1, on the reverse strand, counting down.
TTCCGCCCTCGATCGCTGGATTCGAGCCGATCCGGACGGCTATCTCGGTCTCTACGCAAGAGGTGCGACCTACTTCGATCCGTTTCGGGAGAAGCGGGCTGACGGACTCGATGAACTGAATGCGTGGCTGGCGCCGATGCGAGGCATGACGTTGCCGTTCACGGAGCCACGCTACGACATGATCAACCCGCTCGTGCAGGTCGAGAGCAAGATCGCCGTGCTCACGTTCAACCTGCTACGGCAAACCTTCAGGCAGCGCAGAGGAGAGCGTGCTGGCCCGCTGGAATGCAACAGAGATCTACCGCGAGGTAGACGGCGCGTGGCGAATCATCCACACACACTGGTCTTTCACCCAGCCTCAACTGGCCGGCCCACCCGCCGACTGAAGGCAAGGCGTACGCTATGAAGGAGGCGCTTCGAAGCCTCGCCAGGGTCGCAGCCGGCGTCGTGGTCGGCGTGGCGCTGCTCATAGTCTGTGCCGGGCTCTTGCTTCGAATGCCTACCATCGGGTCCGACCCGTTCCCCGGGGGAACGCGCGCCGACCCTGAGCTGCTCCGTGCCCACGTTGAGCATCTCTCGACCAAGGTCGGCCCCAGGAGCGCCAACACTCCCGGCGGTCTCGATCTCGCGGTGGACTACATCACGTCGTCCTTCTCCAGCACCCACGCCGTTGTCTCCCGTCAGGAATATGAGGTCGGGCGAGGGTCCAGAAAAGAGAACATCATGGCCAGGTTCGGTCCAGAGGCCGGACGACGCGTGATCCTCGGCGCTCACTATGACGCGTATGGTGACTTTCCAGGCGCCGACGACAACGCCAGTGGCACTGCCGGTCTCCTGGAGATTGCGCGTCTTCTCGACACTCGAAAGCTCACGTCCCCTGTCGAGCTGGTCGCGTACTCGACCGAGGAGCCGCCCTTTTTCGGGGGGGCCGAGATGGGAAGCGCCGCTCACGCGCGCTCCCTTCGAAGCACCGGCGTGGAAGTGGAAGCCATGATCTGTCTGGAGATGATCGGTTACTTCACGCCTCGGCAGCCGGTCTCGACTCCACTGCTCTATCTCATGTATCCGTGGAGGGGCGACTTTGTCGTTATCGTTGGCCGATGGAAGGATCGCTCCCTGGCGCGTCGGTGCAAGAGGAGCTTCCGCGGTGCCACGGATGTACGCGCTGTGAGCTACTCGGGTCCTGTCGGCTTTGGATCGGACCTGTCAGACCACCGCAACTATTGGGCCGAAGGCTATCCAGCCGTCATGGTCACGGACACCGCGTTCTGGCGGAATCCCAACTACCATTCAGCCGCAGATCTGCCGGAGACCCTCGATTACAGGCGGATGGCCGGCGTTGTCGATGGTGTTCTGGCTACCGTGCTCCACCTTGTCGAGGACATGGAACGGTGACGGGCCCACTCGTCTTTCGCGGCGTCACGGTGATCGACATGGTGGGCGCGCGCCCGAAGTCCGGCATGACGGTCGTCATCTCCGGCGGCCGGATTCTCGATGTCGGCAGGACCCAGCGGGTGAGGTTCCCGAAAGACGCGCGGGTCGTGGATGCCAGGGGCAAGTTCCTGATTCCCGGTCTGTGGGACATGCACTGGCATCTGCACGCGGAGCGCGAAACACGCCACGTTCACTTCCCCTTGATGATCGCCAACGGCGTGACCGGTGTGCGCGACATGTTCACCGACTGCATGAAGAACTGTGCAGTCGGAGTGAACATCAAGGTCGTCAGAAAATGGCGCAGGCAGTTCGCCGCCGGCAGGCTCACCGCGCCCCGCCTGCTGGCGTCCAGCCAGATCCTGGATGGAGTCAAACCCACGCAGGTCTGGTTCTACCCGGTTGCCGACGCCAGAGCGGCGCGCCGGGCGGTCAGGACCTTCAAGGCGCGTGGCTGCGATTTCATCAAGGTCTACTCGCTGCTGTCGCGCGCGGCCTATTTCGCGATCGCTGATGAAGCGAAGCGGCAACGGATACCGTTTGCGGGTCACATCCCGATCGACGTCACGGCCAGCGAAGCCTCCCGCGCCGGCCAGAGAAGCATCGAGCATCTGGATTTCATAAGCTCGTTCTCGGCGCGCGAAGCCGAGCTGATGAAAGAGCTGGTGCTGGAAATCGAGCGCATCACCTGCACTCCGTACTTCACGGCCCTGGTGTACTGCGCCCTCGACGCGAACCTCGTCAGGGCGGCGGACAGCCTTGATCGCCGGAAACTGGCCAGAGTGTCCCGGATCTTCGTCAGGAACCGCACCTGGTTCTGCCCGACGCTGGCCTATCATCACGCCGACGCGTTTCATGACCGTAAGGAGTATGCCAGGGACCCGCGTCTGAAATACGTTCCGCGGACGTTACAGGCTGAATGGGCGGAGCTGAAAAGCGCGCGCGTCTCCATGCCGCAGAGAATGGCGGAGATGAAAAGGATCTTTCCCACCCATCTGAAGATCATCGGCGCGATGCACCGTGCCGGCGTGAAGCTCCTGGCGGGGACGGACGCGACGCAGATCCATGTCGTGCCCGGCTTCAGTCTCCACGACGAGCTCGCCTTGCTGGCCGAAGCCGGCCTGACGCCGCTGGAGGCCTTGCAGGCGGCGACCATCGCTCCGGCGCGCTTCATGGAGAGAGAGAAAGATCTCGGCACGATCGAAGCGGGAAAGCTCGCTGACCTGGTGCTGCTCGAAGCCAACCCGCTCGATGACATCAGGCACACACGAAGGATTGCCGCCGTGGTGTCGGACGGGCGCTACTTTTCGAAGGGAGCTCTGAAGGGACTGCTGGCTTCCGCTTCCAGGTCGGCCAGGAAACGAAAGCGGCTCAAATGAGCTACCGACTCGCGGCAGGCCTGGTGGCCGTCGCAGTCATGGCGGGCGCGGCCGTGTTTCACCCGTCACGTCCGCTCTACATGCGCCATCGGTCGCTCGACGTCGTCGCTCCGGACGGCGTCATCCTCAGCGCGACCCTGTCGTTGCCGCGATGGCGGTCCGCACCATTGACCGGAATGGTGATGGTGCACGGTTCCGGCCCGCTCACGCGCGAGCATCTCATGGGTGACGTGCGACGCCTGGTCTGGGAAGGCTTCGCCGTTCTCGCGTATGACAAGCGAGGTGTCGGCGAGTCAGGCGGGGAGTATCCGAGGAGCCGGAGTGTGGGCGCAGAGGCGACTCTGCGCATTCTGGCCGCGGACGCCGCAGCTGCCCTGTCGCGGTTGCGGGAAGAACCCGAGATCGACCCGGCCCAAGCAGGCTTTTTCGGCGCAAGCCAGGCTAGCTGGATCATCCCTCTCGCGACCGAGTCCCTCGACCGGGCACCTCGCTTCCAGGTCATCCTCTCGGGAGCCGCCGTCTCGACCGGCGTCGAGCAGTTCTACAGTGACCTCACGGGTGACGGACACCGTCCACCGCAAATCACCGATCGTGAGGAGATCGAGAGGCTTGTGAGCGCGTTCGATGGAGAGCCCGGGTACGACCCATGGCCGGTTCTGATGGCCATGCGGGTCCCAACTCTTTGGATTCTCGGTGATCGAGACCAAAGTGTTCCAGTCTTCGCCACCGTCAAAGTGCTGAAGGCGTTGCCGCCCGATGCGGCAGCATGTCATACGGTGATTCGATTCCCGGACGCCGACCACGCCCTCCGCGACGTGACCACGGGGAAGCCATCTCCTGTGTGGAGTGCTGTGTTGTCGTGGATGGAAGCCCCGGATGAGGGTGTAGAATGTCCTGCGAACTGAGGAGTGACAGATGAGGGGCATGTTGCCATGCGCAGCGCTGTTGGCCGCGGCCGCCGGCTTGGTTTTCGCGACTGACGCGCCACCACTCAAGCTGAGCCACGCCTGGATCGTGGTCAAGACGGGAGCGCAGGAGCGCACGGCCTTCGAGAAGGCAGGGTTTCGCGTCGCCCCCACGGTCAACCGGCATGACGGCCAGGGGACGGCGTCGGTGACGGTCGAGCTTCTCAACGGCTTCCTGGAGCTCATCTATCCCGACCCGACCGTCCCGGTCTCGCCGGCTTTGCAGGCCGGCGCCGAGAAGTTCCGCAAGAAGTCGGCCTGGCGCGAGACCGGGCACTCTCCGATCGGCATCGTCTTCGAACGCACACCTGCGACACCGAAGGAGTTCCCCTTCCCGACCTGGCGGATTTCCGCCGATTGGATGGAGAAGGGGACCTTCATCGAGATGCTGACGCCGAGGGATGCCTTCCAGGCCGTCTCGCTCTCCATCTCGTCTCATGCCGAGAGCACGCATGAGAAGGAGAACGAGGCTCTTGCGCGGGACCCTGCCAAGGGGGCGATCTTCCTGCATCCCAATGGGGCGCGACGGCTCACCGGACTGCGCGTCGTCGCCCCCGGTGCGGACGGCTTGCCGCCGGCTGCCTCCTACATCTCCGGACATGGGCTTGCGAAGTTCGACGTAGGCGGGCAGTGGCTGCTCGACGTGACACTCGACAACGGCACGCAGGGTGTCACCAAGGACCTTCAGCCCGATCTTCCGATGGTGGTTCATTATTGAAATCAAGCGACGCGCAACTCTCAGGGCAACTTTGAGGTTCTGTCGGCAACTAGGCGCAGTGTGTCGCCTCGGCGACGCGTTGAGAAGGGAGATGGAGTATGCGCTATCTGACGATTCTGTTCATCTCGCTCGGTCTTTCCGCTTCCGTGCCCGCTCAGGCGCAGACCTGGGTGGATGTCTTCAACCCGTTCCAGATGCTCGACCTCAACCTGGAGATAGCGCAGGCTGACTGGGACACCATCCGCCACGACACCACGAACGAAATCGAGGTGCCCGCGCTCTTCTGGGCCGTTGGAGAGGAGGACACCAAGCTGCTCGTCTCCGTGCGCCGCAAGTCGAGCCGTGCTCTGCCGTCCGAGGCCGACCCGATCAAGGTCGCGTACAAGGTGGACATCAACGAGTTCGTCGGCGGGCAGCGGTGGCGCGATCTGACCAAGCTGAGCCTCGAGAACGGCGCCGACACCGATCCCATCTCCGAGGGCCTGGCCTGGAATCTGCACGAAATGGCCACCGGAACGGGTTTCTACCCGAGCGACTACCATGCCGGTCTTGCGGCCTGGGTGCGTCTCTTCATCAACGGCCAGTACATCGGCGTGTACATCAACGTGGAGGAGCGGGACAGCCAGTTCCTCCGCAACCGTGCACTGCCCAGGGGAACCACTGCGGAGGGGGTGAGACAGTCGTGGCTCTACGAGATCGATGATCTCGGCGCCGGGTCCTTCGAGCTCGAGGACGGCGACCTGCCCCACGGCCCGACGTGGACGGCGCTCTGCTATGCCCCCTTCACGGTCGGCACCAAGCAGGCTCGGGCATGTCCCACACCGGACGACGCCACGCTGGCGACCGATCTTCCGAACGTCATCGACATGTCGAGCATGCTGACGCAGGGGGCCGTCGATGCTTTCTCCTCGAACGGCGACGCGCTGTTCACCCACGGCAAGAACTTCCGGCACATCGACTTCAATACGAACCTCTTCCCCGAGCGCAAACGGCTGTATCTGATGTGGGACCTGGACGCCGCGATCACCGACATCACGGCAAATATCTACGCCAAGAAGGCACGGAAGGGGATCAGTCAGACGGAATACCAGCGCGTGATCCTGAACCACCCGGCGTTTCGCACGCAGTACAACGCGATCATGACAGGCCTCCTCGATGGCCCGCTCTCCGAAGCGGCGCTCCACGGGTTTCTCGACGGCGCGGAGGCGGTCGTCGCCCTGGCGCTGGCGGAGGATCCGTACGCTGGCTTCGGCAGCGGTGAGGCCGTATCCGCACACTTTGCCGGTCTACGAGGCTGGGTGAGCCAGCGGATCGTGAACGTGAAGGGCCAGGTGCAGGCGAACCAGCCGCCTCCGCGCCCCTAGCCGAGTCTTAATTACCGCCCGCTGCGCGTGGGCGTGGGCGTTAGGCCCCACGAGGAGTTGGGCAACCGATGCTGTACGAAGCCAAGCTCACCGCGAAGGAGGAAGCACTCCTGGCTGGGCTCACATCGGCCCGCCTCAAGGTGACGTTCTGCGTTGGGCAGGCAGATGACCCATAGACCCACACTCGCGGAGACGTTGGAGGCGTACTTGAGCCTTGGCAGACGAAAAGATCCGTGGCCGGGGACGGACGACGAGGAACTTGTTCGGCTCGTGGGTGATGAGGCGCCGGAGTTAAAGCTGGAACTTGACATCCTCCTCGATGTGTTGACCGACCTGCCTGACTCGTGGAGCTCGACATCACTGCAACAGTTGGGCGACCTCGCGACTCAAAGGGCGAGGCAGCGATATCCACAGTTCAGCGAAGAGTTGTGCGAAGAGATCGGTCGCTTATGCACCTGGAGATGGAAGTAGCTGCAGGTTTACGAGAGTCAAACTGGTGGCGACAAGCTCATGCCCCTCTTGGGATTTGATATCAAACACAAAAACAGTGCTGTATTCGAAGAGCATGAGGGCGATGTCGTAGAGTACATCCACCCCCTGTTGGGGTTCGCCATTTCCTCACCGAGAAGCGCTTTCGTGGGAGCGTGAATTCAGCATGGCTAAGAAGGAGCCGGCGAAGGTCGCAAAGAAGGCCGCCGCCAAGGCGGCCATGCCGCGCAAGACGGCATCGAAGTCTCAGCCTCGCAAAGTCGCGAAGCCGGCACTCCTCGCAGGCGGCAACCCTCAGATCGCGAAGGCCGACGGCGAGGCCCCCGTGCAGGCCTACATCGCGGCCATGCCGGGCTGGAAACGCGACGTCGGGCGCCGCCTGGACGCGCTCATCGTGCACAACGTGCCAAACGTGCGCAAGGCCGTGAGGTGGAACTCGCCCTTCTATGGCATGGAGGGCCGGGGCTGGTTCCTCGACTTCCATTGCTTCACGAACTACGTCAAGGTGGCTTTCTTCCGCGGCACGTCGCTGCGTCCTGTCCCCCCCGGCGAGTCCAAGCACAAGGAGGTGCGCTACCTCGATATCCGCGAGGACGATCAGCTCGACGAAGCTCAACTCGCCGGTTGGGTGAAGCAAGCCAGCCAATTGCCCGGCTGGGGCAAGGCCTGACAGAAGTGAGCGGTTAGACGTAGGATTCGCCGTGTCTGGTACTACCCCGCCGAAGGTCACGCGTACAGCACGATGGAGTGCGGGCCGGCTCTTCACCCTGGTGGTGTCCGCCGTGTTCACGGTCATCGGCGTTCTCATGATCGTCGACGGCGAGTCTCTCGGCTGGGTCATGACGGGATTCTTCGGCTTGTGCGGGCTGATCGCCGTTGTCGAGCCCTGGCTTCCCAAGCCTCACCTTTCCTCCGGGTACAAGGTCCTGGTGACCAGAGACGAGATCGTGTGCGAGCATTCGAAGAGAAAGCGGGAGGCGATCCGCTGGGAGGACGTGCTCCGCATCTGGTACGTGACCACCTCGGATGGTCCAAGGCTCCCCGACGAATGGCTGGTGTTCGAGGGGGAAAGTGGTGGGTGCTCCTTCCCGACGGAGGCGGACGGCATGGACGGCGTCTGGGACCAGCTCGAGCAGCGCTTCCAAGGCTTCGACTACAAGCCGCTGATAGACGGCGGAACGGACGATGCAAAGCATCTCTGCTGGGAACGGCAGCGATGACATCATGGGAGGGATGATGAATCCGAACAAGGCACTCTGGGAGAAGGGCGACTTCACGCGCATCGCCGAGACGATGCGCGAAAGCGGGGAGGATCTCGTGCGGCGCATCGGGATCACCAGGGGGCTTCAGGTCCTGGATCTCGGATGCGGCGATGGGACCACGGCGCTGCCGGCGGCGAAGCTGGGGGCGGACGTGCTGGGGGTCGACATCGCGCTCAACCTGGTGGAGGCCGGCAGGAAGCGGGCCGAGGCGCAGGGCCTGGCGAACCTCCGATTCCAGGAGGGGGACGCGTCCAGCATGCCGGAGGTGCCGGACCGGGCGTTCGACCTGGTCGTCAGCATCTTCGGGGCGATGTTCGCTCCGAAGCCGTTCGATGTGGCCAAGGAGATGGTGCGCGTCACCAAACCGGGGGGGCGCATCGTCATGGGGAACTGGATCCCCAACGATCCGACGCTCGTGGCGCAGATTCTGAGGATCAGCGCGAGCTACACGCCCCCGCCCCCGGAGGGGTTCGTGAGCCCCATGACCTGGGGAGTGGAGAGCCATGTGACCGAGCGCTTCGGCGCCGCGGGGATCCCCGCGGAGAAGATTTCCTTCGCGCGCGACACCTTCACCTTCAACTATCGCGGCACACCGTCGGCGTTCGTGGATGAATTCCGCAAGTACTACGGGCCGACCATGAATGCCTTCGAGGCCGCAGAGAAGAACGGCCGGGCCGCCGATCTCCAGAAAGAGCTGGTGGATCTGTTCACGAGCCGGAATCAGAGCAAGGATGGAACCTCCATTCCGGCAACCTTCCTGCGCGTGACGATCGCCCGTTGAACCGGGGTACTGCAGGCCGGTGCCTGACGGAGATGTCGTGGACGATGACCTGGAGTCGATGACCAGGGATGAGCTGCTGGAAGAGGTGCGGAGGCTGCGAGCGGGGATCCGGGCGCATCGGGACAGCTCCGGGCACGAGCTGTGCTGGCATCACCCGGCGCTCTGGGGTCTGCTTCCGGAAAGGACCGACCCGGTGCCGACGGTCCCTTCGTGGCCCGAGTTCCTCCGCGGGTGCGTGCGGTACCGCCAGTCTCTGGACGAGCAGGCGCCCGACGCGCCTCGCTCCGACGTGCCCTATCGGCCGTGATGTTACGGGATAAACGGCGTGAGCGACAATGTAGCGCTTCTCCTGCAGGCTGCCCGGTTTTCCGCTGTGAAGCATCGGCACCAGCGGCGCAAGGGAAAGGCTGCCTCCCCCTACATCAACCACCCCCTCGAAGTCGCGGACCTCGTCGCCAATGTCGGCGGTATCACAGACGTGAAGGTGCTTGTTGCCGCGCTTCTCCATGACACCGTTGAAGACACAGGCACCACTCCAACCAGCATCTCGAGCAACGGTTCGACGAAGCTCTGCGGCGCGGCCTGATGGCACTCGACGGCGAGGTCTAGCCGGACCGGAAGGCTTGCATTCAGCCGTTGATCGTGCCTAATTACCCGGACTATGGCAAAGCGACGCTCCACCGACGCCCCCCCCAGCGGCTTACCGACTTATCGTATTCTGACGGGACCGGACGATGCCGTTTTCTGTCACCGCGTCAGCGAGGCGCTCGCGCTCGGCTACAGGCTCTATGGGTCTCCCGCGGTCACGTTCAACGGCAAGCAGGTCATCGTGGCGCAGGCCATGATCTGGCCTTCAATTCAGCGGGCCGTCGCGAAGCACAAGCAATGAAACGATGATGCCGTCAGAACAGCAGGATGAGCAGCAACTTGATCTCCTGGCCGTGTTTCACTACGTCGTCGCCGGTCTCTGCGGCCTGTTCTCTCTGTTCCCGATTCTTCATGTTGCTCTGGGCCTTGCCATGGTCTCCGGCCGGCTCGAGCCCGACAACCAGGACGGAATCCCTCGGCTGTTCGGCTGGCTCTTCGTCGTGTTTGGAACAGCCTTCATTCTCGGTGGACTGACGTTTTCAGTGCTCCTGGCCTGGGCGGGCAGATGCCTGGCCCGACGACGCCGCTACATGTTCTGCATGGTCATGGCAGCTCTGTCCTGCGTGGCCTTTCCGTTCGGCACCGTCCTGGGTGTCCTCACGTTGCTGGTGCTCAGCAGGCCGTCGGTCCGGCAACGCTTCATGCCTGCGAGCTGAAGCGATCGATGAGAGCCGCTCCCCTGGTCATCCTCATGTGTTGCATGTGGGCTGGCGGGTCGGTCCTGTCTCAGGAGCGTGCTCGCTCGCGCGACATGGGGGTGGCGCCCGGCGTGTACCCGCCCGGCCCGCTCAATGCCATCACGGATGTGACCGGGGTGCGCGTCGGGCACACGACGGTGATCGTCGGACAGAACATCCGGACGGGCGTGACCGCCGTCCTCCCTCATGGAGGGAACCTGTTCCAGGACAGGGTGGCGGGCGCGGTGTTCGTCGGAAACGCCTTCGGGAAGCTGGCGGGGTCCACGCAGGTCCAGGAGCTGGGGACGATCGAGACTCCCATCGTGCTCACCAACACGCTGAGCGTGGGTGTGGCGATGGACGCGGTGGTGCGGTACACGCTGGCGCAGCCGGGCAACGAGATGGTCCGGTCCGTGAACGCCCTGGTCGGGGAGACCAACGACGGACGCCTGAACGACATCCGGGGCCTGCACGTGACCCGTCAGCACGTGCTGGATGCTATCGCCGGCGCGAAGGAGGGGCCGGTCGCCGAGGGGAGCGTCGGCGCGGGGACCGGAACCGTGGCCTTCGGATGGAAGGGGGGGATCGGCACGTCGTCGCGGGTCGTTCCCGGGGGGCACGTGGTGGGTGTCCTGGTGCAGTCCAACTTCGGCGGGAACCTGACCATCGCCGGGGTGCCCATCTTCCGGTCGCTGCAGCCACCGGGACAGGAGAGGGCCTCCGCGGATGGCTCCTGCATGGTCGTCGTCGCCACGGACGCCCCGCTCGATGCCCGAGGACTCGAGAGGCTCGCCGCCCGGGCGGTGTTCGGGCTGGGACGGACGGGATCTTCGTTCAGCCACGGGAGCGGCGACTACGCCATCGCATTCTCGACTGCGCGAGGGGCGCAGGCGGGACAGACCCCTGCGGGCGACGCTGTGTCGCCGTTGTTCCAGGCGGCGCTCGAGGCGACAGAGGAAGCCGTGTACAACTCGCTGTTCCGGGCGACCAGCGTGACGTCGAGTTCCGGGAGCGCCGAGGGGATCCCGATCGAGCGGGTTCGCGAGCTCCTGAAGAAGTGAGGTTCATCATGACCGAGCTCCGCGCGTCGTCGCTCCTCCCGTTCGTCCCGAGCGGGAAGGACTACGACGCCAGTCGTGCCCTGTTCGCCGACCTCGGCTTTGAGGAGGTCTGGGAAAGTGGCGGCTACGCGGGCTTCCGCAGCGGAGACGCGCAGTTCATCCTTCAGAAATTCGACAGCAAAGAGTTCGCGGCCAATTTCATGATCAGGCTCAACGTGCCGGATCTGGACGCATGGTGGCGGGTGGTCTCGCAGAAGGATCTGGAGAAGAAATACCCCGGGTTCCGCATCCGTCCACCGAAGGAGGAGCCCTGGGGCCGGGAGCTCACCTTCATCGACCCGGCAGGCGTCTGCTGGCACGTGGGGGAGCCAGGGAGCTGAAGCTCGGCGAGGACGTGGCCAGGCCACGCAGAGCGACAGACACTTCCAGCGCGCGCGGAAGGCTGGTGCACGCATCCTCGAGGAGCCCACCGACACCGAGTACGGTCATCGGCGCTATGGCGTGACCGATCCCGAGGGGCATGAGTGGTACTTCGCTCAAGGGTGTCCCGTCGGAAGACGGGAGCGAAAGCAGCCGCGAAGATGCGTGTCACCAGGAAGCGGGGACGTGCGTGAGCCCTATTCGACGTTCCAGTGATCGATCCGCTCCAAGACCTCGGCGCTGATGTAGTCCGTGTCGGTGATCACCTTCGACGACCTCGCGCTCACCTTCCCGGACAGATCGAGCTCCACGAGCTCGAATCCGTCGCGGTCACAGCCCTGAAGCTCGAGATCCACGTCCATGTCCTCGTCGGTGGTGTTCGTGACCTCGACCTTGACGGAGACGAGCAGGTCTCCATCTTCATCGGGCCCCATCACCACTCTGTGTTGGACGTCTCCCGCCTCGTAGCCGCGCTCGCCCGGGAACGAGGCGCTCGAGGTGATGAGGCAGAGCAGCAATACAGTTAGGCGTTTCATTGCCAACTCCACGTCACTGGCCGGCTATCAACGATCATCTGCATGTTGGACACACGTCGAGCGTCTGGGTGCACAGACCGGTGATGCGTTCAGGGGGCAGCGTTCAGTTCGACCCGGCCGCCTCCGCGCCCGCCGCCGCCGTGCCCTTCAGGTGCTCGTCCAGGAACTTCAGCATCGCCCCGTAACCGTCGATCTGGTTCTTCTTCTTGGTGAAGCCGTGCCCTTCGTCGTCGAAGACGACGTACTCCACCGGCACGTTGTTCTTCTTCACCGCGGCCACGATGTCGTCGGACTCGGGCTTGATGACGCGCGGATCGTTGGCGCCCTGCAGGACCATCAGGGGCTTGCGGATCTTGTCGGCGTGGAACAGCGGCGAGATTTCCTTCAGCATCTCCTTTTCCTTCGCGGGGTCCCCGATCTCTTCGTAGAGCGCGGTGCGGAACGACTCCCAGTACGGCGGGATGCTCTCCAGCGTGCGCACCCAGTTGGACACGCCGAACAGGTCGACGCCTGCGTTGAAGACGTCGGGGTGGTAGGCCAGGGCGGCCAGCACCATGTAGCCGCCGTAGCTGCCTCCGATGATCCCGATACGCTGCGGGTCGACGTAGGGCAGGCTCGACAGGTGGGCCTTGGCTTCGACGCAGTCCCGCAGCGGCTCCTTGCCGTGCTTGCGGTCGTCGGCCACGTAGAAGCTCTGGCCGTAACCGCTGCTGCCGCGGTTGTTGATCCCCAGCACCACGTAGCCGTGGTTGACCAGGTACTGGATGAGCGCGCTGTAGCCTCGGCGCGTCTGGCCGCCGGGGCCGCCGTGCACCCACACCAGGGCCGGGGCCTTGGTGGCCGGAGTGGCCTGGTGCGGCTTGTACATGATGTTGGGGATGGACATGCCGTCGGACGATTTGAAGCGGACCACCTGGGCTTCCACCAAGTCCTCGGGGTCGATGTCGGGGCTGAGCGAGCTGGTGAGCCGCTTCACCCCCATGTCGGCGCCCAGGGTCAGCACGTAGAGGTTGGAGGGAGAGCGGTCGCCGTTCACGTAGAAGACCATGCGGGTCTCGGAGGGCGATATCCCGACGGAGGTGATCTCTCCATCGGGCAGGCGGGGGAGCGGGATCTCCTTGCCGGTGGCATGCTCGTACAGCTTGATCACGGTGGTGCCGTCGGCGTTGATGCCCGTGACGCGGTAGCGGCCGTTCTCGGAGAAGGTGGTGTACAGGATGTCCCAGTCGGCGCGCTCGACGTCCTCGGCCGCGCCGGTGGCCAGGTTGTGGCGGCGCACGCGGATGAACTCCGACCCGTCGTTGGTCAGGTAGTACAGGTGCTTCGCGTCAGCGTCGAAGTCGGCGGCGTCGTAGCGGGCGCGCCCGGTGTGCTTGGAGATCAGCTTGGTGGAGGCGTCACGGGTGTCGTGCAGGTAGATGTCGTCGTTGGCGTTCCCATCGGGCTTCTGCAGGGCGATCCAGCGGCCGTCACCCGAGATGACGCCGATCTCGTACGCCTGGTCGTTCTGGAACACGCGCGACCGCTCGTAGCTGGTGGCGTCGTACCGGTACAGGTCGAAGAACTTCGGGTCGCGCTCGTTGGTGGAGACCCAGAACGACTTGCCGTCGCGCGAGAAGCCGTGGAAGGCCGCCTTCAGCTTGTCGCCCGGCGTGAGGTCGCGCTCCGCGCCGTCGGATCCCTTCACGTAGAGATGGTCGTTCTCGTTGCCCCCCTGGTCGCGCCGGTAGAGCACGCGGTCGTCGTTCTTGAAGTAGGCCACGGCGTAGGTGGAGTCGGTGGTGGATTGCGTGACGGGGGTCGGCTCTCCGCCCGCCACCGGAACCGTCCACACGTTGAAGACGCCGGTCTTGTCCGACGACAGGAGGATGCGGCTCTCGTCCTTGGAGAACGACGCGCCACGCAGGTTGGTGGTGGTCATGAACTGCTCGATGGTGTACTGCTTCGACGGGCGGCTGCCGGCGGCCGGGGCCGCCACAGCCGGTGCCACCACGGCGACGGCGAGCGCGGCGGCCAGCGTGAAGGTGCGGTGCTTCATGAGGTTCTCCCCGAGAGCATCTCGTTGACGATCCTGCTGATCAGCTTGCCGTCGGCTGCTCCCTGCACCTTCGGCATCACGGCCTTCATGACGGCTCCCATCTGCCTGGGCGACGTGGCTCCCGTGGAGTCGATGGCCTCCTTGACGATGGCGCGGACTTCGTCTTCTCCGAGCTGCTTGGGCAGGTACTCCTGAACGATGGCCAGCTCGGCTTCTTCCTGGGCCGCCAGGTCCTCCCGGCCCGCCTTGCGGTAGGCTTCGATGGAGTCGCGCCGCTGCTTGGCATAGGCGGCGAGCACCTTGATCGATTCCTCGTCGGACAGCTCGTAGTCGCGGCCCATCTCCGCGCGCAGCGCCACTTCGGCTTCCTGCATGCGGGCGCGCGCCATGCGCAGCACCTCCAGGCGGTTCTTCGACTGCGACTTCATGGCCGCCTTCAGATCCTCGGCGATGACTTGCCTGAGCGACATAGGGCACCTCCGGCCGGTGAGTGGAAGGGGGCCAGTATACCCGTCGGACAGCCCCGGCTGATATCCTGCACGGCATCATGATTACGAACGACGCGGCAGGTCGTCTCATCGTGGCGCTGGATGTTCCCACCAACGACGAAGCGCGGGCGCTGGTGCGGGGGCTGGACGGGGTGGTGTCCTTCTACAAGCTGGGGCTGGAGCTGACGCTGGCCGGAGGCCTGCGCGAGCTGCTGTCCGAGCTGACGCCGCGGGCCAGGGTGTTCCTGGACGTGAAGCTGCCGGGAGACATCCCCGAGACGATCCGGCGCAGCGTGAGCGTGGCCGCGTCCCTGGGCGTGGAGCTGCTCACCCTGAGCGCCAGCGCCGACGAGCCGACCGTGCGCGCGGCCCTGGAGGGGCGAGGGAGGGCCGACCGGCCCAAGCTGCTGTTCGTGACCTTCCTGTCCAGCATGGGGGAAGCCGACTTCCGTAGTCTGGGAGGCGAGGGGGGCTTCGACGACTACATCCTGAAGCGCTGCCGCCGCATGGTGGATGCCGGGTGCGACGGGGCGATCGCGTCGGGGCCCACCATCCGCCTGGTGCGGCAGGCGCATCCCGATCTGCTGATCGTCAGCCCCGGCGTGCGCCCGGCGGGGGCCACGACCGACGACCACAAGCGATCGGCCACGCCCGGCGAGGCCATCGCCATGGGGGCCGACTACCTGGTGGTGGGGCGCCCGATCACGCGCGCGGACGACCCGGCTCGGGCGGCCCGCGCCATCATCGAGGACATCGCGAAAGCCCGGGGATGACCTCCTCTCCCACGGATCCACGAGAGACCTACACGGCGCGCCGGCAGGCGCGTCTGCACGAAGCCGCTCGGCTCGACCGGATCGAGGTGCGCCTCTCGGGAGCGCGGCTGGCGGTGGCGGCCGCCGCGGCGGTCGTGGCCTGGCTGGCCTTCGGGCAGGGGATGCTCTCCGGCTGGTGGCTGCTGGCGCCGGCGGCGGTGTTCGCCGCGCTGGCCGTGGTGCACGATCGGGTCATCCGGGCGAGGCGCCGCCTGCTGCGGGCGGCGGAGTTCTACGCGCGTGGCCTGGCGCGCCTGGATCACCGCTGGGCGGGGGCGGGCGAGCCGGGGAGCCGCTTCCAGGACCCTCATCATCTGTATGCGGTCGACCTGGACCTGTTCGGCAGCGGCTCGCTGTTCGAGCTGCTGTGCACCGCGCGCACGCGTGCGGGGGAGGAGGCGCTGGCCTCGTGGCTGAAGGCCCCCGCGCCGCCGCGCGAGGTCCCGCTGCGCCAGGAGGCCGTGCGCGAGCTGGCGCCGCGCCTGGATCTGCGCGAGGAGCTGGCGCTGCTGGGGGCCGACGTGCGCGCGGGGGTCCATCCCGAGGAGCTGGCGGCCTGGGGGACGGAGCCTGCCATGCTGACCTCGGCGTGGGTCCCTCGCGCCGGGGCTGCCCTCTCGGCGGTCACCATCGCCTCGGCCGCCGCGTGGGCCGCCGGCATGACCGGGGCGGCGCCCCTCGTGCTGGCCGGTCTGGTGCAGGCGGGGTTCGCGCTGTCGCAGCGCAACCGTGTGCTTCACGTCGTGGGCAAGGCGGCCACCGCGGCGAGGGACCTGGCGCTGCTGGCGCAGGTGCTGGCTCGCATCGAGGCCGAGCCGGTCACGTCGCCGCAGCTGCTCGCGCTGCGCGCGGCCCTCGAGACGCAGGGCGTGCCTCCGTCGCGCCGCATCGCGCGCGTGCACGCGCTGATGGAGCGGCTCGACGCGCGTCGCAACCAGCTCTTCGGCCCCATCGCCGCGGCTCTTCTGTGGACCACGCAGATCGCGTACGCGCTGGAGCGCTGGCGCGCGGTGTCGGGCCCGGCCGTGGCAGGGTGGCTGCGCGCGGTGGGGGAGTTCGAAGGGCTGTGCGCGCTGGCGTCCTATGCCTACGAGAACCCCGCGGATCCCTTCCCGCGGCTCGTCGAGGGGGAGGCCATGCTGGTCGGGCGCGCGATGGGCCACCCGCTCATCCCGAAGGAGCGCTGCGTCCCCAACGACGTCGCTCTGGGCGGAACCGCGCCGGCGGTCCTCATCGTGACCGGCTCGAACATGTCGGGCAAGAGCACGCTGCTGCGCACGGTGGGGGTGAACACGGTGCTGGCGATGGCCGGAGGTCCGGTGCGGGCCGCGTCCATGAGCCTCTCGCCTCTGTCGCTGGGCGCCTCCATGCGCACGCAGGACTCGCTTCAGGACGGCACCTCGCGCTTCTACGCCGAGATCACGCGCCTGCGGCAGATCATGGACCTGACGCGCGGCGGGCTCCCGGTCCTTTTCCTGCTGGACGAGATGCTGCACGGCACCAACTCGCACGACCGGCGCATCGGCGCGGAGGCGGTGGTCAAGGGTCTGGTCGCCCGCGGCGCCATCGGGATGGTCACCACCCACGACCTGGCCCTGGCGCACATCGCCGAGGCCCTGGGCCCCCGGGCGGACTGCGTGCACTTCGAGGATCACCTCGAGCAGGGGAGGATTTTTTTCGATTACCTGATGCGCCCCGGCGTCGTCAGAAAGAGCAACGCGCTGGAGCTGATGCGCTCGGTGGGGCTGGATATCGATCCGTCCTGAACCTTCGGGCCGCGGTCATCGTATGATGGCGCGTCGCTGTGTCTTTCCCGACCCATTCCGGAGGTCCCGACCATGAGCCGTCGTCTCGCCCGGATGTCCAGCCTGCGGGGCATCCTCATCCTCATCACTTTCTTCGCCGCCGGTACCACTGCCTTCGCCCTGGAGGAATGCCGCCTCCTGCGGCAGCCCGACATCGGCGGTGGCCGCATCGTCTTCATCTACGCGGGGGATCTGTGGACGGTCCCGCGCGAGGGCGGCCTGGCCGCGCGGCTGACGAGCCACGAGGGGCTGGAGCGGTTCCCCAAGCTGTCCCCCGACGGCCGATCGGTCGCCTTCACCGCCCAGTACGACGGCAACGTGGACGCCTTCGTCGTGCCGGTGGAAGGGGGCGAGCCGGCGCGCCTGACCTGGCATCCCGACGACGACGAGGTGGCCGAGTGGTATCCCGACGGCGCGTCGATCCTGCTGCGCTCGGCGCGCGCCGCGTTCATCCAGCGGTTCGACAGGTTCTACAGCGTCCCGGCCAAGGGTGGGTTCGAGACCGTGCTGGAGCTGCCCGAGGGCGGCTACGCCAGCTTCTCGCCCGACGGCTCGAGCCTCGCCTTCATCACGCCCACCTACGACAACCGCAGCTGGAAGCGCTACAAGGGTGGCAACGCGCCGGAGATCTGGATCTACGACTTGAAGAAGCACACCTCCGAGAAGATCACCGACTGGGCGGGGGCCGACGAGTGGCCCATGTGGCACGGGCGCACCATCTATTACAGCACCGACCGCGGCGGGCCCACGGTCAACCTCTGGGCCTACGACCTGGACAAGAAGGCGCACCGCCAGGTGACGCGCTTCGACGAGTACGACGTGAAGTGGCCCAGCATGGGGGGCGACTCGATCGTGTTCGAGTACGGCGGGTACCTGCACGTCATGGACCTGCCGTCCGAGAAGCCGGTCAAGCTGAGCATCCTGGTCCCGGACGACAAGCCGGCCACGCGCGCCCAGATGCGCAACGTGGCCTCCTGGACGAACAACTTCGACCTGTCCCCGTCGGGGAAGCGGGCCGTCATCGAGGCCCGCGGCGAGCTGTTCTCGGTGCCGGCGGAAAAGGGGGACGTGCGCCTGCTGACCGCCACTCCGGGGGCGCGCGAGAGGGACCCGTCGTGGTCCCCCGACGGCAAGTGGATCGCCTACCTGTCGGACGCCAGCGGTGAGTACGAGCTGCACGTCATCGGCAGCGACGGCCTCACCCCCGATCGGCAGGTGACCAAAGGCGGCTCCACGTTCCGGTACGCGCCCGTCTGGTCTCCCGACAGCCGCAAGCTGGTCTTCTCGGACAAGACGATGACCCTGTGGTGGGTCGACGTGGAGACCGGAAAGACAACGAAGATCGACACGGGCCAGGATGGCGAGATCTTCGACTATCGCTGGGCTCCCGACTCCGCCTGGATCACCTGGTCGCGGCCGGAGCGCAACAACTTCAGCCGCGTGATGCTCTACTCGCTCGACACCGGCAAGGTGACCCCGGTCTCCGACGGGATGACCGACGACTACGGCCCGGTGTTCGACGCCGGCGGGAAGTACCTCTACTTCCTGTCGCGCCGCACGCTGCATCCGCAGTTCGCGGCCTTCGAGCTGAACATGCACTTCCCCGACACCGACCGCATCTACGCCCTGCCGCTGCGCGAAGACCTGCCTTCGCCGGTGGCCCCGGAGAGCGACGAGGAGTCGGCCGGGGAGGACAAGAAGGATGGGGACGCGAAGAAGAAGGACGACGGCAAGGACGGGGACAAGGGGAAGGACGATGCCGCGGAGAAGAAGCCCGAGCCGGTGGTGATCCACCTGGACCGCATCGGGTCCCGCCTGGCGCAGCTGCCGGTCCCCCCGGGCCGCTACCAGGGCCTGTCGGCGCCCGATGGGAAGGTGATCTACATCAAGCAGCCGCCGCAGTCCGCCACGGGCGACGACGGGGACGGGGGCGCGCCGGCCGCCTCGATCCGCATGTTCGACCTGAAGGAGCGCAAGGACCAGGAGATCATCTCCGGCGTGGAGCCGCGCTACGCGTTGTCCAAGGACGGCGGGAAGCTGTTCTACAAGTCGCGCGACACCGTCGGCATCATCGAGGTGAAGGAGGGCAAGAAGTCGGGCGACGGCAAGGTCGAGAAGGCCGGGGAGCTCATGGCGCTGGTCGACCCGCACAAGGAGTGGCGTCAGATGTACGAGGAAGCCTGGCGCCTGGAGCGTGACTTCTACTACGACCCGGGCATGGGCGGGCTGAACTGGAAAGCGATGGGCGAGCGTTACCGCCAGCTTCTTCCCTACGTCGCGCACCGCACCGACCTGAACTACATCCTGGGCGAGCTGCAGGGCGAGCTGGCCACCTCGCACGCGTACGTGGGGGGCGGCGACACGCCCCGCGTGGCGCGCACGGGCGTGGGGCTGCTGGGAGCCGACCTCGAGCTGGACGCCAAGTCGGGCCTCTACCGGTTCTCGAAGATCTACGCCAAGCGGGACTGGAACTCGGGCACGGCCGCGCCGCTGAACGAGCCCGGCGTGCTGGTCAAGGAAGGGGACTACCTGCTGGAGGTGAACGGTCGTCCGGTGCGCGCTCCCGAGAACGTCTTCGCCGCGTTCGTGGGGACCGACGGCCGCCAGACGCGCATCACCGTGGGCTCGAGCCCGTCGGACAAGTCGCCGCGCACCTACACGGTGACGCCGGTCGGCAACGACACCTCGCTTCGCTACGACGACTGGGTGGAGGCCAACCGCCGCAAGGTGGACGAGGCCACCGGCGGGCGCATCGCCTACATCCACGTCCCCAACACCGCCATCGGCGGGATCCAGCAGTTCACGCGCCAGTACTACCCGCAAGTCCACAAGGAGGGGATCATCGTGGACGAGCGGTTCAACGGCGGCGGCTTCATCCCCGACTTCTTCGTGGAGCGCCTGCGCCGGACCACCATGGTCTACTGGTCGAACCGCGACGGCAACGACTTCCGCACGCCGGGCACGGCGGTGGACGGCCCCAAGTGCATCCTGGTGAACGAGTACGCGGGGTCGGGCGGAGACGCCTTCCCCTACTACTTCCGCATGGCGGGGCTGGGCCCCGTGATCGGCAAGCGGACGTGGGGAGGCCTGGTGGGGATCAGCCGGTTCCTCCCGCTGGTCGATGGCGGGGCGATCACCATGCCCGACTTCGGCATGTGGGACCCCGCCAAGGGTGACTGGGTGGTCGAGAACCACGGCGTGGACCCCGACATCGAGGTGGAGAACGCGCCCCACCTCGTGGCCGCGGGCAAGGACCCGCAGCTCGAGCGCGGTATCGCCTACGTCATGGAGAAGCTCGGCAAGGAGCCGGCGAAGAAGCCGGCGCGGCCCAAGTACAAGGTCCAGTCACGCTGACGTAACGTTCGGGGGCAGCCTGTCTCACAGGCTGCCCCCGCTTTCGTCACCGGGGCTTAACCCGAGCTGGCGGGGGGCTGATTCCCGTACTATTGTTGCAGTCACGGACTCACCCCCAGGACGCGCAACAACGGATGTCGGCTCGGATTCACTCCCGGATTCTCAAGTTCATGGCAGCGGCGTGCCTTCTGCTGGCCGCTCCGGATCTGTCGGCGGCCCGGCTTCCCGACTGGGCCCATGAGATCGCGGCCTCGGCCCCCGAGGCCGGCTCCCTCGACGTCGGCGATTCCATCTACATGCTCCTGAGCGAAGAGCGCGTGGCCGTGCAGCCCGACGGCACCTTCAGGATCCGGCAGCGCTTCGCCACGCAGATCCTGTCCTCCACGCAGCGCCGTCTCGAGTACCAGTTCCCCTTCAACAAGGACGCCGTCGTGGAGACCGCGCGCGCCTGGCACCTCAAGCCGGGGCAGTCGCCCGGCAGCGGCGGGCTGACGCCGGTGGACGTCGAGGTGGAGGAGTCCACCCTGACCGACCAGCGCCTGCGCACCGTGCAGATGCAGGGGCTGCGCCGCGGCAGCATCGTCTTCTTCGAGTTCGAGACCTCGGTCCGTCCCAACCTGCTGACCCTCAGCAAGCGCTTCTTCGAGGACGCGCCGGTGCGCGAGGCGCGCCTGGAGCTGACGGTGCCGGAAGGATGGAACGTGCGTCACACCTGGGTGAGGAATCCCGGCGCCGAGCCCGAGTCCAGTGGAGACACCCGCGTGTGGCGGATCCAGAATCTCCCCGCCCCCAGCCGCGTGCCGCTGGGCGAGGCGCCCGCCGTGAGGGCGCCCCAGCTGGCCGTGAACATGATTCCGCCGGAGGGGACCGGTGTGGCCACGCCGGCGGTTCCCGACTGGAGCACCTTCTCCGCCTGGTACGATGAGCTCTCCAAAGGCGCCGCCGCCGTCACGCCCGAGGTGGAGGCGCTGGCGCGCGAGGTGATGCCGTCCGCGGGCGGCAACGCCGAGATGGCACAGATCCAGGAGGCGGCGCGCTGGGTGCGCGACAACATCCGCTACGTGCCTCCGCGCCCTGGCGTGGGAGCGAGCCTGCTGCCCCGTCCGGCCGCGGGGACGATGGCCGAGGGCCACGGAGACTGCAAGGACATGGGGACGCTGCTGCGGGCCCTGCTGGCGTCCGCCGGGATCCGCTCCTACCCGCTGCTGGTGCACGCCTCGCAGGCCGACACGCTGTCGGAGGACGTCCCGGCGTGGGGCTTCGATCATTACGTCGTCGCGGTGCCGTTGCCGTCGGGCGCCGCGCTCCCCGCGCACTTCGCGGGCGCGATCGTGGACGGCGGGGCCCTCGGCCCGCTGCTGGTGGTGGACACGACGCACACCGATCTGTCCGTGGGATCGCTCTCCGCGGCGCTGGCGGGTAAGCGTGGGCTGGTGGTCGCGGGGCGCGCCGGCCGCCTGGTGACGCTGCCCGCCGGCGACGCGGCCTCTCACCGCATCGAGCGCACCGCCGAGGCGGGCCTGCGGGACGACGGGGCGCTGGACGTGACCGTGACCTCGCGCCTGATGGGTCAGCCCGCCGTGCTGGCGCGCGCCGCCGCGCGGGCGTCGGCATCCGTCCGCCGAGCCGGGGCCGAGCAGGAGGCCGCCGCGGGATGGCCGGGCGCGCGCGTGACGGGGTACGATGCCGTCGTGGAAACCGAGGACGGAGCGTTCGTGGAGACGGTGACCCTGTCGGCCGATGCCGAGTCGGTCCCCGCCATGCGGGCGCGCCTCTTCGCCGGAGCCGACGGCGTGCTGCCCAGGGTGGCCCTGGAGGAGCGGCGCGAGCCGGTGGTGTACGATTACCCTCGCTCGGTGCGCTACGAGGTGACGCTGAGGGGCTCGCTGGCTGTCGATCTGCCCGAAGACTCCTGGCAGCGCGAAGCGCCCGGGTGGTCGATGCACCAGCAGGTGTCGCGCGAGGACGGGACGCTGCACGCAACCTGGGACCTCACCCTGTCACGCACACGTTTCGAGCCGGACAGCTTCGCCGATCTGAGCACGGTCTACATCACGACGGTGGCCACCGCCTCCGCCGAGCATCCCTTCTAGGAGACGCGCCGATGACACCGGGCTTCCGTGGCGCCCTGGTGGACATCGACGGAACGCTCCTCTACGGCGACGAGGCCATCCCGGGCGCCGCGGCGGCGATCGATCGGCTGCGCGGGCGCGGCATCCCCTTCAGGCTCTCCACCAACACCACGCGCCGGCCGCGGCGCGTCATCGCCGACGTGCTGTGCGCGGCCGGCATCCAGGTGTCCCCCGAGGAGATCGTCGCGCCCTCGTCCCTGGCGCGGCGGGCCATCGTCTCCTCCGGCGATCCGCGCGCCATGCTGCTCGTCCCCGAGGCCAGCAAGGAGGACTTCGACGGAGTGCTGGAAGACCACGGCTCCGCGCCCTTCATCGTGGTGGGGGACCTGGGGGCCGGCTTCACCTTCGAGCGGCTCAACCAGGCGTTCCTCGGGCTCAGAAACGGCGCGCGCCTCATCGCCCTGCAGAAGAACCCCTACTGGAACGCCGGGTCCCGCGGCCTGCTGATGGATGCCGGGGCCTTCGTCGCGGCGCTGGAATACGCCTCGGGCATGACGGCGCGGGTCGTGGGGAAGCCCTCGGAGGACTTCTACAGGCTGGCGCTTGAGGAGCTGGGCGTCCCCGCGGAAGACGTGGTGAGCGTGGGGGACAGCCTGGTCAACGACGCCGCAGGGGCGGCGCAGGCGGGGTGCCGCTCCGTGCTGGTACGGACGGGGGTGTTCGACCCGGCCGAGCTGGCCGCCTCGGATTACAGGCCCGACGCCGTCATCGGGTCGATCGCCGACCTGGACCCCTGACCCCCCCCGGGCCCGGGATCCGGGCCATTCCGGCTGTACCCTTTTGGGCCGATTGCGCGTACAGTTAGGCCGAAATCCGCCACCCATCCCGGAGCCGACTTGATGCACTGGAGCCGACAGATCGGGCCGATTCTTGCCCTGGGGGCGGCGGCCTGTCTGGCGGCCCCCCCTGCCGGGGCCAAAGACGTGAAGGGAAAGTGGTTTGCGGGCGGGACGCTGGCCTACCACACCACCCAGGACGCGGTGGAGAACAACGCCAGCCTGGGGAACGACCCCCGCCCCGACGATTTCGTGAGCCGCGAGCTGACCCTGGACGACACCGTCCAGGCTGGCCTGCAGGTCGGCTTCGGCCTGACCGGTTCGCTCACGCTGCAGCTGGAGACCGGGTACTACCAGGGCAACGTGGGATCCGTGGACGTGTACAGGACGGAGCGCTATCCGGGAAGCAACGTGGGCGATCCATTCAACCTGACCACCGTCATCACCCGGGAGTTCTCCGAGCCTTTCACGGCCGGCGAGATGACGCAGATCCCCGTGATGCTCACGGGCCTGATGAGATTCCGCAAGGACAGCGCCCTCAATCCGTTTGTGGGGGCGGGCGTGGGAAAGGTCTTCATGGAGTTCCAGCCCGGCGAGGACCTGTATGCCGTGAACCGGACCATCGACTCCCTGCGCGTCAAGAGGATGTTCAACGAGCAGGGGACGAACCTGACGCCCCAGTTCTATGAGGACAGGTTCGTGGACGACGGCGTTCAGCCGGCGCTCTCCACCTTTTCCCTGAGCTACGACCTGGAGGACTCCTGGGAGTGGCACCTGTCGGTCGGCATGGAATACGCCCTGAGCGACCGGGTCGGTCTGGTGGGTGAAGTGCGCTACCTTTATTATCAGAGCGCCTTCAGCCTGACGCTGGGCGGCAACCCCCTCACCATCGGCACCCCGCTCATCGTCTCTCTCGGCAAGACGGGGCCCGAGGATCAGGTGACCTTCGACTACTGGCCCGCGGAGCTCTTCCATCCGGATGGCTCGGTGAGGATGTTCAACAACAACCCAATGGGGGTCGCTCCGAACCCGAGAATCCCGGGGGATCTGGACGGGAAGCGCTTCGTCTGCACGCCCGTCGGAGGGGAGGGTGAGTACGGCCCCGGTCAGATCGTGGACATCGACGGAAACGGCCAGCTGGACGCCTGCTACAGCAACACACTCGGCACGCCGCAGGGGCAGATGATCGTCCAGGGCGGTGAGATCGACCTGAGCGGGTACTCGGTCCAGGTGGGGCTGCGATGGTATTTCTGAAGCGCATCCTCTGCCTGCTGCTGGCGGCCGCCGCGACGCTCACCGCCGCCACGGCGCAGACGCCGTCCACGGCCGGGCTGCGCGGACGTGTGCTGGACGACACCGGCTCTCCCGTTCCGGGCGTCATCATGAAGCTGACCACGGCCTCGGCGCCGTCGGGGGCCCGCTCCGCCATCACCGATCTGGAGGGGGTCTACCGGTTCGCCACCCTTCCTCCCGCCCGGGACTACCTGCTGACGGCCTCGGTCCCCTCCTACGCCACGGTGGAGGCGGGCCCTCTGGAGCTGAAGGTCGGCAAGGAGACCCGTCTGGACCTCACGCTGAAGACGACCGCGGAGCTTCAGGAGACGGTGAAGGTGGAAGCCCGCGGCGAGACGGTGGACACGGCCAGCACCGTGAGCCAGACATCGTTCAGCGCCGAGTTCATCGAAGGGCTGCCGCTGGTGGGGCGGTCGTTCGAGGACCTGCTCACGCTCGCGCCGGGGGTGACCGACCCGGACGGCGACGGCAACGTGAACGTGCGCGGCGCCCGCGACACGGGGCTGCAGCTCCGCCTGGACGGCACCAACATCAACGATCCGCTGTCCGGCCACACCGGCCAGAGCGTCAACCTCGAGACCGTGGAGGAGCTGGAGATCATCACGGCCGGTGCCACGGCCGAGTACGGCCGCGCCGACGGCGGTTTCGCCAACGTCATCACCAAGTCGGGGGGGAACAACACCTCCGGGTCGTTCAAGTTCTTCTACCGCTCCCAGTTCCTGGACGGGACCGGAGCGGGCCGCAAGGACGAGGAGCCCATCCACTTCACCGACTCCAACCTCTACGCCACCCTGGGAGGCCCGGTGCTGAAGGATCACCTCTGGTACTTCGTGGCCCTGGAGCGCTTCGACGAGGAGGTGCCGGAGATCTTCGAGGACCGGACGGCAGCTCTCAAGACCATCAAGGGCTGGCGCAATTTCGCGAAGCTGACGTGGCAGGCCTCCAGCGCGCACAAGCTGACCTTCCAGATCAACCAGGGGCCGGCGGAGTATCTGGGCAACTACATCGGAGAGACGATCGACCCTGAGGCCGACTACATGCTCACCAACGACGGGACCCTCCCGCAGCTCACGTGGACGGCCATCCTGTCCCCCGATCTCCTGATGCAGGTGGTTTTCTCGTACCTGGATTCCCGCGTCGAGATCGATCCGGTCTTCGGGAGCGACAGTCCGATAGAGACGGAGCGGGCCCAGGACGACAACGGGATCCTCTATGCCAGGCTCCCCTGCACGAGCCTGAACTGCGAGGAGGACGGGCTGAGGCGGCTGAACCGGGTGCAGATCCCCGAGACCGACGACTACGACCAGACGGAAGACGGCGCCTACAACGTGCGCAACGGGGTGGATCTCGCCCGGGCCACGGTGAAAGCCGATTTCTCCTACACCCTGGAGGATCGGCTGGGGCAGCACGGCTTCAAGAGCGGCTTCCTCTTCGAGTCGGAGACGTACGTCGAGGACCTCGTCGTGAACCCCGTGATCATCGACACCACGTGCAACACGACAGAGCCTCCCTGCTCGCCGACCCGTTCGGGGTCGCCCGAGCGGGTCCTCACCCTTCAGGTCTACGATCCGGTGCAGCGCGACCTCGCGGCCGACAGCTTCAACATGGGGTGGTACGCGCAGGACTCCTGGAAGATCCGGCCGAACCTGACCCTGAACCTGGGCGCCCGGCTCGACTGGGAGTCGGCCACTTCCTTCGGCTACAGGAGCTTCGATCCCCATGCCGAGACGCGGGAAGCCATGCGCCGCTACGAGACCGTGTGTCAGGCGGCCCTCGATGCCGGCTACAACTGCTCGCACACGCCGGGGAGGGTCAATGGCGTCCTGAGCACGCCGTTCGTTCCTCTCGCCGGATCTCCCGCCCTGGACTTCGACGTCAATCATGATGGCCGGATCGACATCAACGGAGCGGAACGGCAGATAATCCTGGTGGACCCCTACACAGTCCCTTCGGAGCGGGCCTCGCAGAGCTTCACCATCGACAACACCAATCTCTCGCCGCGCCTGAGCGTGTCGTGGGACCCGTGGGGGGACGGCAGGACGAAGGTGTTCGGCACCTACGGCCGCTACCACGATCGACTCTTCCTGGGAGCGGTGGTCACCGACCAGAAGCCGACCTCGTGGACGGCAACCTGGCTGTCGGACCCGCCCAGCGACTACGCGCGGCCCGGAGAGCTCTCGCTTCCGGTGAGCGGGTCGTTCAGCGTGCCCCAGACCGACCGCAACCTGCGCACGCCCTACACCGACGAGTGGACGGCAGGGTTCGAGCGCGAACTGGCGCCCGAATGGTCGGTCGGGGTGACCTATGTCAATCGCAACGGCGAGAACCTCCTGCAGGACCAGGACATGAACCACATCACCTGCCCCGGCTTCCGGGAGGTCTACGGCGTGGATCCCTCCGACGTCTGCGGCGACGGCGGTCAGCTCGAGATGGACAGGTTCGGGACCATCGCGTACGCCCAGTCAGGTGGAACGGTGGTGTCGGCGATCCTGCCCAACGGCGCGCCGGATCTGTACACGCTCAATCCTTACTTCAATCAGGTGCTGCGCGTGGGGAACTTCAACTCTTCCCGTTACCAGGCCTGGGAGCTGACCCTGAAGAAGAGACTGCACCGGAACTGGCAGATGCAGGGGTCGTACACATGGTCCACGGCGGAAGGGGAGGCCGAGTCGTTCTCCAGCGTGGTGGGGAACGACCCGGCTGTGAGCGACAAGGTAGCCGGCTACCTGAGCTACGACCAGCGCCACATCTTCAAGTACCAGGCGGTGGCGCATCTGCCGCACGAGATCCTGGTGGGGGGGACGCTCACCTGGGCGTCGGGGCTCCCTTACACCTTCGTCGCCAACACCGAGGACTACGACGACCATGCATTGCTCACGCCGCAGCGCGTCTTCTCGGTGACCGGCAAGCTCAACGACCAGCGCAACGAGTCGCAGCTCACCATCGACGGGCGCGTGGAGAAGCGCTTCACGGCGGCGGGGATGCAGATGACCGCCTTCCTGGCCGGCGAGAACCTGCTGAACCGCGACGAGCTGGTGCTGCGCGAGGTGGACCGCGACCAGCGCGGCATCCAGGAAGGGTCGCGGCGATTCGGAAGGCGCTTCGAGATCGGCGCCTCGATCCTGTTCTGACATGACGGGCGAAATGATGCGCGGCGGAAGGGTTGTGGTCCTGGCGGCCCTGGTCTTTTTCTCCGCGACGGGCGCCCAGGCCAAGGACGTCCGACGCCTGTGGTTCGTCGGCGGGACGATCGGGTACCACACCACCGCCGACGCCGTGGAGAACAACGCCAGCCTGGCGAACGACCCTCGCCCCGACGACTTCGTGAGCCGCGAGCTGACCCTGGACGACACCATCCAGGCCGGCCTGCACGTGGGCTTCGGCCTGACCGGGTCGTTCACGCTGCAGCTGGAGACCGGGTACTACAAGGGCAACGTGGGATCCGTGGACGTCTACCGGGAGGAGAGCTTCCCCGGAAGCAACGTCGGCGATCCGTTCAATCTGACAATCGCGATGTCCCGTGACATCTCGGAGCCTTTCACGGCAGGCGAGATGACGCAGATCCCCGTGTCGCTCACCGGGTTGATGCGGTTCCGCAAGGACAGCGCCCTGAATCCGTTCATAGGCGCCGGGGTGGGAAAGGTCTTCCTGGAATTCCAGCCCGCCGACGAGCTGTTCGGGGTGAACCGCACCATCGACAGCCTGCACGTGAAGAGGATGCGCAACGAGGCGGGGACCAACATCACGCCCCAGTTCTTCGAGGACAGGTTCGTGGACGACGGGCTGCAGCCGGCCCTGGATCTCTATTCACTGAGCTTCGAGGTCGAGGATTCGTGGGAATGGCACCTGTCGGTCGGCCTGGAATACGCGCTCTCCGATCGGGTCGGGCTGGTCGCCGACGCGCGCTACGTCTTCTACCAGAGCACCTTCGCCCTGGCGTTCTCGGGCGAAGGAACTGCGGTCGGCCCTGGAGGGGTCGCCTCCCTCGGCCACACGGGTCCCGAAGACCAGGTGAACTTCGAGTACTGGCCCACGGCTCTGTACCACCCGGATGGCTCCCTGCGGGTGTTCAACAATTTGGGAAACGCTCCCAACACGAGGAACCCGGCGGATCCCGACGGGCTGCGCTTTCGCTGTACAAAGGGCGAGATAAGGGACATCGACGGCAACAACCTGGTCGACGCGTGCTATGACGCGGCTCTCGTCGAGCCGCGGGGCCTGATGATCGTTCAGGCGGGAGAGATCGACCTGAGCGGCTACATCGTCCAGCTGGGCCTGCGCTGGTACTTCTGATGAGAACCGGGGGACTTCGCGCCTCGCTCTGGGGCGTGTGCGTTTGCATTGCCTCGCTTGCCGACGCGGTGGCACAGACGCCGTCCACCGCGGGGGTGCGCGGGCGCGTGCTCGACGACACCGGCGCACCGGTCCC
>JBOGOC010000046.1:0-5545 GCA_050747525.1 Candidatus Polarisedimenticolia bacterium | reverse complement strand
ATCCCGCACGTGGGGACCCTGAGGCTGTCGGGGACCGCCACGTACGCCAGCAACCTGTTCACCAGCGCGGCGTACTCGATCTCCTCCAGCGCGGGGGTGTGGCTCGACAACCCCAGCTTCACCGTGAACGGCCAGGCCGGTTCGGCCACCCTGTCGGGCCAGCTGCGCGTGTCGGCCGGCACGCTCAACATCGGCACGGCGAGCGGGAACTCGATGGGGTTCAACAGCCTCAGCCGGGTGACCATCGAAGGCGGCGCCATCAACGTGGCGGGCCGCTTCGGCGTGAGCAGCGCCGGGACCACCGTGACCTACGTCCAGACCGGCGGCACGGTGACCGTGAACACGGCCGGCAACAGCTCCACCACCCTGGCCAGCTTCGACCTGGGGACTTCGTCTTCGACCAGCTTCATCATGTCGGGCGGCGCGATCGTGGCGAGGCTGGCCAGTACGGCTGCCACCGGGCCGCGCGACTACCGCGCGGGTGTGGGGACCAGCGTGCTGACGGGGGGCACCCTGATCTTCGGAGATGCCTCCTCCGGATCGGCCAAGGCTTTCACCATGGCGGCCGTCAGCGGCACCGTCCCCACCGTGTTCCCGAACCTGACTCTCACCAGCACGTCCGCCGGGCATTCCCTGCAGGTGATCACCGGGCCGGTCACCGGCCTCGGTGTCACGCTTCAACCCGGCACCACCTTGACGCTCCCAGCCTTCACGCTCCAGCTGCTGGGAGACCTGGTCAACGACGGCATCCTGACGGGCACGGCGAGCGGCGCGCGCCTCCACTTCGCCGGCGCGGCCGCGCAGACGTGGTCAGGGACGGGGATCGTCACGGCTCCCCTGGACGGCCTGATCATCGACAACCCCTCGGGGGTGACCATCACGGCCAACCCCTTCACGACACTGCGCGCGAACCTGCTGCGCGGGACGCTCGTCAACAGCGACCGGGTCACGCTGGGTCACGGCGGGGCCACGGCGGCCATCACCCAGATCGGATCGACGGGACAGACCGCTCCCGGCGGCAGCTATGATGTCGCTCCTTCGTTCAACCCCGGGTCGGCCGGCGTTCAGGCGCTCTACCTGCAGGAGGGAGCGGCGCGCACGACAGGGTTCGAGATCCCTGCATCCCGCACGGTGAGCGCCGTCACCATCGCAAACACCCACGGCGTCACCCTCTCGGGCGGTCCGCTCGCCATCGCCTCCGCCCTGACCCTGACGGCCGGTCTGTGGCACACGACTCCGTCCGACATGCCGACGCTGGGAACGGCCGTCACCACCCCCGCGGGATCGGCCGGCAGCTACGTCGATGGCCCGCTGGGGCTCCAGGTCGACAGCGCCACCAATGTCGGCTCCCGCAACTTCCCCATCGGCACGGCCACCGGCTGGCGACCCGTGGTGCTGGGGAACTTCCATTCCGGCGGGACGCTGCGCACCTACACGGCGCAGGTGTTCGACGGCGACACGGGCGGGACTCCCGATCCGCCCCTCGCGTCGCTGAACCCCGCGCGCTACGTGTGGCTGCAGAACACCGCGGGCCTCTTCAGCAGCACCATCGCCACCGTGCAGCTGTCGTACGGCGCGGGGGACGTCGTTCCGTCGGCCGCCACCGCCCGGATCGCGCAGTCGAGCGCTCTCTCCGGCCTTTACACGTCGCGCGGCGGGGGTCCCACGGCCGCCCCCACCACCGGCATCGCCTCGGACTCTCCCATCAACCCGGGTGACGAGTACTTCGTGATCGCCGACGGGACCCTGGCGGGCCCTCCGGGCAACGACGACTGCTCGGCCGGCATCCCGATCCCTGCGGCGGGACCGTTCCCCTATCTGACCACCACCGTCGACGTCGCCTCGGCCACGGCCACGGGCGACCCAACGTTCTGCGCGGCCGCCTCGCACACGGCCTGGTACACGTTCACTCCCTCGACGACGGCCACCTACACCATCTCGAGCTGCCAGCTCTCGGCTCCCGGCACCACCGCCACCGACACGGTGGTGGGGATCTTCACGGCCGCTTCATGCGGCGGGCCCTTCACCACCATCGCCTGCAACGACAACGACGCGGCCTGCTCCGGCGGGACGAGCCGCTCGTCGGCGTCGGCCATTCTGACGGCGGGAATCCCGTACTACATCGTGGTGGGGACCGCGGGGGCGGGGACCCCCAGCCCCGCCAAGATCCAGCTCGCCGTCCGCCAGCTTCTTCCGCCGGCGAACGACAGCTGCGCCAGTCCCGTTCCGCTCAGCCTCAACACGCCGGTGGCGGGGACCACCGTCGACGCCCTCGATGATTACCGCCTCACGGGCTCGTCCTGCTTCACCAGCCAGGGGCAGCTCGGCAACTTCGTCTCGACCGCTCCCGGCAGGGATGTCCTCTATTCGTTCACGGCCCCGGCCGCCGGCAAGTACTCGCTGCGCGTGACCGGATACACGGGCGGCGACGCGGTGCTGTACATGGCCGGCACCTGCCCGACATCGACCTTCCCCACGCAGGTCACCGTGACCAGTTGCACCTCGGCCGCCGACCGCACGGCCGCCCCGGCCGAAGAGGTCATGTGCCAGTCGATGACGTCCGGCCAGACCCTCTACGCCATGGTCGACGAGTTCGCCGCCGCCGGCGCCCCTTTCACCATCGAGGCCACGTCGTGCGACCAGGAGGCCGCCGGCAACAACAACACCCCGGCCGGGGCCAACGCATTGACATGCGGAAAGCAGGGCTCGATATCCCTGAACGACAAGGATTTCTTCACGATGGGAAGCCCGGCGGCAGGATGGCGTGCCTTCTCCATGCTCGACGCCATCGCATCCGGATCGGCCGACACGCACATGCGCATCACCGACTCGGCCAATGTCTGGGAGTTCGACGACGATGACGGCGCGACGCCCTTCGGCTCGGGAGGACTCTCTTCCGTCCTCTCCGGCACCGTGCTGCCGGGCGCCGCGGCCTACGTGGGCGTGGCCGCTCTGGACGAGTCGACGGTCGTGGAGCCGTACCGGCTCTATTC
The DNA here is from genome assembly GCA_050747525.1 of Candidatus Polarisedimenticolia bacterium. Taxonomy (GTDB): domain Bacteria; phylum Acidobacteriota; class Polarisedimenticolia; order JACPZX01; family DASXTC01; genus JBOGOC01. Next base: position 2,552 of record JBOGOC010000046.1, on the reverse strand, counting down.
CGTCGTGCAGCCTCCCCTGGCCAGCGCCACCGGCGAATCGGAGCCCAACGACACCGCGGGGGCTGCCGACTCGGCTGCGAATGAATACTTCCGCGGGGCCATCTCCACGAGCGCCGACGCCGATGTGTTCGCTTTCGAGGCCGTCGCAGGAGACCTTGTCTTCCTGGGACTCGACTGTGACGCCGACCGCGATGGCACCGCCGTCAACGGCACTCTCAGCCTTCTGGGAACCGACGGCACCACCGTGCTCGTGTCCGTCAATGGCAGCGGAACCTTCGAGGTTCCGGCGCCCATCCCTGGAATCGGACTGACCGCCACCACCCCCGCCTTCGCTTCGGAAGGGCTGGTGCATCGCATCACGACCACCGGCACACATTACGCGAGAGTGACCGGCGTGCCGGGCGGCGCCCCGGCGGCCCAGGACTACGCTCTGTCGATCAGCAGGAACTGCACGATCCCGCCCGCCGATCTGGCGGTGTCGCAGATCGCCGATGTGGAACCGGTCGCCACGGGGGGCACCATCACCTACACGGTGACGGTGACCAACCAGGGCCCCAACGATGCCCTCAACCCCCGCCTCACCGTCTCCATCCCCGGGCCGATGACCCTTCTTTCGATCGCGCCGCCCCCCGGATGGAGCTGCAGTCCGCCGGCCGCGGGACAGTTCACGTGCTCGGCGGCCGGGATGCCTCCCGCCGGCCAGGTCGTCTTCTCCATTTCGTATCGAGCCGGCTTCTGCTCGGGCAACGTCTCCTTCTCGCACGTCGTCTCCGTCACCAGCGACATTCCGGACACCGTTCAGACGAACAACAGCTCCAGCCTGCCCGGCACCATCGTGGATCCCGGGCTCTGCGACGATGGCGACGCCTGCACGGCGGGCGATGTCTGCGTCAGCGGCGCCTGCGTCGCGGGCGCGCCCGTGTCGTGCGACGACGGCAACGCCTGCACGGCCGACTCATGCAGCCCGATCACGGGATGCCTGAACGATGCGGCGGCTCTCAACGGGGTATCTTGCGGCCACCCTGGCGATACGTCCTGCGACAACCCGGACACCTGTCTGGCCGGCGCCTGCCAGCAGAACCTCGAGCCTGCCGGACAACCCTGCGAGAACGGCGACCTCTGCACAACCCTGGATACCTGCGACGGAAGCGGGCTGTGCTCGGCAGGACCTCCCACCTCGTGCGACGACGCCAATCCCTGCACGGTGGACGCGTGCGACCAGGGGCTCGGCTGCCTGCACGATGCCGGCGCCGCGAACGGCCTGGCCTGCGGCAGCCCGGGGGACACATCCTGCGACAACCCCGACAGCTGCCTCGACGGCACGTGCGGGCTCAACCATGAGCCCTCGGGCTTCACCTGCGACGATGCCAGCGCCTGCACCACAGCCGATGCCTGCGACGCGTCGGGACAGTGCGCCGGAGCCGCCGTCGGCTGCGACGACGGCAATCCCTGCACCATCGACTCGTGCGACGCCGTGCTCGGATGCGTCCACGAGCCCGCGGCGGCCGGGACATCGTGCGAAGACGGCAGCGCGTGCACCACGGCCGACGCCTGCAACGAGGCGGGTCTTTGCGTGGGCGGGCCCGCCCTCGGATGCGACGACGGCAACGCCTGCACGATCGACTCGTGCGACGCGGTGGGAGGCTGCGTCAACGACGCGCCGGCCGCCAATGGCCTGGCCTGCGGCGACCCCGGGGATTCCTCCTGCGACAACCCCGACACCTGCCTGGCGGGGGCGTGCGAGCTCAACCACGAGCCGGCCGGCTTCGCCTGCGATGACGCCAGCGCCTGCACCACCACCGACGCGTGCAACGGCTCGGGTGTGTGCGCCGGCGGACCTCCTGCCTCGTGTGACGATGACAACGCCTGCACGGATGACTTCTGCGACCCGCAGAGCGGATGCGCTCACACGGCCGACGACTCGAACTCCTGCCAGGATGGCAACGCCTGCAACGGCGCCGAGACCTGCTCCGCGGGTCAGTGCCAGCCGGGGACCGCGCTTTCCTGTGACGACGGCAACGCCTGCACCATCGATTCGTGCGATCCGGTGGGAGGCTGCGTCAACGACGCGCCGGCCGCCAACGGCCTCGCTTGCGGCGACTCCGGGGATTCCACCTGCGACAACCCCGACACCTGCCTGGCCGGGGCGTGTCAGCTCAATCACGAGCCGGCAGGCTTCGCCTGCGACGACGCCAGCGCCTGCACCACCGCCGATGCGTGCAACGGCTCAGGTGTGTGCGCCGGCGGACCGCCTGCCTCGTGCGACGACGGCAACGTCTGCACCATCGATTCTTGCGATCCGGTGGAAGGCTGCGTCAACGACGCGCCAGCCGCCAACGGTCTCGCCTGCGGCGACTCGGGCGATTCGTCCTGCGACAACCCCGACACCTGTCTGGCCGGGGTCTGCCAGCTCAACCACGAGCCCTCAGGCTTCGCTTGCGATGACGCCAGCGCCTGCACCACCGCCGACAGCTGCAACGGCTCAGGTGTGTGCGCCGGCGGACCGCCCGCGTCGTGTGACGACGGCAACGTCTGCACCATCGACTCGTGCG
>JBOGOC010000045.1:0-148889 GCA_050747525.1 Candidatus Polarisedimenticolia bacterium | reverse complement strand
CTCCCGCTTCCGCCTTCGCCTCACGCGAGCTGGCCGCGCAAAAGCGCGCGCGGCCAACGCTCGCGTGAACCCGGCTCAGGCTCCAGAGGGCCCCTTCGACCACTCCCGGCCGGCGGCGCCCCTGCGTCGCTCTCGATCTGCGGCGGTCATCCCGCCGCGGGATCATCCTTCGCAGATTCCACTGCCAGGGTTGAACAGATCAACTGCCCTTCTTGCCCTCGAACGTGAAGTCGGCGGTCTTGCCGTCCTTCTTCTTCCACTTCATCGTCCCGCGGATCGAGTCACCCAGCGCCTCACCCTTCCAGGTGGACTTGCCTTCCGTGGCGCTCTCCTGGGTCGTCTCGAACGTCACGCCCTCCTTGGTCTTCCCCTGCTTGTAGTTCGAGCCGCTGAAACCGGCCTTCTTGCATTCGGTCATGGTGACCATTTCGCCTTCGAAGATGATCGTGTCCTCGAAGGCCTTCTCTCCCGCCGCCTTCGCTTTCTCGTCAGGAGTGACCGTCACCACCCACTTCGTCCCCGCCAGGGAGGGCGCTGCATCTCCCATCGGACGCGTCTGAGCCGCGGGGAGCGCCGCCACCGCGACCGTCGCCGCCACCGCCGCCGACACCAGCCAGACACCGGATCTCATGAACCTTCCTCCTTTTGTTTTCTCCCGAGCATGAGCACATTGTACACAAGGACGGGCCCCTGGGGGCACCGCGGGATCGTATCATTGGCCTCATGGAGCGCCGTCTCATCTCCTCGGGAGCGCCGTGGGAGCCGGTCGTCGGCTACTCGCGCGCGGTGAAGGTGGGCCCGCACATCTTCGTGGCGGGGACCACCGCCCTGGGCCCCGATGGAAGCCTGGTGGGACGCGGCGACATGTACGTGCAGACGGCCCAGGCACTGCGCAACATCGAAGCCGCCCTGCGCAAGGCCGGCGCCTCGCTGTCCGACGTCGTGCGCACGCGCCTCTTCGTCACCGACATCACACGGTGGGAGGAGGCGGGCCGCGCCCACGGCGAGGTGTTCCGCGACATCCGGCCCGCGTGCACCATGGTCGAAGTGAGCGGCCTGGTGGATCCCGACATGCTGGTCGAAGTCGAAGCCGACGCCCTGCTGCCGTGAGCATGAGCGAGGGGGGCCGCCTGGCCGGCCTCGCGGTGTTCGCCGTGGCCATGGCCGTCGTCGAGTCGGCGGTGGTCGTCTACCTGCGGGCCCTGTACTATCCGGGTGGGTTCTCCTTCCCCATCGTGATCATCCCGGACAGGATGGCGCTCATCGAAGTGGGGCGCGAGCTGGCCACGCTCGTGATGCTGTGGGCCGTGGTGTGGCTCAGCGGATCCGATCGGTGGCAGCGGTTCCTGCACTTCTGCTTTCTGTTCGGCGTGTGGGACATCTTCTACTACATCTGGCTCCGGGTCTTCCTCGGCTGGCCTCCTTCGCTGCTGACCTGGGACATCCTCTTCCTCATCCCGGTGCCGTGGATCGGCCCGGTGCTGGCCCCGGTGCTGATCAGCATCGGGCTGATCGGCGGAGCCCTTTTCCTGCTCCGGGTGCGCGCGCGCGGGATTGCGCTGCGCTTCTCACGCCTCCACTGGACGGCCGCGGTGGCCGGAGGGCTTCTCGTGCTCCTGTCGTTCACCCTCGACTATCGTGCGGCCCTTCTGGGGCTGAACCCTCCGCCCTTTCGCTGGTGGCTCTTCGGCGCCGGATGCCTGCTGGCCGCCGCAGCCTTCACGGCGGGCACGCGGCGCCTGCTCTCCCCCCCCGAGACCGTTACAGCGAGCGCAGGAAGGTCAGGAGCTGGTTCTTCTGGCCGTCGGTCAGGCTGAAGTACCTGGACGTCGCCGTGGACGCCTCCCCGCGGTGAGCCTGGATCGCCTCCTGAAGCGTCAGCGCCCTGCCGTCGTGCAGGAACCTGTTGCGGGCACGCAGCCCCCAGAGAGGCGCCGTGCGCAGCTTGTTGCGTGTGGACCCGCCGCCGTTCTGCACGATGCCGTCTCCGGTCCCCACGTCGTGCAGCAGGAAGTCCCCGAAGGGGTGGATCACCTTGCTCCCCAGCGCCTGAGGCACGATGAAGGCGCCTCCATTGATCCGCGTTCCGGGAGGCGCGGTGGTGAGCGTGCGTACGTGGCAGACCGCGCAGGCCAGCTGATCGAACAGACGGCTCCCGGCCTGCGCGTTCGGAGTGGACGCCAGCTCGACGTCGCGCGGCGGCACCTTCGTGGCGCGCATGAACTCCGCGAAGAACTCGATGTCCTCCCCTTCGTCCTCCGGGTCCTCCACGCCGTCGATGTCGTCCACCGGGCGCCCCATGGAGGTGTTCTCATCGGGCTGGAGCGGGCTGGTGATCCCCATCTCGTTGAGATAGGCGTCCGCGGAGAACGACACCAGGCTGGCGTGCTGGTTCTTCCACCCGAAGCGCCCGGCCCTCAGCGCCCCATCCGCCTCCAGAACCGGCACCTGGATGAGCTGCCCGCGCATGGACCACGGCTGGTTGCGTGAGATGGCCACCAGGTCGTTGCTGTCGATGCACTCGACGAAGCCGTCGCCCAGGATGCTGAGCGAAGAGCGCAGCGCTCTCACGCCGTGGCCCGGCAGCACCTTCTCCTGATAGCCGGCGTCGATGGCGCGGTCGTTGATGAGCGACCCGCCGGGATGCTCGACGAACCTCGAGCCGTCGAACCGGCCCGCGCGCAATTCGGTGATCTGGCTCGCGCCCCCTGTGATCGGGCTCTGGTGACACTCGGCGCAGGCCTGTGCGTTGTAGACCGGCCCCAGCCCGTCCTCGATCGTCTCGCGTTCCTCGAAGATCTCGCGCAGGAAGTCGAATCGCTCCTGGTCGACCAGGCCGTTGGGCTGGTTGTCGAAGCCGGCCGGCGCCTCGGCGGGAGCCGGATCGCCGAACGCGGCGGGGAGCACGAAACAGGCGGTGGACAGCACGAACATGGCGAGCTTCAGGCGTCTCATCGAGCGTCTCCTCCACTGTGGCCGTGGAATGGCCCGTGGGATGAAGACGACGCGGTCGCCTGCCTGTTCGTCCGCGGGGCAGCGGGGGCGGGCTTTCAGAACGAGTGACGCAGGCAATGCGGGGCCGGACATCTCAATCCCGCTTGCCCTGCCGCCCGGGTCCACATCGGAACCGATCGGCATGTGGTATCGAACGTACGCCTGAGTCAGGTGTCCGACAAGCAAACTCTGGGTAAACTGCAGAGAGGAGGTACCCCAGATGAATCCGAAAGCGGCTCTGATGGGACGATCGGCGCTCGTCGCATGTCTGAGCGCTCTGGCGGTGTGCGACGTCGGGTGGGCCGCCGAGGCTTCCTCTCCAAAGCTGGTCCTGCTGGTGCGTCACGCGGAGAAGGCCGCTCAGCCCGCCGGCGATCCGTCACTCACCGAGGCCGGCGCCGCGCGCGCGCAGTCTCTCGCAGCCGCTCTGCGCGACGCGGGCGTGAGCGCCGTCATCACCACGCAGCTGCGCCGCACTCAGGAGACCGCCGGGCCGCTGGCTTCCCTGCGCGGTCTTTCTCCCGAGGTGGTCCCGGTGGAGTCGGGGAAGGTCGAGGAGCATGTCCGTGCGGTGGCCGCCGCCGTGGGCAGGCACGCCGGCGAGGTGGTCCTGGTGGTGGGGCACTCCAACACCATCCCCGCCATCATCGCCGCGCTGGGCGGGCCACGGTGGCCGGATCTCTGCGACTCCATGCACGCGAGCCTGTTCGTCCTGATTCCGGATCCCGCGGGATCGCGTGTGGTGCGCTCGCTGTATGGGGCCCCGGATCCGGCTCCGGGGCCGGACTGCCCTCAGGGAGCGCCGGCCCCCTGAGGCAGGCTTCATTCAGAGTTGAGCTTCTTGTCCTTCCAGTACTTGGTGCCCGTGACATCGGCCTGCAGGGCCAGGCCTTTTGGGTCCAGCTTGAACAGGGCAATGCCGTTGCTGAAGGCGCCGGCCGCGCTGGCCCCCGCCTTCCCTCCCACCGCCGAGGCCGACGCATCGGCCGACCAGCCCTCGTTCACGAAGCGGTCGAAGTGCTCTTTGTCCTCGAACAGGAACACCACCTGGTATTCCTGATACCCGATGCCGACACCCACGCCGCCGCTACCCATCTTCATGTAGGTGCGGGTCCCGCCTTCCCTGGGAACGGCGACACCGGCGCCACCGCCACCGGTGATGCCGAACGACACCTTGGAATTGTCGAACACCGCGTACCCGTAGGAGCGGTTGTAGAGCTCCCTGGCGTCCTCCGATTTCGTGAACAGCTTCTCCATGGTCGCTTGCGCGATCTCGTCCAGCTTCGCCCGTTTCTCTTCGGCCGTCGCTTCTTTCTTCTCTTCCTTCTTCGCCTCCTCGGCCTTGGCCGAGGCCTCGGCCTTGGCGGCCTCGGCCAGGACCCTGGCCGGCAGGGCGAGCGCCGCCAGCGCGAGGACCAACGTCCCCAACACGCGGAGATTCCTCATCATGAGCCTCCTTCCCCCGTTGACGGTTTACTGAGATGGGGCAAGGCTAGCGCCTGGATCCGGGTGCCACCATCGGGGCCGCTCCGACCGGTCGTGACCGATCAGCGGCCGGCGAAAGAGCGCCGCGCAACGAGCAGGGTGGTGACGGTCAGCAGCGTGAGGTAGAGGAGGTTCCCCACGCCGTGCAGCCGCATGAAGCGGCTCTTGTCGGCCCCCATGAGGCCGGAGCCGGCGGGGTCGTGCGGCGCGGTCGTCCAGATCTCGTCCATGGCGGGCGTGATCCACAGGGCCAGCACGGCGGCGGCGGCGCAGGCGGCCGCGGTGAGCCAGAGGTCGAGTGAGCCGGTCCGCCGCGGCGCCTCACCTCCGGCGCCGGGACGATCCAGGAGGAAGCGGGAGATGAGTCCCACCAGCATGAGCACGAGAACGACGCGCCCGAGCCAGTTGAAGACCACCTGGCCCACCTGGCCGGCCACCTCGCGCGAGGGGGCCGCCTGGAACAGGAGGACGGCCGCGACGGCGCCCCCCAGAATGGCGCCGGCCACCCAGCCCAGAGACACGTCGTGGGCTGCTCCGGCCCACCCCCTCCACCTCGGCTCGCGCGCCACGGCGTGAGGCTACCACGTGTCCCATCGTGGCGCGGAGATTGTTCCTCGCTCGTGAGGGGGGTGTTTTCAGGCCTTTTCGGAGGCGTCGGGTGTTGAAACGGACCAGGCCCTTGTTGAATTCGGGGCCCATTCCTGCCCAGGCACAATCTGCGCGCCACTATGCACGTGTCCGGATCCGGGATGGCGGATCCCGGAAGTGAACACCCGCACGGCCCCGCCCCCGCTCCGCGCCCCTCGAAAGGCTGGCACGAGTCTTGTTCATGTCATACCCCGACAGGGGGATTCATGGACATCCAGAGGAACATCCCGCCCCATCGGAAGCGCGTCCGGCGGGCCATCTACGCCGGCAGCGCGCTGGGGGCGATCGCGCTGATCAGCCTCGGGCTCTCGAGGCTCGAGCCGGCTGCGCCGGGAGTGGCTGCCTCCTCGATCTGGAAGGACACGGTGAAGCGGGGCCCGATGCTGCGGCAGGTCCGTGGCCCGGGGACCCTCGTTCCCGAGGTGATCCAGTGGATCCCCGCGGCCACCGAGGGGCGCGTGGAGAAGATCCTTGCCCTTCCCGGCACCGTGGTGGACCCCGACACGGTGCTGCTCGTGCTGAGCAACCCCGAGCTGGAGCTGACGGCGCGCGAAGCCGAGTCCGAGCTGAAGGCCGCCGAGGCCGAGGCGGTCAACCTGAGCGTCCAGCTGCGCAGCCAGCTTCTCACGCAGCAGTCCATGGTGACCACCGTGCGCGCCGAGCACCAGCAGGCCAGGCTGCAGGCCGAGGCGGACGAGGCGCTGGCGCGCGACGGCCTCGTCGCCGAGCTGCAGCTCAAGTTGTCGCGCGTGCGCGCCGAGGACCTTGCGGCCCGGGCCGCCATCGAGCAGCAGCGCCTCGAGATCAGCGAGCAGGCCACTGAGGCGCAGGTCGCGGTGCAACGGGCGCGCGTGGAGAGACTGCGCGACGCCTGGCAGCTGCGCCGGCACCACGTGGAAGCGCTGCACCTGAAAGCCGGCACGCATGGCGTGCTGCAGCAGGTGCCGGTGGAGGTGGGCCAGCGCGTCGTGCCCGGCACCAACCTGGCGCGCGTGGCCGAGCCGGGCCGCCTCAAGGCCGAGGTGCGCATCGCCGAGACCCAGGCGCGCGACGTGCAGATCGGGCAGACCGCCTCCATCGACACGCGCAATGGCGTGGTGGCGGGCCGCGTCACGCGCATCGATCCGGCCGTGCAGAACGGCACGGTCACGGTGGACGTGGCGCTGCAGGGAGATCTGCCTCGCGGGGCCCGCCCCGACCTGAGCGTGGACGGCACCATCGAGCTGGAGAAGCTGGACGACGTGCTCTACGTGGGGCGGCCCACGTTCGGGCAGGAGCACGCCACCGTGGGGCTCTTCCGCCTGGCGGGCGGCGGGACGGAGGCGTCCCGCGTGCAGGTGAAGCTGGGGCGCAGCTCGGTGAACGCCATCGAGGTGGTCGAGGGATTGAACGAGGGAGACGTAGTGATTCTTTCCGACATGTCGGCGTGGGACGCCTTCGATCGCGTCCGCCTGAACTGAAACCCATGCACCCAAGGAGCGCGACACGATGACCGCGTCAGAAACGCCCTTGATCCGGCTCGAAGGGCTCAGCAAGGTCTTCTACACCGAGGATGTGGAAACGCACGCCCTGTCGGGCGTCCACCTGGAGATCAAGGCCGGCGAGTACATCTCCATCGCGGGGCCATCCGGATGCGGCAAGTCGACCCTGCTCTCCATCCTGGGCCTGCTCGACTCGCCCACCGAAGGGTCGTACCTGCTGAACGGCCACGCCGTGCACGAGCTGGACCTGGCGGCCCGCGCGCGGGCGCGCAACCGCGACATCGGGTTCATCTTCCAGAGCTTCAACCTCATCGGCGACCTGACCGTGTTCGAGAATGTCGAGCTGCCGCTCACCTACCGCGGGATGAAGAGCGCCGAGCGCGCCCTGCGCGTGAACGAGGCGCTGGAACGCGTGAGCATGGCCCACCGCGGGCGCCACCTGCCCGGGCAGCTCTCCGGAGGCCAGCAGCAGCGCGTGGCCGTGGCCCGCGCCCTGGTGGGTTCGCCGCAGATCCTGCTGGCCGACGAGCCCACGGGGAACCTCGACTCGCGCAACGGCGAGGCGGTCATGGAGCTGCTGCGCGAGCTGCACCGCGGCGGCGCCACCATCTGCATGGTCACGCACGACCCGCGCTTCTCCCGCCACGCCGATCGCACCGTGCAGCTGTTCGACGGACGCGTGGTGGAAGAGACCGTCGAGGTCGGATGATGCGCGCGCTGCCGCTGGACCTGCGTCACGCGCTGCGCCGGATGATGGACCGGCCCGGCTTCACCCTGGTGGCGGTCCTCTCCCTGGCGCTCGGCATCGGGGCCAACGCGGCGGTGTTCAGCTTCGTCAACGCCGCGCTGCTCAAGGGCCCCGCGGTTGCCGACCCGGACGACCTGGTCGGCCTGTTCCGCAAGATCCCTCAGGATGAGAACTACAACCGCTTCTCCTATCCCAACTTCGTGGACGTTCGGGACCGCAACCGTTCCTTCTCGGGGCTGACGGCCTACTACTTCACGGCATTCCACCTCAGCGACGGAGAGCAGACGGAGCGCCTGTACGGGAAGGTCGTCACGGGGAACTACTTCCAGGTGCTGGGCGTGCCCATGGCTCTGGGGCGCGGATTCCTGCCGCTGGAGGACAGGACCCCGGGCTCCCACCCCGTCGTGGTGGTGAGCCACGGTCTCTGGACCCGCCGTTTCGGGTCGGATCCGTCTCTGGTGGGAAGGAGCCTGACCATCAATGGGCATCCCTTCCAGGTGGTGGGCATCACGGGACGGTCGTATCTCGGCACGGAGGTGGGGATGGCTCCCGACCTGTTCGTCCCCGTGATGATGTCGGGCGCCGCCCTGCCCGGATGGCCTGCGCTGGAGTCACGTGGCATGGGCTGGCTCCGCGTGATCGGCCGCCTGAAGAGCGGCACCACGGTGCAGCAAGCCGCCGCGGAGATGGAATCGCTGGGCGCCGCGCTGAAAGCCGAGCACCCCGCCGAGAACGAGGCCTTCGGCATCGCGGTGATCTCCTCGTTCGGCGTGCACCCCCAGTTCCGGGGCCTGGTCGGGGCGTTCCTCGGAATCGTGATGGGGGTGGTGGTGCTGGTGCTGGCCATCGCGTGCGCCAACATCGCCGGCCTCCTGCTCGCCCGCGCCGCCGATCGGCGCCAGGAGATGGCCATCCGCTCCGCGCTCGGGGCCGGGCGATGGCGTCTCTTGCGGCAGCACCTCATGGAGAGCGCGCTGCTGGCGGGCCTCGGCGGAACGCTGGGCCTGTGCCTGACTCCCTGGCTCATGCGCGGGCTGACCTCGCTGCAGGCCGTGTCGCCGCTGGGCGGCCCCATGGATCTCGGCCTGGATGCCCGTGTGCTCCTGTTCACCCTGTCGGCATGCGGTGGCTCGCTGATGGTGTTCGGGCTCGTGCCGGCCCTGTCCGCTTCACGGGTGGAGCCGTCCGCGGTGCTGAGGGAATCGGCCGGCGGCCGTGCATCACGGCGGGGCGGGGCCCGCCGGGTCTTCGTCGTCGCCCAGATCGCGCTGTCGCTCGCCCTGCTGGTGGGCTCCGTGCTCTTCCTGCGCAGTCTGGGCTACGCACGCGGGATCGATCCGGGATTCGATCCCAAGGGAGTTCTCGTGATGTCGGTGGACACGTCCCTGCAGGGATACGACGCCGAGCGCTCCTGGCAGTTCTTCGAGGAGGCCACGCGCCGGGTCGCATCGCTGCCCGGGGTGGTGCGTACGTCTCTGGCCGATCACGTGCTGCTTGGCAACGACCAGGACCTCACGGTCGAGGTGGACGGCTACACGCCACCGACCGGGCTGAAGGGGACCGTGGTCAACTATGCCGTGGCCGGACCAGGGTTCCTGGCCACGCTCGGGATACCCCTGGTTCAAGGGCGCGACTTCGAACGCGGGGACACCCAGGACGCGCCTGAGGTCGTGATCGTCAACGAGACGATGGCGAAGCGCTTCTGGGCGGGGCAGGACCCCATCGGCCGGCAGGTGGGGAGCGGCTCGACGAAGGCCACGGTCGTGGGCGTGGCGCGCGACAGCAAGTACGTGACCCTCGGGGAGGAGCCGCGCCCCTACATGTTCCTGCCGCTCCAGCAGAACTTCCGATCGTCCCTGGTGCTGCACGTGCGCGCGGCAGGAGATCCGGCAGGCCTGCAGGAGGCGGTGCGGGCGGAGCTGCGCGCACTGGACCGCGATCTCCCGGTACACGACGTGACCACGCTCGAGGAACACCTGTCCAGCCAGCTCATGGTGCCGAAGCTGGCGGCTCTCGTGCTGGGGATCTTCGGCGTGCTGGCCGCCTTCCTGGCCTCGCTGGGAGTGTACGGCCTGATGTCCAGCACCGTGGTCCAGCGCACCCGCGAAATCGGCATTCGACTGGCTCTGGGAGCCGACCGGCGCGCGGTGATGCGCCTGGTGCTGGGCCAGGTGCTTCTGCTGCTGGGCGTTGGTCTGGCCGTCGGGCTCTCGCTGGCCTTCGTGGCCTCGCGGTTCCTGTCCAGCTTCCTTTACGGGGTCGGCTCGCGGGATCCCGCCAGCTTCCTCGCCGCCCCGCTGCTGCTGGGGGTCGTGGCCCTGGCCGCCGGCTACCTCCCGGTCCGGCGTGCCACGCGCGTGGACCCGATCCGGGCATTGAGGTACGAGTGATGGACGCAGCCATGATCCAGCTCAAGGACATCGAGAAGTCCTACGAAACGAAGGCGGGCCGCACGTTCGTCCTGCGCCGCATCACCCTGGACATCGCGCAGGGGGACTTCGTGTCGATCATGGGACCGTCGGGGGCCGGCAAGTCGACGCTTCTGGGAATCCTGGGGATGCTCGACGGCGACTGGAAGGGCGAGTATCACCTCATGGGGCAGGCGGTCCACACGATGAAACGCGCGCAGCGCGCCGACCTGGCCAAGCGGCACATCGGCTTCGTCTTCCAGAGCTACCACCTGCTGGACAACCTCACGGTGGCCGAGAACCTCGAGCTGCCGCTGAGCTACAAGGACATCCGTCCGCCGCAGCGGGCCGCCCTGGTCGCCGACTCCCTCGACCGCTTCGGCATCGTGGGCAAGAAAGACCTCTACCCCTCGCAGCTCTCCGGGGGGCAGCAGCAGCTGGTGGCCGTGGCGCGCGCCGTCATCTCGAGCCCCTCGTTGCTGCTGGCCGACGAGCCGACGGGAAACCTTCATTCCGAGCAGGGGAAGGAAATCATGAACCTGTTCCGCCGCCTCAACGACGAAGGGACCACCATCATCCAGGTGACCCACGCGGAGGCCAACGCGGCCTACGGCCGCCGGGTGGTGCGCCTGCACGACGGCTGGGTCGTGAACAACCAGCCCGAGGCCGCGCGATGCTGAGCGGGTTGCGCCAGATCCTGCGCGGACTGAGCCGCCAGGCGGGGGTCTCCGTGGCCGCGGTTCTCACCCTGGCGCTGGGGACCGGCACGGCCACCTTGCTGTTCACCGTGATCGACGCCGTCCTGCTGCGACCTCTCCCCTACCCCGAGGCCCACCGGCTGGTCATGCTCTTCGAGTCCAACCCGGTCGACCGCAACGATCGCTACCAGGTCTCCTACGCGAACTTCCTGGACTGGCGCCAGGCTCCCAGCTCGATGGACGGCATGGCGGCATGCGCCCGATCGCAGTCCATCCTGCGCGGCTCCGGCGAGCCGGCGCGCCTGGAGACGGCGCTCGTCTCCAGCGAGCTCTTCACCCTGCTGGGCGTCGCTCCCGTCCGGGGGCGGCTCTTCGGGCCCGGCGACGAGCGCCCGGGCGCCCCGCAGGTGGCCATCATCGGCGAGTCGCTGTGGCGCGGCCGGCTGGGCGGGGACCCGCAGATTCTGGGCCGGCCTCTCGTGCTGGACGGCGAGAGCTGGACCGTGGTCGGCGTGCTCCCTGACACCTTCCGTTTCCCCGACGCCGGGATCCAGGTGTGGATGCCGCTGGGACTGTTCGCCGACGCCCACTGGATGAAGAACCGGTCGGTGCACATCGGGTCGGTGGTGGCCCGCCTGGCGCCGGGCGCGGGCCTCGACACAGCGCGCGCCGAGATGGCCCTCGCGATGGAAGGGGTCCACCGGGCTCATCCGGATGAGGACCCCGGACACGGCGTCACGGTGGTGCGGCTCCAGGATCAGGTGGTCCAGGCCTCGCGTCCCGCGCTGCTGGTTCTTGCGCTGTCGGTGGGACTGCTGGGCCTCATAGCCTGCGCCAACGTCGCGGGACTGCTGCTCGCGCGAGGCGTGCACCGCCAGCCCGAGACCGCCCTGCGCGCCGCGCTGGGAGCCGGTCGCGCGCGGCTGCTGCGCCACTCGCTCGCCGAGAGCGGCCTGCTGGCGATCTCGGGATCTCTTCTCGGGGTGGCGACCGCCTGGTGGGCCCTGGGCCCCATCCTGGCGGGGCTCCCCTTCTCGCTGCCGAGGACCCAGGAGATCGCTCTGGACGGCCGCGTGCTCGTGTTCTGCCTGGCCGGCTGCCTGGCCGCGACTCTGCTGGCCGGCGCCTTGCCGGCCCTGCAGGCTTCCCGATCGGATCCCGCGCGGCTCCTGGGCCAGAGCGGCGGCCGGGCCACCGCGGGCGCGATGCTGAGGCGGGGAGGCCACGCGCTGGTGGCCGGACAGATCGCGCTCACCATGGTGCTGCTCATCGGGGCGGGCCTGGCCGGCCGCAGCCTTTCGCGCCTGCTCGAAGTCGATCCGGGGTTTCGCTCCGAGAAGCTTCTGACCCTCTCCGTCTCCCTCCCCGACACCTACGAACGGGTCGAACAGGTCACCGGCTTCTACACGCAGGTCACCGGCACGCTGGGGTCGCTTCCCGGAGTCGAGGCCGTGACGGCGGTGAACGCCCTGCCCCTCAGCGGGAGAGACAGCCACGGGTACCTCACGGTGGAGCAGAAGCCGCTTCCGCCGGATCGTACCCCCGAGGCCAGCTTCCGGCGCGTGCTCCCCGGGTACTTTCGAACGATGAGGATCCCGCTTCTGGAGGGACGCGAGTTCGACGAGCGCGACGGGCGCAGCGGGCCGGACGCGCCGATGGTCGTCGTGGTGAGCCGCGCGCTGGCCCGCCGGTTCTGGCCGGATGGCGGCGCTCTCGGACAGAGGATCAAGGTGGGCCCGCCCGAATCGGAGCCCTGGCTCACCATCGTCGGCGTCGCGGGAGACGTGCACAACGTGGAGCTCGCCGCCAGCCCGGAGCTGGCCACCTACGAGCCGCTGGCGCAGCGCTCCCGCCGATCGATGCACCTCGTCGTGCGCGCCACCGATGATCCCGGCCGTCTCGCGGAGGCGGCCCGTGCCGCCGTGCACTCCCTCGAGAAGGACGCGCTGGTCGATCAGGTGCGCACCATGGAGGACCGCATCGGCGCGTCGGTGGCGGCGGCCCGATGGAGCGCCGGGCTGCTTGCAGCCTTCGGCGCCGCGGCGCTCGGACTGGCCGCTCTCGGGCTGTACGCCCTGATCTCCTTCATCGTTGCGTCCCGCACACGCGAGATGGGCGTGCGTGCCGCGATGGGGGCACCGCGCGCCCAGCTCATCCGGCTCGTGCTGGCCGAAGGCCTGAAGCTCTCGCTCGTCGGCATGGCGGCCGGCCTGCTGACCGGCCTGGCCCTGACCCGCGCTCTGCGCTCGATGCTGTTCGGGGTGAGTCCGGCCGACCCGCCCACCTACCTGGGACTCTGCGCGCTGGTGCTGGCGGTCACCCTGGCCGCCTCGTACGCGCCGGCTCATCGCGCGGCGACGGTCGATCCCATGACCGCCCTGCGGCAGGAGTGACGACGATGGACGGACTTCTCCGGGACCTGCTCTACGCCTTGCGGATGATGGGACGCCGGCCCTGGTTCTCTCTGGTGACGGTGATGGTGCTGGGGCTGGGGATCGGGGGGAACATCGCCGTGATGAGCGTGCTGGACGCCGTGCTGTTCCGGCCCCCCGCCGTGCGCGCTCCGGGAGAGCTGGTGTGGGTGCGCGGGACCGCGCTTGAACATCGACGTTCGAGCCTTCTCTCGCATCCCGACTTCCAGGATTGCCGCGCCGCGAACGTCTTCAGCGGTCTCGCGGCGTATGCCGCCACGTCGGTGGCTCTGTCGGAACAGGGCGTGCCCGAGAAGGTGCGCGCGCACGTCGTCTCGACGGACTACTTCGACCTGCTGGGCGTGCCGATGGAGCGCGGTCGCGCGTTTCTCCCGGACGAGGGAACGGTTCCGCTCGCCCGCCCCGTGGCGGTGATGAGCGCGTCGTTGTGGCGGCGCCGGTTCGGATCGGATCCCGGGATCTTCCAGCGTGAGATCGTTCTCAACGGGCGCCACTTCAACGTGGTGGGGATCGCGTCCGGGACCTTCAGCGGCCTGGAGATGGGGGATCCCGTGGATCTCTGGATCCCGCTCGCCATGCACGCCTGGGTCATGCCGGGAGCCGGAGACCTGCTGTCTGATCGCGGCGCCACCGAGCTGTCGGTGGTGGGACGCCTGGCGCCGGGGATGGATCGCGGGCGGGCGGCCGCCGCGATGGAATCGGTGGCGGCGCGCCTCCGTCAGGATCATCCGGCGCAGCACGAAGGGTGGACCCTGGCGGTCCAGGCCCTCCGCGGCGGCGTGTCGCCCGATACGCGGGGCGAGGCCGGCTCGCTGGGCGCGCTTCTGGCCTCCGTCAGCATCGCCGTGCTGCTCATCGCATGCGCCAACGTGGCCGCCCTTCTGGTCGGGCGCGCCGCGGAGCGCTCCCACGAGCTGTCGGTGCGGCGGGCGCTTGGCGCGACCCGCGCCCGACTGGTGCGGCAGCTGCTCACGGAGAGCCTTCTGCTGTCCGTCTGCGCAGCGGCTGCCAGCTTCCTGCTGGCCGCCTGGGGTCTCGAGGCGCTGCTCAGCCTTCTGGGCGTGCCTCACGATCTGGCCGTCGCCTCCTCACCTGGCCGGCGCGTGCTCCTTTACGCCGTGGGTCTCTCGTGCGCCGCCGCGCTCGCGTTCGGCCTGATCCCGGCCATCAATGCCTCGCGCTCCGATCCCGGGGTCGCCGGTCGCGACGAGCACCGGCTCGCGGGCCGGATCGTGCGGCGCTCGCGGCTCCAGATGGTGCTGGTGGTGAGTCAGGTGTCGCTGTCGATGATCCTGCTGGTCGCGGCGGGGCTGCTGCTGCGCACCCTGCAGCGGTCGGTGAAGGAATCGCCGGGCTTCGAGACGCAGCACGTGGTGGCGGTCACCTTCGACCCGGGCCTGCTGGGCTACGCGCGCGATCGGGCGCTTCAGCTCCAGAACCAGCTGCTGGAGCGCGCCGGCGTGATCCCCGGGGTCCGATCGGCCTCCTTCACGAGCGTGGTGCCTCTGAGCGGCACCATGGCCGGCAATGCCGTCTATCCCGTTCCCGCGGAGGGATCGTCGGGAGAATCGAGGACCTTCTTCGCGGACGTGTGGCCCGGCTACTTCCGGACGCTGGACATCCCTCTCCTGAGAGGACGTGATTTCAATCGCGGGGATGTCCCGGGGTCTCCGCCGGTGGCCATCATCAACGGCACACTCGCGCGGGCCCTTTGGGGCGACGGCGATCCGCTGGGTCGCCAGATCCGCTTCGGATCGGACGACGCGCCTCCCCTCACCATCGTGGGAGTCGCGGCCGACGCGCGCTACGACGAGATCGGCGAGGCTCCCGCCCCGTTCCTCTATCTGCCCTGCCTGCAGCTGCCTCCTTTCCGGTCCGAGACCACCCTGCTGGTGCGCACCGACGGGCCGGCCGACGCGCTGGTGTCGCAGCTGCGCCACGAGCTGGCCGCGCTGGAGCCGCACATGCCTCTCACCAGGCCCGGGACCCTGGCCCAGTACGTGCGCGAACGGGCCGACAAGGAGCGTGGCGTTTCGTCGCTGCTGGCCGCGGCGGGAGGCCTGGCGCTGCTGCTCGCCAGTCTGGGGCTGAACGGGGTGATGGCCTTCGCGGTGGCGCGCCGCACCCGCGAGACCGGCATCCGCCTGGCTCTGGGAGCCAGGCCCGCCGACATCACCCGCGCCTTCCTGGCGCAAGGGGTGCGCATGGCGCTGGCCGGCATCGCCATCGGCGGCGTGGCCTCGATCCTCGCAGCCCGCGCCCTGGTGGGGATGGTGTTCGGAGCGGCCCCTGGAGACGTGGGTGTCTACGGGCTGGCCGCCGCTGCCCTGGCCGGCTCGGCCGCGCTGGCGAGCTGGGCTCCGGCGCACCGTGCGTCGCGCGTGGATCCGATGGAAGCGCTGAGGGAGTCCTGATGCAGGAGATACGACACGCCGCGCGTCGACTGAAAGGATCGCCCTCCTTCACGCTGGTGGCCGTGGTCACCCTGGCCCTGGCCATCGCGGGGAACACGACCGTATTGAGCGTGCTCGACGCGATCATCCTGAGCCCGCTCCCCTACCCCCATCCCGAGCGCCTGGTCAGGATCTACGAGTCGAATGTCGAGCGAGGATGGAGCCAGTTCTCGACGTCGGCCCCCAACTACAAGGATTGGAGGGATCAGAACCGGTCGTTCGAGGAGATCGCGGCGTGGCGATCGCGCAGTTTCACCTGGACGGGCGGTCAGGAAGCCGAACGGGTCGGTGCGGGCTGCGTCTCGGCCCCGCTGCTTCCTCTGCTCGGGGCACGCCCCGCACTTGGGCGATTGTTCGTCGCGGGGGACGATGCACCCGGAAGCCCGCGCGTGGCGATGCTGTCCCATGGATTCTGGAAGCGGGCCTTCGGCGGCCGTCCCGACGTGGCGGGCCAGCCCATCCTGCTGGATGGCCAGCCCCATGAGGTGATCGGGGTGCTCAGCGAGGGCTTCCCCTGGTTCGGCCGCGCCGACGTGATGGTGCCGCTGGCCCACTATGTGGATGACAATCGCGACAACCACGTCCTGTCGGTCTTCGGCCTGTTGCGGGAAGGGGCCACGCTGCTGGAGGCGAGCGCCGAGATGGAGACGTTGGCCGCACGGCTGGCCGTGCAGTACCCCGGGTCCAACCGAGGGTGGAGCGTGAGCCTGGAGAGCTTCGACCAATGGATCGTCGGGGAGGATTTGCGCCGGTCTCTCCTGGTGCTCACCGCCGCGGTGGGCGCGGTGCTGTTGATCGCCTGCGCCAACGTGGCGAGCCTGCTGCTCATGCGGGCCACGGGACGGTCACGGGAGCTGGCGATCCGCGCGGCCCTGGGGGCAGGTCGGTGGCGGCTGGTCCGCGAGCTGCTCACGGAGAGCCTGCTGCTGTCGGTGGCGGGCGGAGCCGTCGGGCTCCTGCTGTCGGTGTGGGGCCTGGAGCTGGCGCGCTCCTTGGGAGGGGACCGCGTCCCACGGCTCGACGAGGCCGTGCTCAACGTCAGGGTGCTCGTCTTCATGGTGGGGGTCTCGCTGCTGACCGGGCTCGTCTTCGGGCTGGGGCCCGCGCTCAACGCCGCGCGCAGCGACCCATCGCTGGGCCTGGCCGAAGGGGGGCGCGGATCGGGCCCGGGGCGAAGGGCGCGGCGCGTGCGCCAGGTCCTGGTGGCCGCCGAGATGACTCTGTCGGTGGTGCTGCTGATCATGGCGGGGCTGCTGCTGCGGAGCTTCGCGAGCCTCCAGGATGTGGAGCCCGGCTTCCGCTCCGACGGGGTGGTCACGATGCAGATCGGCCTCCCGGGTCGCTACGACTCCGCCGAGAAGGCCGCGGCCTTCCATGTCCCCCTCCTCGAGAAGGTGCGTACGCTACCGGGAGTGGAGGCGGCGGCCGAAGGAAGCATCCTTCCCTTCGAGGGAGGCAACACCACGTTCGAAGTCCGCATCGAGGGGCGTTCCGATGACACCGACGACACGGCCCCTTCGGCCGACTGGCGCATGATTTCCCCCAGCTACTTCCGCACGCTCGGGATCCCCACGCTGCTGGGGCGTGACTTCGACCAGCGAGAAGGGCCGGGCGGATCGAAGTCCGTCATCGTCAGCGCCACCATGGCGCGCCGCTACTGGCCGGACCAGGACCCCATCGGCCGCCGCCTGCAGGGCGGAGCGGACAGGCAGACCTGGTGGACCGTCGTCGGCGTGGTCGGCGACGTGAAGCATCTGTCGCTCGACACCGATGATCGGCCTGTCATGTACATCCCGATCCATGAGTTCATCTGGAACCCGACCTCGCTGGCGATCCGCACCACGATGGACGCCGATGCCCTTGTCCAGGCGGTGCGCGGGGCGGTCCGATCGCTCGACGCGGACGTGCCGGTGTACGGCCTGAACCCCATGGATGAATTCATCCGTCAGTCGGTGGCGGCGCGACGATTCAGCGTCACGCTTCTCGTGCTGTTCGCGAGCGTGGCGCTGCTCCTGTCGGCGGTGGGGTGCTATGGCGTCATGGCGTACGCCGTGACGGAGCGCCGCCACGAGATGGGCGTGCGTCTGGCCCTCGGCGCTCAGGGACGCGACCTCGTGCTGATGGTGGCGCGCCAGGCGGGATTGCTCGCGGCCGTGTCGATCGTCGTGGGAGTGGGGGCGGCGCTGGCCCTGGGCCGGCTCGTGTCGAGCCTGCTGTACGGCGTGACGGCCACCGATCCCGTGACCCTGGCCGCGGTCCCCTGTGTGCTGGGGCTCACGGTGCTCGCGGCCTCCTGGGGGCCGGCGCGGCGCGCCGCGCGCCTCGATCCGCTGCGCGTGCTCCGGCAGGGTTAAGACTTTCGGGAGGACAACCATGCACACGATCTGGCAGGACCTGCGCTACGGAGCGCGCATGCTCCTCAAGCAGCCGGGCTTCACGTTGATCGCCACGATCACCCTGGCGCTGGGGATCGGCGCCACATCCGCGACCTTCAGCGTCATCCACGGCGTCCTGCTGAGCCGCCTCCCCTATCCGGACGAAGAGCGGATCGTCACCCTGTGGCAGAGCAACCTCAAGAGCGGTGTCGAGCGTGAAGAGACGTCCCCCGCGAACTACCTCGACTGGCACGAGCGCCAGCAGTCGTGCGAGGCGGTCGCGGCGGTGGAGCCGTTCGGGCATACCCTCATCGGCAGCGGCGAGCCGGAGCGCTTCCGCTCGTGGCTGGTGACGGAGCATTTCTTCGAGATCCTGGGAACCGCGCCCGCGCACGGCCGGACGTTCATGCCCGAAGAGTTCGAGGCGGGGCGGGGGCAGGTCGTGGTGCTCGGGTACGGGCTGTGGCAGCGTCTGGGCGGCGATCCCGCTTTGGTCGGGCGCCCCCTGACACTCAACGGGCAGCCGCACACCGTCGTGGGCGTCATGCCCCCCGATTTCCAGTACCCGCCGGGGCGCGAGCTGTGGGCGCCGCGCTCGCCTCGCGACAGCGATCGGCAGATTCGAGGCGGGTCCTACATCAAGGTGGTCGGCAGGCTGAAGCCGGGCGTCACACCGGGCGGGGCGCAGGCGGAGATGTCGTCCCTCGCGCAGCAGCTCGCCGCGGAGCATCCCGACACGAATGCCGGCGTCGGTGCCGTCGTGGTCCCCCTGCGGGAAGCCCTCGTGGGACAGGTGCGCCGGGGGCTGCTGGTCCTGTTCGGCGCGGTCGGGTTCGTGCTGCTCATCGCCTGCGCCAACGTCGCCAACCTGCTGCTGGCGCATGGAGCGCGCCGATCGCGCGAGCTGTCCATTCGCGCGGCGCTCGGGGCGGGGCGCTCGCGCCTGGTCCGCCAGCTGCTCGTCGAGAGCCTGATCCTGGCGGCGGCGGGAGGCGCCGGCGGCCTGCTGCTGGCGCGCTGGCTGATCGACGCGGCGGTGGCGCTCAGTGCAGGCGCTCTCCCCCGCCTCGATCAGGTGGGGCTCGACCCCATGACCGGGGCGTTCGCCGCGGCGCTCACGCTGATGACCGCGCTGGTGTTCGGCGTCGCGCCGGCCCTGCAGCTGACGCGTCCGGATCTGAATGCGTCGCTCAAGGAGGAAGGGCGCGGTGCCTCGGGCGGCCGGTCGCGCCAGAGGCTGCGCCACCTGCTGGTGGTGTCCGAGATGGCGCTCGCGCTGGTGCTGCTGGCGGGAGCGGGCCTGCTGGTCCGCAGCTTCGTGACCCTGCAGCGCGTCGACCCGGGGTTCTCCATGGACCCCGCCCTGACGCTCGAGGTCCAGATGGGCAGGAATCGCAGCCCGGAACAGATGGCGTCCTTCGTGGCGCAGGCGCTGGAACGGCTGCGGTCGCTCCCCGCGGTGCGGGCGGTGGGGCTGACCACCGCGCTCCCCTTCCACGACAACCAGATCACGTTGCCCACGACCTTCAACATCACGGATCGAACCGTCCCGCCCGGACAGGAGCCGACCGCCTATCAGATCGCGGTGACGCCGGGATACCTGGCGGCGCTGGGCGTGCCCCTGCTGCGGGGCCGGGCGCTGAGCGACGTCGACGCCGCCGATGCGCCATCGGTCGTGCTGATCAACCAGACGCTGGCCCGCCGCCACTGGCCGCACGAGGACCCGATCGGCAGGAAGATCGCCTTCGACGCGTTCGGCGAGGCAGCCGAGTGCGAGATTGTCGGTGTGGTCGGGGACGTGCGGCCGCGCGGGCTGGACAGCGAGCCGCAGCCGGAATTCTACCGGCCCTATGCGCAGGCTCCGTTCGGCTCCGTGACCTGGCTGGTGCGCACGGGGGCAGACCCCTCGAGCGCCCTCTCCGCGGTCAAGGAGAAGATCCGCGAGGTGAACCCGACGCAGACCTTCGCCAGCATCGCCACGCTGGAGCAGCTGCTCGACCGCTCCACCGGCACGCGCCGCTTCCAGCTGTTCCTGCTGGCCTCGTTCGCGGCGCTCGCGCTCGC
This sequence comes from Candidatus Polarisedimenticolia bacterium, assembly GCA_050747525.1. Lineage (GTDB taxonomy): Bacteria > Acidobacteriota > Polarisedimenticolia > JACPZX01 > DASXTC01 > JBOGOC01. Next base: position 129,103 of record JBOGOC010000045.1, on the reverse strand, counting down.
GCTGGCCGGCGTGGGCCTGTACGGCGTGATCAGCTTCACCATGGCCCAGCGGACGCACGAGATCGGCATCCGCATGGCGCTGGGAGCGCGGGGGAGCGACGTCCTCCGGCTGGTGATCGGGGAAGGTCTGATGCTGACGCTGGCGGGGGTCGCTCTCGGCCTGGCCGCATCCCTGGTCCTGACGAGGCTGATGGCCAGCCTGCTGTTCGGCGTGCGCGCCACCGACCCGCTGACGCTCGTGGCCGTCGCCCTGATCCTGTCGGTGGTCGCGCTCCTGGCCTCCTGGGTCCCCGCGCGGCGCGCGACCCGGGTGGATCCGAACATCGCGATGCGATGGCTCTGACCGCCTGCCTGCGCGAGCGGGAAGCGCTAAACTGACGCCTCATGAAACCGACGGAACCCGCGCCCCGCGTGCTGATCGCAGACGATCAGCCCGATGTCCTGGAATCGCTCCGCCTCCTGCTGAAGGGGGAAGGCTACCTCATCGAGACCACCTCGTCGCCGGCCGGGATCGTGTCGGCCCTGGATTCGCGCGACCTGGCGGTGGTCCTGATGGATCTCAACTACGCGCGCGACACGACCTCGGGGAGCGAGGGGCTCGACCTGCTCACGCGCATCCAGGCCATCGATCCCTCGCTGCCGGTGGTGGTGATGACCGCGTGGAGCAGCGTGGAGCTTGCGGTCGAGGCGATACGCCGCGGGGCACGCGACTTCATCCAGAAGCCGTGGGACAACGCCCGGCTGCTCTCCATCCTCAAGACGCAGATCGAGCTGGGGCGCGCCCTGCGCCGGGGACGGCTTCTGGAAGAGGAGAACCGCGCCCTTCGGGATCAGGCAGGCCCGGACCTGGTGGCCCGATCCGCCGCCATGCAGCCGGTGCTGCGCGTGCTGGAGCGCGTGGGGCCTTCCGACGCCAACGTCCTGATCACCGGCGAGAACGGCACGGGCAAGGGAGTCGTGGCCCTGGCCCTGCACGCCCGGTCGTCGCGCGCGGGCCGTCCCATGGTGACGGTGAACGCCGGGGGGCTCCCGGAGGGGGTCTTCGAGAGCGAGCTGTTCGGCCACGTGAAGGGCGCGTTCACCGACGCGCGCGCCGACCGGCTCGGGCGCTTCGAGCTGGCCGACGGAGGGAGTCTCTTCCTCGACGAGATCGCCAACGTTTCCCCCGGCCAGCAGACCCGGCTGCTGCGGGTGCTGGAGACGGGCGAGCTGGAGCGGGTGGGCTCGTCCCGCACCCGCCGCGTGGACGTGCGGATCATCTCGGCCACCAACGCCGACCTCGCGCAGGAGGTGGCCACGGGACGCTTCCGTCAGGACCTGCTGTTCCGGCTCAACACCATCGAGATCCACGTTCCTCCTCTGCGCGATCGACCCGAGGACATCCCCGAGCTGGCGGCACACTTTCTCGCGCAGCACGCGCGGCGCTATCGCAAGCGGGTGACCGGATTCGACGCGGCTGCGGCCGGCACGCTGCTCTCACATGCCTGGCCCGGCAACGTGCGCGAGCTGGACCACGCGGTGGAGCGCGGCGTGCTCATGGCGCGCGGCGCCCAGGTCGAGGCCGAGGACCTCGGTCTGCGGCCGGGGCCGTCCGGATCCTCGGACGGGGCCGCGGCGCGCCTCGAGGAATTGAGCCTCGAGGAGATGGAAGGCCTGCTCATCCGCAAGGCCATGTCGCGCTGCGGCGGAAACGTGAGCCAGGCGGCGCAGGTTCTCGGGCTCAGCCGCAGCGCCCTTTACCGCAGGCTGCAGCGTCACGGCCTGTGATCGATGAAGCCGACGCGGCCCGTCCCCCGCAGACGCAGGTCCTGGGAGCGGCGCGTCCTGTGGATGGCCCTGGGGACGGGGCTTCCCGGGGGCGCCCTGGGGATGGCTCTCCTGTGGACGGGGGACTACGAAGCGCGCACCCGCTGGACCCTGACCGTTCTCGTGCTCCTCATCTGGCTCGCCATGGCCTTCAGCCTGCGGCGCCGCATCGTCCTGCCGTTGCAGACCATCGCCAACTTGATCGGAGCCCTTCGGGAAGGCGACCATTCCATCCGCGGCGCGGGTGCCCGGCGCGACGACGCGATGGGAGAGGTCATGCTCGAGGTCAACGCGCTGGCCTCCATGATGCGCCACCAGAGACTCGACGCGCTGGAGGCCACCGCGCTGCTGCGCGTGATCATGGCGCGCATCGACGTGGCGGTCTTCGCGTTCGATGAAGATGAGACCCTGCGCCTGGCCAACCGCGCCGCCGAGCGCCTGCTGGGGCAGCCGGCCGAGCGGCTGATGGGGGCGTCCGCGGCGGAGCTGGGGCTGCTCGACTGCCTCGCGGACGACACACAGGCCGTGATCGACCGGGACTTCCCCGGAGGGAGCGGGCGCTGGGAAGCCCGCCGCTCGACCTTCCGCCAGGGAGGGATGCCCATGCAGCTGCTGGTCCTGACCGACGTGAGCCGGGCCCTGCGCCAGGAGGAGCGCGAAGCCTGGCAACGCCTCATCCGCGTCATGGGCCACGAGCTGAACAACTCGCTGGCCCCCATCCGATCCATCGCCGGAAGCCTGGGCTCCCTGATGTCCCGCGCGCCGCGGCCGGCCGACTGGGAGCAGGACGCCCGCCGCGGCCTGGAGGTGATCGCGGGGCGCGCCGAGTCGCTGAGCCGTTTCATGGACGCCTACGCGCGCCTCGCCCGGCTGCCGGGCCCGCGCCTCATGCCCATGGAGCTCGCGCCCCTGGTGCGGCGCGTGGCGGGCCTGGAGACGCGGGTCCCGGTCACGCTCGTCCCCGGCCCCGACGTCACGGTGAGAGCCGACGCCGACCAGATCGAGCAGCTCCTGATCAACCTGGTCCGCAACGCCGCCGACGCGGCGCTGGAGACGGGAGGAGGGGTCCGTGTGTCGTGGTCCCGGAACGGCCCGGCCGTGGACGTCGTGGTGGAGGACGACGGTCCGGGGCTCTCCAGCACGGCGAACCTGTTCGTCCCCTTCTTCACCACCAAGCCCGGGGGGAGCGGCATCGGCCTGGTGCTGAGCCGCCAGATCGCGGAGGCGCACGGGGGAACGCTGGTGGTGGCCAACCGGCGTGGGGCGCCCGGATGCGAGGCCCGGCTGAAGCTGATCGCGTGAAGCTTCAGGCCTCCGCCTGCATCGCCACAAGACGCCGCACGCGCGCCCTGAGCTCGCTGATGGCGCTCGGCGTGGGCTCCAGCGCTCCGGCTCCCATCCCGACGGTGGTCCAGGATCTCCCATCACGGCGCAGGAATGCGACGACCGTCTCACCAGGCCGGTAGCGGGGTGGAGGGGGCCACAGCAGATAGTCGTTGAACGGCACCTGGAGGAGGCCCGGCGCCTGCCCCTTCCAGGCCTCCAGCACTCTCAGGTGAGCGACCCGGTCGGTCCCTTCGGGCATGTTCGAGCAGTCGTCGGAAACCTCGATGACGTCGGCCAGCACGACCAGCTCGGAGGCCCGTACCTGATCCCAGAGCGGCTCCCCCGCGGCGCGCCAGCGCATGCCCGACGGCAGGAAGGCCAGCAGCGGAAGGGCCGCCAGCAGGAGGGCGATCAGGACCCGGGGAGCGCGCATCGAACCGTGCCTCCGTAGATGGGCGGAAGGCCGGTCCCGCGCCGGGATCTTCAATGCCTCTGATACGAAGACGCGCCCGCCATGTTGCACGGACGGCGGCGTCACCTGTCCCTGAGCCGCACCACCGTGAAATGGCCCGACTCTTCCCCCCCGGGGATCACGACCTCCAGGCGTCCGTCGCCGTCGAGGTCGAGCGGCACGATGGCCGGGGGAGGCGGGCTTGCGCTGAACTGGAGCCCTCCCTCGTCGGACATCGAGAAGTCCATGTCGAAGTCGTTCTTCCTCCCCGCAACCTCCGCGGAAATCGACCATCGAGCACGGGTTTCCACGAGACCTCGACCGTCGGGCCGCGGGCGGGCCCCCCGGAAGATGGTCAGGCGCCCGCCTGCGTGCACCGCCAGATCGCCCAGGCCGTCGCCGTCGATGTCGTGGCCGTAGGAGAGGATTCCGCGGTTGGCCTGGAGGATGTCGAACTCGGTGGTGGCGGGACTGGCCTTGAATGTCCCGTCGGGACGGCGCATCCACGCATCCAGCACCAGGCGTGTGTCCTTGAGGCCCTTCCAGTAGGCGGTCACCAGATCCTGGCGTCCATCGCCGTCGAGATCGACGATCCGGGGATGCATCACCTGCCACAGGTTGGCGTGGCTCTCTGTGGCCAGAAGCGGCGGCGTCCCGGTGCGGCTGCGATCCTTCTCGTCGAGCAGGAACAGCCTCAGGCTCTGCTCCTCGAAGAAGCTGAGCTTCTCGGCGGAGCGCGACGCCACGATCAGGGCCGGATGTCCGTCCAGCAACGCATAGGTCGAGGCGAGAGGGACTTCCGGCCGCGGGAATCTGGACCAGACTTCCTGCCGTCCCGCCTCGCCGCCCGCACCCGGATCGAACAGGACCGTGCGCAGGCGGCTCCCTCCGTGATGCTCCGGGCCGAAGGCGAAGAGTGGCCCCGAGGGAGACGGCCGGCCCACCTGCTTCAGCGAGGCAGTCTCCAGCCGCAGCTCGCCATGGTGGCGCGAGACGCTGAGCGGAAGCGCCGCGCTCGCCAGCAGTTTCCAGCTTCCACCCTCATCACGATGGAAGAAGCGCGCGTCTCCCATGTTCTGCACGGCCACGATCCCCGCCGCGGCGAAATCCGGCCCCTGCAGCAGGCCTCCGGCGCGGATGCCGGCGTCTTCGATGAGGGGAGTGAGCTTCCCCGAAGCTGCGTCCGGATGGAAGAACCCCCCGTTGCATGCGATGAGAACCTCCTGCGCGCCGCCCGCGTCCCGATCGACACTCAGCAGGCGGCCGCAGCCCGCGGGGATTCCGTCCGCCACGGTCCTGAGTGTTCCCGACGCCAGATCGAGCTCCAGCAGGATCCGCGGCCTCGGGGCGGTGCGGGCTGCATCCTCCGCCGCGCAAGGGTTGAGCCCCTCATCGGGCTCCTCCGCTTCGGTCTCCTCGGCCTTCTCGACCGCGAGCAGCATCACCGACCGGCCGCCCCCTGCGGCGAGCGGGGCGGTCCAGTCCACCAGGCGGCCAGGCAGCACGGCCTCCACCCTCTCGGCACCGTCTCCCGAGCCGGGGACCACGCGCACCATCGATGAGGCGCGCGCGGGTTCCCCCGCCACGGACGCCACCGCGAGCGCGAGAACGCACGCCACGAGGGCGAGCCGGCCGGCGGGCGCCCGACTCACCGGGCCCCCCGGCTCAGGTAGAGATCCAGCTTCACCGGCGCGGTGGCGCCGTCCGTCTCGACGTCCAGCGCACGAGTCTGGGCCATGTCGGACAACCCGTCGCCATCCAGGTCGGCCACGCGCAGCAGGCCCGGATCCTGCGGCTCCTCCTCGAGCTTCAGCTCCCAGTCGGCCCCCGGACTGTACGAGCAGCCCCGGTGACCCCGCCGGATGCGCACCACGCGCCCCCCGGTCATCTCCACGAAATCCACCGCGTGGTCTCCGTCGAAGTCCCCGGCGAACAGCGGCAGACGCGACATCCTGAAGTTGTCGAAGTCCACCAGGAACTTCGCGGACAGATCCTGCCCGGGCACTTTCGTGAACGTGCCGTCCGGCCCCTGCACCCAGGGCTGGAAGTGCATCTTCATCCCGAACTTCTTCGTGGTGATCACGCGCATGATCTGCATGAAGGAGAAGTCGAGGGTCAGGGTGAGAAGATCGCGCCGGCCGTCGCCATCCAGATCCCTGAATTCGTTGCCGGAGAAGTGGGGCCAGCCGCCGCCGAAACCGTGTCCGACGACGTCCAGCTTCGCGTAGGGAGAACGTTGCGGCGTGAGATCGGAGCCAAGGTGATGGAAGCGGTAGGTCCCTTTCGGCTCTCTGGCCTCGTCGAGCCCGTCGTCTTCATCTTCCTTGTCGGACCGGAACACCAGCTCAGCCCGCCCGTCGCCATCCAGATCGCCGGCGTAAGCCAGCTCTCCGCCCTGGTCCAGCGGATCGGGGCAGCGGACATCGATCGTGCGTGGCGCTTCGTACCGTCCTCCGCCCGTCCCTCGAAGGACAAGAACGCGCCGCGCGCTCGCTTCCTCTCCACCGGGACGATCCAGGACCAGCAGATCCGGAACGCGATCCCCATCCACGTCTTCCACCCGCGGCATCGGGTAGCGGCGCCACTGTCCGTCCCCGTTCGATCCCGTTCCCCTGAGATCGTTGGGCAGGCTCAGCGGCTCGGCGGTGGCGGGACTGAATCCGGCCGGCGTCGCGGTATGCACGGTCAAGCCGCCCAGACCCGGCATGAGCAGCTCTTCTCCCGCCTTGCCGTCCATATCACGCAGCAGGTCGAGCCCCGGGATGAACGAGCCGGCCCCCCGCAGGGCCGGAGCCGCCGTGATGACCGGCTCCATGACGAAGACCGCGCTCCCCGCGGGCCCGGAGAGTCGCAGGCGCGCGACCCCGTCGTCGGTCAGGGCGATCAGGGGGGTGCCCCCCGTGCCGGCCTCGATCGACAGGAGGGAGGTGGGCATCTCCATCGGGGGGCCCGCCGGGGTGTAGGACCCATCGGGCTGCCGCAACCACCCCCTCAGCTGCCGGCGCTCGAAGAGAGCCGGGACGATCTCGGTGAACTGGACGAACCCCTGGGCCTTCTCGAACTCCAGCTCCTCGTACTCGCTGTACAGGACCACCACCGCCAGGTCCATCTCGCCGTCGTCGTTCAGGTCGGCGGGGACGATGGAGGCCGGCGGGCCGGGCAGATCCAGCACGACGTGGCGCGCCGGCAGGGCGGGCGTGCCGGCGAAAGCAGGGCCCGCGCCCGCCACCAGGCAGAGACACCTCCCCAGGAGGGCGAGGCTGTAGCGAAACGGTGCGATACGCCGCATGCCAGTCATCTACGGGCAGACTCGGCCTCGGGTTCCCTTCAGGCCCTATACTGGGCGTCCCATGGTGGATCTGCTCCTCTATGCCGGACTGGCCGTGCTGATGATCGGGGGGCTGCTCGCCCTCGCACGGCCACGCCGCCTGAGCGACGAAGACTACGAAGCGATGAAGGGGAAGACCAACCTGGCCGGCAACGCCATGCAGGCGATTCAGGACGTCTTCGAGCCCCAGCGCGCCGAAGCCCTGCGCAAGGCCAAGACCGAGCTGCACCAGGAGGCCGAGCCGGGAGGGGATCCGCCCGAGCCGGGGACGGGGCGTCCCACGCGTTGAGGGTCCTTCACCGTCTTGACGCCCCCCGCCGCGCGACGCTAGCCTGCGCTCCGTGCCCGACAATCCGGCTCACGGACGCGGCGGGAAATTCCCCGGCGGGAAATTCCCCGGCGGGGGGTTCCCCACCACCCGCTGGTCCGCCGTGGACGGCGCGCGCAGCGCCGATGCCGCCGAGAGAGAGCGATCCTACGCAGCGCTCGTGGCGGCCTACTGGAAGCCCGTCTACAAGCACATCCGCGTGCGCTGGCACAAAGGGGCCGAGGACGCGCAGGACCTGACCCAGGAGTTCTTCCTGCGGGCGATGCAGAAGGAGTTCTTCGCTCCCTACGATCCCTCGCGCACGCGGTTCCGGACCTTCCTGAGGACGTGCCTGGAGGGGTTTCTGGCCAACGAGGAGAAGGCCGCCCACCGATTGAAGCGCGGGGGCGGGGTGACGCTTCTGCCACTGGCCTTCGAGACCGCCGAGGGGGAGCTGGCCGCCGCGGACATCCCGTCGCCCGACTCGATCGATCGGTATTTCGACGCCGAATGGGCGCGCAGTCTGTTCGGCCTCGCCGTGGACGCGCTGCGCGCCAACTGCGAGGCGTCCGGACGACAGGCTCACTTCGACATCTTCGAGCGCTACGATCTGGGGGACCCCGCGGGGGACCGGCCGACGTACGAGGCGCTGGGAACGCGGCACGGCCTGAGCGCCACCCAGGTCACCACCCACCTGGCGTGGGCGCGCCGCGAGCTGCGGCGTCTCCTGCTCGAAGCGCTTCGCGACATCACCGCCACCGACGAGGAGTTCCGCCGCGAGGCCCGCGTGCTTCTGGGGTTCGACCCGCCGTGAGCCCTCTCGACGATCGCATGCTGGGCCACCTGCGCGACGTGGCCGACCTGCCCGATCTGACCGGCACGCGCTACGAGAATCCCGAGCGCATCGCGCGCGGCGGGATGGGGACGATCTACACGGTGCGCGACACGGTGCTCGGGCGCGAGGTGGCCATGAAGGTGCTCAGCGCCCCCGATCCTTCAGGGGATCTGGCCGGTCGCCTGATGGCCGAAGCCCGGCACCTGGCGCGGCTCGAGCATCCCAACATCATCCCGGTGCACGACGCCGGCACGCTCCCGGATGGACGGGTCTTCTACGTCATGACTCTGGTGCGGGGACGCAGGCTGGACGAGTGGCGGGCCGAAGGCCCCTCCTCACCGGCCATGCTGCGGCTGTTCCAGACGGTGTGCGGCACCGTGGCCTTCGCGCACGCGCGCGGCGTGATCCACAGGGACCTCAAGCCCGACAACATCATGGTGGGCCCGTTCGGCGAGCCGCTGGTGATGGACTGGGGGGTGGCCAAGGTGCTGGGCGCATCGGAGGTGGTTTCCGCGGGGCACTCCGGCGGGACGTCCGGTCCCGGTGAAACGCATCCCGGCCCCACGGCCACGCTCCCCGGAGCGGTCATCGGCACTCCCGCCTGGATGGCCCCCGAGCAGGCGCGCGGCGAAGTCCAGCGGCTCGACGCACGCGCCGACGTTCATGCGCTGGGCGGGATCCTCCACTTCCTGCTGTCGGGGCGCCCTCCCTTCGAGGGCGATTCACCCCGGGAAGTCCTGACCCGCGTGATCGAAAGCCCGCCACCGTCCCTGCGCCAGGCCGTTCCCGCGGTGCCGCGCTCCCTGCAATCGATCTGCCTCAAGGCGATGGCCAAGGACCCGGCCGGGCGGTACGAATCGGCCCTGGAGATGGCGGGGGACATCGAGCGGTACCTGGACGGGCTCCCCGTGGCCGCGCACCGCGAGACTCCCCTGGAAAAGGGGGCCCGGGTGCTGCGGAAGCACCGCACCCTCGCCCTGCTCGTGGCCGCGTACCTGCTCATGCGGGTGACCGTGCTGGTCGTGACGGGCCGCTGAGCCTCAAGGAAGTCCGGGAAAGGTTGAACAGGAAGACCAAGGAGGATTGACATGTCCAAACCAGTACTGGGACTGCTGCTGGGCGCCCTGCTGGGGCTCATCGACGGATCCGCCGCATATCTGTACCCCTACCCCGACGTCAAGGCCGCCATCGTCGAGATCATCATCGGATCCACCTTCAAGGGACTCCTCACCGGCGTGCTGGCGGGGGTGTTCGCCCGACGCATGAATTCGCTGCCGATGGGGATCGTGTTCGGCCTGGTGGTGGGGCTGGCCCTCAGCTACCTGGTGGCCGCCATGCCTAACCCCGACAACAAGCACTACTACTTTGAGATCATGCTCCCCGGCACGGCGCTGGGCGCCGTGGTCGGCTTCGCCACTCAGCGATTCGGCCGGCCTCCCCTGGGGAAAACCGCGCAGCATTCCCACGTATGATGAGAAGAATCCTTTCAAAGGAGACGATGCCATGACCATGATGGGCATGCCCACGCCGCAGGAGGAGCACAAGAAGCTCCAGGTTCTCGCCGGACGCTGGACCGGCGAGGAGACCCTCCATCCCAGCCCCTGGGACCCCAAGGGGGGCCCCGCGGTGGGACGCTCGGAGGGACGCGTCGATCTGGACGGCTTCTTCGTGATCACCGACTACGTGCAGGAGCGGGGCGGCAAGGTCAACTACCGCGGGCACGGTGTGTTCGGCTACGACGCGCAGCAGGGCTGCTACACGCTCAACTGGTTCGACTCGATGGGGATGGGGCAGTGGAAGCCCGCCAAGGGGACCTGGGAAGGGAATGTCCTCACCTTCAGGTCGCAAAACCCCATGGGTCACTCGAAGTACATCTACACCTTCCTGGACGACAGGCGGCACACCTTCAGCATCGAGAACTCGCAGGACGGCAAGAGCTGGGCGAAGTTCATGGACTCTACGTACACGAAGAAGTGACCCGATGATCGGCCGGGCCCGGGCGTCCGGGCCCGGCCATCGCAGCTACTTCATCGCTTTCATGCGGCGCTTCATCTCGTCCGGAGTGACGTCCTCGACGTGGGTGGCGATGGTCCACACGTGGCCGAACGGATCCTGGAAGGTCCCCGAGCGATCCCCGTAGAACTGATTGGCCAGCGGCTTGATCTCCTTCCCTCCAGCCGCGATGGCCCGGGCATAGGCCTTGTCCACGTCGGGCACGTAGATCGCCAGGGACACGCCGGCGCCCCCAAGTGACTTGGGGCTGCGGTGCCCCATCTCCGGGGCCTCGTCGGCCATCATCACGATGGAGTCGCCCAGCTTGAACTCCGCGTGGCCGATCTTGCCGCCGGCGACCTCGAAGCGCATCAGCTCCTTGGCATCCAGGGCCTTCGTGTACCAGGCAAGAGCCTCGGTTCCCTGATGCACGATGAGGTACGGCGTGACGGTGTGGTAACCCTCGGGCACCGGCTTCACGGGCATGGCTGCTCCTTCTGCTGTGGTTGACGGATGAGGAATTCTACGACAACCAGCTGGCCAGCAGGTAGGCCGCCGAAGCGGCCACGCCGCCGATCAGGACGGTCTGCCCTGCGGAGCGGACGGGACGCGCGCCGGTGAAGTGCCCCTTGATGTAGCCGAACACGATCAGGGCCGTGGCGGTCAGCGCCACCGATGCCCACAGCGCGGAGCGAGGCTCGGCCATGAAGATGTAGGGAGACAGCGGGATGAGGCCGCCGACCACGTAGGCTCCTCCGATGGTCAGGGCGCTGTGGCGGGCGCGGCGCGGGTCGGGCTTCTCCAGGCCCAGCTCGAACCGCATCATGAAGTCCACCCACGCGCGCGGGCGCGAGGTGAGGGCTCGCACAATCGGCTCCATTTCTTCGTCCGAGAGGCCGTATTCGCGAAAGACGTCCTTCACCTCCTTCACCTCGGCCTCGGGCTTCTGCGCCACCTCCATCTGCTCGCGCTGGCGCTCGCTCGCGTAGTGCTCCAGGTAGCTGCGGCCGGCCAGATATCCGCCCAGGCCCATGGCGATGGCCCCCGCGGCGATCTCGGCCGCTCCCGCAGTCACGATGAGCTCGTTCGAGTCGATGGCGCCTGAAAGCCCGGCGGCCAGGGCGAAGGGGACGGTGAGGCCGTCCGACATCCCGATCACCACGTCGCGCACGGCGTCGCCAGCCGTGAAGTGCCGCTCGACGTGAGGGGTCTGAGGCATCGGGGGTCAGCGCGACCCGGGGGCGGGCCGAGGCGGAGACTGACCTCGCAGCGCGCTCCAGGCCAGCCAGGCCACCGGCAGGAGCACCAGCATGTAGCTGAGGTACTGTCCGTACCGGCCGTCGGGGCCGTACGGCTCGGTGGCCCAGTGCAGCGCCTCGCTGTTGGGAAGGACGCCCGCCTCGGTCAGCTCGTGGAACCCGTAGATGAGAAGCTGCGCCACGAACACCAGCAGGAAGATGGCGGTCACCTGGAAGAAGCGGGCCAGATTGATCCGCTGCCCGTAGAGCGTCCAGAGCCAGGCGACGGCCGCGGCGCACACGATGCCGGCCGCGGCGCCCGCCAGGATCGTTCCCGATCCGACCTGCAGCAGCAGCGCGTTCACCAGCAGCGCGGTCTCCATCCCTTCGCGCGTCACCATGATCACCGTGAAGAGCATCACCCCCGCGAAGGCGGCTCCCCCCGCCTTGAGGGCGGAGGCGCGCAGCCGTCCTTCGATCTCGGCCTTCATCCGGCGGGCCGCTCTCCACATATGCACCGTGAGTGTGCCCACCAGCAGGGCGGCCACGATGGCCAGCACCCCCTCCCACAGCGCCTGGTTGGCAGCGCGCTGCAGGAGCAAGCCGGCCCCCACGCTGAGCACCACCGACCAGCCGATCCCCCAGTGGACCGCGGGGACCAGGTCGTGGCGACCTTCACGCCGGAGCCAGGCGAGGCTGATGGCCACGATCAGAAAGGCCTCGAGCCCCTCCCGCAGCGTGATCACGAAGATCGGCAGCATGTCCGCCCCATCCGCTAGAAATCGCTAGTTGAGATTCAGTCTCAGAATCCTGGGACAGGATACAGCCCCGCCCGGCGCGTGGTCAAGGCCGGTCCTGTCTTTTTCAGCGCGAGGGCGCGCCGTCGCGGAAGGGGCGCCCCGCCCCATAGAGACCGAGCCTCTCCTGGATCGCCGCGAGCCTCTGGGTGTCGCCGCCGCGCCGCGCCTCGTCGGCGGCGCGCGTGGCGGTCTGCACCGCCTCGGGGTAGCGGCCCGCCTCCGCGAGCGCGGCCGCCAGCGTGTCGAGGCAGACGGCGTCCGGGCGTGACGCAGTGTCACAGACGCGGCGCGCCAGCACCACGGCGCGTGCGCCGTCCCGAAACAGCGGATCCTGGTTGGTGGCCAGGATCCACGCGAAGCGGATCGCGGCCTCGGGAGAGTCGGGGGCCAGGCGCACGGCACGTGCAAAGTGATCCAGCGCGGCGTCGATCTGCCCGCTGCGCACCAGCGCCACGCTGAGGTAGAAGCCGGCCTGCCCCAGATCGGGCTTGAGGCGCACGGCCTCCTCCAGGCGGGCCCTGGCCTCGTCGGTCCTTCCTTCGCGCAGCAGCGCGGCCCCCAGATGATAGAGAGCTTCGGGATGTCCCGGCTGCAGGCGCACTGCCTCTTCCAGGAGGGCCCGCCCTTCCGCCGGGCGCCCGCTGCGCCCCAGGGCGAGGGCCAGGTTGATCCGCGCCACCACGTTGGACGGATCGATGAGCAGCACCTGCCGGTAGTGGTCCATGGCCTCGCCGTCGCGACCCAGCCGCGAGAGAGCGAGCGCCAGGTTGTTGTGCGCGGGGGCGTTGGCCGGGTCCAGCTCCAGCACCCGGCGGTAGCGGGCGGCGGCCTCTTCGTGATGGCCCCGCGCCGCGAGGGCTGCGCCCATGTTGTTCAGGGCCGATGTGTTGTCCGGCTCCAGCTCCAGCGCCCTGGTGTACAGCGGAATCGCCTCGTCCAGCTTTCCCTGCCCCGCCAGTGCGAACCCCAGGTTGCTGAGGGCCGCGGGCTGGTTGGGGTCCTGCGCCAGCACCTCGCGGTACTGAGCGATCGCCTCGTCGGTCTGGCCCATGTTGGCCAGCGCGATCCCCAGGTTGGCGCGGGCCGCGGCGCGCTGCGGCTTGATGCGCAGCACCTTGCGATAGTAGGACGCCGCCTCGCGCGGATACCCCGCTTCGAGGTAGTTCTGCGCGATGCCGTCCATGTAGTCGTAGAAGTCGGGGCCCCCGCGCGTCTGGCGCCGTCCCGCGAACGGCAGGGCCAGCGAGACCTTCTTCTCCCCTCCTCCGCGCAGCACCGGCAGGTCCGCCATGACCCGCGCCACCGTCACCGGCCCCTTGTACATCGCGGGGAGCAGGCCGTCGCCGTCCACCAGGAAGCTCGTGGGCAGAGGGATCTCGCGGGGGGTCCACACCACCTTGCGCTGCAGGACGTCCAGCCGGTCGGCCAGATCGGCGGGAGCGAGCCCCGTCTCGAACGGATACCCGGCGGCCTGCAGCTGCGCGCGCGCGGCGGCTGCGTCGCCATCCATGCTCAGCGCGATGACGCGCAGATTCGCCGCGCCCAGCGCGTCGCGCTCCTTGGCCCAGGTGGCCAGCTGCGCGGAGCAGGGCGCGCAGTCCCGGCTCACCAGCGTCACCAGCGACATCCTGCGCTCGCCTTCCAGGGTCACGGTCTTTCCCTCGAGATCCTTGAACTCCACCACCGGGGCCGGCGCGGGAGCGGAGAAGATCAGGCGCGCGGCCGGCTGGACGGGGGGAGAGCCCACTGCGCGGACCGGCAGCGTCACCACCGCGCGCGGATCGAGAGGCTGGGCCCGGCCGCTCCCCTTCACCACGCGATGGCGCCGGCCGGCCTGCACGCCCCCGAGCACCTCGCGCGCGCCATCGGGCCAGGTCACCACCAGGCGGTCCACGACCGCCCCATCGCCGCCCAGCCCGAAGTGGACCCATTTGCTCGACTGCGCGAGATACCCGTCGCCCGCGCGCACGGTGCGGTGCAGGGATCGCGTGCGCCCCTTCTCGCGCAGCACCAGCTCCAGCCGGGCGCCCAGGGCGTCCCGGTTCACCCGGCCGTTCCCTTCCATCAGGAAGGAGACGAAGCGTCCCGGGGGGCCGGCGCCACGGTTCTGCGCGAAGCGCACCCGGGGGCCGTTGCGGTTGACCATCCAGACGTCCAGGTCGCCGTCGACGTCCCAGTCGGTCACGGCGATGCCCCGGGCGTCGTCCGCCCAGTCCAGCCCGCTGATGGCCGACACCGTGGCGAATGCCGTGGCGTGCGTGTTGAGGAAAGCCACGTTGCGCTCACGTCCCGCGAACGAGTACTCGTGCCGGATGAGCCGTCCCAGGGCCTTCCAGGCCTGCACGTAGGCCGCCGCGTCTCCCGGCTCCGCCGGCCGATCGGGAGACTGCATCACCACCTGGCGCCAGAAGTAGCTCGACAGGTCGATCGGCTTGTCCTTGGTGAAGTACCCGTTGGCCACGGCGAGGTCGTCCCAGCCGTCGTTGTTGAAATCGATCCACTTGGACGCCCATGCCCAGCGGGCCATGGTGACGCCGGCCGGCTCGCTGAGATCCTCGAAGGTGCCGTCTCCCTTGTTGCGGAACAGCGAGTTGCCGCGCGCGTGACGGCGGTACATCGCCAGGTTCTCCTCCCGCATCCCCGTCCGGAACCGGCGCTGCCACGCGATGCGGCTTCCGGCCGCGGTGAACATGTTGCCGGTGTAGAGGTCCATCCGGCCGTCGTTGTCGTAGTCGCTCCAGTCGACCGACATGCCGGCGGCCACGTCCTCCACTCCCGCGCGGGCGGCCACGTCGGTGAACCGGCCGCCGTCGTTGCGGTAGAGGTTCTTGCGGCCGAAATCGTTGGCGACGTAAAGGTCCTGATCGCCGTCGTTGTCGTAGTCCTCCCAGGCGGCCGCGAAGCTGAAGCGCCTGTTGTTGACGTCCATCCCCGAGGCCGCGGTGACGTCCTCGAACTCCCATCCGCCTTTGTTGCGCAGCAGGATGTCGGGGCCCCCGTTGTTGGCGTCGTGGTAGGGGGCCGGCAGCGCGAAGTGGCTGGAGTCTTCACCCGACGCGTGATAGACGCAGGCGTAGAGGTCCACCAGCCCGTCGCCGTCGTAGTCCGCGGCCGCCAGCGAGACCAGATCCGATGTCGTCGATGCGCCCAGATCTCCTCCCCGGGAGGCGTGCGCCCCTTCGGTCGCCCCTTCCGCCCCGCCGGCGCGCGTGCCGCCCAGCGGCCGCGAGGTCATCACGCCGCCGGTGATGGAGAGGCTGGCCTTGGGCTCGAACTTCCCGGCTCCGTCGTTGGCCATGAACAGCAAGGCCACGCTGGTGGCGGCCACCAGATCCTGGTCACCGTCGTTGTCGAAGTCCACGAACAACGCGCTGCGCGTGCGCTCCAGCCAGTCCACCCCCGCCTCGGCCGAGCGATCCGTGGCCGTCCCGTCCGGATTCTGGACGTAGAGAAGGTTGGGGAGCCCGCCCATCTGGCAGATGTAGAGATCATCCAGCCCGTCTCCGTTGACGTCTCCCACCGCAATGCCGTTGTGGCCGAACCCGTCCGACTCGATCCACGACTCGATGCGCTCCAGCCAGTGATCGACCCCGAACGTCAGCTGCTCGCGGTAGCTGGCGTTGGCGCCCAGGGTCGCCTCGGTCGCCTCGGCGAACAGGGTCCCTTCCCCGCGGCGGGCCACCTCCTCGTGCGTGAGGGCCCGGGCCGCCAGCAGGCGGGGCGCGCCCTGCGAGGCGTCCCACCTCCAGCGCGTGCTCCAGGTGGCGGTCTGCTCCACGGTCCCGGAAGACGATCGGCCGAACCCTTCGTACAGGACCGTGGCCTCGACGTGCGCAGGCTGAACGTCGACGCGCACGATCTGGAACTCGGCCCTCAGCCCGGTGCCGTCGGCCAGCGGGCGCGCGAGCTCCCGGAGCGCGCGTCCCAGTCCGGCCTCCCCGCGATGCGGCGCCGGTGCCTGCGAGGACCCGGATGCGCGCGAGACGGTGAACTGGTCGTCCTGGAAGGCTCGTGTCAGCGGATCGGGGCGCAGGGGGCCTCCCTCGAAGGCCGGATCGGCCAGATCGCGGACCACGGCGTCCCAGCCAGGGGCCGGGCGCGCGAGGCCGAGGGCCAGCTGGTCGAGCCTCTTCTGCGCCGCCTCGGCGAAGACCTCACCGTCCCATCCGTCCTGGGATGGATCCAGGCGCGGGAGCACCGAGGCGACGAGCGGATCGCCGGGGCCGGTCCGCTTCGAGGGGATGAGCCTCAGCGCCTCGTCCCCCCGGATCCCCACGGCGGCCGTCAGCGACAGGACAGTCAGACCAAGGGCGAGAAGACGGGGTTTGCCGGAGGGCCGAAGCATGGTTGGGCGCTATTCTAGGCGTCATCCACGGGGTGCATCAAGGATGGGGGGCTCGGGGCGCGTGCTAAGATTCGCGCCGGTCGTCCGCCGTGCCGGCGCCTGACCCTTCCCTGGGAGGTTGCGATGAGACGGATCTCTGGAGCGCTGATGGTCATGACATGCATGGCCGCCCTGGCGTCGGGCCCTTCCGCCGCCACGGAGACGGCGTCCACTCCGGCCGAGATGGTGGCCGCCTACGAGTCCCTGGCCGACACGATCCTCGGCGCCAAGCACACCGAAAAGAACCTCGTGCGCTCCATTCTGGCTGCCACGTACCGGCATGCCGAAGCGATGATGAACGACGCCAAGGCCAGGCTGCAGGCGGGCCAGCCCGCCAAGACGGAGATCGAATCCGTGGCCTCGCTCGTGTCACAGCTTGCCAGCGAGGGAGACGCTTCCGTCGCCGCCGTGCGCAAAAGGCTGCTGGAAGGAGGGCACCACCACAACGCCGAGGGAGAGAAGCAGGGGATCTTCGACGAGGGCTTCGTGGTGGTGACCAAGGCCGCCAAGAAGGCCTTCCTCGACGCCTCGACCGCCATCGGCAAGCTGGCTTCCTCGAAGGACGCGGCCGCCCTTCAGGCCGCCTGGCAGCCGGTGTCCCAGCAGTACGCGAACCTCATGAAGGGAGCAAGCTAGCTTCCCATGCACCGCATGCCCTGCATGCGCATGCGCCGCGCCGTCCTCACGGCGGCTGTCCTGCTGCCGTGGAGCTGCGCGGCACATCCCGAAGGGCCAGGCTCCGCGCCGCAGGCGCCCGCGGCAGCGGCGCGGGGATTCCACTTCGTGGACGTCGCGGCCGAAGCGGGGATCACCCGGGTCGTGCACGCCGGCCGTCCCGGCAAGGATCACCTGCTCGACTCGGCCGGCAGCGGGCTGGGCTGGATCGACTACGACCGCGACGGCGACCTCGACGCCTACATCGTGAACGGGTGGAAGATCGACGGCTCACGGATCGTGGAGCGCGGACGCCACGCGCTCTACGCCAACCAGGGCGACGGCACCTTCGAGGACGTCACCGATCGCGCGGGTGTGGGAGGCGAAGGGAACTGGGGAAGCGGCGTGGCCGTGGCCGACTACGACGACGACGGCTGGCCCGATCTTCTGGTGACCCACTTCGGCCCCAACATCCTCTACCGCAACCGGGGGGATGGAACGTTCGAGAACGTGGCCGCCCGCGCGGGCATCGAGTCACCCGGATGGAACACGGGGGCCTCCTTCCTGGACGCGGACCGCGACGGAGACCTCGACCTGTACATCGCCGGCTACATCCAGAGCACGGTGGACGAGGTGCTGGCCGCGCGCCCGACACTGGACTGGAAGGGGGTCGACAAGGTGGCCTTCGGCCCCTTCGGGCTCAAGGGCGCGCGCGATCACTTCTTCCGCTCGAACGGCAAGGGGGGCTTCGAGGAGGCGACCGCCGCGGCGGGGCTCGAGGATCGGGCGCTCGCCTTCGGCTTCGGCGTGCGGTCCAGCGATCTGGACGGCGACGGAGACCTCGATCTCTACGTGGCCAACGACTCGGACGCCAACTACCTGTACCGCAACGACGGCCAGGGGATGTTCCAGGACGTGGGCCTGTGGTCGGGAGCGGCCCTGGACGGACACGGCGCCGCCCAGGCGGGCATGGGAGTGGCCGTGGGTGACGTGACCGGCGAAGGGGCGCTGGACATCTTCGTGACCAACTTCTCGGAAGATTTCAGCACCCTGTACAAAGGAGACGGCCAGGGGTTCTTCGAGGACGTCAGCGAGCGCTCCGGTGTCGGGCCCGCCACCTACCTGGCTCTGTCGTGGGGGACGACCATGGCCGACCTGGACAACGACGGGGACCGCGACATCGTGGTGGCCAACGGCCACATCTATCCCCAGGTGGACAGGCACCCCGAGCTCAAGATGAGCTATCTCCAGCTCATGAACCTGCTGGAGAACGACGGAGCGGGGGGCTTCGCCGACGTCGCCTCGCGGGCGGGACCCGGTTTCGGCGCCGCCCGCAGCGCCCGCGGGCTGGCTGCCGGGGACTACGACAACGACGGCGATGTGGACCTGCTGGTGAGCGTCATGGACGGCCCCCCGGTGCTGCTGCGCAACGAGTCGGCCCGCGGCTCGTGGCTGACCGTCATCCCCGAGGTGCCGCCCGGGCAAGGGACCGCCCTCGGCACCCGCGTGACCGTGCATGCGGGAGGACGCGTCCAGGTGGCCGAGACGAACTCGGGAGAGTCGTACCTTTCCGCGGGAGATCCCAGGCTTCACTTCGGACTGGGATCGGAGAAGGTCGCCGAACGGGTCGAGGTGCGCTGGCCCGACGGCTCCGTCACGGTGAAGGAGAACGTGGCCCCCGGTCAGTTCTTCCGCGTGGTCAAGGATTCCCCGAGACGGCCTCGGCCCGCTCCCGCGACGGCGGCGCCAGCGACGCCCGGATGATGTAGCGCTGGGGAGCGGTCCCCACGTGGTAGAAGGGGTAGCAGGTCACCAGCGTGAGCGACGGACTCCGAGCGGGCTCCAGGACGTGCACGTCGGTGGGCAGCACGACCTGGATCTCCTCCACCACGTACTCGTACGAGCCCGCCAGCGTGGTCAGATAGATCCGCTCGCCCGCCTGGACCTTTCTGAGCCCCCGGAAGAAACCGTCGCGGTGACCCGCGATGCCGACGTTGCCCGGCTCACCCGGAAGGGCCGTTCCGTGGATGTGCCCCACCGCGCGATTGAGCGTCCAGTCGTCGGTCCCGGGCAGGATCATCACCGACAGATCGATCGACGGGATCTCGAGGCGGCCGATCGGAAGGCTCGCTTCGCGCGAGAGCGAAGCCTCGTAGGCCCGGCGGCGGCGAGTCGACCACTCGTTCTGCCGGTCCCGATCGAGGGGCTGCTCGGGCGCGAACAGCGACTCGGCCCGCGCGACGGGGTCGAGCGGCACGGCCGCCTCATCCCTGTCGGCCGGCAGCTCATCGGGAAGGGGCTCGGGGAGGGATTCCTGGTAGAGGCGCTCCTGCTCGAGCATCACGCGAGCCTGGTCGAAGGCGCGGCTCTCCTGGGACTGCACGACCCGCGCCTGAAGCCGCAGGCCGCCGTAGAAGGCGAGCAGTCCGGCGGCGAAGCA
This sequence comes from Candidatus Polarisedimenticolia bacterium, assembly GCA_050747525.1. Classification (GTDB taxonomy): domain Bacteria; phylum Acidobacteriota; class Polarisedimenticolia; order JACPZX01; family DASXTC01; genus JBOGOC01. Next base: position 109,542 of record JBOGOC010000045.1, on the reverse strand, counting down.
CAGGGCGATACTCTCGAAATGGGGTAGCCGGGCCCCCGACCAGTCGAGGACCCGGCTCCATCCTGACGACCTCGAGGCTCTCCTCAAGGCGCGGGCCTCCGTCTAGACGTGCCGGCGCACGTAGCGGAACCCGAATGCCGCCGCCAGCATGAACAGGCCCGCCAGCGCGATGAAGGGGATCTCGCTCGCGGTCTGCGGCAGGTGCTGGCCGGCAGGGGCGGCGTCGCCGCCCTGCTGCCCCTGCTGGGAGGCCCTCTGCTCCGTGACGGCCTTGATGGAGGTGATCTTCTTCTCGTTGCCGGTCCCCGTGTAGGTGATCTGGACCTGATCCCCTGGGCGGTAGGAAGCGAGGTTCAGGCTCGTCTGCTGGGGATCGACCGCGAAGGTCTCACGCCCGCTCGCCGTCTCGATCACCAGCTGGTTCTGATTCTGGCTCACCACGCGGCCGGAGACCTTGCTGCCGCCGGCCTGCTGCGCCGTGCCGGTGCGCTGGCTGGCGTGCTGGACCGGCTGCTGGGCCGGCTGCTTGGCCGGCTGCTGCGCCGGCTGCTGCCCGCCCTGCTGCCCCATCTGATCGGGCATCATGCGAAGGCTCGTGATCCGCCGCTCCGCGCCGGTCCCCTGGAAGAGGATCTCGACCTGCTCCCCCTCGCGGATGCTGTTGAAGTCGACCGACGTGATGGACGGATCGATCTTGAAGAACTCGCGACCCTTCGACGTCTCCAAGAACAGCGTGCGGTTCTGCCGGTCCACCGAGGCGACCCGGCCGGTCACCTTGTTGGCCGGCTGGCCCGGCTGCTGCGGCTGCTCGCTGTGCGAGGAGGTCGCGGTCTTCTGCGCCGCCTGCCCGCTCGTCTGCGAGGCCGTCTGGACTCCCTGCGGCCCGCTCCCCGAGCCCGAGGACCCGCTGCCCGACGCGCCACCACCACCCGTGGCCGGCATGATTTCCACGCGCGTAGCGGCGGGCTTCGTCCCCGTGGCCGTGCCACCTGCCGGGGCATTGAACGTGATGCGCACCTGATCTCCCGCCTTGAGATCCGTCATCGAGGCCGTGCCGCCGCCCGAGGCCCCCGTCGAGCGCGTGAACTGGGTGGAGGGCGTGGTCGTGAACGTCATGGCCCCGTCCGGACAGTCGGCCATGAAGCTCTTCTCGCCGGCGTTGACGTTGGTGACGCGGCATGTGACGCTCTTGACGTCGCCCGAAGGGGTCGGCGGGCTCTGTGTCTGCGCCACCGCGGCGGCCGGGACGGCCAGCACCAGGGCGAGTCCGAGGATCATCGAGCGGCTCTTGTGCATAACATCTCCCATGCGTTCCGAGGGTGGTAGACAACTTCCAGTCCAACACCCACCCTAGAGACTGAACCACGGAACGCGCAATGAGGGTCTTCCCGAAAACCGGATGAGGTGATGTCCCTAGAGTGGCTGTGTCCGCCGGAGGCTACAGTGGGCACAGGAGGTGCGCGCACCATGGCCAATCACGTCGATCCGGTCTGTGGCATGGCGGTCCGCGAGGACGCCGACGCTCGGCGCACGGAGTACGCGGGCAGGACCTATTATTTCTGCTCGGAATCGTGCCGCGCTGCGTTCGAGAAAGAGCCCGAGCGCTTCGCCGTCGAGAAAGGCGGCATGTAGCCGGGGCGTCAGGCCCGGCTTGGCGTGACGGTGGTCGGAGAGGGGGATGTCCTGTTCCGCCGCTTGGCCCGCATCACGTTTCGGATGACGCTGCACAGCTCTTCGGACGCCTTCTCCTTGCTCACGTAGGCCCGTGCTCCGGCGGCCTTCATGGCGTCGGACATGTCCTCCGAGTCGTACATCGAGAGACCCACGACCACGATGTCGGGGAAGCGCTCCACGATGTGACGCGTGGCCTCCAGGCCGCTCATCTCGGGCATGCTCGCGTCCATCACGATGACGTCGGGCCTCAGCAGGCGCGCCAGCTCGAGAGCCTCCAGCCCGTTGGACGCTTCGGCGATCGCCTCCATGTCGGGCTCATGGGAAAGCAGGCCGGCGAGCCCCTGCCGCAGGATGGTGTGATCGTCGACGAGCAGGATGCGAAGCCGGCGCGGGCGCTGGGCCGCGGCGTCCGCCGACCGAGGCGCCACCACCACTTCGGACGGCACCAGGGTCGGCATCGACTTGAGCGGAAAGGATTCCATGGCGGAGGCCGCGACGGGGATGAGGAGCGTCACGCGCGCTCCTTTGCCGGGAGCCGTCTCGATGGTCATGTAACCACCCATCATCTCGAGGCGATGGCGGATGTCGGGCATGCCGTGGCCCGATTCTTCCCTGCGTCCCGGCGACTCGTCGAAGCCGCACCCATCGTCCTCCACCGTCAGACGCACGAGCCCTCTCTCGTGCCGTGGGTCGAGGATCAGCCTGGCCTGCTTCACGCCGGCGTGCTTCACGGTGTTGAACAGCAGCTCGCGCGCCGCGCTGAAGGCGAAGAAGCGCAGCCCCTCGAGCGCTTCGGGCACATCCTCCGGCGCCTCGATCTCCACGTCCAGCCCGTAGCGATCGCGCATCTGGCGTGCCAGCCATCTGAGGGCCGTGCCCAGGCCGGCGTCGTTCAGTATGGCGGGGCTCAGCTCGAGCGTGAGATCGCGCGATGCCTGGATGGCCTGCTGGAGCAGCGCCTCCACCTCGTCGACCTTCTCCGTATCCTCTCGTGGCCCGCCTCGGCGCCGCAGACGCCCTACCTTCAGGCTGGCCGCCACCAGCAGCTGCTGGAGGTGGTCGTGCAGCAGACGCCCGAGGCGCTTCCGCTCGCGCTGCTCGGCGCGCGCCAGATCCGAGGCGAGCGCTCTGAGCCGACGCCCCTGCTGCTGCACCATCACGGTGCGCTCGGTCACGCGCTGCTCCAGGGTTTCGTTGAGCGTGCGCAGCTGGGCTTCGGTTTTCACATGCCCGGTGACATCCACCAGGGAGACCACGAAACCCACCCGTCCGGCCCCCTGCAGCGGCCCGGCGCTCACCAGCAGGCTGACCTCTCCCGCGGCGGCGCTCAGCGAGGCGGCCGCCGCCCTGACTCCGGCACCCTTGGTGATGGTGTCCAGCAGAAGCGTCGACCCGTCCATCACCAGCGGAAAGGCTTCCTGGAAGGGCAGGCCCACCGGATCGGAGCCGCTCAGGTCGCGCGCGGCTTGGTTGGCCTGGATGACGCGCTCCCCCGCGTCGCATACGACGATCGCCTCGGCAGTCGTTTCCAGAATGGAGCGCATCATGCGCTCGGCTTCCAGGATCTGCTCCTTCTGGCGCAGCACGGTGAGGTCGGCCACCACCATGACGTGAAAGGGGAGGTCGCCCTCACCGATCATGGGGCTCGCGGTGATCTGCACCGGGATGCTGACGCCATCCACGCCCTGGAGCAGCGTCTCCCGTCGCGAGCCGCCTCGGGCGGTATCCAGAAGCACCGTCAGCGGACCCGGCCGTTCGTCGGGCAGGAACTGCGCGAGGCTTGTGCCGAGGACGTCGGCGTGGGGCATTCGCAGCATTTCGGCGAAGCGCCGGTTGCAGTACAGGATGGATCCCGCCCGATCCACGGTGATCGCCCCTTCCTGCATCTGCTCCACCATCGTGCGGTAGCCTGCATCGGCCCCCATCAAGGTGAAGACCCGGGAGCCGGCCGGCCCTTCCACCACCAGCGCGTCCACGTCTCCGCTGCGGATGGCCCTCAGCGTCTCTTCCGCCTCCGCCAGCTTCGTCCTGAGGTGATCGAGCTCCACGTCGAGCTTCTTCATCAAAGGTCCCTCGCCGTGGGAAGGTTCAGGGCCGCCAGGAGGCGCGGCTCCTCGGACATGTCCCCGACGATCCGGCGGACGGGACTGGGACGAAGCTTGACCAGCGTGGGCGCCGCCACGATCTGGGCCTCGGCGGCGCGTGACGGCTCTTCGTAGAGATCCACGATCCGCAGACGATGCCGTCCCTTCAGGTGCTTCCGGCAGAAGGAAAGCAGGTTGGCGATGGCCCGCAGGGATCGAGGCGTGGCGCCGGTGGTGTAGAGGCGCAGGTCGTAGGTGTCGGCGCACATCACGGCGTCCCTGCGAGGCCGCCGCCTCATGCCGTCCCCCTCAGGTCCATGCCCACCAGCACGCGTTCACGGTCTCTGAGCGTGCCGATGATCTTCTTGATGGGCGTGGGGAGCTTGCGGATCAACGTGGGGATCGCCACGATCTCGTCCATGACGGCGAGCTGTGGCGATTCGAACAGATCGATCACCTCGATGCGGTAGCGCCCCTGCAGGTGCTCTTCGCATATCCGCTTGAGGTTGGCGAAGGCCTCCAGGGACTTGGGAGTCTGACCCGCGACGTACAGGCGCAGGTCCCACTGAGACTGCGTGCCCCTCTTGCCGTCCGTCCGCCTGCTCCGGGCCGCGGTTCCCTTGGTCATCGCGCCCCTCCTTTCCCCGTCGAGTGAGTGTGACGCCGGGAGCTGCCGTTGCCGTCGGCGCGCCGGCTGCGCGGCATGACAGCCCCCAGACCCATCAGGCCGTCCGTCCGCCGCTTCACGGGCCTGGCCACCGCGTCCGTGTCTTCGTCGATCCCTTCCAGCTCGTGCCTCAGCGCCTGAATGCGGGCCACGAGGGCCTGCCGGCGGCGGCCGGCCTCAACGCGGCGGCGCCCGGCCCTCGCCGCCGACTCGGTTTCCGCGCGGCGGTCGCGCTCCTCCTGGGCGAGGCGGGCGGACCCCGTCAGCACTCCCTCCTTGCTCAGGTACGCGTCCCGCAGCTGGATCCCTTTGGACGTGATCAGGAACTCGCGGATCTGGTTCGAATGGGCCATGCCGCGCGACTTGAGGACGTACAGGGCGCGGTTGCGCTCGCCCCCCAGCTCGATGTCGCGCACCAGGAGCCAGGTGTCCATGAGGGAGGAGGCCCGGGTGTCCGATCCTTCGATCGCTTCGCCGCCGTGCGTGAGGCTGGTGAACAGGGCCGTCACGTTGCGGTGCTTCAGGAAGTCCACCAGGCGCAGCACGAGCAGGTGCACGTCCTTCTGCTCGCCCGCGGCCAGCAGGCTGTTGAGGGGATCCACCGCCAGAGCGACCGGCCGGAACGAGCACACCTGGTGGTGCATGAGGGCCAGGTGCATCTCCAGCCCGTAGTGCTCCGGCCTGTCGGCGTGGATCAGGAGGCGCTTCGCCCGGACGTGAGGCTCCAGATCCAGGCCGATGGATCGGGCATTGCGCACCACCTGGCTGGCCGACTCTTCGTAGGCGAAATAGAGGAAGCGGCCTCCCTTGCGGCAGATCGACTGCGCGAAGGTGAGGGCCACGCTGGTCTTGCCGGTTCCCGCGGTCCCCGACATCAGGATGGAGCTGCCGCGGTAGAAGCCGCGCCCGTCCAGCATGGCGTCCAGCCCGGCCACGCCCGAGCTCACGCGCTCGCCGGACACCTCGTGATCCAGCCCCAGCGACGTGATGGGCGCGAGGGTGATCCCCTGGTCTTCGATCAGGAACGGGTACTCGTTGGTTCCGTGACTCGAGCCCCGGTACTTGACTACCCGCAGGCGGCGGGTGGAGATGTGCCCCTTGACTCGATGATCCAGGAGGATGACGCAGTCGGAGACGTATTCCTCCAGACCCTGGCGCGTGAGAGTGCTGGTCCCCCGCTCCCCGGTGACGATCGCCGTGACACCTCGGTCCTTCAGCCAGCCGAACAGGCGCCGCAGCTCGGCGCGCAGGATGGAGGCGTTGGACAGCGCCGCGAAGAGCGACTCGATAGTGTCGAGCACCACGCGACGCGCTCCGATGCTGTCGATGGCGTGGCCCAGGCGGACGAAGAGCCCTTCCAGGTCGTACTCGCCCGTCTCCTCGATCTCGCCGCGCTCCACGCGCACGTGATCGACCTTGAGCAGCCGGCGCCGCTCCAGCTCGTGAAGATCGAAGCCCAGGCTCTGGACGTTCTTCCCCAACTCCCCGGCCCGCTCTTCGAAGGACATGAAGACGCCCGGCTCACCGTGCTGCAGCGCGCCCCGCACGAGGAACTCGACGGCCAGCAGGGTCTTGCCGCATCCGGGGCCACCGCACACCAGCGTGGGACGGCCGCGGGGAAGCCCGCCGCCGGTGATCTCGTCGAGACCCTGGATGCCTGTGGGGGCCTTGGGGAGCCTGGAGGTGATGGCTGCCTGAGTAGGGACGCGCGGCGACGCCTGACGGACCACGGAAGCTCCTCCTCGGGGTCCCTACCGGTGGAGGTCCGCCTCCTTCCTCAGGGCGGTGTCGAGACCCGGCGCCACGTGACCCGCCGAGGGACGTGACCCACGAGCCTGTGCGACGGGGGATGCTACTCGGCGGGACCCGACCGGTCAATCGGGGGGTTTCCGATAACGCCATCAGGGCAGTGCGCTATCCCCGCCCCAGGACCTCCGCCCGGATCACGCCGCACAGGGCCTCGGACGCCTTGTCCTTGGAGAGGTACGCCGAGGCTCCGGCCGCCCGCATGGCGGAGGCCATGTCCTCGCTCTCGTACATGGAGAGGCCCACCACCACGGCACGCGGGAGATCGGTCTTGATGCGCCGCGTGGCTTCAATGCCGTTGATGCGAGGCATGCTGACGTCCATGACCACCACGTCGGGCTTCAGCTGCCGCGCAAGCGCCACCGCCTGCTCGCCGTCGGACGCCTCGGCCACGGTCAGCAGGTCCGGCTCGCTCCCCAGCAGGGCCCGCAGACCCTGCCTCATGATGGTGTGATCGTCCGCCAGCAGCACACGGATCTTCCCCGACGCCTCCATGGATCCCTGCGCCCCGTCGGGGCGCGGGGCGGCCAGGGACTGCAGCATCTCCGAGGCGCTCTTGAGCGAGTGGCTCTCCTGACGGGCGGGCGCGACCATCACCAGCCGGGTTCCTTCACCGGGCCGGCTCCACACGTCCATGTGCCCTCCCAGCAGAGCCAGGCGCTCGCGGATGCTGAACAGCCCGAAGCCCCCCGTCTCCGACGCAGGACGCTCCGCCGTTTCGGCCAGGTCGAAGCCGCGCCCACCGTCGGCGACCACCAGCTCGAGCGAGTCGCCCAGCCGCCTGAGCGTGACCGCGGCGCGCGACACGCCGGCGTGCTTGACGACGTTGAACAGCAGCTCGCGCGCCGCGTGAAAGTAAAAGATGCCGATCTGATCCGATTCGGGCGAGGCGGAGCGCTCGGCCATCACCTCCACCTCCAGCCCGTGCTTCTCGCGCATCTGACGGCCGAGCCATTCCAGCGCGGGGACCAGGCCCGCCTCGTACAGGACCGGCGGACTGAGGTCCACCGTCAGCTCCCGGGACGCGTCGATCGCCTGATCCAGGAGCTCGTCCGCCTGCTGGAGTCCTTCGCGAGGATCCTCGGCTCCCAGGCGCGCGCGCATCCGGTCCAGCTTCAGGCGCAGGGCCACCAGCAGCTGCTGCAGGTGGTCGTGCAGCGACTGGGCCAGGCGCCGGCGCTCCCGCTGCTCGGCGACGGTCAGCTCCGCGGCGAGGGCCCTCAGCTGGGCCGCACGGATCTCGGCCGTGGCTGTGCGCTCGGCCACGCGCTGCTCGAGGGTCTCGTTGAGACGGCGGATCTCCTGCTCGGCGCGGCGTCTTTCGGAGAGATCGATGGCCACCGCGACCCCGCGATCGTGAATGCCGGGAAGCCGGGCCCCGCACGAGAGCACCGGCACGCGGCGGCGTCCCACCCGGACCTCGATCTCCATGGGTGGAAGTCCGGGCCGGTTCTCCTGGACGCGCCGCTGGATCTCCACCTTGGTCCGCCGATCCACCAGGGTGTCCCAGCGCAGGCTTCCCTGCTCCATCTCGAGCCGGCTCGCGCCCAGGAAGCGCAGGAAGGCATCGTTGGCGTCGGTGATGATGCCGTCACCCCTCCAGAAGAACAGCGGCACCATCTCGGATTGGAACAGCGCGCGGAAGCGCTGGTCCAGCTCGCGCACGTCGCGGCCCAGTTCGCACACGCGCACCGCCGCGTGCAGCGTGTGCGCCACCGCTTCCAGATAGTGCACGTCCTCGGCGGTGACCTCCCAGGGATGCCCCCGGTGGGCCAGCAGGACCCCGGAGGGGCGATCGTGGCCCGGGATGATCACGCTGACCCCCGCGACCAGGCCGTCGGCGGCCAGACCGCGCGCGTCGAAGCGCGTCTCCGAGAGCGCGTCCTCCACCACGACGGGACCGTGGGCACCGACGGTGTATCGGGCCTGAGCGGTGGCGCCGGCGGGATGCCGGTCCGGCGCGACCGGCTCGCGCTCGCTGCCCGTGACGGCACGCACCGCCAGGGACCCCTCGGCGTCGATCAGCTCCATCACCGTGACGCGGTCCGCCCGCAGGACCTCGGCAAGGATGTGGACGGCCTCCCTCATCAGCGCGTCGGGCTCGAGGCCTGCGCGCGCGCGCTGACCGAGACGCGCCAGTGACGCCCACCGCCCGGCGGATGTGTTCATAGGCAACCTCGTTGGACCGGGTCGTTGCCGGACGAGCTCGGGAACAACTGTCGTGTGGAAGGCCACGATATCCGATGAGCAGGGGGGATTCAACTGCCTTGTTGACGCGTGGCCGTGGGGCGGGTAGCCTCGGCCCATGCCCATCGAGATCTTCCACGTGGACGCGTTCACGCGCGCGCCGTTCGCCGGCAATCCGGCGGGGGTCTGCGTTCTTTCCTCCGAGATGCCCGAGTCCTGGCTGCAGAGCATGGGAGCGGAGATGAACCTGTCCGAGACCGCCTTCGTGATGCCCGGCACGGAGCCCATGCGTCTGCGCTGGTTCACTCCCACCACGGAGGTCGCGCTGTGCGGCCACGCCACGCTCGCCACGGCTCACGTCCTGTGGGAGAACGGCCGTCTGGATCGCGCCCGCCCGGCCTCGTTCTCAACCCTCAGCGGCATCCTGCGGGCCGAACGTGAAGGTGACGCCATCAGGCTGATCCTTCCCGCCATGCGCCTTCGGGAGGGGACGCCGCCTCCGCCCGTGGTGGCCAGCCTGCGCGGGGCGCCCATCGTGGAGACGCGCGAGGTGATCCCGGGAGCCGGAGAGAGGGACTGGCTGGTCCGGCTGGACAGCGAGGCGGCCGTGCGACAGGCGCAGCCTGATTTCCAGCTCCTGCGCCAGGTGCACGCCGGCCTGATCGTCACGGCCCCCGCCAGCATGACCGGGATGGACTTCGTCTCGCGCTACTTCGCTCCGTCCTACGGCATCGACGAGGACCCGGTCACCGGCGCGGCCCACTGCAGCCTCATCCCCTACTGGGCCGCCCTCCTGGGCCGGTCGGAGCTGTGCGGATATCAGGCCTCCCCCAGGGGCGGGGTGGTGCGAGGACGCCCCGCCGGCGACCACGTGGAATTGATCGGACACGCCGTCACCGTGATGCGCGGGCAGCTCTCGGACGCGGCCGTCCGCGGGGGGGCGTGAGGCGCGCGTGTACCTTCCCGGCAGATTCGTGGAGGACGACCCGGCCGTGCTGAGCGCCTTCGTGCGCCAGCACGACTTCGCCACGCTCGTCAGCCAGTCGGAGGGGCGCTTCCTGGTGAGCCACGTGCCCCTGCTGTTGAAGCCGGAAGGTGGAGTCCTGGAGGGCCACCTGGCCCTGGCCAACCCGATGTCGTCCCACCTGGACACCCATCCGCACGTGATGGCCATCTTCATGGGCCCGCATGCCTACATCCCCCGCGCCTGGTACGTCGAGCGCCCCACCGTCCCGACGTGGAACTACGCCGCCGTCTACGTGGAAGGGACCGCTCATCCGCGCCGGGAGCAGGCCTACGTCGAGGACCTGCTCGACCGCACCACCCGCGCCCACGAGGGGCCGGAGGGATGGCGCTTCGATCCGTCCTCCGAGGCCGGTCGACGCCTGCTGGCCGCCGTGCGCGCCTTCGAGATCCGCATCGATCGCATGATCGGCAAGTACAAGCTCGAGCAGAACGAGACCCCCGTCGATCGCGAATCGATCGCCCGGGGCCTGGAGGGGTCGGGCGACACGACGCACGCCGAGCTGGCGCGGCTCATGAGAGCGGCGCGGCGGCGTGCGACGTGAGGGCCGTCACTTCGCGGCCGGCCAGCCGAATCCCAGCAGCACGCCCGCATGGAGCCCTCCGGCCTGGGCCTCCTCGTCCCGGAATTCCACATTGGCTCCCGACAGGCGCACGGACACACCCAGGTTGACGTAGGGGCCCAGGCGCCAGAAGATGCCGCCTCCAGCCCAGGCGCCGAAGCCGCTGTCCGAGTCGGACGTGGTGCCCCCGTCGGGATCCGGCTCGGGGAAGAAGTTCAGCCCGGGCGTCGCGGGAGGCGGGGGCGCATCAGTTTCCACCTCGGCTTCGATGTGGTTGAGCCCCCCGCCGATGTAGGGGTGGACGCGCCCTTTCTGCCAGATCTTCCGCACGCCGAGCGCCAGCTCGCGCGTGCTTCCCGTGCGCGTGAGCGCTCCCTCATCGGCCTCGTCCTCCGACATGAACCCGTCGATGGCGATCATCACGGGCCATCCGGCCCCCCCCACCGAGATCTCGACTCCGAATTCCGGCTGGGATTCCGCCGGCTCCCAGACGCTGTCGTCGAGCGATTTGATCCCGCCGAACAGATTGACCTGCCCCGCGCCGGCGGCCTCGCACGGACCGGCTGCGAGAAGAACGAGGGCCGCCACACCGAGGAGCGCCTCCGCACGTGCAACACGGTTCCGCATGGTTCCCTCCGCGATGTCAATGGAAGACGGATGTCACGGGCCGGTTATAGCGTCCGGCCCGTTCACCGGCTATAGGGATTTGCCTGAGCGCATTTTGCGGGTGGTACCCGCGGAACCCGGGCTCCATACTGGTCTTCGACCGTTTTCCGGAGGATCGCCATGCTGGTACGGACCGCCTCGGCGCTGGAGGAGGCGGCCACTTCGGAGGTGGCCACATTCGAACAGTTTCTCAATCTCAGGGAATCGTGGAACGCCCTGGCCCGGGTCTGCCACGACGAGCCGTTCTATCGCCATGAATTCCTCAAGGCGTGGCTCGAGAGCTTCGCTCCGCGCGTGCCCCTGCGGATCGTGACGCGGCACGATTCCTACGGCACCCTGCGCGCGGTGCTGCCGCTGCGCGCCGTGCGCGGCTCGATCTGCGGCGTTCCGGTGCGCCAGCTCGTGACGCTGTCGAACACGCACTCCTGCCGCTTCGACCTGCTGGCGTCCGACCCGCGCGACGACTCCGAGGCGCTGCTGGCCCACCTGCTTCGGAAGCCGGGATGGGACGTGCTGGTGCTGAAGGACGTTCCCGAAGACGGACACGCGCACGAGATGATGCGCGCCGCGGCCGCGGCCGGGCTCCCCACGGGCATGTGGGAATCGCAGCGCAGCCCCTTCATCCTCATGCCCGATTCCGAGGAGGACTTCTACACGCGCGTGTCGTCGGCCTTCCGCCGCAACCTGCGGCGGCGCCGGCGGCGCCTGGAGGAGCGGGGCAAGGTCACCTTCGAGCGCCTGGAGTCGGGGCCCGACCTCGAGGAGCGCCTCACCTCGTGCCTCTCGGTGGAGAGCGGCGGGTGGAAGGGGCGCCGTGGCACGGCCATCAATCAGGACAGGCGGGTGCGCGACTTCTACGCGCGGCTGGCCGCCACGGCCTCGGCCCACGGCTACTTCGCGCTCTACACCCTGCTGCTGGAGGATCAGATCATCGCCTTCCAGTACGGGCTCTGCTACGGCGACTCCTACTACATGCCCAAGCTGGCCTACGACGAGTCCCTGTCGGACTGCAGCCCGGGGATGCTCCTGCTCCAGGACGTGCTGCGCGACTGCATGCAGAGAGGGGTCAACCGCGTGGACTTCCTGGGCGACGACATGGACTGGAAGCGGAAGTGGGCGCTGGAGGTCACGCCTCACCACTGGCTCTACATCTTCCGGGACACGCGCCTGGGGCGGGCACTTCAGCGCGCCAAGTTCCGCTGGATCCCCTCGACTCGGCGCTTCCTGGCCGACCTCGCCGACACCGTGATCCCGCGCCGCCGCGGCGGCCCCCCGCCCCCCGACGCGTAACCCGCGGCTACGGAGTCATGAGGGCCGCGGAGATGGCCGGTATGGCCGTCGCCCGCAGCGGCGAGCATCCGAGGCGTATACGGAAATACGTTGAGGATGGGAGCCGCGAGGACGGCGGCCAGACCGGCCATATCCGCGGCCCAGCAGACCCATGGGGGGCCGGCCCCGCACCGGCCCCCCATGGCTCCGCCTTCGAAAACCGTTTCATCATTCGTGAGCGTACCGATAACGCTAATGCCCGGCTGGATGCCGATCAAGCATCACGCGCGGAAAAATGCGGGGGCGATCGATTGTCCGGATCGGCGGGCGCGGCATTGCCCGACAATCTGGCTGACTCGGACGCCGCCGCGGCGCACCTGTGCGGGAGAGCCCCGGTCGTATAGGGACCAGGGGCCGGATCAGGGACACGGAGCGGGGTTGGGCCTCAAGGTCCCCTGGGAGCTGTTGCCCATCGATCCTTCCCCGCAGAGGTTCTCTCCCGTCACCAGATAGAACAGGATCGTCCCGGCCGCCGGCGTGGAGGCGTCGGTGGCCGATCCTCCCACGATGCCCGGAAGGAAGCAGGTCTGGATGTAGGCGAAGGGACCGGCCGCGGGGACCAGGCCGCGGTACAGGTTGGACTGCATCGCTCCGGGCGCAGGATTCCACGACAGGGCCGAGGTGGCGGGACCCAGATCCAGACTGTCGTCCGCGGCCGCCGGGATCAGCGACCACGTGCCGTCCTGAGGTGAGCAGTCGCAGGCATTCCCCAGCGCATCGAGATCAGTGTTCTCCTGCGAGGCATTGGAGACACAGGGACAGTTGTCCGTGCCGTCGGCCACCCCGTCCCCGTCCACGTCGCCGGTTCCGTTGGCGGAAAGCACGCAGATGTGGGCCGCCTTCAGCTCCAGATCGGCCCCTCCCGCTCCCACCACCTCCAGACGCACCGAGTAGAGGCCGGGCAGGGTGTAGGTCGTGGACGGCGCCTCGACCGTGCTGTCGATCACCGCGTCGTTCTGGAAGTCCCAGTTCCACACTGAGACCGGCCCCGTGCTGGCATCGGTGAACGAGACCTTGAGAGGCGCCGTTCCCTGGAGGGGGGAGGCGCTGAAGCCGGCCACGGGAGGAGCGGGGTCTCCTTTGAAGATGGTGAAGCTGTCCCGCACCACCCCCGTGTTGTCCAGAAAGCGCGCGCGCAGCTGCTGGCCTTCGATGTCCAGGACGAGCGACCCGAGCCGGCTCACCAGGGAGACCAGATAGACGGGATGGATCTGCTGCACCATTCCGGTGGACGACGAGCTGCCAAGGAGCGCGTACACCGTCCCTGAATGTGGCTGGATCCCTTCGAAGGGCTTGATGTAGGCGCCATCATCGTCCACCCGTCCGTTGCCGCCGTCCACGATCATGGAGGGGGCCATCGAGTTGGCGTCTCCGTAATGCCCATCCACGAGGAAGGACCGCGCGTAGGTGTGGTCGTGTCCCATGAGCACCAGGTCCACGCCCGCCGCTTCCAGGATGGGCAGGGCGTTCTCGCGCATCTGCTTCAGGCGCGTGTCGATGTCCGAGTCGAACGCGCCCTTGGAGTACTGGGGATGGTGCCAGTAGGCGATGATCCAGTCCCGCTCGGTGGCCTGAACGTCCTGTTGCAGCCAGGTCAGCATCGCTCCGCCGGGGAGCCGGCTCGAGGAGTCGGAATCGAGCACGACGAAGTGGATGTTGGCGTGATCGAACGAGTAGTACGCCTCGGTGCCCGAGGGCACCCCTCCCGCCTGGCCGGCTGCGGGCAGATTGAAGATGTCGAAATAGGGCCCCGTCTGGGTGCCGGGATTGGACGAGATGGTGTCGTGATTCCCCAGGGCCGGCCACAGGGACGACTTCTTCGTCATGACCGGATAGAGGTCGAACACCGCCGACTGGTAGTCCAGATCCGTGCCGTCGGGATACGCGTTGTCGCCCAGCATGAGCCAGAGGTTGGTGTGCCTCGTCCCCGTGAAGATTCCATAGGCATCGCGCACCGCGCGGGACTGGGCCGCGTTGGTGCCGGAATCCCCCACCACCCACACGCGTGTCGCGGCGCTGGTGCCGGCGGCCGGCGGCGTGACGAAATGGAAGCCGGGGGTCGGACCCTCACGGATCCCGGCGGTCGATCCGATGGCGTAGAAGTACTTCGTCGCGGGAGACAAGCCGGCGAGGGTGACCTCGTGCTCGGTGGTGACCGCCGGGTTGACCGCCGATCCGGTCAGCGACGCCATGCTGGGCCCGTACAGCACGCGGCTGTCCGTGGCCGCCAGCGAGCGCCAGCGCACCACCACGCTGGTGGGGGTCGCCCGCTGAACGTAGGGGCCACGCCTCACTCCCGCGTCGATGGACAGCCGCGGCACGATCACCAGGTCGCTCGACGCGGGGCCGTTGTTCCACAATCCCACCGCCAGCACGTTCTCTCCGGGATGCAGGGCCGACAGCGCCACGGCGCTGATGTCCACCGGAACGCCGTAATTGGGCGTCAGCCCGTTGCTGGATTCGTGAGACAGCGCGAGCGTGTTCCACACCAGGGGCGCGGGCGCAAGCGGCATCTGGGAGGACCGGAACACCTCCACCCCGTTGATCCAGACGACGTATCCGTCGTCGTAGTCCGCCGCGATGAGCAGGGCATCGATCTGGTTGGGGTCGGCGATCGTGAACCGGGCCCTCGTGTAGATCGAGGATGTGCCCATCGGCACCTGAGTGCGTATGAGATTGAGCGCACCGGGCGGGGTGCCTTCGTGACCGATGCCATACTCCCCCGCAGTCCAGGCGCTGTCGTTGAAGCCCTCCCCCACCCACGTCATGCCGATCCCCGGGTCGGACGCATTGCGCAGATAGACCATGGAAGAGCCGAACTCCACGAGCGGCATCTCGGCGAGCAGGGCCGAGGCGCAGCACAGGACGGCCATGAGTGCGGCGGACCCGCGCACCAGAAGGGCGGATGCTCGGCAGGTCGTCATGAGAAGCAGAGGATAGTCACGGCTCTCCCGTGCGACAACGACTTTGTTTCCTAGGGACAGGGCGACGAATTCGGCACCACCACACCACCGGAGCTGCGGCCCAGAACGGACTCACTGCACCCGTTCGTGCCGCTGACCAGGTAATAGTGAATCATACCGGGAGTCGCCGGCGGCGCATACTGCGCCGAGGTGCCCGACACTCCCGCCGTCAGACATGCGTGGGCGTAGGCAAACGGCGCCCCACCCGAAATCACGCCACGGTACACGTTGGAGTCCAGGGCGCCGGGGGGGCGGGTCCAGACGAGCGATCCCGCCAGGTTGACCGTCAGGCTGTTTCCTATGTCGAGGGCCTGAAGGGCCGCCGCTGAGTCGATCGGCGAGCAGTCCGCCAGATCGGGGATGCCGTCCCCGTCGTCGTCCGGATCGCAGACGTTCCCCACCGCGTCTCCGTCGGTATTGGTCTGGCCCGCGTTGGCCGCACACGGGCAGTTGTCGGACGAGTCGATCACCCCGTCGGCGTCGGCATCACCAAGGCCCGAGAGCAGCTTCGCGCAGACCAGCTCGCTCCGCACCACCTGGGCCGTCCCGGTGGGGCCCTGGACTCGCTGCTTGACCGAATAGATACCGGGTGACGTGTACGCGTGGGTGGGATGCTGCTGCGCGCTGTCGTCGATGCCGTCGTTGGTGAAGTCCCACCAGCGCAGCGAGATGGGGCCGGTCGACTGATCGGTGAAAGAGACCGAGAGGGGGACCGTTCCCGTGACCGGCGCGGCGCCGAAGCCGGCCGACGGCGGCGTCGCGGGCCCCTTGTAGATCGAGAACGAGTCCAGCACGAGGCCCGCCGAGCTGAGGAACCGCGCGTCGAGCAGCGGTCCGTTGACGTCCAGCACCATCGAGCCCAGAGTGTTCAGCGAGACGAGCATCACGGGGTGGTTCAGCGGCCCGCCCGACACCTGCCCCGAGCTGCCCGCGACCGCGTACACCGCCCCCGCGTTCGGCACGTGGGCGCCATCGGGTTTGATGTACGCGCCGTCTCCGTTCACCTGGCCGTCACCACCGTCCACGACCATGGCCGGAGTGAGCGTGCCGGACAGGCCGTAGTGCCCGTTCAGCAGGACCGAGCGCTCGTACGAATGGCTGTGACCCGTCAGGACGAGGTCCACGCCGCCCGCCTCGAGGATGGGAAGCGCGTTCAGCCGCATGTTCCGGAGCTGGGGCTCGGTGTCCGAATCGTGTGACCCCTTGCTGTAGGGAGGATGGTGCCAGAAGGCGATGATCCAGTCCTGCGTGGTGCTGGCAAGGTCCTCCTGCAGCCAGGTCATCATGGGGCCCGCGGCGGAGTTGTCCGTCTCGTCGGACTCGAGGCAGACGAAGTGGATGTTGCCGTGATCGAAGGAATAGTACGCCTCGGTCCCCGACGGCTCCCCGCCGGCCTCCGCCACCTCCGGGAGGGTGAAGATGTCGAAGTAGGGGCCGCTCTGGGTGGTGGCGTTGGCGGAGACCGAATCGTGGTTCCCGTACGTGGGCCACAGCACCGAGGTGCGCAGTGTCTCGGTATACATGTCGAACACGGCGGCCTCGAACTCGATATCGGTGCCGCTGTCGTAGGCGTTATCCCCCAGCATCAGCCACAGATCGGGGGAAGCCGACCCCGCGAACTCGTAATAGGAGTCACGCACCGTGCGGGCGTCGGTTCCTTTCGTCCCCGAATCTCCCAGGATCCACAGGTGCAGGGGGAGGTCGGTCCCGGGGAGAGGCGGGGTCCTGAACCGGAAGGTCGGGCCCCTCTCCACGATCCCGCTCGATGAGCCGATGGCGTAGTAGTAGGTCGTCCCCGGCATGAGGCCGGTCAGAGTGACCTCGTGATTCGTGGAGACGAGAGGATGGCTGGCCAGGCCGGTGATCGTGTGAGGAGACGGTCCATACCAAACGCGGCTGTTGGTTGAAGTGGTGGTCCTCCACTTCACCACCATGGACGTGGGGCTTCCGCGCTGGAGGTAGGGCCCGCGGGTGACGGTGGACGAGAACACCAGCAAGGGCACGAGCGCCAGATCCGACGAGGCCCCCGATTCGTTCCAGACGCCGGCCGCGAAGGTGTTGTTCCCCTGCTGAAGGAGGGGGCGCGCGATCGCGGTGATGTCCTGCGGCGTCCCGTAGTCCGGCGAGGTCAGGTTGCTCGATTCGTGCGACGTCGCGTCGCTGTCCCACTCCGGCGTCCCGGCCGGCATCAAGGTCTTCCGCACCTGCACGCCGTTGATCCACGCGACCCAGCCATCATCGTGGTCGGCACCGATTAGGATCGTCTGGACGATAGCGGGATCCTGGACCCAGAAGGTGGTCCGCGTATAGACCGAGCGCACGTTGGAGGGGACGTTGGTGTGAAGGTAGGCCGAAGCACCCGGAAGCTCAGTCTCGTACCCAACGCCGTACTCTCCTGTCGTCCAGGAGCTGTCGTCGAAGCCCGGCTCGACCCAGGTCGTCCCGATGCCGGGATCCGAGGAGTTGGCCAGATACTTCATGGGGCTCCCCAGCTGGACCAGACGCACGTCTGCCAGGGCCGCCTGCACGGCGCACACGCATGACAGTACCACGGCTCCACAGCGAGTCAGCCTCAATGAAGCCTCCTTCGAACGCAGGGGTTCCGAGCGTGGCAGAGGAATATACGTCCTTTTCTGGAAGGTGACGGCGATTCGTGTGACCGGTGTCACCGAGCCGAAGCCAGGAGCGCCTGGAAGTCCGGCCGGGCCCGCAGTGAGGCCAGGCCCGGGTCCTGCTTCAGTCGATTCATGTCCCTGAAGCCATTGCTCACCGCCTGCTTCAGGGCCGCAACGGCGCGGTCGGGATCCCCCGACATCGCATACAGTTGCCCCAGCTTCACCAGCAGCTCGGGCTCGCGGGGGGCCACCTTCAGCGCCGCCTGAAGCTCGCCAATCGCCTCCTGGTGCTTGCCCAGGCGGGCCAGCGCCTCGGCGTGGCGATACCGCAGGACCGGGTCTCCCGGAGCGAGCCGGATCGCCTCCCTATGATGGGGAAGCCCTTCCGCGGGCCGCCCCCCCTGGGTGAGCGCGTCGGCAAGGTCCGACTGGATCGACGCGTCCTTGGGCCGCAACGATGCCGCCTTCCCCAGCGAGGCGATCGCCTCCGCGGGACGTCCCGCCGCCATCTGCGCCACCCCCAGCCCCTGCAGGGTCTCCGCATCCTGAGGGCGGAGGGCGAGAGCCTTTTCGTACGAGACGATCGACTCCTTGTACTTCGCTGCGTTGAACTGCAGTCCGGCCAGGTTGAAGTGCAGGTCGGGCTGGTTGGGGTCGCGCTCGACGGCCTGCCGCAGCAGGTCGATGGCTTCGCCGGCGCGATGCTGAAGGCTGAGCACCGAGCCGAGCGCCGCATAGGGGCCGGGAGGCGCCGGGTCCAGCTCGATGGCGCGGCGCAGCTCGCGCTCGGCCTGGACCGCCTCGCCGCGCTGAGCCAGGCATGACCCCAGGCCCGCGTGCGCCCCGGCGTGCCCGGGGTTCGAGGCGATCATGGTGTTGAACAGCGGGACTGCCTGGTCGCAGTCCCCGCTCTCGGACAGCACGAGGGCAAGCTGGTAGCGATGCTCGGGGCTGGCCGGGTCCATGCGCACCGCCTGCTCGCACGCCGCGCGGGCCCCCGCGCGATCCCCCGCGTCGAAGAGCAGCCGTCCCAGCCTGGCGTGCTGCGCCGCGGTGGTGAGGCCTGCATTCCGCGCACGGGCCGCGTAGTCGGCGGCTCCCGCTGCCTCTCCCAGGGAGACCAGCCTCTCACCCATCGCCATCAGCGCGTCGGGACTGTCCGGGGTGAGCGCCAGTGCCGCGCGGGCGGTCTTCAGCGAATCGCCGGCCTTCTCCAGCTTCTGGAATCTCTCCAGCGAGGCCTGCGCCTCCTTGGTCTTTCCCAAAGCCGCCTGAGCGCGGCCCAGTCCGAACCACGCCTGATCGTCGTAAGGGTCCAGCTCCACCGCCTTCTGCAGCTGCTCCAGAGCCCCGGCCCGATCCATGAGGCTCGTCAGAACCAGACCGAGCCGCATCCTGGCCGGCTGGTAGGAAGGATCCAGCTCGACGCTTCGCCGCAGGCTGTCGCGGCCTTCTTCCATCTTTCCCATCTCCGAGAGGAGCAGACCCTTGTAGTAGTGCGGGAGCGCGGACGAAGGGTCGTCCTGGATGAGCCGATCGAACTGCTGGGCCGCCTCGTCCAGGCGCCCGCGCTCACGCAGGACCACGCCGTAGTGCAGCCGGGCCGCCCTGTCGCCGGGATTGGCTTCCATCGCCAGGCGGAACTCCTCCAGCGCCTCCCCCTTGCGTCCCGTTGCCGTCAGGACACGGCCCAGGTAATAGTGCGCCGCGCCCATCGTGGGATCGATCGACAGGGCCAGGCGCAGCCGCTGCTCGGAGCCGGCGTCGTCTCCCTGCGCGTGCAGCAGCCTGGCCTCCTCCACCAGCCGCGCGGCCCGGGAGGTCGCCGGTCCTTCGCCGTGAGCCGGCAGGGCCGCCGTCACGAGCACCGAGGCGATCAGGAGCTTCAGGGACCGGGTCGCCATGCCGCCTCCCCCTGGGTGAGAACGACCGGCCTGTCGACCGGCACCTTGTCGAAAGTCTGCACCGCCCCCGAAGGCCATCGCACGGTCACCGTGGCCGGCTCGTGAGGTCCCAGGCCGATCACGAGCCGCTTGTCGCTGCAGCTCAGATAGGACGAGCCGGCCTTGACCTCGCGCACCAGACGGCGCTCTCCGGCCTGCACGGTGACACGCGCGCCGATCGCGTCGCGATTGGAGGCCCCGGATCCCACCAGGCGCAGCCGCAAGGAGCGATTCCCCCCGCGCGGCGTCTCGTTGAGCAGCAGGGTCCCCGGCCCTCCATTGTTGGCGACGTAGATGTCCACGTCGCCGTCGTCGTCCACGTCTCCGAAGGCGGCGCCACGCCCCACCGCTTTCTTCTCGAGCCCCGGGCCGGCCGCCGTGGACACGTCGGTGAAGCGGCCCCGGCCGTCGTTGAGGTAGAGCTGGTTGAGCTGCTCGAAGCTCTCGCGCGGGTTGATGAGCGCGGCCACGTCGTAGACGTGGCCGTTGGCGATGAACAGGTCCAGGTCGGCGTCCAGATCGGCGTCGAAGAACTCGATCCCCCAGCTCAAGGGCATGAAGCTGGGGCCGGCCAGTCCCACCATCGCGATGGCGTAGGAGAACTGGAGCCCGCCTTCGTTGCGATACAGGGCATCGGTCTCCAGGGAGAAGTTGGTCGTGTAGATGTCCATGCGCCCGTCGCCGTCGTAGTCGCCGATGTCCAGCCCCATGGAAGCCTGGCCCCGCCCTTCCTCACTGTAGCCCGTGCCCGAGAGCAGGGTCAGGTCCGAGAACGAGCCCTTGCCGTCGTTGACGAAGAGCCGGTTGATGCCGCCGTCGTTGGCCACGTACAGATCCAGGTCTCCGTCGTCGTCCAGGTCGCTGAACACCACGCCGAAGCTGCGCCCGTCGGGGTCGCGCACGCCACGTTCGGCGGCCACCTCGCGGAAGCGGGGGACGCCGTCCGGGCCGGGGCCCATGTTGAGGTAGAAAGAATTGGGGAGTCCCGGGTATTCGAGATCCGAGCAGCCCGACTTCACCCCTTCGTAGGTGCAGAACTCGGGGCCCTTCGCGTAGTCGACGTAGCTGCTGACGTAGAGGTCGAGGTACCCGTTGCCGTCCACGTCGGCGAAAGCCGCCCCGGTGGACTGCATGGGGTCGCTCACCCCCGCGACGGCCGTCACGTCCTTGAACGTCCCCTTGCCGTCGTTCAGGAACAGGGTGTCCGGCCCGTCGTTGGTGAGGAAGAGGTCCTGATCGCCGTCGTTGTCCACATCGGCGGCCACCGCGCCGACTCCGTAGGCCCGAGAACCCACGCCCGCCTGAGCGGTGACGTCCACGAAGCGTGGGACCCCATCCGGGCCTGCTCCCTCGTTCCGGTACAGACGCCCGGTGGGGGCCGGCACTCCCGCCGGAGCGGGCATGCGGCGAAAGCCACTCTGCACGAGGTACAGGTCAAGGTCGAGATCGCCGTCGGCGTCGAACAGCGCCGCCCCCGGAGGAACGGTCTCGTAGATGATGATGGGGACGGAGCCGCCGTTGATGTGACGGAAGCCGCTCAGGCCCGCCTCCTGCGTGGCATCGACGAACCGCACGGCCGGAGAGGGGGAAGGGGGGGCCGCGGCCAGGGACGCCAGCATCCCGGCCGAAAGGACCAACGGCATGGCTGCACGTGGAAGGCTCATCGCATGACGTGACGAGCCGGGATGATAGCACGCGGCGCGCCCTCTCCCACCCGGGATCAGGCGCCTTGCTTCTCCTTCTGCTTGCGGGCCTTGCGCTCCTGCTTCGTCTCGTCCGCCGGCTGGACCACGAAACGGCTGAAGTCGACTCCCATGTCGGCCCCCTCGCCGGTCCGCGTCAGGGTCATCGAGACGCCCCCCTTGGTGAACACCTGGTTGCCGGAGGCAGGCCCGGTGCCCGCGTGCGCCGCGCCCGCGTCGTACTGACCGAAGAGCTTCCCGATGTCCTTCACCTTGCTGAAGCGTGCGGTCCCCTCCACGACCCGGTCCTTCGAGAAGGTCAGGGTGCCACCCCTGATCTTCAGGTTCACGTGCCGCGTCTGGCCGTTGTCGCAGGTGATCACGCCGTCACCCACCGCCGCGAGATTCTCTGCCGACCACCCCCTCAGCTCGAAGCTCATCTCGCAGTCGGCTAGCTGGGCCGGCCCGTCGGTCGGCGACTCCGGCGGCCCCGGTTCCGCGTTGGGGTCCTCGGGAGGACGGGAGGGAGGGGGCAGGTCGTGGGGCGGCCCGGGAGGAGGCTGCCCCAGGGCCGTCCCCGCGGCCGCCACCAGCGCCCACATCACGATCCATGCTCCAGTCACTCGCTTCATGGCTTCTCTCCATTGTCACGCCACCGCCGGGGCTCGCGGGCACTCATGCGGCGCAACATCACGTGAAGCTGTAGACGAGCGGGCCCACTCTCGCCATGCATCGCTCGTTGGCCGTGCCGGGGTCTGCCTGCCATAGTGAAGATGTGGGCAGTTCAGCGCGCCCGCTCCAGCGACGCGATCACGTGAAGGGACCTGCCGAACACCCACGAGGCGTACCAGGGATACAGGGGCACCTTCCGCTCCCAGATCGTCACGCGCAGCCCGGCCCTCCCGATCGCCTCGCGCCACTGCGCTTCCGTCCAGTAGGAGCCGGGCGACTCCACGCCGTGGCGCGCATTGCCCAGCCAGTCCATGAATCGCAGCGTGGGGCCCGCGAGCAGGCCGCTGAGCACGTGGTCCTTCAGGATCACGAGGGGGGCGGCCCGTGCCACCTCCTTGAGGAGAGCCTCGGGATCCCGCGCGTGGTGCAGCACGTCGATCATCAGCACGGCATCGACCGCGTCGTCGGGATGCGGAAGATGCAGGCCGTCGAAGGAGCGCACGGCCATCGTCGCGTCCGCGCGTGCCTTCACGTCCACCCCCTCCAGCGTGACGTCGGGCCGGTGCGCCAGGATGAGCGTGTCGATCACGCCATCGCCGCACCCCACGTCCAGCACGCGCGCGTGCGCCGGGATCAGGCGGGCCACGGCGTGAGCCAGCACGCGCACGCGACGGCTGTACACATGATGCTCGTGGAGCCGATCCAGGAGGGTCAGAGAAGATCCTGTGACGGCGGCTCAGTCGCCGATCTGGCGGGCGGCGTAGTTCTCCAGCCCCACCTGGCGGATCAGGGTGAGCTGGGACTCCAGCCACTGGACGTGCTTCTCGGAGCCGTTCAGCAGCCCTTCCAGCACCTCGCGGGTGCCGTTGTCCCCCTGCTCCAGGCACAGGGCGATCCCCTGGCGCAACTCGGGCAGGCCGCCCTTCTCGAGCGCCAGGTCGTTCTCCAGCATCTCCTGGATGTTCCGGCCGATGGCCACCTTCATGTCACCGCTCATGGTGGGGGACCCTTCCAGGAAAAGGATGCGCTCGATGAGCGTGTCGGCGTGCTTCATCTCTTCGATCGATTCGTCGTACATCTTCTTGTAGAGCCGCTGATACCCCCAGTTGCGATAGATGGCCGCGTGCAGGAAGTACTGGTTGATGGCGGTCAGCTCGCCGCGCAGCGTCTCGTTGAGGATCTTGATGATGCCGGGAGTGCCCTTCATAGTGCAGATAGATTACCACGCCGCCCGGCTATGGTTTCCTGAATTCCTTGTCGAGGAGGTACATGTACATCACCGCCATCGAATCTTGATCCTCCGCGGAGGTGTTTTCGTACACGCTGACCATCTCGTACTCGTGATCCTTGTAGAGGGGCAGGCCCTGCGCGCTGGAGAAGTAGTCCACCCGGTCGATGCCGATCTTCCCTTCGCTGGCCTTCACCTGACTTCGATAGAGAGTCGTCCCCGCTGTGAGGTCGCGCAGCTCGAGCGAGACGGCGAACGGATGCAGGTGAACCGCGATGTAGTGAACGGTGGTGTCGAAGGGGAGCTTCAGATTCCGGGTGATGTTGGTGTGGTTCTCCTGGCGGCCCGGCGCGACCCGCCAGTGGCCGCTGAAGCGGCGCCCCTGATCGTCGGTGATCAGGTACCCGGTCTGCTGCGCGCTGGTCCCCAGCAGGCAGCCCGGACCGTGCGCCTGCGCGTTGGGATCGAGGATGCCGAAGTAGGGGTCCTTGCCGTCCACCAGCACCATGCCCGTGGCCCCGAGCTGGAAGAGCGGCTGCAGGGGACGCTGGAGGTCGGCGTCGCGGATGAAGTCGATGGTGACCTTGTGGCGCACCTGAAGGTTGGGATTCTCCAGATTGTGATTGAGCACCTGGGTGGTCAGACGGAACGGCTCGCTGGACATCACCGGCATGCCGAACCCCTCGGGGAAGCGGACCTCCTGCTGCCCCTGCGAGAGCGTGAAGATGCGGCTGGGAAGATCGCGGGCCAGCCCGAAGAGGCGCCGGTGCAGGTTCATGTTCAGGTCGAGGTTGCTGTGGCACATGAACTCCTGGCTGGCGGGCGTCGTGCTGTCGGGCCCCACCACGACGGCGCGGAAGCCGGTCACCCAGAGCAGCTCGGGGGGAACGGCCTGGCTGAGGAAGACCGTCTGCGTGCTCTCGGGCCCCAGCATCGACTTGTACTTGCGGTCGATCAGATAGGTCCTGGACAGGACGTCGACGGAGCGAACGTCGGGCGTGGCGGAGGCATCCCCCCCCTCGGGGCCGGTGGCGAGGAGGCCCCCGGCAATGAGGATGGCCATCAGGCAGGCAAGGCCGGTTCGCAGCACGGTGAGATTGTACCGCCGTCCAGGGCCCGCTGCCCGCCTGGATTCTACGGGGCCGAGAAGACGACGGCCCCGTTGGGGTCGTGCACGGCCAGCGCCGGCCTGCGGCCGGCCAGCATCATCGTGGTTCCGGCGCGCCCCGATCCATGCTTCAGAATCAGCTCCGGGCCGTCGTTGCCCACCTCGAGCTGCAGGCGGGGCTGGATCCTGTCGTCCGAGAGGATCAAGGCCGGGCCGGAGGCTGCCACCCCCGCCGCCAGCCTCACCAGCCCATCCTGATCGAAGAGGGCGAAGCGGGGCCCTGCTTCCTCCCTGGCCCCCAGGGCCAGACGGCGCTTGGAGTTTTCTCCGTACAGCTCGATGTCGGGGCCGTCGCTCCCGATGCCGATCAGCATCCTGGTCCTGGCCTGGGCGTCGGCGAAGACGAGCGCGGGGGTGTCGGCCGTGGTGAGAAGCGCCACGCGCCGCCGCTCCATGGGATCGTAGAACTCCAGCCCCGCCCCCGGGCCGGTCTCGGCAAGCGCCACCCGCCGCTTGCCGTTGGTGTCGTAATACTGCAGGGTCGAGCCTTCGACGCCGAGGGACAGCACCATGCGGACCCGGTCGCTCCCGTCTCTCAGGAGCAGGAACGGCTGATCGTCCATCACGCCCATGGACAGCCTTGGCTTGCCCGCTGCGTCCACGATGGTGATCCGCTCCGCCTGGATGGCGTTCTCGGTGGCGGCCTGCCCCGTGGTTCCCCCCAGGGTCAGCACGACCAGCGCCGCCGCCACGGCCATCCCGAGCACCGCGCCTCCCGCCGCGCGCAGGTTCCTGTTCTGCCGTTCCAGCGCGCCGAGGCGCGCCTCGACCGTGTGCATGTCCACGGACACCTCCTGCCGTCTCACGAGGCGGGCGCTCCTCCGGCCTCGCGGATGAGAGCCGCAAGGTCCTCCCCCGCCCGATCCTTGCTGAGATAGGCCATCGCTCCCGCGGCCTTCATCGCCCGCGCCATGTCGGGATCCTGATACATCGACAGGCCGATGACCCGCACCTGCGGGGCATCCTGCCTGATGCGCCGCGCCGCCTCCAGGCCGCCCATGTGGGGCATGCTCACGTCCAGGATGGCCACGTGGGGTGACAGCTCGCGCGCCAGCCGGACGGCCTGCTCGCCGTCGGACGCCTGGGCCACCACGCGGATCCCGCGCTCCCGCTCGAGCAGCGACACGAGACCCTCCCGCACGATGGCGTGGTCGTCCGCGATCAGCACATGGATGTCTCCGTCAGGCGCGTTCCCAAGCTGCGCGCCTTCGAGCCCGGCCGGCCCCGTCTGCCCGTTCTCGCCGCGCGCCGGCGCGCCCAGGCGCGGAACCAGCATTCGCACCCGCGTCCCCCGGCCCGGTGCGCTCTCCACGGTGACCTGCCCGCCCAGCGATCGCACCCTCTCACGGATGCTGAACAGGCCGAATCCATCCCTGGCTCCCATCGATGACCGGGGATCGAAGCCGCGTCCCGCGTCGCTGACATCCACGTCCAGCCATCCCCCGGGAGTCCCGCGGATCCGAAGCGCCGCCTCACGGGTCTCTCCATGCTTCACCACGTTGAACAGAAGCTCGCGGATCGCCTCGTAGACGAACATGCGCGTCGATTCGTCCAGCGACTCGCACTCCCGTGCCTCGAAGGTAACGGTGAGCCCCTGCTTCTCTTTCATGTCGCGGGCCAGCCACTCCACCGCCGCGGGCAGGCCCCGATCCTGAAGAATGGGCGGGCTGAGATGCACCGTCAGGTCGCGCAGCGTCCCGAGCACCTGCGAGACCAGGCCGGAGATCCTTCTCACCGATTCGGCGTCCACGGACATCGTTCCGGAGGTGGCGGCGAGGCGGGCCAGGCGGAACTGGATGGCCACGAGCAGCTGTTGCACTTGATCGTGCAGGATCCGCGAAAGCCGGCGCCGCTCCAGCTGCTCGGCACCCACGAGCTGGGTGGCCAGCCTGCGCAGCTCTTCGGTCTGGTGCTCGGCGACGGCCGTGCGCTCGGCGACCCGCTGCTCCAGGATCTCCTGTGACGCGCGCAGCTGACCCTGGGCCGACTGCCGCTCGGTGACGGCGGCCGAAAGCGCGAGATAGGTCACGGCCAGCACGCACACGAAGGACTGCACCAGCAGCAGGGCCTCGTTGGTGGGGCGTCCCGCGAACGGACCCAGGCCGTGAACCGTGCTCCACAAGGCGATCCCCGAGACCAGCATGACCGCCGCCGCGGCTCCACGCGGCCCGAACCGGAGGGAAGTCCATATCAATGGAGGAACGATCAGGAAGATCAACGGCAGCGTGGAACCGAACCCCTGCCACGACGCCAGCACGATCAGCGCCAGCAGCCCCACCGCCTCCACGGGCCCGCCCGGATGCTCGCGCCGGCTCGAAGGAGATGACCAGATCAGGGCGAGCGGCGCGAGCACCAGGATGCCGGCGACGTCGCCCAGCCACCAGGTGAGCCACACCGCCCCCGCGGGCACCTGCCCCAGGAGGTCTCCCAGCACCAGGCTCGACGTCCCGATGCTGGCCGCCACGAGACACACCGCCAGACTGATCACCACGAAGCGGAAGACGCTTTCCACCCGGATCAGCGCGTCTTTCGTTCCCACGAAACGCCTGAACAGGGCGTGCCCCGCGAGCGCCTCGAGCGTGTTGCCCGCCGCGATGGCCGCCGACACGGCGACGAGGGAGGCCGAGGCCTGGGCGAAGTTGTGGATGAACACCAGGAGATTGGAGAGGAACGCGCCCAGCAGGATCCCCGGCCACACCCGGCGCCCCAGAAGGAGCACGGCCGCCAGGGCAATCCCTGAGGGCGGCCAGACCGGCGAGGCGTTGGTCTTCTCGAGCGCCAAGAGAAGCCCGAAGCGCGCGGCCACGAAGTACAGAGCGGATGTCAGCAGGGTGATAGCGAGCGCACGCCCGGCGTCTCGTCGCATCCCGGGATTCTAACAGGCATGGCTCGATTGACCAAACACAACGCGGTGTTTGTCGGCTAGGGGAGGATGGTCTCCGGTCCGGCCGGCGAAATCCCGGGAGAGCCACCGTGAGAGCGGGATCTCGGCTGTCTCGCCAGCCTGAGGCGCGCCGTGCATCGTGAGGCGAATCCGGAGAAGCTCAGCCCCGTGAAACGCAGAACCATCCGGTGACGCCGCCAGGCCGCCGCGCAGGACGCCATCAGCAGCATCCATGACAGACCCTCGGTGAGGCGCATCAGGAGACCCGGCCTACCTCGTCTCACGCCCCCCAGCAGCTCGGCATGAAAGAGCAGGTGCGCGGCTTCGTCGTGCTGGAAGGTCCGGCACAGCGCGCGCAGAAGCGGCGAGCGGGTCTGGTGACGCAGGGCCCCGTAGTACACGAAACCGATGATCTCGGCCGTCAGCAGCACGGAAAGGGCACCTTCCAGGCTGACCGATACGCGGCGCAAGGCGCGAAACGCCGCGTCGTTCACGCTGCTGCCACCGGCCAAGTGACCGTTGAGGACCAGAAAGCGCTCCAGCTCCGCCGCGTGCCGCTGCTCCTCGACGATGAACAGCTCGAGCGCCTGGACCAGGGAGGTCTCTCCGTGCCGTGCCGCCCAGGCGCGGGCGATCGCCCGCAGATGACGGCCGTTCGAGGTCTCCCCTCTCTGAAATTCGCGGAGGGAAGGGACGATCCGGCGGGCCTCCTCGGGCGGGAGGTCGGGTCCGAGCTCCCACGGGATGCCGCGCGGCGCGGCGGCGTTGAGGGCGAAGTAGGTCAGCCACAGGTGAAGGCTCATGCCGCTGACGGTACGGCCTCCCGTGCGGAAAGACCTGAGGGAGTCCTGAGGTTCTTGTGAGCATCATTTTGCGCACTCCAGGCCAGGCGGCGCGTTGAGTGATCGGATGCAGGACGGGAGGGGAGGAGCGTGAGACCGAAGACCACGATGGTGGCCGCCATGACGGCGGCGTTGCTGACGGCGGGGGCGCCCCCGCCGCGGGCGGTGGACGGGGACCTGACACTGGATGCCGTGATCGCGCGCCATGTGGAGGCGCGCGGCGGGAAAAAGGCCTGGCAGGCCATCGGCAGCCTGGAGGTGGCCGGCACGATGACCGCCTGGAGCGCGAAGAGCCCGTTCATGCTGCGGCGCACCCACGAGGGTGGCTACCGGCTGGACAGCGTGCAGGGAGGCAGGAAGGTGGTGGCAGGCTACGACGGTGCGACCGCGTGGTGGGAGAACCATTGGTACACCGACATGCCCACCCGGATCCGCGGGGCCGACCTGGCGGCCTTCCAGCGCGAGCTGGACTTCCCCACCCCGTTCTTCGACCACCAGCAGCGGGGGATCCAGGTGGATCTGCTCGGGCCCACCCAGCTCGAGGACCGGAAGGTGATCGCCCTGTCGGTGCGCCGGACCGACGGGCTGTCCGAGACCTGGTACCTGGACCCGGAGACGTTTCTCGAAACGGCGCGTGAGTCGCCCGGCTCGGATTTCGGGATGCCGACCACGCTGCGCACCTGGTACACCGACTTCCGCCCGTCGGCGGGCGTGCGGCTCCCCTTCCGCGTCGAGCACCAGTGGAACAACCGGGAGCAGGTGCTCGAGATCGAGAGCGTGCGCGTCAACGTGCCCGTGGACGCGGCGAGCTTCCGCATGCCGCCGCGGCCGGGGATGGATCGCCTCCTGCCTCTGGCCGGGGAATGGAGCGTCGCCGTGTCGCAGCGCTTTCATGACGGAGCGCCCTGGCGCGAGAGCCGGCGCACGTCACGGATCGATGCCCTGCTCGGGGACGCCCTGCTCCAGGAGCGCTTCGCGTCCACCACGGGGCACGAGGTGCTGCGCTCCATCTCCTACGACCGTGCTCTCGAGCAGTACCGCGTCACCGAGATCGGAGAGGCCTCCGGGCGCCTGGAGGTCCTGCAGGGAGCGATGGACGACGGGCAGAGGCTCGTGGTATCCGATCTGGAGACCGGAACGGCGGCGCGGGGGCACACCGGCAGGGTTCACGAACGTCTGATCTGGAGCGGCATCGGGCCGAACGGCTTCCGGAGCGAGAAGGAGATCTCGACCGACGGCGGCCGGGAATGGCTGGTGGTGGCGAAGAGCGTCTACACCCGTACGGGGTCAGACTGAGGTGCGGGGCGCGACGGCGGTGGCATAAATCAGGTTGGCGCGATCGACGAAATCGGAGGGCTCTAGGGAGCCGAGCCGGGCCCCGACCCGCTCGAGAAACGCGGCGCGACGTCCGGGCTCCAGCGACTCGAAGCGGCGCCGTGTCGACCCCCAAGTCGTGCGCATGGCGACGAAGTCTTCCACCTGGTAGGGGTGGCGGAACGGCACGGTCCATGCGCGGATCCTCTCGCAGCCGGCGCGCTCCATCAACGCCTGCACGCGTTCGGGGGTTCCCACCGCCTCGTGGCTGGCCACGCTGGACTCGACGGGCACGGCCCCGGCGGCGTCCAGCTCCTGCACGAACACCTGCTCCGCCGGGAAGACCGGGCCCTGGTCCCAGGTGATCGTCCCCACCGTGCCGCCGGGCCTCAGCACGTGGCGCGCTTCGCGCAGGGCCTGCAGCGGGTCGTCCAGGTGAAACAGCATGAACGCCATCACCACCACGTCGAACGTGCCCGGCGCCAACCCCAGGCGGCCGACGTCCATCAGCGCCTTCGGGTAGCCGGCCGGCGCCCGCGCCAGCATCCCGGCCGAGCAGTCCACGCCCATGATGTCCGCGGCGGGAGCGGCCTTCCGGAGGGCGGGCAGCAGCGTGCCGACCCCCGTGCCCGCGTCCAGCACGCGCGAGGCGGAGGCCAGAGGCAGGCTCTCGAGCAGGAGCCGTGCCCGGGGATGCAGGACGGGAGCCCAGGCCCTCTGGTAGGCCTCGGCGTCGTCGGAATAGTTGCGGGCCAGCGTGGAGAGCTTCATGGCGCCGGCCGGACCGACGCCTCCTTGAGCCGTCGTTCGACCATGGGGACGGTGTTGAACACGGCTTCCATCCCGTACCACGACGGCGCCGGGAACGGATCTTCCCACCGGACCCCCGGATCGAAGGCGACGATGACGTCCCACATCAGGTCACCCGGCTCCACCAGAGGCACGGCGCGACCCATCTTGTGAAGCTGAATCGTGCGCTCGACCATCCGGGGGACCAGGAGGCGCTTCTCGTCCCAGTACCATTCCACGCGGGGGTCGTCGAGCGGGGCGGTCACGCTGGCGTCCGGGGGCCCCTTGTCGGTCTGGACGACGGGGATCCACACCGCCTGCACGCGGATCCTGGCATCCGGGTACTTCGCGATCAGCTCGCCCAGCGCGGAGGCCCCCCGCACGCAGGCCAGTCACGTCGGGGAAAAGACGGCGATGTAACGAAGCGTCCCGCTGGCGTCGTCGAAGCGCGCGCGGAAGTCGTCGAGCGAGGACTCGGTCAGCATCCGGAGGCGGCCCGGGTGGATGCCCGTGGGCCCCGCCGAGCCGGCGCGCGGCCCGCCGGCACAGCCCGCCACGAGGCACGCCAGGACCACCCCCGCCTTGACCTTGCCGCTCCAACCCACCCCGCACCTCCGGCCCGAAACGCCGCCACGAAGGATGGCGTCGTGCCGGGGCCAAGTCAACCGCCATGTCCGGTTCCGGGAAAACCCGGTCCCACCACCGGACAGACCCCGGCCGGCAAGCCCGGCCTCCCCCGGGACGAATGCGTCAGGCTCCGGCACGGTCATTGCTTTACGACCTTGCATGATCGACTCCTTCCTTCTGGACCTGCGCTACTCGCTGCGAGGTCTGGTGCGCAGCCCGCGCTTCACCCTGGCCGCCCTGTGCACCCTGGCTCTCGGGATCGGCGCCAATGCCGCCATCTACAGCGTCGTGAACACGGTCCTCCTGCGCCCGCTCCCCTACAAGGACGCCGGGCGCCTGACGATGATCCGGGGGTTCACCCGCGGCGACACTCAGCCGTCCGCCCCTTCCGACTTCAACGCATGGCGCTCCGACGGCCGCTTCTTCGAGCAGATGGCCGCTTCGAGGGATGCCAGCTACAGCCTGACGGGCGCGGGAGATCCCGAGTCCATCATCGGGTATCGCTTCTCGGCCGATTTCTTCCCGCTCATGGGAGTCGCCCCCGCGCTGGGACGGACGTTCCTTCCCGAGGAAGACAGGCCGGGGAACGACAAGGTCGTGGTGTTGAGCCATCCCCTCTGGCAGCGCCGCTTCGGCGGAGATCCCGGGATCCTGGGCACCTCCATCACGCTCAACGGGCAGCCGTACACGGTGATCGGCGTCATGCCCGCGACGTTCCGGCACCCGCAGAGAACCGACCTGTGGACTCCACTTGCCATGGACCCCGCCCTCAATGATTCGCGCACCGCGCGGTTCCTGCGGGTCGTGGCCAGGCTCAAGCCCGGCGTGACGATCGAGCAGGCGCAGGCCGGCCTGGACGAGCTCATGCGCCGGCGCGAGACGGAGTTCCCCGATACGAACACGGGGCTGGGCGCGCGGGTGGCGAGCCTGCGCGACAACATCGTGGGAGACATCAAGCCCGCGCTGCTGACATTGTCGGGCGCGGCGGGATTCGTGCTGTTGATGGTGTGCGCCAACGTGGCGCATCTGGCCCTCGCGCGATCCACGGGCCGAACCCGGGAGCTGGCCCTCCGAACCGCGCTGGGCGCCGGTCCGGGCCGGCTGATCCGGCAGATGCTGACCGAAAGCCTGCTACTGTCGGCCGCGGGGGGCACGCTGGGCCTCGTACTGGCTTTCTGGTGCACCGGAGCTCTCCTTGCCATCTTCCCGAATCACATCTCCAACCTGAGCATCCCCGTGGTCACGGAGATCCCGATCGACGCGAACGTGATCGGCTTCACCCTGATCGTCACCCTGGTGAGCGCTCTGCTGTTCGGACTGGTGCCGGCCCTGAAGGCCACGCGCCAGGCTCAGGTCGGCTCGCTGCGCGAAGGGCCGAAGGGCGCCACGGGAGGCTCGGCGGGGCCGCGGGTTCGCTGGCTCCTGATCGTGGCCGAGACCGCCACGGCGATGGTGCTGCTGGTCGGCGCGGCGCTGATGCTGCGCAGCTTCGTGCAGCTGCAGCGCTCCGACATGGGCATGCGGACCGATGGGGTGATGAGCGGGCAGGTGTTCCTCTCCGCCACGCGGTACCCCGACACCGCTTCCCTGCGCAAGTTCACCGATGCGGTGCTCGAGCGGCTCGAGCGCACGCCGGGCGTGGAGTCCGCGGGAGCCACCAATTACCTGCCGCTGAGCGGCTACTGGGGAACCAGAAGCTTCACTCTCGAAGGCGAGCCGCCTCCCCGCCCTGGCCAGGAGCCGGAGGCCGACGACCGTGTCGCCTCCCCCGGGTACTTCCGCACGCTGGGGATCCCTCTCCTCAGGGGTCGTTCCTTCACCGCGCAGGATCTCGAGACCACGCCTCTGGTGGCCATGATCAACGAGACGGCCGCGCGGCGTTACTGGCCGGGGCAGGATCCGATCGGGCGCCGCATCGACATCGGCCGTGAATCCACGCCGGTCCTCTGCGAGATCGTCGGCGTGGTGGGAGACGTCAAGGCGTTCGGCCAGGACCAGGAGACCCACGCGGATCTGTATCGGCCTCTGGCACAAGGTCCTTACCCGCTGCTGGCCTTCGCCGTCCGGACTTCGCAGGACCCGCTGAGCCTGGCCCCCGCGCTGCGCCGGGCCGTGTGGGACGTGGACGGGCAGCAACCCCTCTTCAAGGTCCTTCCCATGAGCCAGCTCGCGGCAGAGTCGCTGGCTCTGCGTCGAGTCACGATGCTGCTGCTTGCAACGTTCGCGGTGCTGGCCACGGTGCTGGCTGCCGTGGGGATCTACGGCGTCATCTCGTTCATGGTGAGCCAGAGAACCAACGAGATCGGCGTTCGCATCGCGCTGGGCGCCAACCCCGGCGGGGTGGCACGCATGCTGGTGGGCCAGGGACTGCGGCCGGCAGTCACTGGCCTCGCCATCGGGCTGCTTGCCTCACTGGGGTTGGCGCGCCTCGTTGCCAGCCTGTTTCACGGGATGTCGCTGACGGACCCGCTCACCTACACCGGTGCCGCCGTCGTGCTGATGGGGGTGGCCGGTGCCGCCTGCTACCTCCCGGCGCGGCGCGCAGTGCGCGCCGACCCGATGCTCTCGCTGCGCCAGGAGTAGCCGCCGCCCGCTCCCGCCGGCGGCGGGATCATGCGGTTCCGCTCGAAGGCCAGCGAGGCCACCGCCCCCACCACCATGGCGCCGCCCAGAAGCATCCAGCCATCGGGCCACTGATCGAACAGCAGCACCCCCAGGGGAAGCGAGACCACCACAGCGAAGTAGGTGGCCACGGTGGCGGGCCCCGCGGCTTCGTGGCTCAGGCCGTAGGTGAGGAGGACCTGCCCGATGGCGGTCATCAGCGCGATCCCGCCGATCAGCCCCCAGCCGCGCGCATCGGGCCAGACCCAGACCGAGAACGGCACGGTGAGCAGCGACAGCACGGAGGCCACCGCGGGAAAGGCCAGCATCACCATGAAGGGATGCTCGGCGTTGCGCAGGGCTCTCACCGTCACGTAGGCGCCCGCCGAGCAGACGGCTCCCACCAGGCCGATCAGGGCGCCCGGCAGCGTCAACCCCAGGCCCGGCCTGACCACGATCGCCACGCCGAGGATGGCGACGAGGAGCCCCAGACGGTCGCGCCCGCGGGAGGGCTCCTGCAGGAACAAAGGCGCCAGCAGCGCCGTGAAGACCGGGCTCGTGTACTGGATCATCACGGCGTCGGGCAGGGCCAGGCGGTTGAGGCTCACGAACCAGCAGGAGATGGCGATGTATCCCAGCAGCCCGCGCACGAACAGCCATCCCGGACGGGCCGGCTTCACCCGGACGCGGCGCCACCAGAAGAGGCCCAGGATGGGGAGCATGGAGGCGAGACTGCGCAAGGCGACCAGCTCCTGGTTGGGGATGCTGGGGCCCGCCATCTTGACCAGGGCGGCCATGATGCTGAACGCCACGGCCGAGCAGACCATGGCGAGGATGCCCCGGGAGGCGCCTGGCACGCTCAGCGCGACGCGGTCCCCTCCGCGCGCGTCACGGCGAAGCCGCGGTCGCGCATGAGGGCTTCGATGCGCGCATCGCGGCCGCGGAACGCCCGGTAGGCTTCGGCCGGATCGACGGCGTTGCGGACGGCGAAGAGTGTGTCCACCAGCTTCTTCGCGAGGGGCCGGTCATAGTAGCCGCCGGGGGCCTGGTCGAACGCCTCCGCGGCGTCCGAGGTCAGCACGTCCGCCCACAGGTACCCGTAGTAGCCGGCCGAGTAGCCCTCTCCCGAGAAGATGTGCCCGAAGTGGGGACTGCGGTGCCGCATGACCACCTGGGACGGCATGCCGAGCTGCGCCAGCGTGGTGCGCTCGAAGGCGTCGGGGTCGATGCCGGCCGGATTGGTCATGTGGAACTTCATGTCCACCAGCGCCGAGGCCAGGTACTCCGTGGTCTCGAACCCCTGGTTGAACGTGGAAGCCTTCCGGATGCGCGCCACCAGCTCGGGCGGCATCGGCTTGCCGGTCTTGTGATGGACGAGGTAGCTGTTGATCACCTTGTCGGTGAGGAGCCAACGCTCCAGGAGCTGCGAGTGGAACTCGGTGTAGTCCCGCACGCCGCCGTTGAGGGTCGGGTAGGCCACCGTCGAGGAGAGGCTGTGCAGCGCGTGACCGAACTCGTGAAACAGGGTCTCGGCGTCGGTCCAGGAAATCAGCACCGGCTCGCCGGCCGCCCCCTTGATGAAGTTGCAGTTGTTCGAGGCGAGCACGGGGATCAGGGCGTCGAACGACTCGTGCCCCCGGTAGCTGGTGGCCCAGGCGCCGGAGCGCTTGCCCGGCCTGGCATACGGGTCGAGGTACCAGAGCCCGACCAGGGCCTTGGAGGTCCGATCGGTGACCCTCCAGACCCGCACGTCTTCCTGGAAGACCGGCACGGAGCCCTGCGGGATCGGAGTGAAGCTGAAGTTGAACAGCTCTCCCGCCACGTAGAACATCGCCTCGCGCAGCTTCTCGAGCTGCAGGTACTGCTTGACCTCGTCGGAGTCCAGGTCGTACCTCGCCCGGCGGACCTTCTCCGCGTAGTAGCGGTAGTCCCACGGCTCGATGGTGATGCCGGCCCCTTCCTTGTCGGCCAGCGCCTGCATGTCGGCGACTTCTTCCTTGACGCGCGAGATCGCCGCGGGCCACACCGACATCATCAGCTCGAACGCTTTTCCCGGCGTCCTGGCCATCCGGTCCTCGAGCCGCCACGCGGCGTACGAGTCGTATCCCAGCAGGCGGACGCGCTCGTGACGCAGATTGAGGATCTCGGTCATGACGGCGTTGTTGTCGTGGGCGTCCCCGTTGTCGCCGCGCGAGTAGTAGACGCGCCAGACCTTCTCGCGCAGGGACCGGTCGTCGGCGTAGGTCAGGAAGGGATCCATGGACGAGCGCGTGTTGCTGATGGCCCAGGCGTCGGCCCGCCCCCTCTGCTGGGCTGCCGCCGCGGCCGAGCTGATGAACGACTCGGGGAGGCCGCCCAGCTGATCCCTGGTGATGTAGGTGACGTACCCTTCTTCATCCGCCAGCACGTTGTTGCTGAACTGCGTGTACAGCTCGGCCAGGCGCTTGTTGATGGCCGCGTACCGCTGCCGGGCCTCGCCTTCCAGGGTCGCCCCGTCGCGGGTGAAGTTGTTGTGGATCAGCCACACCAGCCGGCGCTGGTCCGGGCGCAGCGCGGCCTGATCCGCCTGATAGACCGCCTTGACCCGCGCGTAGAGCGCCGCGTTCTGCGTGATCTTCGATCGATATTCCGCGAGTTTCGGCGCCATCTCCGCCTGGATCTCGCGAAACGGCTGCGTGGAGAGGTTTCCGCTCCAGATGTCCCAGTAGACCTGCACCCGGCTCAGATCGCGGCCCGAGCGCTCCATCGCGGCGATGGTGTTCTCGAAGGTGGGAGGAGCCGGATTCTTCGCGATGGCGTCCAGGTCTTTCAGGCTGCGCTCCATGCCCGTCTCGAGCGCCTCCTTGATCGAGGCCAGGTCCATCTTGTCGAAGGCCGGCACGCCACCGTCCGGCCCGGCCCACGGCGCCAGCAGGACGTTGGTCGAAATCGTGTTCGCGCTCACCATGATGGCGATCGAAGCAAGGACGACACCCACTGACAGAAATCTGCGCATGGCTCACCGCCTCCCGCCGCGGATTCTACCAGAACGCACGGGATGAAGAGCCTCAGAATCTCACCTCGCTTGAATCGATCGTGATGTCGTCGTCGGTGTTGCTGAGCCCGTCCGGGCCCGAGCTCCAGATGTAGACCCGATCGTCCTGGATGTCGTAGCCATAGTCCTTTCCGTCGTAAGGATCGACGGGGAAGTCCTCTTCGGGATGACTCAGCTCCCAGGCGTCCCTGAATGCATTCGGGTCTTCGGGAAAGGATCCGCGGGCCTCGCGGTGGTGGAGCGCGAGCCGCACCATCAGGTCCAGATCCTGATTCACCCGGGCCACAAGGGCCGGATCAGGAGGCGAAGCGGCCCGGACCTGCGACGTGGCCAGCGCCTCCCGAATGGCGGGCATCAGGGCCCGGACGAAAAGAGCGCCCATCCCGGCCACCACGAGGACCACGGCCGCCATGCCGGCCAGCGCACGCGCAACGCCGATCTCGGCACGCGTTCGTCCTTCGACCATGCGAGGATCGAGCGCCACGATCCTCTCGGAAAGCTGGGGGTGCGTCGACAGCCACTTGCCGATCGTCATCAGTCCGGTGTTGAGCTGCTCTCTCTGCCCGGCCAGCGCTCGAAGGTTCACCCGGCGGCCGTGCGCTCCCCCCGCCGCCAGGATGCCCAGGCCCATCAATCCCCGGCTCATGTCGCCGCAGACGGCCGCTCCGTATCGATCGCACGTGTACTCCCGTGCCCGCGAG
Source organism: Candidatus Polarisedimenticolia bacterium (assembly GCA_050747525.1). Taxonomy (GTDB): domain Bacteria; phylum Acidobacteriota; class Polarisedimenticolia; order JACPZX01; family DASXTC01; genus JBOGOC01. Next base: position 72,480 of record JBOGOC010000045.1, on the reverse strand, counting down.
TAGGCGGTCCCCAGGAACGGGACGAGGAATCCGGGGAACAGGAACCACCGCATGAACAGGTGCCCCGCCCTGATGTGGCCGAGCTCGTGCCCGATGATCATGTCGCGCGCGGGCTCGTTGTCCTCGCAGGCTTCGAGCAGGTCCGAGAAGAGCACCACCATGTGGGACCTCAGGAACCCGGTCGCCAGGGCATTGAGAGAACCACCGGCCTGCATCATGTAGACCTCGGGGATCTTCCGCAGCCCGATCCTGCGGGCCAGCTCGAGGACCCGGGCATGCAGCTCGGGGAACTGCTCGGGCCCGAGGCGAACCGCGCTTCCCCTCAGGTAGGCGACGAATCCCACGTGGGAAACGAAGAGGAAGAGCGCGATGAGGGCGCCGTACAGCAGCCCGATCACGGTGATCGTGAACAGGATCCACAAACCGGCGGCCGCTACGATGACCGCCACGAGCAACGGTATCTCCGTGGGCCATCGCTCGACCCTGACCTGCGCTTCGCTCCCTGCCTGCACCTCGAGATGACTCATCGTCCCCCCTGGACCCCGTTCAACCGCCCAGCTTGTACGTCGCGAGTGAAACCGGCTCGTAGTGGTCTTCGTCCTCGACGATGCGGATCACTTTGTCCATGGGGACGTTCTCGAAACTCTGGGTGCGCCCCGTGGTCGGCCAGAAGATCTCGAGGCTCAGCAGACGCTCGGCCTTCCCCAGGCCGAGCGTCTGGCGCAGAGGGTTGCACCCGAAGCTTCCGCCGCTGTTGACGTGCCGGTAGACGGAGCGCTCCGCGCCGTCTTCGAGGATCCGCGCGCGGAGCCTGGCGCCGATGGCGGCCCGGTTCGATCGCCGGCCCGCCAGCTCCACCGTGACCCAGTGGTTGCCGAACCCGGGATTCTCGAAGAGGGCGTCGTAGAACTTGTCTCCCGGATAGGCGCCCCCCATCTGGATGTACACGTCCTGATCGCCGTCGTTGTCGAGGTCGGCGAACGAGACCCCGTGCCCCTTCTGCAGATGGCCGAACCCGCCGGCCATGGTCACGTTGGTGAAGCCCTTCCCCTTCCTGTTCAGGAACATGACGTTGGGGGTCAGCTCCGTGTAGTACACGTCACCCGTGCCGAGATAGAAGTCGAGATACCCGTCGTTGTCCAGGTCGCCGAAATTGGCCCCCATCGGCTGCGCGGGATAGGTTAGGCCCTGCTGGCGTGAGACGTCCTGGAAGCCGCCCTGGCCGTCGTTGCGGTACAGACGCATCGTCTCGACGGCGAGCGAGCTCTGCAGAGCGCGCACCGCCGGGTCGGACGCCGCCACGTCGATCCCCTGAGGGTTGAGCGCCAGCACCCCCACCGAGCCCGACGACGCCGAGATGAACAGGTCGAGCGCGCCGTCGTTGTCGAAGTCCCAGAACCACGTGGGGAAGGAGGGCCTGGGGCTGACGATCCCCATGTCGGCCGCCACGTTGGAAAAGGTGGCGTTGCCGTTGTTGTGCAGCAGCGCGTCGGGCTGGCACCCGGAGATGAAGATGTCGGGAAAGCGATCGTTGTCGTAGTCGCCGAAGACGGTCCCCATGCCGAAGCAATGGCCCTTGGCCGCGGACTGCGGCGCCACGTCGGTGAAGGTGCCGTCGCCGTTGTTGCGGAAGAGCTGCGTGGGCGACTTGATGTCACGGCTGGCCTCGTTGGCGATGAACAGATCCAGGTCGCCGTCGTTGTCGTAGTCGCCCCAGGAGCCCGCCTTGGTCGGGTAGTGGACCTCGCCCAGCCCCGCCTCGAAGGTCACGTCGGTGAAGGTGCCGTCGCCGTTGTTGTTCAGCAGCGAGTTCGGATGCCGGCCCCAGCGGTAGAACCAGCCGCCCCGCAGTATGAAGATGTCGATGTCCCCGTCGTTGTCGTAGTCCGCCTGCACCATGTTGAGGCCGCCGTAGAAGCCGGTGAGGTTGGCTTCCTTCGTGCGATCGGTGAAGGTGCCGTCCGCGTTGTTGTGGAAGTACTTCGTCTGCCCCGTGATGTCCCACGTGCTGGTCACGATGTCCAGGTGGCCGTCCTCGTCGAAATCGTCGACGATGACGCCTCCCGACAGGTGGAAGGTGTCGAGCCCGAGCTTGGGGGCGACGTTATCGAACCGGGGGAAGCCCGGGATCTCCGGCCGGAACACCTCGGGCGGGATCCGGTACGCGGCCGGCACCTTGTCGGGATACTCGCCCAGGGTCATGGCCGCGATGTTCATGAGCCAGCGGGCCGACTGGTGATAGCGCACGGCCTTGTTCGCGCTGGCGGCGGCCACCGAGCCCCCGGCCGCCATGGCGGGGTCCTTCGCCACGGTGACCTCGGGGACTGGAGACTCGAGGACCTCCTGGAAGTACCGCATCGCGCTGCGCGAGCCTTCCTTCCGCTTGTGCAGGCCTCCGCCCCGTATCGGCAGGATGCAGGCCTCGGCGTTGTTGCGCAGGCAGCAGTTCTGATCCTCGGCCAGCCTCATGTGCCCCACGCCCAGGTGGAACCTCACCTCGAGTCTGTAGGATTGAACATGGGGGGCGAGGTCGGGGCCGGGCTCCCTGATTCCTTCGAGCAAGTCGTACGACCGCAGCAACGCTTCGATGCTGGCCTCCGAGTTGCCCAGCTTGAGCTCGGACTGGCCGATCTCGAGAAGGAGCCGGGCCGCCTCCATCGTGTGCGCATCCCGGCCGGCGGCCGGCGGGGCCGCCATGTGCCGCGCCAGATCCTCCCGCAGCTGGACGAGCTTCTTCTGGGGAAAGACGTGATGCTCGTACGGCGGGTTGTCCGCGATCTCCTTCAGGAGCGCGAGCATCCGCTCGTGGCCGGACGGGGCCGTTCCGGCACGTGCGTAGACGGCCGCCGTCATCAGGAACAAGGACAGGAAGCAGATCGGGACGATCCCTGGACGTACCTTCGCTGCCCATCCCATGCGTGGCCGGAATCCCTGATGAACGTGCGTCAGTCGCCCATCATACCCTGTCCGGTTCCGGGATGACGCTGTCCCACGAACGGACAGAGCGCAGGGCGGCAGCCCGGGGCCCTTCCGGCACGGCGGTTGCAGACCGCTGCGGCATGATCGATTCGTTCACACGGGACCTCCGCTACGCCCTTCGCGGGCTCCGCAAGGCGCCCGTCTTCACCCTGGCCGTCGTCGCCACGCTGGCTCTGGGAATCGGCGCCAACACCGCCATCTTCAGCGTGGTGCACGCGACCTTGCTGCGCGATCTCCCCTTCGCCGACCCCGACCGCCTGGTGATGGTCTGGGAGGACGCCTCGAAGGTCGGCTACCCGCGCGACACGCCCTCTCCGGCCAACTACATCGACTGGCGCGATCAGAACGGGGTCTTCGAGAGCATGGCGGCCATGGCCTCGGTGGGATTCAACCTGACCGGCTCGGGAGAGCCCGAGCGCATCGAAGGCGCTCGTGTCTCGGCCACCCTCTTCCCGCTGCTGGGCGTGCAGCCGCTTCTGGGGCGCGTGTTCGCGCCCGACGAAGACCGTCCCGGCGCCAACCAGGTGGTGGTCATCAGCCATGGGCTGTGGCAGCGCCGGTTCGGCTCCGATCCGGCCATCGTCGGCAGTCCGCTCGCGCTCAACGGCGCGAGCGTCACGGTGGTCGGCGTCATGGCGCCCTCCTTCCGGTTTCCGGCCGTGGAGGACGAGATCTGGATCCCCATGGCCTTCAGTGCCGATGAGGCCGGCCGCCGAGGCTCTCACTTCCTGAAGGTGGTGGCGCGCCTGAAGCCCGGCGTGACGCTGGCGCAGGCCCAGACGGAGATGACCGGGATCGCCCACCGCCTCGAGGAGCTGTATCCCCAGTCCAACACGAACGTGGGGGCCGTGGTGGTCCCGCTTCACGAACAGCTCGTCGGCAACCTACGGCCCGCTCTGCTCGTGCTGATGGGCGCGGTGGGGTTCGTGCTCCTGATCGCGTGCGCCAACGTCGCCAACCTGCTGCTGGCGCGCACCGCCGCGAGGCAGAAGGAGATCTCGATCCGGGTGGCGCTCGGCGCGGAGCGGCGGCAGCTGGTGCGGCAGTTCCTGACCGAGAGCCTCGTGCTGGCGGCGCTGGGTGGCTGCGCGGGCCTGCTGCTGTCCCAATGGGGCATCGGCCTGATGAAGACGTTCCTCCCGGATGCCCTGGCGCAGGTGAAGGACGTCACTCTCGGCGCCGCCGTGATGGTCTTCGCCATGGCCGTCTCGGTGATCACGGGCCTGATGTTCGGCCTGGCGCCCGCCGTCCAGGCTTCACGCCAGCTGAGCGACGGCCTGAAGGAAGGCACCCGAGGGTCGTCTTCCGGGCGCATGGCGCGGCGGGTGCGCGGGGCTCTGGTGGCGTCCGAGATTGCCGTGTCGCTCGTGCTGCTGATCGGGGCGGGGCTCCTGATGAACAGCTTCGTCCGCCTGCGGCACGTGGATCCGGGGTTCGATCCCGGCCGGCTGCTCACCATGAGAATCGCGCTCTCGGAGACGACGTACCGCCAGGCGGAGCGCCGCTCGGCGTTCTACACCGAGCTGCTGAGCGGGCTCGAGGCGCTGCCGGGAGTCGAGTCCGCCGCGGTCACCACCAACCTGCCGCTCACATTCACCGGCAACTCCATCGGCATCAGCATCGAAGGGCGCCCGGATCCTCCCCCCGGGCGCGAGATCATCGTGGTGACGCGCGTCGTCAGCCCCGACTACTTCCGCACCATGGGGATCCCCGTGACGGGAGGCCGCCCGTTCACCGGCGCAGACAGGGACGGCTCGCAGCCGGTCGCGGTGATCAGCGAGTCGATGGCCCGGCTTCACTGGAGCGGCGAAGACCCGGTCGGGCGGCGCATCAAATCGGGCCCCTCGGCCTCCGGCAACCCCTACTGGACTGTCGTCGGCGTGGTGAAGGACGTCCATCAGTTCGACCTGGGCGCCGATCCGCGGCCTCAGATCTACCTGCCTTACGCGCAGGTCGGCTTCTTTGCGCCGCGGGATCTCGTGGTCAGGACGTCCGGAGAGCCGCTTGCCCTGGCCGCTTCGGTGCGCCGCGTGGTGCAAGACCTGGACAGGGACCAGCCCATAGCGCAGGTCAGGACCATGGAGGAGATCGTCTCCTCGTCGGTGGGGACTCAGAGATTCAGCACCCTGATGCTGGGCCTCTTCGCCCTGGTGGCGCTCGCGCTGGCCTCGGTGGGGATTTACGGGCTCATCAGCTACTCAGTCTCTCAGCGCACGCGCGAGATCGGCATCCGCATGGCCCTCGGCGCCCAGAGGCGCGACGTGCTGAGGCTCGTCATCTTCGAGGGGATGACGCTGGTGCTGGTGGGGGCCGGTATCGGACTGCTGGGCGCCCTCGCCCTGACCCGGCTCATGCAGGGACTCCTGTACGGCGTCAGCGCCGTCGACCCGGTCACCTTCCTTGCGACCTTCCTGCTGCTGGCGGCGGTGGCGCTGAGCGCGTGCTACCTGCCCGCCCGGCGTGCCGCCCGCGGCGATCAGATAGCGGCCATCCGGTGCGAGTGAGGCGCTGACATGCTGGATGCCCTGGTTCAGGACGTCCGGTACGGGCTGCGAACCCTGATGCGGAACCCCGGGTTCGCTCTGGTGGCCATCCTCACCCTGGCGCTGGGCATCGGAGCCAACACCGCGATCGTGAGCGTGGTCAATGGTGTGCTGCTTCGACCGCTCCCCTACCACGAGCCGGACCAGCTGGTCCGCCTCTTCACCGCGTTCCGCGGCTCGGGGATCGAGCGTTACGCGGTCTCACAGCCGGAGTTCATCGATTACAAGAGCCTGGCGCACGTGTTCGAGAACGCGGCCGTGTACACCGGCGCCACCCTCACCCTGACGGGCGAGGGCGAGCCCGCCATCCTGCGCGGGATGTCGGCTTCGAGAGACCTCTTCCCGGTGCTCGGCATCCAGCCGATGATGGGGCGCAACTTCGAGGGAGACGAAGGGCGCACCGGAGTCGAGCCGGTGGCGATCGTCTCGAACGAGGCCTGGCGGAGCCGCTTCGGGGGCGATCCCGCGCTGCTGGGCCGCCCGATCATGCTCAACGGTGTCAGCCGCCGGGTCGTCGGGATCCTTCCGCCCGGAGTGACACCGTACCGCGCCGAGATCTTCATTCCCTTCTTCGTCAACCCCGACCCCGCGCAGCGCGCCAACAACTTCCTGAGCGTGGTGGCGCGGCTGCGCCCCCACGTGACCATCGAGGCGGCGCAGCGCGAGCTGAACGCGCTCACCCGCCGGCTCAACGAGCAGTACGCCCACGTCTATGCCGAGAGCATGGGCTACGGCGCCACCATCGTCTCGATGCACGACGAGATGGTGGGCGAGGTCAGGCCCGCGCTGCTCGTGCTGCTGGGCGCGGTGGGACTGGTGCTCCTGATGGGCTGCGCCAACGTGGCCAACCTGCTGCTGGCGAGAGCGGAGGCCAGGCAGCGCGAGATGGCGGTGCGTCTGGCGATGGGAGCGGGCCGCGGGCGCGTGGTGCGCCAGCTGCTCACCGAGAGCCTGCTGCTTTCCTTCCTGGGCGCGGCCGGCGGCGCGCTGCTGTGCACGTGGGGCCTGAGGCTGCTTCTGGCCGTGAACCCCAACGCCATCCCACGAGTGGAGGAGATCGGCATCGATGCCACGGTCGGCGTCGTCACGCTCGTCCTGGCCGTGATGACCGGGTTGCTCTTCGGCCTGGCCCCGGCGCTGCAGACGGCGCGCGGCGGCCTCTTCGCGACACTCAAGGACGAGGGGCGCGGCGCCACGGCCGGTGGCAGGCAGCAACGTGTCGGCCGCTCGCTCGTGGTCGTGCAGGTCGCCCTGGCCGTCATGGTGGTGGTTGGCGCGGCGCTGCTGGTTCGCAGCTTCCACGCGCTTCGCGCCGAGGACCCGGGGTTCGATTCCCGCCGCATGCTCACGGTCGACCTCTCGCTTCCCGCGGCTCGCTACGATGCGGCCGCGACCACGGCGTTCTACGCCAACCTGCTCGATCGGGTCCGCGGGCTCCCCGGCGTGCAGATCGCCGCCGCGGCCTCGGAGCTGCCCCCGGTCTCCCAGGGCTTCAACTGGGACGTCGACGTGGAGGGGCGGCCTCTGCCTCCGGGACAGGCGGCCCCCTCGCCCAACCTGCGGTTCGTCACCCGCGACTACTTCCGGGCGCTCTCCATCCCCATCCTGGGCGGGCGGACGTTCGGCGGGCAGGACCACGCATCGTCGGTGCCGGTGGCGATCGTGAACCAGACCACCGCGCGCATCCTGTGGCCTCAGGCGGATCCGCTCGGCCGAAGAATCAGGTTCACGGATGACATGCCCTGGATCACGGTCGTGGGCGTGGCGGGAGACACCCGCAGCTTCGGGCTGAACGAGCCGCCTCCTTCGGAGGTGTTCCTTCTGCACGAGCAGGTGCCCGCCGTGGCGGGAGGCGCGGAGCGCGCCATGTACGTGGTCCTGAAGACCCATGGGGATCCGGACGCCCTGTCCGGCCTGGCGCGCGGTGCCGTGACGGAGGCCGATCCCCTGCTGGCCATCACCGGCATCCGCTCCATGGAGGAGTTGATCGACCTCTCCGTGGCCCGTCCCCGCTTCACCATGCTCCTGTTCGGCTCGTTCGGCCTGCTCGCGCTGACCCTGGCCGCCGTCGGGATCTACGGGGTCATGGCGTGCGCCGTGCGCAGGCGCACGCGCGAGGTCGGCATCCGCATGGCGCTCGGAGCGCGTCCCATGGACATCCTGAGGCTGGTGGTGGGGCAGGGCATGAAGCTGACCCTGCTCGGCCTGGCGGCGGGCGTGGCCGGAGCCTGCCTGGGCGCCCGGCTCATGGCACCCCTGCTCTATGACGTGAGCGCGTGGGATCCACTCACCTTCGGTGGCACCGTGCTCCTTCTGGCCTGCGTGGCGCTGCTGGCGAGCTGGCTCCCTGCACGCCGCGCCGTCATCACCGATCCCGCCCTCGTTCTGCGCGGCGACTGACGGAAGGCCCACGCCGACCGCGCTCACCAGCGATCTGATTGTGTGACTGTTGTCACCAAGTCGCAGGTATGCTGAAAAAACATCGATTGATGCGGTTTCGCCAGATCAATAGATGTATATTTGGGCGCCTTCTGCCGCTTTGTTTTCCAGTCAAACCGCCCGGAGCCTCGAGACATGAATACAAAATTCGTCATGTTCTCACTCGCACTGTCAGTTTTGCTGATCGCCGGCCAAGCGAGAAGCCCCCTGCAGGGTCAGGCGGCCACTCCGGCCGGAAGACCTGCCGAGCCTGCCGCCGACCTGAACGCCTCGGTCGTGCTGGAGGCGATGACCGAAGCGGGCTCGAACGTCACGGGGAGGATCCGGGTGAACCTGACCTCCCTCTCGTCGGACACATCGGTCACTCTCAGCAGCTCCGAGGGAGAGCGCCTCGCACACCTGGTGCTTCGCAAGGGTGAGCAAGGTGTCCTTCGGCTCCCGGTGGACCTTCGCGCCGGCGAAGACAATGACCTCGGCTTCTGGGTCGAAGCGCGCCGGGCGGACGGCTCCGTCCAGCGCCAGCGGATGAACCTGATGGTGCCTCTCGCTCCCGAGCGGCAGCCCGAGGTGGTCGGGGATTCGCTTCAGTATCAGGGATCGGTCGATCCGGATGGAGGCCGTCGATGAACCATCGTCGCGCACTGGCGCTCGCCGCAACCCTTTCCGCCGCCGCTCTGGCTCCGTCCATGGCTCTTGCCAACTGGACGGCGAGCGGACGGTTCGTGTACGTCGACCGCGCCTACGATCAGACCGGGTTCACCGGCCCCGAGCCTTCGCTCAACATCCGGTTCGCCGACGTGGAGGTTCTGGACAGCAGGAACCGCGTCCTGGCCACCGGTCCCACGGATGCAGGTGGATTCTTCAGCATCCCCGTGGTCGACTCCAGCACCCGCACCGTTTACGTGCGCGTGGCCTCCCGCTCGACGCGCACCCCGGGTCTGTTCATCGACGTCCGAAGCTCGACCAAGTCCAATTTCTACACCGTGCGCGGCAGCGACGTCGTCAACCACAATCCCACCGTCAACGTGAACTTCGGCACCATCACGGCGCTCAAGGGCCAGGGGGGCGAGGTCTTCAACATCTTCGACCAGATGGTGCGCGGCGCCGACTACATCGCGTCCCTCACGGGGTCTCGCCCCACGGCGAGCCTGGCCACGGTCTGGAAGATTGACCGCGGGCAGGGCGACTCCACCTACAGCCAGAACAGCCGGCAGATCTTTCTGCGCGACAGCGGCGGGTACGACGACACGGTGCTGCTGCACGAGATGGGGCACTTCTTCATCTACCAGTACTCGGCCAGCGATTCTCCCGACACGGCCCACACCTTTTCGAATTGCACCGAGGACATCCGGCTTGCCTACGAGGAGGGCTACGCGACCTACTTCGGCAACTCGTCCCTGCGGTACGCCGGCCTCGCGGGCTCCAACATCTACATGCGCAGCAATGGAGGACCGGCCGGCCCGGGTAGCCTCGTGCGCTATGCCGACCTGGAGACCGACACCCAGTACCTCTGCCAGGGCGCGACGAGCGAGATGAACGTCATCATGGTCCTGTGGGACATCAATGACGGCCCCTCCACCCCCGACACGACGCCCGGCGTGGACGACGCCCACGACCTGCTCGTGCTGCCCGACTCGGAAGTGTGGCAGGTTCAGCGCGACTACGTCCGCACGGCCCTCAACAAGTCGACCGAAGACTTCTGGGACGGCTGGTTCGTCGTGAACAACGGCTTCCTGCCGGCGATGCAGGCCATTTTCGGCGACCGCGTCATCCAGTACATCGAGGACGGCTCCGAGGTGAACAACACTGCGGCCACGGCGACGCTGATCACCGTGGGCAACCCCCCGCTGGGTGCCACGTTCTTCTACGATCAGGATGGCAACGGCGTGGGCGCGGCCGACACGGACTACTACGCTTTCACGGCCACGGGCGGGCTGACTTACACGGCTCAGACCGTGTGGCTGCTGAGCGACGGCAACACCATGCTCGAGCTGCTGGGCACCAACGGTTCCACCGTGCTGGCCTCGAACAACAACAGGGCGACTGGCGACGATTCGTCCCTGGTGGTCTGGACGGCACCGGCCGACGGCGTCTACTACCTGCGCATCACTCACGCCGCGGACTTTGGGATCTACGGCAACTACTGGCTCTGGGTCACCAATCCCTGAGACTCGGCGGCTTCAGCGGGTACCCGGCAGGCGCGTGAGGGTGACGATGCGGTCCGCGTTCACCCCGGGGAAGCTCTGCACGCCACCGCCTGGCCAGCGGACCTCGATGTCGGCGGCCGTCGCCCGGCCGAGGCCGACGTGCAGCCGGACGTCGTTCTGGGACAGGTAGCTCGAGCCCGCTCTGACCTCGAGAGTCTGGACGCGCGGCGTGCTCCCGGGGCCGCGCGGAGTGACCCGGACACGCGCCCCGATGGCGTCGACGTTGCCGCGCGCTCCCTGCAGCACAAGGATCATCCAGTGACCCGCCTGCGCTCCGCCTTCGTTGCGTAGGAGCTGCGCGGGGCGGTTGTTGTTCACCACGAAGGCGTCGAGGTCGCCGTCGTTGTCCATGTCGCCCACCGCCAGGCCGCGCCCGACGTCGGGCTTCGCGAACGCCGGCCCCAGCGACGGACCGACCTCGCGGAAGATCCCCGTGCCGCCGTTGGCCATCATCGAGCGGGGCTGCGCGTAGGTCAGCTTGTCCTTGAACAGCTCGATGTTGTCCAGGATGTGGCCGTTCACGACGAGCAGGTCCTGATCGGCGTCGTTGTCGTAGTCCAGGAAGTCCGCGCCGAACCCCACGTTCAGGAAGTTCGCCTCCCCCATGCCCGCCGCGTAGGTGGCGTCCGTGAACGTCAGGTCGCCGCTGTTGAGGTACAGCTCGTTGGTCTCGTAGTCCAGGTTGGTGACGATGAGGTCCTGCCGGCCGTCTCCGTTCACGTCCGCGGCATCGGTTCCCATGCCGGCCTGGGGCAGGCCGCTCTCCGAGAAGCCCGTGCCCGACATCATGGAGATGTCCCGGAACGCGCCGTCGCGCTTGTTCAGGTAGAGAAAGTTGATCGTCTTGTCGTTGGCGACGTAGATGTCGAGCCAGCCGTCGTCGTTGACGTCCAGCATCACGACGCCGAGCCCCTTGCCCACGGGATCGGCAATCCCCGCCGCCACGCTGGCGTCCTCGAACTGCCCGTTCCCGCGGTTCCTGTAGAGCAGGTCCGGAACACCGTTGTACTGGTCGGGATGGCAGTAGGCCCGGTAGCCGGGCTTCCTTTCGCCGCAGTACTTGTTGTTGTCCAGGGTGAAGTCGATGTAGCGGGTGACGTAGAGGTCCAGATCCCCATCGTTGTCCAGGTCCCCGAAGGCCGCGCTCGCGCTCCAGCCGGCACCCGCCGTCCCCGACTCCGCGGTGACGTCCGTGAACCGGCCACCCCCATCATTCCGGTACATCACATTGGGTCCGAAGCTGGTCACGTACAGGTCGCGGTCGTTGTCGCCATCGATGTCCCCCACCGTGCAGCCCATGCCGTACCGGCCCTGGTTGCCGACTCCGGCCTGCGAGGTGACGTCGGTGAACCGCCCGCCTCCTTCGTTGCGGTAGAGCCGGCTCGAGGTGTCCCCCGGGCCCTTGAAGCCGGGGAGCGGCCCCGAGTTGACGACGTACAGGTCGATGTCGCCGTCGTTGTCGTGATCGAACCAGCAGGCGCCCGAGCCCATGGTCTCGACGTAGTACTTCTCGCCGCTTCCTCCGTGGACGTGACGGAAGGAGATCCCGGCGGTATCCGTGATGTCGAAGAAGGTGATGGCCGGCTCGGGCGCGCCCGCGGCCACGATGGCCGCCGTCAGGAGCGCCGCCAGCCCCCCCGCGACGGCGATCGCCCGCGCCGGCTTCACGCAGGCGTGCTCGGGCGTGAGATGAGCCGCCGGAGGATCTCCTGCTCGCGGCGGCTTCGTTGGGTGTCCCCCAGCCGGGCATACAGGGTGGCCAGGGCCTCGTGAGGACGCGGGTCGTTCAGGCCCAGCGCGGCGGCGGATTCCAGCTCCACGGTCGCTTCGCGCAATGCGCCGATCTGCGCGAGCCCCATCCCCAGGTTGTAGGCGTTCTCGGGGTCGGTGGGTGCCATGCTCCGGGCCAGCCGGAGCTGCTCGATCCCGGCATCGGACCGTCCGGCACGCAGGTAGGCCTGGCCCAGGGAGGCGCGACAGGTGGCCTTCATGGGAGCCACGCGGCAGGCGGTCTCCAGCGGGATGGCCGCCGCGGCGACGTCGCCCTCTTCCAGGAGCAGCCTGCCGAGATGAAGGTGGGCCTCCGCGTTCAGCGGGTCCTGCGCGATGACGGCCCTCAGGACTTGCTCGCTGCGGCCGCGCTCGCCCGCCATCTGAAGGGTGCGGCCGAGATCGAGCCGCAGCTGGAGATCGTCGGGGGCGAGCTGCACCGCCTTCTCGAGATCGGCGCTGGCTCCCTTCGAGTCGCCCGCCTCCATCCTGGCGAGCGAGTGCGTCCTGAGCGTGGACACCTGCACCCTGGCCGCCCGAAGCTCCTCATCGCGTCGATACAGCGACTCCAGGGCGGACAGAGCCGCCGTGCGCTGGTCGTTGCGCCCCAGAGCGCCCGCGCTGCGCGCGAGTCCCTGGAGCGCCCCTCGATGCGTCGGCTCCTTCGCGAGCACGTCCTGGAAAGCCTCGAGCGCCTCCGCGTGATTCCCCCGTCGCGCGAGCGTCAGGGCCAGGTGATACCGGGCATCGAGCTCACCCGGGGCTTTCGTCAGCGCCTCCAGAGCCGCCGCATCGTCACCGAGCCGATAGGCCGTGATCCCCAGGCCCTGCCAGGCGGCCGCCATGAGCGAGTCGGAAGGGCCGGGTGAACCGGAAGCTGGTCCCGTGTCGGCCAGCAGCTGCAGCACCTTCAGAAAATCGAGCCTCGCCGCCTCGCTGCGGCCCAGTGCCATCTGAACGTTGCCTCGCAGGAGCCAGGCCGCCGGCCGCCGGGCGTTGAGTGGCGCGAGCCGGTCCAGCAGGTCGAGAGCCTCGGCGTTCCTGTCCTGCCGCGCGAGGGCATAGGCGAGCAGGTTGAGGGCGACGGCCCCCTCGTGAGTCGAGGTCCCTCCCGCCAGCTCGGCGCCGCGCGCCAGCGCCTCCGAGGCATCGGCGTATCTCTCCAGACGCATGGAGGCCTGGCCCAGCAGCACGAACGCGGCCGGCGAGACGGGATCGAGGTGGATCGCCCGATCCAGCTGCGCCAGCGCCGCGGGAAAATCCTGCACGGCGAGGGCCGCGCGGGCGCTCTGCAGCGCCGCCTCGTGCTCGGGCGACGGAGGAGCCGCCGCGAGCAGAAACGCGCTGAGACACACCACGACCGGTCGGAAAAGCCGCATACGTGAAGCCGCCTCCGAGGGGCTTGCATGGAGGCCGGGACGGAAAGAACAACCCACGCACGAGCGCCTGCACCTATACGGACACCGGAGCGAAGGGTTTAGTTGCCTTTTTTTCGGACGGTGAGGAGCCGGTCGGCCGGCTGGTCCGCCAGGCTCTGGCGTTCACCATCGGGCCACACGACGCTCACCGAGTCGACACGCCGGGCCCCTCCCAGGCCAAAGTGCAGGACCGGCGGGTCGGTCGAGCCGAATCCGCGGCCCGCCGTGATCTGCTGCACCTGGCGCAGCGGCCCGGCCACGACGGTCACCATGGCTCCGATGGCATCGCGGTTGCGGTCCGGCTGCGACAGCTTCACCTGGAGCCAGTGGTTCCTGTTGCCGGCTTCGTTCCGGTAGAAGGCGTTGCGCCACCAGTCACCGTGGAAGAATCCGCCCAGCTCGGCGTACATCTCAAGATCGCCGTCCCCGTCCCAGTCGAGGAAGGTGATGCCGTGTCCCTTGCCGAGCGCGCCCAGCCCGGTGTATCTCGTGAGGTCCTCGAAGGCCCTGCCGGCGCGGTTGTGGTAGAAGATGTTCGGCTCCACGCGGCGCAGCTCGGGGTTGCCCGTGCCCAGGTAGACGTCCTGATATCCGTCGTTGTCCAGATCGGCGATGCTGGCCGCCATGATGCCGAGCGGGTACTTGAAGCCGGCGCTCACCGAATCGTCGCTGAAGGTGCCGTCGCCGTTGTTCCGGTAGAAGCGGGGGATGTGGTCGAGCGGGCCCGGCGCATACCCCGGCCGGTACCCCTCCAGGACCTGCTCCCAGGGAGCGAGGCTGCCGGTGAAGATGTCCAGGTCGCCGTCGCTGTCGAGGTCCGAGAACAACGCGATGAACCCGTTCTGCGTCCCGGTCCCCTGCACGCCCGCTCGGGCGGCCACATCCGTGAACGTCCCGTCGTGGTTGTTGCGGTAGAGCCGGTTGCGCGCCGTCCTGCCATGGAAGAAGACGTCGGGCCATCCGTCGCCGTCGTAGTCCCCCAGCGCCACGCCGATCGTCCCGTACCCCGGAGGCTCCAGGAGGCCCGCCTGCCCTGTGACGTTGGCGAAGGTGCCGTCCCCCTTGTTGCGGTACAGCTGGTTGGTCGAGCCGTCCAGGTACACGCCGTTGCTCACCATCAGGTCCAGCCAGCCATCGCGATCGTAGTCGAACCAGGCGGTGTGAAACGACGATCCCCCATCGTCCACGCCCGCCGGTCCGGCCACGTCGGTGAATGTGCCGTCGCCGTTGTTGCGCAGCAGGCTGTTGGCGGCCGGGCCGTTCCAGCCGTTGCGAGCGATGTAGACATCGGGATCCCCATCGTTGTCGTAGTCGGCCCAGGCCATGCCGAACCCCGGCTCCGTGCGCCCGAGCCGGGCCGGGAGCGTCTCGTCCACGAAGCGATCCCCGTCGGCCTTGTAGAGGGTGCAGAAGGTGTCGCATCCGCACGCCATCAGGTCGTACCTCCCGTCGCCGTTGTAGTCGGCCCACCCGCACGGCCCGGCGCCTGCCAGCTTGTCGATGTGCAGCTCGGGGGCGATGTCGGTGAAGCGCAGGGCGGGGGGATGGGCCGCGTCGACGTTCTCGGGCCGAACAGCGAACCGGTAGCGCTCGGGGAGGCCCGGCGGATAGCCGCCCAGCGCGTCATAGGCCAGCTTGATGTCGTACAGATGCGCGAGGGAGGGCATCAGGTCGAACGCCTTCCGGAACGCGTCCGCCGCGGGCGCGTATTCGCCCTTGCGCCAGCGGCAGTGGCCGATCGAGTTCCAGGCGGGCGCGACGTTCAGGCTCCCGTCCTGCTGATCCGCGATGATCCGCTCGAAGGTGGCGCGCGCCGCGTCCCATTCCCCCGAGCGGTACTGGACCTCGCCCAGGAAGGTCCGCGCCTCCATGCTGGCCGGCGACCGGGCCGGCGCCTGGTCGATCGCCTTTTCCAGATGAAAGCGCGCCACGTCCATGGCCCACGCCGAATCCTGCAGGACCCTCTTCGGATCGCCGCGTCTCGCCAGCCGCACCTCCCCGCTGAAGATCCATTTGACGTACCTCAATCGGACGTCGTAGCGGTCGGGATGCGCCTGCAGAAGCTGCTCATAGAGCTCGACGGTCCTGTCCGGCTGGAAGACTCCGGGGCGCCGCACGCCGTAGATGTCCGCAAGCTGCATCCGGACGACGGCCTGGGAGGGATCGAGCCTCAGCGCGGTCTCCAGCTCGGACACGGCCTCGTCGTAGGAGGAGTCCCGGGTCTGGGCCATCTGCGCCAGGACGCGGCCCAGGTAGAAGTGCCCCTTCGGGTCCTGGGGCCATGACTGGACGTGGCCGCGCAGCTGCGCCGCCGCCTGGTCCAGCCGGCCCTGGCGGGCCAGCTCCAGACCTTGCCGGAGCGCATCGCTGTCGGACTCAGGAGCCTGGGCCGGAGAGCTCGAAGAGTCAAGCAGGACGACGATGACGAGAAGCAGGGACCAGCTTGACTTCATCCAGCGGCAGGCTAGTCAAACCTCCGGATGGCGTCAAGGAAGGTGCCCCGCTCCCTTGAGGAATCGCAGCAGATCCGAATCGGTGGTCAGCACCAGCGTGGTCTGCTCGTCCAGGCTGCTCTCGAGGGTTTCCATCGCCTTGACGAACTGGTACAGCTCGGGGTCTCTCCCGTAGGCCTTCGCATAGATGCTGGTGGCCTTGGCGTCGGCGGCTCCCTTGAGCTCCTGAGCGGTCTTGTATCCCAGCGACGAGGCGGCCAGGATGTCCCGCTCTTTCTGCCCCCTGATCTCGGCGGCGCGCCCCTGGCCCTCCGAGCGGCTTCTTTCGGCGATCCGCTTGCGCTCGGAGATCATCCGTTCGTACACCTTCGCCTGGACGGTCTCCACGTAGTTGATGCGCTTGAAGCGGACATCCACCAGCTCGATGCCGAACTCGGGCGTGATCCGGGAGGCCTTCTCGAGGATCAGGGCCTCAATCTTCTGGCGGCCGGTGTTGATGCGTGCCATCGCCTCGGCCGAGCCAATCCCTTCCAGCTCGCCGGTGATCTCGAAATCCCTGTTCGTCGAGCGCACGAGCTCGATCAGATCGAAGGACGCCACCGCGTTGCGTGTCTCGCCGTCGACGATGTCGTCGAGCCGGCTCTGCGCACCGATCTCGTCACGAACCGCCTGGTAGAACCGCAGCGGGTCCGCGATGCGCCACCGGGCGTAGGTGTCCACCCAGATGTACTTCTTGTCCTTGGTGGGGATCTCGTTGGTGTCGCCATCGAACTCCAGCCAGCGCTTGTCGAAGCGGTGCACCACCTGAATGAAGGGAAGCTTCGCCTTCAATCCGGGCTGGTTGATGACGCCACCCACGGGGCGGCCGAACTGCACGATGATGGCCTGCTCGGTCTCCGAGAGCGTGTAGACCGAGGCCCAGGCGACGATGAGCACCAGCAGCCCTGCAACCCACCGTAGCCAGCCATGCCGTCTCATGGCTTCACCTCCTTGGCTCCGTCGAGCTGCAGCAGCGGGAGGATCCCGCGGGCCTTCTCGTCGAGGATCACCTTGCGCCCCAGCTTGGGGATGATTCTGTTCATGGTCTCGAGGTGAATCCTCCTGCGTGTCACTGCCGGCGCCTTGCGGTACTCCTCGTAGAAAGCGTCGAAACGGCTGGCATCGCCCAGCGCCTTGTTCTCACGCTCCACGGCATACCCCTCCGCCGCCCGGATGGCTTGATCCGCCTCGCCGTTGGCTCGTGGAACCGCCAGGTTGTACTCGGCCCAGGCCTCGTTGATGGAGCGCTCTCTCTCCTGGATCGCCTGGTTCACCTCGTTGAAGGCGGGCTTGACCGGATCCGGCGGATTGACGTCCTGAAGGACCAGCTGCTGGACCTCGATCCCGATTCCGTAGAGATCGCAGAGACGCTGCAGCTCCTCCTTCGCCTGGAAGGCGATGGCCTCGCGGCCGATGGTGATCACTTCGTCCACGCTGTGGTCACCGACCACCTGGCGCATCGCGGCCTCGGACATGTAGTGAAACGTCGTCTCCACGTCGCGCACGTTGAACAGGTAGGCGCGCGGGTCCCTGATCCGGTACTGGACGATCCACTCCACCACCGCGACGTTCAGGTCGCCCGTCAGCATGAGCGACTCCCCTCTCGTCTCGGAGGAAGGGGGAGCATACGTCGAGCGCGCCCCCACTTCCTGCGTCCTGAATCCAAACTCCATCTTGAGCTGCCTCTGGACCGGCACCTTGGTCACGGTCTCGATGCCCAAGGGGATCTTGAGGTGCGGGCCGGGCTCCGTGGTTCGCACGAGCCTTCCGAACCTCTGAACCGCGCCGACCTCCGCGGGCTCGACCTGGTAGTAGCTGCTCCAGGCCAGCAGGATGACGACGGCGGCGACCGCGACGTTGCGGATCCACCGCGGCCGGTCCCCGGGCGGCGTGTTCCGTCCGTAGCGATTCATCCAGGCCTGAACTCGATCCCACATGTCGGTCACATCAACCCTCCATGTTGAGCGGAACACATCGCGGCCGCTGTCCTGGCTTCCGCGAGGACGTCTCTCAGCGGACCTGGCAGACGCCGGGCTGCGAGGTCCCAGATGCCATCCGGTCCTGCAAGGACGAAACGGCGCAATGCCTGCGGATCGCCGCTCACCTCGCCCTCCAGCCACAACGCGGCCGGCAGAGCACCCCACTTCGCCTCGAACTTCCCTTCGGAGAGATCGGTCGTGAGGGGCGCCGCTGCGTCAGCATCAGCACACGCCAGTGCCGACATCCTGGCGACGAGCCGGGGCTCCAGCACCGCGAGCGTTTCCAGCGTGGCCGGCGAGGCCTTCCCGTCAGCGGCTCGCCAGCGATCGGACAAAGAGCGGTAGTTGCCGAGCCCTTCCAGCCAGATATCCAGCAACGCCGCGCGCAACGGAGTCTGCGCGGGATAGGGATGGTCCACGAGCCACGCCTTCTGCATGAGATGCGTGTACTCATGATCGAAGAACCGGTCGATGCGCCGGCGGTTCTCGGGAACGGTCGCGTCCCCGTAGGCGGACTGCAACGCCGACAGGTCGAAGCCCATCGTGGTGGGGTCATGGGTGAAGGCATCGTTGCCTCCACGGTTCCCCATGACGATGAGCGCGCGCTCGGGAGGCCCGATGGGATCGAAGGGGCCGGCCAGGACGCCCCGGCGGTCATTCCAGACGTCGAGTCTCGAATGGATGAGGTCCGCCCAGGCCTGTTCGGCGCTGGAGAGCTTCTTTTCCATGGCCGCCGTCCCTGACCTGCCGAGCATCTTCAGCCACTGATCGGTCGCCCGCCCCTTGTCGTCCACGCCCACCACGACCTCCAGATGAGAGCCGGATGAGGAAAGGACAACCAGAGACAGGATGTACACGGGGAGCCGCATCCATCTACCTGCCGGGCCGCCGAGCAGCCGATCCTGCCGACACGGCGAAGCCGATGGCGACCCCCAGCGCAATGCATGTGCCCAGCCAGAAGCCGATATTGTCGGTGGCGGATCCGATGGCGGCACCGATGCCGGCCCCCAGGATGGTCCCCAGCCCCATGCCCATCGGTCGAGCATTCTTCATCAGCGCATCTTACTCCCGCCGGCCGGGACCCGTATGGCCGGCCGCCGGATTCCGGTATCATGGCGGGCATGGAAGAACAGCCGATCTACACGGTCACCGTCAAGGGGCGCCGGCGGGACGACGGAGCCTGGGTCATCCAAGCCACGGCCGCTTTCCGTGACGACATGACCGCGGCGCATCGCCATGCCCTCAGGGAACAGGTCCGCAGCGCCCTGCTTCAGGGGATCGTCCGCGAGGGACTCCGGGCCAGGCGTGCCGGGGCCACGATCGCCGAGGTGATCCTCGACGAGGGGGACGGCCCGCAGGTAGTCCGCCCGTCGGAGATGGGCCTTCCCTAGCGCCCGTCGGAGCGCGTCACCATGAGCTGCCCGTTGTTGATGGCCTCGAACGACGTGACCAGAAGCCGGTAGTCCCCGGCGGCCCCGGCCACCCAGGTGAACGCGGCGAAGAATGCTCTGTCATCGTCGCTGCTGAGGACCGGCGATCCGTCCGGACCGAGCAGCAGCAGGATGGTGTCGTAGAAATCAGGGCTGCCGGTGACGATCGACAGCGTCTTTCCGGCGGCGACCGCAAGCGGGATCTCGAAGGTGCGCCCCGCAACGAGCGGCAGGGTCACCGAGGCTCCTCCAGCGAGCGGGAGGGTCGTGACCAACTCGGTCGTGACAATCTCCAGGTGCTCCTGGACGTGAGCCGCCGAGGCCAGCGTGTCGCCGAAGCTCTTGTAGGCGCTGGCCAGAATCGCGTGCACGCGCGGGGTATCGAGCCCCCAGGCCAGGGCCCGCGATGCCTCCTCGAACGCACGATGCGGGTCGGGCTCCTTTCCATATGTGTAGGCGTCGGCCACGATGAAGCGGACGTCGGGGCTGTCCGGCGCAAGGGCGAGCGCTGCTTCGAGATCCGCCAGGCCGGCGGCCCGGCTAGCGCCTTTCAGGACGCGGCCGGAGCCTCGAAAGAGATTGCCATAGAGGTCGTGGGGGCTCACTCCGACGAGCCGGTTGGCCAGCTGGATTGCCGTCGGGTAATCGAAGTCATACCAGCGTGAGAAGCTCGCGCCCGTGAGGGCTGCGATGTCCTTCGGATTGCTCGCGAGCCTGGCATCATAGCCCGCCATGATGATGGCTTCGGCGTCCGGGTTCACCGGTTCCACGAACGCGACCACGCGCCCATTGTCCCTGACCGCGTCCGAGTACCGGCCGGAGAGAAGCTCGGCCTCGATCCGGCCCCGGTACCCCTCCACCCCGGTGGGCTGAGAGTCGATGACGCACGTGAACTCGCGGATCGCGTGGTCATAGCGACCCTGGTTGATGAACAGCTGCCCCTGCTCCGCCGTGCAGCTCGCCGCGCCGGCGGTCCCGGCCCCGAGCGCCAATGTCACGGAAAACGCGATCATCATGACCAAAGGTTTTCTCGACACTCGGTCTCCCCTGCTCCCTGAAGGCTCGTGAAGTGGTCCCGCGCGATAGGGAGGGCCGCAATCATCCGGGGAATGTCCGCGAGTGTCAAGGCTTTTCAGCCAGCGCATCAACCAGAGCCTTCCTCGTGGCCTCGAGCTCGTAGGCGACGGGCCCGGCATAGTGCGCAGGTGGCGGTAGATCACCCTCCCACTGCACCCGGCTTCGAAATACCGCGACGACATCCCAGGCGACGAACCCCGGCGGGAGCTTCTCCTTCAATCCGTATCGCGCCGGATCCGCGTTGACGGCGCGGACGATGTCGGCCGAGATGATCTGGTCCGGGTCCCAGTACTGGGTGACACGCGGGTCGTCGAGCAACCCCAGCACCTGAGTCATCGGCGGGGCGATGTCGGTTGCCAGCACCGGCTCCCAGATGACCTGGACTCTGAGCCGGTCCTCAGGGAACTCCGCCAGAAGATCGTCGAGTGCGGAGGCCCCCCGCACGCACACAGGTCACGTCGGCGACAACATGGCCAGCACGCGAACCTGCTCGCTTCGTGCATTGAACGCGTCGCGAAACGCAGGAAGGGAACCAGCCTCGAGCGTGGCCAGTGGCGGCTGGCCCTCCGGGACACGGCGCGGGGCGAACCTCATCCAGGCCAGCGTCGCGGCCAACAGGATGAGTGCTGCCGCGAAAAGCACCAGGAGAGACTTGAGCGCCGTCCTGATCCTCATGAGCACCTCACGCCAGGGCCGCCGATCATACCCTTATCGGAGGATGGAGCGCGAGGGGCGTGGCGAATCGGCCGGAGGCGAGCGCCGAGGGCGGCTCTATTTCAGCTTCGGGCAGTCGGTGGTGCCGCCTTCGGCCCACTGGATGAAGCGCTTCGAGACGTCCTTGAAGCCCATCGTCGGCCGGTAGAGGACGATCTCGGTACGGGCCGTGCCGGCGCGCTTCACGTCGGCGGCCATGACGTAGAGGCCCCCGGCCGGAGGCGTGTGCCCGACGCCCCTGGGGCGATGGACGACCTGAAGTGTGAATTCCGCCCGGTCGGCCCCCAGTCGCCTGAGCGTGGGATTGTAGTCGGACGAGCTGTTCTCCACGTAGCCGACGTAGGCCGTGCGCCGGACCTCCACGTCGAGACACGGGGCCGTGCGCCCTTCGAGTGTCCGGTACACCTCGTCGAAGCTGCGCTCGACCACGAAGGTCTCCATCTTCGCGCCGCGCGAGCCCGAGGCGACGACGCGGACGAACTCTTCGCGCGACTGGGGCACGTCGATGGCGCCGACAGGCGGCGCGGTCAGGAGGAGCGCGGCGAAGCCAATCACGGCGGCAGGCAGCAGGGGGCGATGTCTCTTCATCATGGTTTCCCAATATGAGTCCCGCGGCGCGCGCGCGCAAAAGTGCCGCGAAGACGCGCCTTCCCCGCCGACTCCTTGACGCCCATTCCATTCGCCGTATCAGAACTCGAAACCAAGTGTTCGGCGAGGGTCCGCCCGGGCCTCATCTCACTCGTCTCGGCACCGTGGCGCTTCGACCGGCGAAGAGGCCGCACTGCCACCCGCCTCATTTCGACCGTGGAGGGAGAATCGTGATGAGGTCTTTCATTCACGCTGATGGTCGTCAACAACGGCCCGTCGCCCGCGACGGAGATCGCACTCACGGATAGCCTTCCCTCGCTCGTTGTGTTCGTCGCCGCTTCGGTCACGATCGTGGTCCAGACTTCCAAGGCCGGCCAGCTGAGCAACACGGCGACGGTGACGGCCACTCAGCCCGATCCGAGCCGCACGGACAACACCGCCACGGAAACGACGACCGTGTTCTGATTGTGACTATGGTCACAATCAGGCCGAGAGCGCTTCCATGCCCGAAGGATCGACGTGATGGGGAGGCTCTAAGAGGATGATCCGGACCTGGCATCCCTGCCCCGCTCGACTCATAGGAAAGGAGCCGCAGCATGACCAGACGTGCACGCATCCTGGCGCTCGTGGCGCTGCCCATGCTCATCCTGCTGACGGAAACGGCATGGTCGCCCGGAGCCGCCCGGGCCCAGGCCGAGGAGGAGCCGTTCGACCAGGCGCAGATCTTCTTCGAGTTCAACTCCACGGACAATGATCTGGGAGTCCAGGTCAAGCTCGACGGGGAGGCCTGGAAGCGGCTGCGGATCTTCGGTCCTGGAGATCGCAGGCTCCTCAATCTCAACCTGGAAGGCAGGCTCGCAAAACTGGGACTGACCGAGCTGTTCTTCGAGAGCGACGAGCCGTCCCCGGAAGAGGTGCTGGATCTGCTGCAGGAGGGAGAATACGAGTTCGAAGGTCTGACGGTGGACGGCGAGGCGCTCGAGAGCGAATCGACACTGTCACACGATTTGCCGCCGGCCCCGAACATCCTTGTGCCGTCGGTGGCCGGCGAGGAGCTGGACCCTCTCAACGCCGTCGTCGAGTGGGCAGCCATCGCGGGAATCGCCAGCTGGGAGATCATCGTCGAGAACGAAGACGCGGGGGCCGAGATGACGGTACCGCTGTCTGCCGGCGTCACCAGTCTGCACATCCCGCAGGAATTCCTCGACCCCGACACGGAGTACAAAGTCGAGGTGCTCGCGATCGGGACCAACGGAAACAAGACGATCTCGGAGCGCGTGTTCGTGACGGGGTCGTGACATCACAAAGGCCGACAATCGTTCCTCGGGGGCGGTTGCCGGCCTGAGCCCGTGACTAAGGGGCATCGCAGGATGCGGTCAGGTCCTGAACCACTCCGCATGCGCCAGTGAACGGCGGCCTCTCCGTGGACGTGGTTCCGTCGAAGCTCAGACCATAGGACCCCTCTTTCGTCGAATTCCTGGCCACGATGACGAAGAAGTACGATCCCGTCCCAGGATTGAAGCTGGCGACCGATCCGCTCGACCCGATGCCGCAGACGGCTCCCGACCAGCCATAGGACGCGACCGCCGCGAGAGGGCCGAAATAGAGGCTGTGTCCCGTCGCCCCGCACGCGGGACCATACGTCAGCGTCATGTTGCCGGTCGCCGGATCGAGCCCGGTCACTTCCAGGGGCGGGAGGCCGCTCCCGGATGCCTCGCCCGGGGTGACCAGCGTCTCCGCCACGTCGATGTTCAGGACGGTGGCGGCGGCACGATCTCCGCTATTGCTGAAGTTCCGGTTCACGGAGTTCCCCGCGGCGTACAGCGTGGCGGGCCCCGTGACCAGAGGGGCGGTCCAGTCGAACTGGAAGGTCACCACCCCCGACGCGTCCGCAAAGCGCGGCTCCACGTGCGTGATCTCGGCTCCGAGTTTCTGCGTCCCAGGGTCGGCAACGGACAGGTCGCCCTGAGTAGCCGACACGTCGAGCCCGCCCGCAATCTGCTGGCCCCCGCTGATGCGCAGGGTGTAGATGATGGTCTGACCCGGCTCGGCCTGCGTCGGGCCCTCCAGGGACACCACCGGGGTCAACCCGCCGGCGTGGCAGGCGTTGCAATAGGTGCCGCCCGTGGCGGGATTTCCCGACCGGCCGGTGATTCCGCCCGAGAAGGCGCCGGCCGGCTCCCCGGATGCGCTCAGCACCAGCACGAACAGAATGCCGGCCGCTCCGGCGGCACCGAAAGCGCTCAGGATCCTCCTCAACCATCACCTTTCCTGTCCAGAGCTGAGCGATCCCAATGGCCGAGGTCGGCCGCTGCCTCGTATGTGGACTGGAAGAACTCGAGCAGCGCCGCGTCAGGATCGGCCACTCGACGAACCGCTTCATAGGGAAGGATGAACTCCCGGAGGTCAGAGCTGTAGCGGGCATCCGCGGGCCGCACGGCCTGACCGGCATAGCCGGCAGGCTCCGGATACGCATAGGCGTAGAACACCGGCTCGGTGATGGGCCCGCCTCCCGGCCAGAAACCGCAGCTGCTGCACTCATGTGAGTAGGCTTTCTCCATCACGTAGTTCGGGGTGTTGGGTGCGCCGCCTGGATGGAGTGGCGCCGTTCGCCCTGAAAAGCGCGTCATCGCCAGATCGAAGCTGCCCCAGAAGAAATGAACCGGGCTCGACTTGCCGAGGAAGCGGCCCCGGAAGCGCTTGAGCACACGATCCACCTGGACGAGGAGCCGCCAGCATCGATTCGCCGCCTCGGCATCGTAGGACGCATGAACCCGGTCGTTCGCGAAGGGAATGGCGGTTTCGACCTCCACAGGTACCGGGCGAATCCCGACGTGCAACCCCAGCGCCCGCATCGTCTCCAGGTACCGCGCATAGAACTCGGCCACCGGCTGGGCAACGAGTGGAATCGATGCCACCGCCCCATCGCTGACCCGGAACTGGAGCCGGTGTTCCACGAAGTCGAACTCCATCGAGAACGTGCGGAATCCACATGGTATGGCGGACGTCGTGAGGCCCCGAGGGGTGACGTAAAGCGCCGCCTGCCACCAGTGATTCTCCATGGGGGCCAGCGCAAGACGAGTCTTGCCGACGATCTGCATCCACATGTGCAGCGTGGCGTACGTGTCCTTCCATGGCTCGAGCGGAAGCGCGGGCCATGCAGTGCTTTCAACCGTGCGTCTGGCCTTTGTCATGTGGCACCACCCGGCGGTCGAGCAGTCTCAGCTTGTCCCGGCGCTCCATCTTCTTGATGAGAGACTCTCGTCTGAGAGCGCCCGAGCGCGTGGGATGAGCTTCCTGGTAGATGAGTTTGACCGGCAGCCGGGCACGCGTATACTTCGAGGCCGTACCACGCTGGTGAGCGTCGACGCGCCTTCCCAGATCTACGGCGATTCCCGTATAGAGAGTCCCGTCGCCGCACTCCAGGATGTATACCTGCCAGCCTGACATCGCCCGATGATAGTCCCTTCCTGGAGAACGATGAACATGAATATCACGATCAACCGCGCTGCGGTCAGCATGCTTCTGGGTTGTTTTCTTCTCGCGCAGGGCGGATTCCCTCGGCGGAACAGCCCCACGAGCCGGGAAATCAGCCGGTTTTCCAGAACCTGCAGGACATGAAGTGGGACAAGATCATTCCCGACCTTGGAGCGTCGTCGCCGGAGATCTCCATCCTTCGCGTGGATCCCGGGACTCAGGCCACCAAGCTGCTCATCCGCACCCCCAGGGGGATCCACGTCCGGAAGCACTGGCACACCGCCAACGAGACTCACACCATGATCGTGGGAACGGCGACTTTCGAGTGCGATGGCCGGCGCGTTGAGATTGGGCCGGGTGGCTTCAACTACATGCCGGCGAAGATGGTCCACGAAGCCTGGCTGCCGGCAGGCTCGCTCACCTTCATCACCGTCGACGCCGCATGGGACATCAACTGGGTGGAGGGCCCGCCCACCTCGGCCGACCTCACGAAATGACCAGGCCGTCTGATCCTCTTCCGCCGTGGGGCAGGCGACCGCCCGACGGCGCTTCCGTCCCGACGCTCAGCCGAAGCTGGTCGTCGTACAGCCCCTGGTAGAGGGCGTGCTGCAAGAGGCGCTGTCGCTGCTCGAGGACGCGGCGGAGCCGGGCACCTTGCGCCTGTCGGACCTCGCCTGGCGCCGGGCCCCTGCCGCGTCCTGAATCACCCCTTCACCACGTGCATCGACGGCAGCACGGGTTCCCTACAATGCAGACGCAGTTTCCCGGACCGCAGATCCGATCACAGTCCGAGTCGGTCGTGCAATTCGACGTGCAGCAGCCCGGAGGGACCCTGGAGGGATCCGGCGCTTCGGTCGATGCGGTGGATGAGGCGTTGCAGCTCTCATCCGGCGCCGACTGAACCGTGCTCGGGCTCGCGACCGGGGCCTCGGACGTGGCCGGCATCCACATGAGCGTTGCCGCCGTGATGGTGACCGCGCAAATAACAAGGACAAGGTGTTTCATTCTCATATCCCCTCCTCCTATCATGTGCTAATCATCCCTCCGTTGACGGGATCCGTGTCAAGGAAACTCGTATTCCCCGGTCCGCTGACCCACAAGAGGATCCATGCTCCGTGGGCCCGTCACGGCAGGCGCGGCAGCGATCGCATGCCTGCTCGCGGTCACGCCGGTCGCTTCAGAGGCCGAACAGCCGATAGACATCTGGAGCCTGCGCATGATCCGCTTCGAGTTCGACAACGACATCTTCCTCGATTCGGACGACGCCTTCACCGCCGGCTGGAGCCTGCAGCTCCACTCGAAGCTGCTCGACACCTGGAACCCCGCCTTCTCGGGCTGGATCGGCCGGGTGCCTGGGCTGGGGGATGATGGCGAGGGGGGCCGGATCGCGCGGTGGGCCTTCGGCGCCACTCAGATGATCATCACGCCCAAGGACCTCTCCATCGCCGCCCCGCAGCCGGACGACGCTCCGTGGGCTGGGGTCCTGGGCGGCTACGCGTCGTGGTCCTCCTACGACAATCGGCGGCTCGCAGCCATGCAGGTCTACCTCGGCTGCATGGGCCCCTGCGCCCAGGCCGACCACGTGCAGACGTGGGTCCACGACTTTTTCAACAGGGGCGTCCCCCCGGAGGGATGGTCGAACCAGCTGGTGAATCAGTTCCTGGGGAACCTGAACTACGAATACCGCTACAAGGTCTGGGCCGACGACGAGGCAGCCTATGCAGCCGGACGCTGGGGCAATGATCTGTCGATCGGTGCGCAGGCGGGCGTCGGCAATCTGGCCACCCTTGCCGAAGGCTGGGTGGAGATCCGGTTCGGCTGGGGACTGCCCATGGGGTTCGCAAAGACCGCAGACCCGCCCCCGACCGGCATCGCCCTCGATCCGGTGTATCTCGACCCCGTCAAGCCGCTTCCGAACCTGCGGGGACCTCACATCTACTTCACACTGGTCACCCGCGGCGTCTGGCTCGCGCGGTTCGCCCCCGCCGAGGGAGGTGAGACCGAAAACGGGAGCTTCCACCCCAGCGTCAACCCCGTCCCCGGAAACCTGCAGGTCCTGGTCGGCCTGCACATCGCCGGAATCCGGGGAGGGTTCCACATCACCTCTTATCGCTACATCGATGAGAGCCGGAAGGTCGGAGTGCGCGGCGACCTCAACTGGATCAGCCTCTCCTTCGAGGTGCGGTTCTAGACGACTGTCCCCTGGCTCACGCCCTGTCGTACAATGACGACCGCGTGAAGGGAAAACTCGGTCTGTGGATGTGCGTTTCGCTGGTAGCCGGCAACATGATCGGCTCCGGCATCTTCCTTTTGCCGTCGTCGCTGGCTCCCTACGGGAGCATCAGCATCCTCGCATGGGTCATCACCTCGGCGGGCGCCGTGGCTCTGGCGGTGGTGTTCAGCCGCCTCGCGCGCAGGGTGCCCGGCGCGGGCGGCCCCTACGCCTACACGCGCCTCGTGTTCGGTGACTTCCCCGGCTTCCTGGTCGGCTGGGGGTACTGGATTTCGACGCTCGCCACCAACGCCGCCATCGCGGTGGCGTTCGTCAGCTACCTCACCCGCTTCGCCCCATCGTTGTCGCGCGACCGCGTCGGGGCGGCGCTGGTGGCGCTCGGGGCGATCTGGCTGCTGACCGGCGTCAACGCATGGGGCGTGCGCGCGGGGGGGCACGTGCAGGTGATCACGACGGCGCTCAAGATCGTGCCTCTTGTCGCCATCGGCCTGTTCGGGCTCGCGCACCTCGACACCTCCAACCTCGAGCCGACCGATGCCGTCGCCAGTCACCCCGTGAGCTCGACGACCGCAGCGGTGACCCTCACTCTGTGGGCCTTCCTCGGCCTCGAGTCGGCCACCATCCCCGCTCAGGACGTGGTGGAGCCTCGCCGCACGATCCCGCGCGCCACCTTGATCGGCACGGTGGCGACCGCCATCCTCTACGTGGCCAGCACGACGGCCGTCATGGGAGTCATGGACACCGCCCGGCTTTCGGTCAGCGACGCGCCCTTCGCCGAGGCCGCTTCGCTGATGTGGGGCGCCTGGGCCGGCGATCTGGTCGCCGCGGGCGCAGCGATCTCGTGCTTCGGCGCGCTCAACGGCTGGATCCTGCTGCAGGGCCAGCTCCCGCTGGCGACGGCGCGCGACGGCCTCTTTCCGGCCCGCTTCGCCCAGGTGTCGGGCAACGGGACGCCCGTCACGGGTCTGGTCGTCTCGAGCGCGCTGGTCACCCTCTTGATCGGGATGAACTACACCCGCGCGCTGGTGCCGCTGTTCAGTTTCGTGATCCTGCTGGCGACCTTCTGCTGTCTGGTCCCCTACCTGTTCTCCACCCTGGCGGAGATGGTCATCACGCTGCGCGAGCGGCGGGGCGCCGGTAACGCCTTCCCGTTGCTGTTCCTCCTGGTGGCGGTGACGGCCTTCCTGTACTCGATCTGGGCCGTGGTCGGCGCGGGGGGAGAGGCGGTCGGGTGGGGCCTGCTCCTGCTCGCCGCAGGCATCCCCGTCTACATGCGGATGAAACGCCTGCAGGCCCGAGCCGCATGATGAGCCGGGCCGGGCAGTCCGACGTCGGTGCGCTGCAGAGCGTCGTGCTGAAGCATGCCCGGGATGCCTTCCGCGACGCGGCGACGGTGGCCTCGGCATGGCGGGGGCTGAACTACCTGGCGCCGCCAGACACGGAGCGCGCCACCGCCGAGTACGATCGCTTCGCGTCGCTGATCGAGTCGGCGGGAGCCCGCATTCACTGGCTGCCAGCCGACGATGCCACCGGTCTCGACTCCATCTACGTGCGCGATGCCTCCATCGCCTCGGACCGGGGGATGATCCTGTGCCACATGGGCAAGGCGGCGCGTTCGACCGAGCCGGGGGTCCAGGGCAGGGCCTTCGAGGCGTTCGGAGTCCCCGTGGCCGGCGCCATCACCGGAGACGGCAAGGTCGAAGGGGGCGACGTCGTCTGGCTCGACGCGACGACGCTGGCCGTAGGCCGCGGCTACCGCACCAACGACGAGGGGATCCGCCAGCTTCGGGAGATCCTCGGCAGGACGGTCGACGTCGTCGTGGCCCCGCTCCCGCACTGGCGCGGACCCGCCGACGTGTTCCACCTGATGTCGATCCTCAGCCCGATCGATCGCGACCTGGCGCTCGTCTACTCCCCTCTGATGCCGGTCCCCTTCCGTGAGCTGCTGGTATCGCGCGGGCTCGACCTCGTCGAGGTGCCCGACGAAGAGTTCGAGAGCATGGGATGCAACGTCCTGGCGCTCGGCCCGCGCCGCTGCCTCATGCTCGACGGCAACCCCGTCACGCGCGAGCGCCTCGAGAAGGCGGGCGCGCAGGTCGAGGTGTTCGCCGGCGACGAGATCTGCAGGAAGGGGTCGGGAGGCCCCACCTGCCTGACGCGGCCGATCCTGAGGTCCTGAGGCGGCGAAGCGCCGATCACGAATTCCATCGATCCGGTGCTGACTTTCAGAGGCTTTCCGTTCCAGGGCGCGAGTGAGAGAATCCCCACTCTCGCTCACGCTGCAGTGGCCGGGCCTACGATGGCATGAGCACCCCCGTGTCCATCAGGCGGCGCCGAAGCCGCCTCGAAAACGAGAGGAGGCGCTCATGAAGATCACGGCGTTCCGGCTCGCGGCAGGGATCCTTCTCACGGTGCAGCCAGCGTTGGCCCAGGACCATGTGATCAAATTGTTCGCGACGGCGAACTATGTCTACCCTCTGGCGGACGACGACGCGGACATCGACGCGATCACCGACTCCATCGAGGTGACCGATGAGCTGGGATGGGAAGCAGGCGTGGAGTGGCGCGTCAACAGGCTGATCGGCCTCGAAGTGAGCTACCTCCAGGCGGAGCAGGACATCGAGTTCGGTGGAGACACGCTGGGCGAGGTCGAGACGGGCATGTGGACGGGGGCCGTCAACTTTCACCCGATAGATGCGGATCGGGAAAAGACCGATTTCTGGTTCGCTCCCATCGTCGCGTTCGTGGACTGGGACGACATCGAGCTGCGGGCTGGAGGCTCCGCGGAGGTGGACAGCGAGTTCGGCATCGGCGTCGCCATGGGCTTCGACATCAATATCGGAAAGACTCTTGCGATAACGACCGGGCTGAGGTGGCTGTCGCTGGACCTTGACTCCGACACCTCCGGTGACTTCGGAGTGGACCCTCTCATTGCACGGGCAGGAGTCGCCTTCCGGCTCGGAAGTCGCTAGTCAACAAGCTGCGGTGACTACCACGCGGTGACCGGCTTCTTGGTTCCTTTCTTGACCAGCTTTGCGTCCGCTTCCCAGAAAACCACCTCGGGGCCGGTCGGGTAACGGCCCTGCTTCACGAACGTCGCAATCTGCTTGAACTGTTTCTTGAAGTCGGGCGCGGTCGTGGAGCCCTGGCGTTTGAGGAAGGTCGTCACCCCGATGGCGACGTCGTCCTTCTTCGAGGCGATGTGGTCGAGAAACCTGGCCGGCGTGCCCGGATTGCCGATGGCTCGCCGGACGGCCACCGGGCCCTGTCCGGGAGCTGGCGATAGGGGCAGCAGCGGCTATTTCGCGTCCAGCCAGGCCGCTTGCGACCGCAAGCCGTGCCACAACTGCACTCATGAAGTGTGCGTGAGCGAATGCTGACCAGAACTCCTGCACCAAGGCGCATCACACAGCCTTCGCGCCCAACTGGTGCGAGCCTGGCGGTGGATGTATCACTCAGGCCCCTCTATGACTTAGCGATGATGTCCTGCTTGACACTCTCCCGACCCTCCCCATATTGAACCTGATTCCTGGATGCTGGTCTCCCTTTGTCGGGTTTGTCCGTGAAGTCGTGGGGCGAGTTGGATGCAACGGTTACAGGGCATTCTGGCCCTCTGGATCCTGGCGGTCGCCTGCGGGTTCATCGTGCTCACGAATTACGGGCTCAAGGCGGGCGCCTTCCATCCATCCCCGCCCCGGTGGCCCGAGGGGACGTCCCTGTCACGATCGAGCAGCCGCCCCACTCTTGTCATGGTCGCTCACCCGCACTGTCCCTGCTCGAGAGCCAGCCTCAACGAGCTCGCCAACATCATGACGCGTGGCCAGGATCTGGTGACCGCCTACGTGCTGTTCATCAAGCCTTCCGGCGTGAATGAGGATTGGACCCGCACCGACCTGTGGGAAAGCGCCAACCGGCTGGCTGGCGTCATCACGGTTCTGGACGAAGGCAGCATCGAAGCATCTCGATTTGGCGCCTCCACTTCAGGGCATGTCCTGCTCTATGGAAACGACGGACGCCTGATGTTCTCCGGCGGGATCACACGCGCCCGGGGCGAGCAGGGGGCCAACATCGGGCGTGACAGCGTTCTCTCGCTGATCCTGTCCGCTTCCGATGCACGCAGCCAGGCGCCGGTCTATGGATGCCCCCTCTTCGACCGGAGACCGATCGAGAGACGTGACTCATGACCGTCGACCTGACTCGACGAGCGTCCGAGCTCTTTCATGAAGACCTGAAGACCCTGTGGATCAGAACCGACCGGATGTTCGCCGGTCTGATGGTGTTCCAGTGGCTCGGCGGGATCGTCGCAGCCTTGTGGATCTCACCAAGGACCTGGATCGGGACCACGAGCGAAACGCACATCCATGTCTGGGCCGCCATCATACTGGGCGGTCTCATCAGCGCCGTCCCCGTCACTCTGGCCCTCATCCAACCCGGCCGAACGTCGACCCGCCACGCCATAGCGATTGGACAGGTCCTGACGTCCGCGTTGCTGATCCACCTGACCGGAGGGCGCATCGAGACCCATTTTCATGTCTTCGGCTCACTTGCCTTCCTGGCATTCTACCGGGACGTCCCTGTGCTTCTTTCTGCCTCATGCGTGGTCGCCCTGGACCATTTCCTCCGGGGACTGTACTGGCCCCAATCGGTTTACGGGATCATCATGCCGGCTTCCTGGAGATGGCTGGAACACGCCGGCTGGGTCTTGTTCGAGGATGCCTTTCTCATTTTGTCGATCATCCAGGGTCGAAAGGAGATGAGGAGCATCGCGGAGCGTCAAACGCGCGTCGAGGCGGCTCGACAGGAGCTGGAGGCCTTCAGCTACTCCGTATCCCACGACCTTCGCGCCCCCCTCAGGCACATGGGCGGCTTCGCTTCACTGCTCAAGACGCAGCCCGCTTTGAATACCGACACCAGGAGTCGTCGCTTCGTGGAGGCCATCCTGGAGTCCGCGGTCCACATGGGCAACCTCATCGACGATCTCCTGGTCTTTTCGAGAATGGCACGAGTCGATCTGACTCGCTCCGACGTGCCTCTGCAGCCGATGGTCGTTCACGTGCAGCAGGAGCTTCAGCAACAGGCGGCCGGGAGGCGAATCGACTGGCGCATCGAGCCCCTGCCGGTCGTCCGCGCCGATCCGGCCATGCTGCGTCTCGTGTTCGTGAACCTCCTTTCGAATGCGATGAAGTACACGCGCACGCGCGACGACGCCACCATTCATGTGGGGACAGAGCGCCGCTCGAGGGAGATTGTCGTCTGGATCCGCGACAACGGAGTCGGCTTCGACATGCAGTACATCGACAAGCTGTTCGGTGTCTTCCAGCGGTTGCATCGGGCCGATGAGTTCGAGGGGACAGGGATCGGCCTGGCCAACGTCAGGCGGATCATCGACAGGCATGGAGGAAGAACCTGGGCCGAGGGTGAGACGGGGCGTGGGGCCACCTTCTACTTCTCGCTGCCAAATCCGGGAGGGGCTGCGTGACACCGCTGAAAAAAATTCTTCTCGCGGAGGACGACCCAAAAGACGTCGAACTCACCCTGGCAGCGCTGGCCCAGCTCAACCTTGCCAACGAGGTTCACGTGTGCCACGACGGCGTCGAGGTTCTCGAGTATCTCCTGGAAACCCGGCTCGAGCGAGGCAGCCCGGCCGTTGTCCTGCTCGACATCAAGATGCCAAAGCTGGACGGGCTGCAGGTTCTCCAGCGCATCCGGAAGGAGGAATCCCTCAGAGGGCTGCCCATCGTGATGCTCACATCCTCGAGAGAGGAACGGGACCTTGTGGAGGGATACAGGCTGGGCGCCAACGCCTATGTCGTGAAGCCGGTGGTCTTCGAGGAGTTCGTATCCACCGTCACCCACATGGGCCTCTTCTGGGCCGTCATCAACGAGCCGCCCCCCATGGGCGGTCGGCCGGCCTGACCGGGGCCCGGATCATCCATGACGGCCAATCGGCTGCACATTCTTCATCTTGAGGACGACCCGCGAGACGTCGAGCTGGTTCAGGCTGTGCTCGAGTCGGATGGCCTGGACTTTCGGATGGAGGCGGTCTCGACGCGCGAGGATTTCGTCGCCCAGCTCGACCAGACCCTGTTCGATCTCATTCTCTCCGACTTTTCACTGCCGTCCTTCGACGGGACTTCCGCCGCTGAAATCGCCAGAGGCCGGGTGCCGGACGTCCCTTTCATCTTTGTCTCGGGCATGCTGGGCGAGGATGCCGCCATCGAATGTCTGCGTAACGGGGCGACCGACTATGTCCTGAAGCGCCATCTCGCTCGTCTCGCTCCCGCCATTCGCCGCGCGATCAGTGAATCCGAGGAGAAGATGCGCCGTCGCGCCGCGGAGCTCCAGCTGGTCAAGGAGCAGCACTTCCTGCGAGCCGTGCTCGACAGCCTCGAGACGGGCATCGTCGCGTGTGACGCCAACGGCATTCTCACCCTCTTCAACAGGGCGACACGTGAGTTTCACGGCCTGCCCCAGGAGCCCATCCCCCCCGGTGAATGGGCGGCCCACTATGACCTCTACCATCCTGACCGAAACACTCTGCTCGACCTCCAGGAGATTCCGCTCTACCGGGCCTTGAACGGCGAGCACGTTCAGAACAGCGAGCTGAGAATCATCCCCCGCAAAGGGCGCGCCAGGACGGTCCTGGTGAGCGGTCAGGCCATCATGGACGAGAACGGCCAGAGACAGGGCGCCGTTGTCGCGTTGCACGATGTGACGGAGCGCAAAGAGCTTGAAGACCTGCTGCGTCAGTCTCAGAAGCTGGAAGCACTGGGGAGACTTGCCGGTGGCGTCGCTCATGATTTCAACAACATCCTCACGGCGGTGATGGGTTACAGCGAGATAGCGCTGAGGACCCTGCGGCCGCAGGATGCCGTCCGGGGCTGTGTCGAGGAAATCCAGCGGTCCGCGGAGCGCGCGGCAGGATTGACGCGGCAGCTTCTCGCGTTTGGTCGCAAGCAGATGATTCGTCCGACGGTCCTCGACGTCCCGGGGCTGCTCGCGGACATGGAGAACATGCTGCACCGGTTCATCAGCGAAGATATCTCTCTGGTCATCGAGGGCAGCAGCGCGCAGGCACGTGTGAAGATGGATCGCACTCAGGTCGAGCAGATTCTCGTGAACCTCGTGATCAATGCTCGTGATGCGATGCCTCGCGGCGGAAGGCTGTCCATCAGGACCGAGGCTCTGCGTCTCGATGATGAGCGGCTGCTGCGCACCCTGGAGCTGAATCCTGGCCCGTACCTGCTGCTCGAAGTGGCAGACAGCGGTGTCGGTATCCCGCCGGAGCTGCTGCCCCGCATTTTCGAGCCGTTCTTCACGACCAAGGAGCCCGGCCGCGGAACAGGCCTTGGACTGGCAACCGTCTACGGCATCGTCAAGCAGAACAGCGGCGCCATCGATGTGAGCAGTGAGCCGGGGAAGGGAACCTGTTTCCGGGTGTATCTTCCCGCCACCCAGGAGAAGATCGTCTCGGAAGCAGTGGTGAGCTCACCACAGCCCACGGGGACGGAAACCATCCTGGTGGTGGAAGACGAGTCGGAGGTTCTTGCTCTGCTCTGTACCAGCCTCCGACAAGCCGGCTACAGGGTGCTGTCCTCCAGCAGGCCCGTCGAAGCCATCGACATGGCGCGCCGGCACCAGGGAGAGATCCATCTTCTGCTGACCGACGTCATTCTTCCTGGTCAGAACGGCATGGAGCTCGCTGCCGCGATTCAGTCACTACGCTCGGGGGTGAGCATCCTCTACATGTCAGGGCATCCGCACGACATCGTGTCTCATCAAGGTGCCCTGTCAAGTGAGACAGCGTTTCTGCAGAAGCCCTTCACCATGACTCAGCTCGAAGTCAAGATACGGGAAGTCCTCCGTGGAAGCGTGTCCATGCATGATGGTCACGCCGCGACTCAATAGAGCCCTACCCTGATAGACTCATCGCTCGATGAGAGGCGCGGCAGAAAGCCCCCGGGCCCATATCTGGGCTTTGCTCGGTTATGGCCTGATGGTCCTGGTGGCCATAGGCCTTTTCCTGCTCATCCGCAGCCAGGGTGAATCGCTCGTCGCGCCGCCGCCGGCGATCTCGCCGCCGAGCGGCGAAGCGGGCTCGCGAGGCGACGCGCTCCTCCAGGTCCTCGTGGCGCTGTCGGCGGTGCTCGTAACCGGCCAGATCCTCGCCAGGCTCTTCATCTGGATCGGGCAGCCTCCCGTGATCGGCGAGGTGGTCGCTGGGATCCTGCTCGGACCATCGTTGCTCGGACCGGAGGTCTCGGCAATGGTGCTTCCCCCGACCGTCGCCCCTCACCTCGGCATCCTCGCCCAGATCGGCGTGATTCTCTACATGTTCACCATCGGGCTGGAGCTGAACGCGGATCTCCTGAAAGACCGCGCTCACGCCACCGTGGCGATTTCGCACGCCAGCATCCTGATCCCGTTCATCCTCGGGGCGTTGCTGGCTCTGGGCCTCTACCCGCGTCTTTCCACCAGCGACGTGTCGTTCACCAGCTTCGCTCTCTTCCTGGGGGTGGCGATGTCGGTCACCGCCTTTCCGGTGCTGGCGCGCATCCTGACCGACCGTGGCCTGGCGCGAACCGAGCTGGGCGTCATCGCGCTGAGCTGCGCGGCCATCGATGACGTCACGGCCTGGTGCCTGCTCTCCTTCGTCGTGGGGGTCACCCAGGCGCAGGTGGGCGAGGGTCTGCTGGTCGCCGTCTGGTCGCTGGCTTTCATAGGTTTCATGTTCCTGATCGCGCGCCCGCTGATCGGCCGCGTCATCACGCGATGGGAATCGGGCCGGATCCCGCAGGCGGCGACCGGGATGGTCTTCGTGGCGCTGCTTCTGTCCGCGCTGACCACCGAAGCGATCGGAATCCACGCCATCTTCGGGGCCTTCCTCCTGGGAGCGGTGATCCCTCACGAAAGTTCCATGGCCCGCGCCTTCAGCCGGCACCTCGAGCAGGTGGTCACCGTTCTGCTCTTGCCAGCTTTCTTCGCATTCACGGGCATGCGAACCCGGATCGATCTTCTCTCCGGCGCCGATCAATGGCTGATGTGCTCGTTCCTGATCGTGGTAGCCACCCTCGGCAAGTTCGGAGGCACGCTCCTTGCGGCCCGCCTCACCGGGCTGGGCTGGCGCCCGGCGTCGGCGCTTGGCACGCTCATGAACACGCGCGGCCTGATGGAGCTGATCGTCCTGAATATCGGCCTTGACCTCGGCGTGATCTCACCTGGACTCTTCGCGATGATGGTGCTGATGGCCCTGGTGACCACGATGATGACGGGCCCCATGCTGCGCCTGCTCGGCGTCGGCGGGACCGAGTCGCGGGAACTGCCGTGACGCCCCCAGGAAGAAGATGACTATCTCTCCCAAGCGCCGCGCCGCCCTCAGGCTGCAGGGCCGTTACATGGGCACGCTGCGGGGTCTGAAGCCGCGTCAGGGCGGCGGCCGTGAAGAAGATTCGGGAGGCGAGGGGTTACGTGGTGGCGATCAGAGCGGCCGAAAGGATGGTGGCAGCCCACTCATGAGATCGACCGCCGGACGTCGTGGCCGGCGTCTACCGCCGGAACGCTGTGGGGCCGCCTGCTCCTTCCCCGAACACGTCCGACTGCGGGTCCCAGAAATCACCGGACAGGCCCAGGCGTCCGAAGATCTGACGTATCTCATCTGGCTGCGGTCGACGCGAGTCGGGCTGCAGGCGAGTCGAGTACCATGCTCGGGCAAGCTCCCAAAGCTGATCCATCCTGACCAGAGGCCGCAGGGGAAAGCCTGTCGTTGAGCACCACTCGCGGACACGCTCTTCCGACCGGAAGAAAAGCATCTTGCTTCAGGTGAAGACGATATCATCCCACCACTGTGACGCCGGCACGACGCAGTGGAACAGCCAGTCAGAGGCTTCAGGTCCCTGGTCCGAAACCGAGAGTGCCAGGGGCTCAAGAGACTGCTCGCATCGGGAGTGCACGGTCGCCGGTCGATGCAGCGCAGCAGGAATGCCGAGAGCGTCCCACGCACAATTTGCGTAGTACGACACGGCCCCCACGGTCACGCGGTGCTGCGTCGGGATTCCCGAAAACGGCGGAGCCATTCGGATCGACTCACCGTCCTCCTCCAACACCAGGACCCGCTGGGCCCGCAGTTGTTTGAAGATGTGACGTACATCGGCCACGGTTGCACCCACGCCTGAGGCGACATCGTCTACTGAAGGCCGGCTGCCCACGGCTGCGAAATACTCGTAGATGGCCAGCTTCGCTTTGCGCTCAGGGTCCATCCGATCCGCTCCACCGATTCACAGCCGACCTCGATCCCTCAGCGGTCACCCTTGGAACGGAGGGACGTGTTCTGGGGATGTCCGCGCCGGGATTGGTGTGGAGCAGCGCCCGAATCACCGCCTCCCTGCGAGTGCTCGCCTTCGCCGAGAATCTCTATTTCTCCGGCCTCGATCAGCTTCTTGATGGCGGGCCGCTCCGCCGCATTGTCCGCGATCTGGCCAGTCTTGAGGGGCCCGAGGTGCAGGAACTTCCCTCCGGAGAGCGCGATCTTGATCGGCCTGTTGGTCTTGTTGGAGACGACCTTCACGATGAACCCTCCAAGGGCGTGCTGTCTCGGGGTGAGGCGCGGAACTTCTGAACAGCGCCTATGATAACGCGCCCATGGAAGGAGGGTCCATGCTGCATCCACGCCTCGGCGTGGCGGCCCAGACGACGCAGTCGGGAGGTGCAGCACCGCCGGCGGCCCGATGAGCCGCCCGCCTCCGTCCACACAGCCCCATCTTCCCGTCAGTCGTTCCCGCCCCTCTGCTTCTTGATTGCCTGTATGACCTGGTCAAGGTTGTAGCTCGCCGGATCCTGCATCGAGGGGAACTCCTTGTAGGACTCGAGCTCCTTCATCCACAGCAGCTGGCCGATGGGCAGGATGTTCCAGTCATAGAGGTACGCGGTGCTTGGGGCGGCCAGCGCGCCGCCCATGCCCATGATGGACTTTTGATCCGTTCCGACCGTGTACTCGAAGGGGTCACGCTTGATGTTGGCGATCTGGGTCCAGTGATACGTCGTGGCCCCCATCAGGCCGTCTATCGGGCCCGCGCCGACCATCGTGTAGTAGAACTTCCAGTTCTTGTACCGCACCGCCGACGGCTGGGCCCCGGTGTAATAGAAGAACACCTCACGCGCCGACTTCTCCGACTTGCCGCTGAGATAGTCGATCTGATTGAAGCCGTCGAGCTTGGTCTTGACGATGCCCGGATAGCGGCCGGCCATGACCTGCTCGTTCAACTCGTTCCCCTTCAGCCCGCCGGCGATCTCGACGAAGGTGGGCACCCAGTCGAGAGAGCTGAACATCTCATTCTTGACCATGCCCGGCTTGATGACGCCCGGCCACCGGATGACCATCGGCGCGCGCATGCCGCCTTCCCAGGTGGTCAGCTTTCCGCCCTTGAATGGCGTGACGCCGCCGTCCGGGAACGTGATGACCTCAGCGCCGTTGTCGGTGGTGAAGACGACGATCGTGTTGTCGGTGGCGCCCATGTCGTCGAGCTTCTTGAGCACCAGGCCGATATTGTCGTCCATCTGTTTCATGCCCACTTCGTTGATGCCCCAGTCCTTGCCGCCCCGCTCGCCCAGCATGGCTTCATATTTGGGCGAGAGCACCGTCGTGATGTGCATGCGCGCCGGGTTGTACCAGATGAAGAAGGGCTTGTTGGTCTTCTTCGGATCGTTGCGGTCGAGAAAGTCGATGACTTTGGCCGAGATCTCCTCGTCCACCGTCTTGGACCGCTCCAGGGTCAGCGGCCCCTCGTCCTTGCACGTCTGGTTCTTGCTGGTGCCATCCGAAGACTTGCACCAGATAACCGGGCGAGGAGGTGTCAGGCAGGTCGTGGTTTTCGGATCCACGCCTTTGTCTACCAGGCCCGGGACCGGCGTGTTCTTGCACGGCGGGACGATCCCCTGCTCGGTCGGGGTCTTGTTGATGTCGGGGAAGCTCACGCCCTGCATGGCATCGAGGTGATACAGATAGCCCCAGAACTCGTGGAAGCCATGCGCCGTCGGCAGCGCCTCCGTGTGGTCACCCAGGTGGTTCTTCCCGAACTCACCATTGTTGTAGCCGAGGTCGCCCAGGAACTTGGCCAGCGCCGGAGTGCCCGGCCGCAGGTAGCTCGGGCTGCCCGGCAGCTGCGGCGGGATCAAGCCGGTACGCAGCGGATGCATGCCGGTGAAGAAGGAGTTCCGGCCGGCCGTGCAGCTCTGCTCGGCGTAGTAGTGGGTGAAGAGCGCGCCCTCCTGGCCGATCCGGTCGATGTTGGGGGTTTCTCCGACCATCAGGCCACGATGGTAGATACTCGGCTGCATCCAGCCGATGTCGTCGCCCATGATGAACAGGATGTTGGGCTTCGGCTTCGCCTGCGCCAGGGCCGGCGCCGCGAACGCCAACGTGCAGAACAGCGTGAGCAGAACGAGCCAGACGGTTCGTGACCGACTCATCTATCGCCTCCTTCTAGTTACCCCAAGGCAGGGGAACAGCTCGCCTGAGCCCGTGGACTTGAACGCGGGGCACTTCATATCCCATCCAACCGGGACAGCGGTTAGACGTTGACGCCTTCAGCCGTGTGACATCGCGCTGCTGCTGCTCAACCTGGCGGTCGCGTTCCTTGAGGTTCCCGTTACGAGGAAAAGCCTGCTGCGGATGTTCACCGGCGATCTCATCCTTCGCCGGCCGCTCTTCCGAACCATTCCGTGCTTATGAGAATACCAGCTTATCCGGGTATGCACGACATCGGGAAAGTCCAGGATGACTATCGGGACCGCACCGATAGACGCCCCACGCTTCAATCGCCATGATACTCCGCCAGTTTGGGGACGCCCCGCACCAGCTCCATGACGAAGTACGGCCGGCCGCTGCTCGTCGCGCCGGCGTCGAGGACACGTGCGATGCTGGGATGATCCATCAAGGCGAGGGTCTGCCGCTCGGCGTCGAAGCGGGCAATGACCTCTCGCGTGTCCATCCCCAGCTTGATGATCTTGAGGGCCACCTCCCGGCGGATCGGCTCTTCCTGTTCCGCGAGGAAGACGGTCCCGAATCCTCCCTGGCCGAGAACCTGCATCAGCCGGTATGGGCCTATGATCGACCCGGGTTTCTCCGACACCGTGTCGGAGCCGGCGGTCCTGCCAGAGGCGGCCGTTTCCTGCTCCGTCAACGCGTCCGCAGAAGCGAGCTGGCGTTCGACGGCTCCGCGAAGCTCCAGATCGCCCCCGCAAGCCCGGTCGAGCCAGGCCGCTCGCTCCCCTGAGTCGGCCAACCGGTGGGCCTGGTGGACCAGTGCGTCGATGTCCTCGGGTCGATGGCGCATGCGGTAGCCCCTGGCGCGGACTTGATCTCGGATGAAGACTTCGGACTCAGCTTCCGGCGCGCTGGATGCTATCCCCGCTGGCGTCTTGGCGCAATCCCCCCGCCGGGTTCTGACCCGGGGGAGGCTGGGCTATAATCGCCCCTACATCTCCAATATGCCGCAGTGCGCTCGGCGCTTCGACCGCGGTATCGGGCCGCAGAGGAGGTCCTCCATGATCACATGGCGCGCGCAAAGCCGGTTCGTCGCGATCGCAACAGTCGCTCTTCTCACGTTGACCCCCGCCACACACCTGACTGCCGCTCCACCGGAGAGCTTCTACCGGCAGACGAACCTGGTTTCGGATCAACCTGGCGTCGCCCTGATCCAGGATCCGGACCTGGTCAACCCGTGGGGCATCGCGCTGAGTCCGACGGGCGGGGCATTCTGGGTGGCGAACAACGTGACCGGCAAGGCGACCACCTACATCGGAGACGTTTCGGGTAGCGTGTTCAGCAAGGCCGCACTGGTCGTGGCCATTCCCGGTGGCGCGCCAACCGGCACGGTGTTCAACCCGACCACTGATTTCGTGGTCAGTGCCGCAGGGACCAGCGGCACCGCTTTCTTTCTGTTCGCTTCACAGGCCGGCATCATCAGCGGCTGGAGCCCGGGGGTGCCCCCGCCCGCACCGTCCACCACCGCTCAGATTGGAGCCACCTTCGAGGTGGTGTACACCGGCCTGGCTATCGGCCAGACGGCTGGCGGAGCCAACATGCTCTACGCTGCCGACTTCGAAAACAACAAGATCGACGTGTACGACGCGAGCTTCCACCTCGTCCACCTCGACGGGTCATTCACCGATCCGGATCTCAAGAAGGGTTATTCGCCCTTCAACATCCAGAACCTGGGAGGAGAGCTCTACGTCGCTTACGCACAACAAAGCAACAAGGAGCCGGACGAGGAGAGTGGACATGGAACGGGATTCGTGAACGTGTTCGATACCGACGGGCATCTGCTGCGGCAGCTGATTCGAAACAGTCACCTCGTCGCGCCGTGGGCGCTTGCGCTGGCGCCCGGTGATTTCGGCCCATTCAGCAACGCCTTGCTGGTGGGCAATTTCGGCAACGGACGCGTCCTGGCATTCGACCCGGCGAACGGAGACTTCCTCGGTTTCCTGGAAGGCGAGGACGGCAAGCCGATCGAGATTGACGGCCTGTGGGGTCTTGCGTTCGGGAACGGGGCCTCGGCCGGCGACAG
This sequence comes from Candidatus Polarisedimenticolia bacterium, assembly GCA_050747525.1. Lineage (GTDB taxonomy): Bacteria > Acidobacteriota > Polarisedimenticolia > JACPZX01 > DASXTC01 > JBOGOC01. The sequence continues at coordinate 30,570 of JBOGOC010000045.1, read as the reverse complement.
CAACGCCCTGTACTTCGCCGCCGGACCCGACGACGAAACGCACGGCCTGTTCGGGTCGTTGCGGTTTGTAGGCCCTTAGAGTCGACGACTTCGGGGGATCTCGCCTCGCCGCGTGGTCCGGAACTACGGTTAGAATGCCGGCAGCATGACCGCCCCGCAGCCCATCCGCCCTCCTGTCCTCGGACATGTCCTGCGTGGCTCGGTGCTCGTGCTGAGTGGCGGATTCATCGTCCTCTACATCGCCGTGGCCCTGGCGCGGATCACCTTCCCCTACGAGCTGGAGTGGATGGAAGGCGGAGCGGTGGATCACACCCGCCGGCTCCTGGCCGGGCAGCCGCTGTACGTCAGGCCGTCGCTGGAGTTCGTCCCGTACGTCTATCCGCCGCTCTACTTCGAAGTCTGCGCGCTGGTGGGACGGGCCACGGGGGCGGGGTTCGCGACCATGCGCGCCGTGTCCTTCGCCGCGTCGCTGGGGTGCCTCCTCCTGCTGTTTCTCATGGCGCGGCGCGAGACGGGGAGCCGCGCCGCCGGCCTGTTCGCCGCGACCTACCGCCTCTCGGGGGCGTGGCTCGATCTCGCCCGTGTGGACTCACTCTTCCTGATGCTGGCGCTGGCATCGGCTTACGTCCTTCGCGGGGGAGACGGCGTATGGCGCTGCGCGGCGGCGGGGGCGCTCATGTGTCTGTCCTTCCTGACGAAGCAGCCGGCCGTCCTCGTGGCGATCCCCCTCGCGCTTCAGGAGTTTCTGCGCCGCCGGGGCGTGGCACGCCTCGCCTTCCTGGTTGCGTTCGCGGCGCCGGCCGCGGGCGCCGTGGCGCTGCTGAATGCGCACAGCGACGGATGGTTCGGATACTACTTGCTCGACCTGCCGAGGCAGCACACGCTGGAGTCCCACTTGATCCTCGGCTTCTGGAGCCAGGACATCGCGCGGCATCTCCCCATCGCGGCCGGCATGGCCGCCGTGTGGCTGGCCGCCCGCCGGCGCGCCGCCGGCGGGACTTCGCGGCTCTTCGTGTCCTGCCTGGCCGCCGGGCTGATGGCCGCATCCTGGACCGGGCGCGTGCACGCCGGCGGCTACGACAATGTCCTGTTGCCCGCCTGCGCCGGCCTGGCGCTGCTGTTCGGCCTGTCGGCTCACGCCTTCGCGTATCCGGCCGGCGGTGCCGGAGAGGGCCGCGCGGCGTTGGTGTCCTTGCTGTGCAGCATCCAGCTCCTCATGCTCGTCTACAATCCCATGGCGCAGATCCCCACACGAGCCGACGTTCTGGCCGGTGGCCGGCTCGTGCATTGGATGAGGCAGATCCCGGGTGACGTCTATCTCCCGATGCACGGATACCTGCCGGCCCTGGCCGGCAAACCCACCTGGGCCCATGCCCAGGCGATCGACGACGTCTTGCGCGGGACCGATCCGGATCTGAGGGGCCAGCTGAACCTCCAGCTGACGCAGGCCCTCGTCGAGGCGCGCTTCGGGGCGGTCCTCGTCGACAGCGTGGGCTGGCCCTTCCAGGACGAGATGGAAGGGCGATACAAGCACCTGGGACGGCTGTGGAACGAGCCCGATGTGCTCATGTCCCGCACGGGGCTTCGGACCCGTCCGGACCATGTGTATCTGCTGCGAGGCGCGGGACCGCCGCCTCGATGAGGGAGGCGAGAGCGCGATCTTCGGTGGTGAGTCTGCTCCTGGTGTGCGTCCTTGCGGTTTCCTTCCCGCAGGCGGCGCATGGCCAGGCCTTGATCGTCCGCAATGCGACCCTCCTTGACGGAACCGGCGGCCCGCCTCGTGAGGCCGCCGACATCTGCGTCCTCGACGGATTGATCCAGAACGTCGCGAAAGGCTGCACGGTCCCCGGTGAGGCGCCGATCATCGACGCCCGTGGTCTTTATCTGATCCCCGGCTTCGTGGACATGCACGTCCACCTGCTGGAACACGGCCGCGACGAGAAGGGAGAGATCCCGGCGCGCATCGACTGGAACCTGGTGCGCCGTCATCTGAAGCTGCTGCTTCACCATGGGGTGACCACGGTGCGCGACCCCGGCAGCGAGACGGAGGCGGCCGTGACCCTGCGCGCGATGCTGGAGCGCGGCGACGTGACGGGGCCGCGCCTGCTCACGGCCGGGCGCATCCTCACAGCGTCCTCCTTCCATCCGGAGCCGTTCCTCTCTATCACCACCGCCGACGAGGTGCGCCGCGAGGTGCGCTGGCAGAAGACGGCCGGGGTGGACTTCATCAAGCTGTATTCCTCGATGCCGCCCGAGCTGACGAAGGTCGCCATAGAGGAGGCTCATGCCCTCAGCATGCCCGTGATAGGCCACCTGCACGGCACGACATGGACCGAAGCCGCCCGCCTGGGGATCGACGCCATCGCCCACGGCGCGCCGTGGACGCCGGATCTGCTGCCCGAAGAGAAGCGGCATGCCTATCCTCAGACCATGCACGGGCGGGTCTACTGGCTGGAGAACGTCGATCTTGCGGCCGACAGCTTGGCCGTCATGATCCGTGAGCTGGTGGCGCGGGAGGTGTCCATCGATCCGACGTTGATCGCGATCCACACCAAGTTTTTCGGGAACGATCCGCGGTGGCTCCAGAACCAGGACAACGACCTGCTGCCATCGGCGCTCATCGCCGGTTGGCGGGCGGGCAGCTTCACCCGCGACTGGACGGCTGCGCAGTACGCGTCGGCACGCGGTGCATGGCCCAGGATGCTCGCCTGGACGAAGATGCTCTTCGATCGCGGGGTTCGCCTCACCGTGGGCACCGACGCGCCCACCGCCTGGATAGTCCCCGGCGCGGCCTTCCACGATGAGCTGACGCTGCTGAGAGATGCCGGTATCCCCGAATCCGTCCTCATCAGGATGGCCACCCGGGACGCCGCGCGAGCCATGGGGCGCGGCGACCAGTTCGGGACCGTGCGGCCAGGGCTGCGCGCCGATCTGGTGCTCCTCAGGCATGACCCGATCACGCGCATCGAGGGCACACGTTCGATCGCTGCCGTGATCCAGGGAGGCCTTGTGGCATGCAGCGCCCTGCCGACCGGCGCGAGTGGACCGCCTGTTTACGAGCGATGTGAGGGCAGGTGAGTTAAGAGATATGGCAGCAGACACGGCCATGAGGCTGTCCCTCAACCCGGCAGGATTTGAGCACCCCATGGATTGTCGAGCACGATCAACCAGCGACCATCCCGTTGACGACGCAAGACGTCAGTCGATTCTCCACCCATGACTACTGCATTGCCCGCGGGATCGGTACCGCTAAGACTCCACCGGGCGATGTAAAGCGCCACATCCTCAGCTTCGATCAATTGCTGTGCTTCGGAGCGCAGAACGGGCCTGAGTGCGATAAACCCGGCGAGCGCTTCCCGGAGCTGCGCAGGCCCTCGGACAATCTGGCCGGGTCGGACTACCAACGCCGCCGCGCTTTCGTAAGCTGCAACAGCCCGCTCGAGATCTGCGTGGTTAATCGCTTCTACAAGTCCATTGACTGTGTCGATCGGTCCCGACATGTGGATTCCTCCACTGGAAAGCAGCTCGGCGCGAGATTCTGGCCCACCCTTGATTCTACTCCTGCCCGCCTCACCTGCCACCCACACCTGACCAACGCCATGTCGTACCGCCCGGCACCAACTGCCGTCCCGCTGGCACGGTGCTAGATGGTGGCCTATGGTGCTCGCGGGGCTGTCCGTGGGACCCGCCGTGGCCATCTTGTACGCCGCGGCACTCGCCGGCTGCATGGCACATGGAGGTTCAACGATGACAGACCTGCACGCTGCACCCTCGACGCCGTTTTCGCCTGATGTGAACGCCGCGGTGGTTCGCTACCAGATCCGGGACGTGGATCGCGCAGTCGCCTTCTACACCGAGCATCTCGGGTTCCAGCTCACTCAACGATCGGGACCCGTGTTCGCGACGTTGTCACGCGGAGACCTTCGTCTTCTGCTGAGCGGTCCCGGCAGCTCCGGATCGAGACCGATGCCGAACGGTCGCCAGCAGGAACCCGGCGGGTGGAACCGAATCGTGCTCTACGTGAAGGACATCGACTCCACCATCGCCTCCCTCAGAAATGAGGGAGCCCGGTTCCGAAACGAGGTCGAGGTCGGACCGGGTGGCAAGCAGATCCAGATCGAGGATCCGGACGGGAATCCGATCGAACTTCACGAGGCGCCATAAAGAGCTGCGGGCACCGTCTCGGTGTGGCCCTCCGGGATCACCGCCATTCGCCCTGGACCACGAAGCCCGCCCAGTAGTACGGGTCGCTCCAGCGCTCCGACGCCGCCATCTGTCTCTGCGCGTTGCGCAGGGCGGCCGGCGCCGGGAGCAACCTGATCAAGTTGGATTGACCTTCACCGGGCCACCGAGGCGCCGCGAAGCCGCAATTCTGTTCATCGCTTCATTCAGGGGGAGTTGCGCGTGAGTCGCCACATCCAAAGACTCAGACCGCCCAACACGATGAATGCCACCACGCTTGGCCACAACGGAAGGGAGTGACCGGCAACGAACACCTCTGGGCGTACCACCACTCGCACCAATTGTGCGACCGCCATCAGACCGAACACAACGAACGCAACTCGTAATCCTGTGACTTTGGAGTCCATGTCGTTTCCTCCGCGCCCTCCCGCGGCGCCGCTCCGTTCATCCCCCGCATGACGCCGCCCATGCTACTACGGCGGGCCCTCAACGCCTCGCTCCTCAACTGCTCGCCCGGCACCGGATGCGTGCCTCTACGCTATGAGAGAACGACGAACTTCGATCCTGGAAAGAGATTGATCTTGCGAATGATCGCTTTCGCGGTATAATCCGGCCTCCTGCCCAAGCATCAGGGGCGCCGAGCCGGGCAGCCTCCTGGGGAGCGCCCGCGATCCGTCACGCAAGCCGTATCGTCGCCGTCCTGCTCTGCATGGCCGCCCTGTCGCCATCGCTCCTGCACGCCAGCCAGGTGCGCCCCGTCGACCTCGAGCAGATGACAAGCCGCGCCGCGCGCATCTTCTCGGGGCGCTGCACCGGCAGCCGTGTGGAGCGCGATCCCACGCTTCAACGCGATGTCGTCGTGGCGACGTTCCGGGTGCAGCGCGCGGTCAAGGGGGTCGAAGGACACACGGTCACCGTGCGGATGCTCGCGTCGCCCTCCGCCGCCCAGGGCGACGAAGCGCCCGGAGTCCCGTCGTTCAAGACGGGTGAAGAGGTCGTGCTGTTCCTCTATGGCGACAGCCCGCTGGGGCTGACCTCGCCGGTCGGCCTGGGGCAGGGACGCTTCAGAATCTTCAAGGACAAGCAGGGTCGCAAGGTTGCGCTGAACGACTTCGCAAATGCGCGCCTCATTCCGGCGGAAGGGTCCCGTGGGGGAGCCGCCGTCGGAAAGCACAGGCCACCGGCCCCCATCGACCCGGACGATCTGCTCGATCGCGCGGCCCGGATCGCCGGCGGGAGGCACTGACATGGCCGCGCGCGCGCGTCTGGCCGGCTGGCTGCTGGCGCTCCTGATGGGTGCGGTGATTTCACCGGTGAGAGCCGGCGGCCCCCGCGCGGTGAACGGGCTGGGAGAGCCGATGCTGTGGTCCACCGCCTCCCCCATCGTGTACCACCCCGACTCGGGCCCGCTGGGGCTTCTGTCCAACGCGCAAGCGCGGGCTCTTCTGACCCAGGCGTTCATCCCGTGGGACACCATTCCCGGGAGCCTCTCCTTCACGGAGGGTGCGCCGCTGGGTCTGGACGTGAACGCCCAGGGGTTCGCCTTCAGCAATACGGCCCACTATCTCAACTTCTACCGCGTGGATGGCGATGGCCTGTCACCCGTCATCTTCGACCACGACGGCTCCATCATCGATGCGCTGTTCGGGGTGGGGGCGCGCTTCGAGGTCCTGGGAGTGGCGGGTCTCGACAACCCGATCGCGGTGAGCACGCAGATCACCGGCGCCAGCATCATCATCAACGGAGCCTTCTACGACGGCGTGGGTGAGCCGGCCTCGCCGGAGGACGTGACGCTGGAGGGGCTCAAGGCGACTATGGTGCACGAGATCGGCCACTTCATCAATCTCGACCACACGGTGCTCAACCACGAAGTGGCGCTCGACGACGACGCCAGCAACGACATCTACGTCCCCACGATGTTCCCGCTGGCCGTGCTGGACGAGGGTGCGCTCGCCTCCATTCACCTCGACGACAGGACGGCCGCGAGAGACATCTATCCCGGTCCCTCCGGCGGATCGTTCTACACCGGTCAGGTCAGCGCCAACGGGGTCCCGTTCCAGGGGGCTAACGTCGTGTTTCGCGGTCCCAGCAACCCGCTGGCCCTCGCCTTCTCCGCCGTGTCGGGGGGACTCTTCTTTCCATGCAATGCCGGATCGACGTGTGATCCGTGCAACACCGCGTGCGACCCGGGAAACCCCGCGTTTCAGGGGTTCTTCACGAAGGCGCACATGCCCCCTGCGACCTACCAGATCTGCGTGGAGCAGATCGACACCCGCTTCTCACAGGTCACTTTCATCGGGCCGCTGGCCACCCTTCCGATCCTCCCCGGGCCGGAGGAGTGTTTCGACCCGTCCGAGTCCGCCGACGCCTCGATCGACGATCCGGACGATGCGACCTTTCTGCCTTCGACCATCGGCGTTAATCTGATCCTGAATGCCCTTCCGTTGCCGGGGGAGGACCCCTTCGAGCCGAACGACTCCCTGGGAGCCGGCGCCACGCTGGACGACCTGCCGTCGGGCCGCGACACGGCGCCCGGATTCCTGGCCCCCGGCGATCTCGACGTCTTCGACGTTCCCGTGATCGCGGGTCAGCCCGTGCGAATCGACATCGACGCTGCAGAGCTGGGCTCGCCGCTGGACGCCGTGGTCGGCTTCTACGACGCCTCGGACACCCTCGTGGCGATCTCCGATGACGCGGTGGATCCCGACTCCGAAGGCTTCTCGCGCGACCCGGCGCTGGACCTGACCGCCACGTTCACCGGCACGGGGAAGGTCGTCGTTTCGTCGTTTCCCGATCTCGATCTGGACGGCAGCGGAGGGGGCTCGACCGGCGGCTACTGGATCAAGGTGGAGACGCCGTTGGACGTTGATGGCGACGGGACACCCGACACGCGGGACGTCTGCCCATCCGATCCGCGTAATGACGCCGACGCAGATGGCCTCTGCTTTGGCAGCGACAACTGCCCGACCAGGACCAATCCCACGCAGCGCGTTCCGGTGAAGCTCAACGGCCCCATCGTGTCGGGAGGCGGCGTCATTCCTCCGAACAGCATCAGTTCCGACGGCACGACAGTCGTCTACCTCGCCGACCAGGACACCAACGACGCGTTCGAGATCTACAGCGTCGGAGTCTCCGGTGGCACTCCGGTGAAGCTCAACCCGCCGTACGGAGCCGGCAGCTTCGCCACGTGGTTCACCATCACGCCGGACTCCAACCGCGTCATCTACCTGGCCAATCAGTCGGGGTCGGGCGCCACGCTCGAGCTCTACAGCGTGCCGATCGTCGGGGGGACCGTCACGAAGCTCAACGGGGCGCTGGTGAGCGGCGGAAGCGTGGCGGAGTTTCTGGTCGCGGGCTCCAACGTCGTCTACCTGGCCGATCAGGACACCAACGGTGTGCGCGAGCTGTACAGCGTGCCCGTCTCCGGCGGCGGCGCCGTCAGGATCAGCGGCTCGCTGGTGTCGGGGGGAGACGTCGGGGATTTTCGCATTTCCCCGGACGGCTCCCGCGTGGTCTACGTGGCCGACCAGGACACGAACGACACGTTCGAGCTGTACAGCGTGGCCATCTCCGGCGGCCCCGTGGTGAAGCTCAACGGATCGCTGGTGGCGGGAGGAATCATCGCGGAGATTGCAGGGCCGGGGGTCCTGTTCCTGATCTCGACGAACACCTCGCGTGTCGTCTACCTCGCCGATCAGGATACGGATGAGGTTTATGAGCTCTACAGCGTGCCGATCGCGGGCGGACCCGTCACCAGACTCAACGGGACCCTGGTCGCCGGCGGGCAGGTTCTGGGGGGAACGGACACTCTGACGGGTCCGTCGATCTCGCCGGATGGCCTGAGAGTCCTGTACCGGGCCGACCAGGAGACGAACAACAGGTACGAGCTGTACAGCGTGCCCATCGGCGGTGGGACGCCCGCGAGGCTCAGCAACGCGTCGAACACGCAGTGGGCGGTGATCTCTCCCGACGGGAAGACGGCCATCTACGCGGCTGACATCTCCGGCACGGGGTCCTTCAGGATGCTCTCCGTGAAGAGCACGGGGGGAGCTTCGACCACGCTGGCCCCGGCTCTCGACCCGGCGAAGTCCTACAAACCTCTCGTCTTCACGAACGACAGCCTGGATCTGCTTTATGTGGCGGATGTCGAGCAGACCGGCCTCTCGGAGCTCTACATCGTCCCGGTGGCAGGCGGCGGCGCAAGGAAGTTGAATGGCCCGCTCCCTCCCTTGAGCAGCGTGACGAAGGCCGTGGTGTCAACCGACGACACCTTGGTGGCCTTCACGACCTTCGGGTACAACGCGTACGGCGTTCCGAGGGCCGGGGGCTCTCCATTCGTCCTGAACATGCCACTGAACCCGATTGGCGCAATCCTTGACGTGGCCTTCGTGCCCGGCGGCTCGACGGTCGTCTACTGGGGAGACCAGGACGCCGGCACCGTGCACGAGGTCTACAGCGCCGACGCGAACACCGGCGGCGACGCGGACGGCGACAACGTCCTGAACGCATGCGATCTGTGCCCGGCCGTCGCCGATTCCGGGCAGGTGGACACCGATGGCAACGGGCGGGGGGACGCCTGCCAGACGTGCGCGCAAGGAGACGACCCGGACGGCGATGACATCTGCTCTGACGGGGACAACTGCGTGAACGTTGCCAACGCGGGGCAGGAAGACTTCGACGGCGACGGGACGGGGGACCCCTGCGACGCCGACGACGACAACGACGGACTGGCCGACGCCGTCGAGACCGGGACGGGGATCTTCGTCAACGCGGGGAACACCGGAACCGACCCGCTCGACGACGACACGGATGACGACGGCCTGAACGATGGCGCCGAGGTGGATGCCGGGTCGGACCCCACGACCGGCTCCGATCGCGCGACACGCGTTCCGTTCGCGGCACCACGGACCATCACCACCAACGCTGCCGGAGCCGACGCCGTGTTCGCGGCGGATCTGGATGGGGACGGGGATCAGGATGTTCTCTCGGCCTCGGAGGTGGACGACAAGATCGCCTGGTACGAGAACGTGAATGGCTTGGGAACGTTCGGCCCGCAGCAGGTGATCACGGTCCTGGCGAACGGCGCGAAGTCCGTGATTGCGGCCGACCTCGACCATGACGGTGACCTGGACGTCATTTCCGCCTCGTCGGTCGACAACAAGATCGCGTGGTACCAGAACCAGTCGTCCGGCGGAACGATCAGCTTCGGCCCCCAGCAGCTCATCGACCTCGGCGCCAACGGCGCCACGTCGCTGATTGCCATCGACCTGGATGAAGATGGATGGACGGACGTCCTGGCCGGCATGTCGGCCCAGGTGACGCTCTACAGAAACGTGAATGGACTGGGCACGAGCTGGTCCGCGACCGGCGTGGCATCCGGGGAAAGCGATGTGAACTCGATCGTGGTTGTCGATGTGGACCGCGATGGAGATCTCGACTTCTTCTCGGCCCAGACCGACAGCGGCGAACTGGCGTGGCACGAGAACCTTGGAGGCGGCACGTCCTTCAGCGGCGCGAGGCTGATCGCGACCGGGCTCTCCGACCCCTGGTCGGTGCAGGCGGTCGACATGGATCGCGACGGCGACGCCGACCTCCTGGCCGCGTCGCGGGGCGATTCCACGATCACGTGGTACGAGAACGACGGAACTCCCAATGATCCCTGGCCACCCCATGCCATCTCCACTGTGGCCGATGGGATCGGCGGGACGTGGGCGGTGGCCACGGATCTGGACGCCGACGGCGACCTGGACGTCCTGGGTATGAAGTCCGGGAAGGTCGTGTGGCACGAGAACGTGGATGGAGCCGCGACATTCGGCCCGCAGCAGATCATCGCGAGCGTGATCAACCCCACGGGCGATGCCATCGTCGCCGCCGACCTGGACGGAGACGGCGATCCGGATGTCCTGTCGGCCGAGTCCGATCGGATCACCACGAACACGAACCGGATTGCCTGGCACGAGAACCGCCTGGTGCACAGAAGCGCCATGTACACGTCACCGTCGGTCATCAACAACACGGTGCTGAGGCCCTACTTCCTGTCGCTGGCCGACGTCGATGCCGACGGGGACCTCGACGTTCTGTCGGCGTCGTACCTCGACGACCGGATTGCCTGGCACCAGAACAGCGGCGGTTCGTCCCCGGGCTGGAACACACGCACGATCACGACCAACGCGAACGGCACCGAAGCCATGAACGTGGCAGACATCGACGGAGACGGCGACGTGGACGCGCTGGCCGCCTCGTACGACGGCGACACCGTCGCCTGGTACGAGAACGAGGGCGGCGCGCCCCTCACGTGGGTGGAGCACATGGTCGACACAGCCGCCGACGGGGCCTGGGGGATCACAGCGGCCGACCTGGACGGCGACGGGGATCCCGATATGGTGGTCAGCTCCCACCTCGACAACATGCTGGTCTGGTTCCAGAACGACGGCGCGTCGCCACCGGGATGGACCCGGCGCGTGATCTCGGGCACCGCCCCGTACAAGCGCGGGGTGGCCACGGGGGATCTCGATGAAGATGGGGACATCGATGTGCTGGCCACGCTGGCCACCGGCCTCATTGGCTGGTACGAGAACGATGGCGCGTCCCCTCCTTCTTTCACCGCCCGCACCATGGATCCGTCGGCCGGCGTGGGGAACGCCGTGCGCGTCAACGTGGCGGACGTCGATGGAGATGGGGATCTGGACGCCGTCTCGGGTGCCTACACGGGGACCGTGATCGCCTGGTTCGACAATGACAGCGGCTCCCCCCCGACGTTCACCCAGCGCTCGATCCCCACGACGGGGCCGGCCACCATGCCGACCAACGCAGCGGATCTCGACGGAGACGGGGACGTCGATCTGATGTCAGGAGCCGCATCGACCACCATGAGAATGTCGTGGTGGGAGAACGACGGGTCCTCCCTCCCGGTGTTTTCCGAACGTGTGCTTTCCAACGACATCCCGCAGCCGACCGCGATGGTGGCCGGCGACATCGACGGCGACGGTGATGCGGACCTCGTCACAACCGATGCCGCCATTCCGTCCAGCATTCTCTTCTGGCCCAACGTCGGCGGACAGTTCTCGATCACCACGTCGAGCATGTCCCCGACGGTCGTGGCTGATGGCGCCTCGGCGCCGCTGCTCATGCTGCAGTTCACGCACCGCGGCCGGGTCGAGGACAACCCGATCGAGCTGGCGACCATCGCCCTCACCATGAGGGACGGCATCGGAGCGGCCCTGGGGAGCGACCAGGCCAACCACCTGATCGATCGGCTGCGCGTCCACCTGGACACGGGAACGGGAGCCTTCGAGCCCGATCTCGACCCGGTCATCATGACGGTCGACACGCTGAACCTCTCGCCGCAGCGCATCGAGTTCGTCCACGGCGACCCGCGTATGCGATTGGTGCCAGGCCAATTCAAGAAGTTCTTCATCGTGGCCGATTTCTCCCCCACCGCCTCTCAGAGCGGCATCTCCAGCTTCCAGATCTTCCACGACACCGACCCCGGGAGCCAGGCTCGTGACGTGGTCTCGGGCGCGCAGCTGCGCGTGGAGAACCCGGGCGGAGCCGCCGGCCAGCTGATGCTGCTGGGGGAGGACGCGGTCGCACCCACCGTGACCTCCGTCTTCCCCGGGAATCAGGCGGTGGACGTCTCACCGTCGACCGGCGTGGTGCTCTTCTTCAGCGAGCCTGTCGCGCCGGCCTCGGCCGTGGCGGGCGTCTCCCTGTACGCCGGGACGGTGAAGGTCCCTGCCTCCGTCACGGTCAGGGGGGCGGTGGTGAGTCTGGACCCCACCGCGGCCCTGGAGCCGCAGGCCGACTACCAGGTGCAGGTGACCTCGCTCGTCACCGACCTGGCGGGGAATCCCGCGCAACCGTTCATCGCGTCGTTCGACACGGCCGGTGCCACCGTGGGGACCATCGACGCGGCGGACATCGGAGGCTCGGCGGGCGGAGCGAGCGTCGCGGGGACCAACGCCGACGACAACTCCGGTTTTGCCACAGGGGCGCTGGGAGACGTCAACGGAGCGGCGGCCAGCTTCGGCATCGCCGATCTGCTCATCGGAGCTCCCAACGCCGACGCCGGAGGAATCGATGCCGGGAAGGCGACCCTGGTGTTCGGGGCGCCGGGTCTGCAGTCCAACGTGGAGGCCCTGGCCACGCTGACCTACCGCACCGGCGCCGCGCAGGAGTTCGTGGGAGAGGCGGTGGCCGCTGCCGGCGACATGAACGGCGACACGGTGCAGGACTTCCTGATCGGGGCGCCGCGCTCGGACCGGGCCGCCGTGAATTCCGGCATGGTGTACCTCGTGTTCGGCCATCCGGGGCTCGACGAACTGGCCCCCGCCACACTCGACTTGGACGATCTGGCCCTGTGCAATGCCCCCACGCTGTGCGGCGTGGTGTTCCAGGGAGCCGCGGCCGAGGATCGTGCCGGCACATCCCTCTCATGGGCAGGGGACGTGAACGGCGACGGCCATCCGGATCTCCTGATCGGGGCGCCGGGCGCCAGCCCCGCGGGGAGGAGCCAGGCGGGGAAGGTCTACCTGATCTACGGACCGCTCGCGCCGGGCACCGTCTCCCTGTCACAGGTGGGCTCGACCGTCCCCGGGCTGGTCTTCCAGGGGGAGACGGCGGGAGACGGGCTGGGCGAAGCAGTGTCGTCGTGGCTCGACCCCTTCGGCGACGGCTTCGACGATCTGCTGATGTCGGCTCCGGGGGCGGACGCGCTCGACTCGTTCGGGGCGCCCATCCCGGACACCGGCTACGTGTACGCCATCCAGGGAGGCGTCGGATTCGGCCACCTCGACGACAGCGCCACGCCCGGGATCATCGAGCTCAGCCGCGTGGCCAGCGGCCTGCCGGACCAGGTGGCCGGCATGGTCTTCATCGGCGACGTCGCCGACCACCACCTGGGACGCTGGCTGACCGGCGCGGTGGATGTGGACGGCAACGGGGTCTACGACATCCTGATCGCGGCCGATGGTGTGGCCTACCTCATCCCGGGGGATGATCCGAAGACTGTCGTGGGAAGCTCGCAGACCGGCGGGTCGACAGGCGGTGGAACGGGCCTGCGCGCCGGCCTTCTCCAGGTGGTGCGCGACCTGGACGGAACCAGGTTCCTGGCCGGCGACGACGATCCTCTCACGGTGGGTGCGGCTGGAGACCTGAACCGCGACGGATACGGCGACTTCATCATCGGGTCCCCCCTCGCGGACGGCGACGCCGGTCCGGACGCCGGGCGCGCCTTCGTCGTCATGGGGAGCCCGGCGCTTCCGCCGGGGGCCGTGTCGCTCGATGATGTCGGTTCGACCCTCGACGGGTTCGTGGTCGAGGGGGCCGAGGCCGGAGACCATCTGGGAGCCTCGGTGGGGGGAGGATCCGATCTCAACGCGGATGGTGCGGACGACGGGCTGGTGGGGGCTCCTTTCGCCGACACCAATCCCGGCACGCCGCCCAACGCCGGAGAGGCGTACGTGATCTCCCCGCTGCGGCCCGAAGAGGTGGCCGACCTCAGGCTGGACGACCTGGGAGGCGGCGTCACGCGGCTGGAGTGGGCGGCACCCCATCTGGCCGGCGTCTACAACGTCTATCGTGGATCGCTCACGGTCAGCCGCACGGTCAAGATCTTCCGGACCTCCGACATGGCACAGCTTGCCTGCGGCGTCGCGAGCGACGCCGACGCCGATCTGCGGCCGGACCTGGACGATGCAGGGCCTCCTCCGCCGACGGGTGATGGATGGTTCTACCTGGTGACGTCCAGGAACCTCCTGGGTGAAGGGCCGCTTGGCCCGCCCGGACTGGTCCCGCCGCGCGTGAACGATCTGCAGTGTCCTTGACGTAGACTCCGGTCATGTCCCGCTGCCCGAGGTGCGACGCGGAGCTCATCCCGCCGGAGGCCCCCTGCCCACGATGCGGCACGGTTGCAGTCGACCCTTCCGAAGCGCCGACCCATGTCGCGACCAGGGGACCAGCTGTGCGGGCGGCCGCTCCCTCGAAGATCGCGCACTTCGCGATCCGCGGCACGCTGGGGGCCGGAGGGATGGGAACCGTCTACCGGGCCCACGATGAACGGATGAACCGCCAGGTGGCCCTCAAGGTCATGGGGCGGCATCTGATCTCCGAGAAGGCGGGCCGGCGCTTCGAGCTGGAGGCGTGGATCGCGGGGCGCCTGGATCACCCCCACATCGTGAAGGTGTACGAACGAGGGGAGTGGGAAGAGATCTCGTTTCTCTCCATGGAGCTGGTGGACGGTGGCTCGCTGGCCGACGTCATCGAGAGCCTGAAACGAACCGGCCGCGACGAATCGAGAGGCCTGGCCTACGGCTCCAGCCAGTACGTCCATTGGGCTCTCCGCACCGTCATCGAGGCGGCCAGGGGCCTCGACTTCGCGCACGGCCACGGGATTGTGCACCGCGACATCAAACCGGTGAACCTCCTGCTCAGCCGCGCCCTCAACACGGTGAAGGTCGCCGACTTCGGGATCGCCATGGACCTCGAGGCCACGCGCATGACCACCGACGGCTCGGTGCTGGGCACGGTCCTGTACATGGCCCCCGAGCAGATCCGCGGCGAGAGGGAGAAGATCGGGCCGCGCACCGATGTGTACGCGCTCGGCGTGACGCTGTTCGAGCTCATCACGCTGCAGATGCCCTACACGGGGATGACCCAGCAGCTCTACCTGAGTCAGGTGCTGACGGCCGAGGCGCGCCGTGCGCGCAAGCTCAACGCCCGCGTCAGCAAGGACCTCGACACCGTGCTGCGCAAAGCCATGGAGAAGAACGCCGCGGAGCGGTATCCGTCGGCGGGCGCGTTCGCAGACGACCTGGAGAACGTGCTGCACCTGCGCCCGATCATCGCGCGCCCCACAGGGCCGCTCAAGCGCGCGGTGAAGCTGTTACGGAGGCGCCCGGTGCACGCCGCGCTGGCGGCGACCCTCATCGTGTCGGTTCCCACCGTCGGATGGATGGCCGCCCGCACGTGGCGCGAGCGAGCCGAGACGCGCCAGCGCCGGATGGCGGACCTCGTCGACGAGGCGCGCTGGTTCGAGCAGCGGCAGGAGTACGCGACGATGCAGGATCGCGCCTCCGAGGCCCTGGCGCTCGAGCCGGACAGCACCATGGCCCTGCGCCACCTGGCGATGGCTCGCTTCCGCCAGGCGATAGATCTGGCCGACCGCGAAGTGGCCGGTCGCCACCAGCGACAGTCGCTGGAGGAGATCGATCGGCTGGCCGCGCGCCACCCCGACGCCGCCTGGCCGCACACGCTGAAGGCCTGGATGCTGACCCAGATGAAGCTGACGGAGGAAGCCGCCGGAGAATCCGCCCGCGCCGCGGCCCTGCGCAGGGAGCCCCCGACCGACGAGGACATCGACGAGGAGGCCCGTCTGGCGTTCGTGCACGAGGATCTGCAGAAAGCGCTGGACTCCTACACGGAGCTGATCCGCCGGCACCCCGACAGCGTGCGGGCTGTCTCTGCGCGGGCCCTGGTGCGCGAGAAGCTCGGGGATCCCGGCGGGGCGCTCGTGGACTACCGCGTCGCAGCCGGCCTGGATCCCGACTACGACCTTCCCCTCATCGACAGCGCCCGGATCAGCGCGGACAGCGGAGCCCTGGATGACGCCGAGGCCTTTCTCAATCAAGCGCTGAAGATCGACGCGCACAATCCGTTCGCTCTCGAGACGCTCGGCAGGCTCCTGATGCAGCGTGGCCAGCAGGCGAAATCCCGAGACGAGATCGAGGAAGCGCGCCGGCTGTTTGCCCGCGCCGAGACCGCCTCGCGCGAGGCGCAGCAAGGCGGGAGCCGCCTTCTGTGGGCCGGCCTGAACCTCGCCACCACACTCTCCGAGCAGGCCAAGCTGTCCGATCCCCCCGATCCGCCGCTGCTCGCCCGGGCCATCCAGGGGTACCAGCAGGTGCTCGAGGCCTTTCCCACCGTGCCGGCCGGGGGCCCGTCACGCACGATCTACATCTCGGCGCAGGTCAACCTGTGCGACGCGCAGATCGCCATGCGCAGGCTGCAGGAGGCGATCGCCACCTGCTCGGCCGTGGTCCAGTTATCGCCTTCGGATCCGGTCGGTCACTACAACCTGGCCGGGGCGTACGCTCTGCAGGGGGACCAGGACAAAGCTCTCCACGCACTCGGCCGCGACGTGGAGCTGGGGGACACCGACTGGGAATACCTGCAGTCGGACTCCTGGTTCGCGGGGCTGCATGAGCATCCGCGTTTCAAGGAGCTCCTGGCCGCGATGAAGCGGCCGAGACCCGCCCCTGCCCTGCGTCAGCCCTGAGGCCGCAGCGGGACCATGCCGCCGTCCACCACCAGCTCGGTCCCTACCACGAACGCGGATTCCCCGGAGGACAGGTACAGGACGGCCGAGGCGATCTCGTCCGGGTGGCCGAAGCGCTTCAGAGGGACCTGGCCGGCGATCCATTCCTTGGCCTGCCTGGCCCCCTCCTCAGAAAGGCCCAGCCGGTCGAATATGGGGGTCGCGACCGGCCCGGGGCTCACGGCGTTCACCCGGACACCTCGACCCAGCAGGTCGGCTGACAACGTCCTGGCCAGGCTCACCACGCCCGCCTTGGTGGCCCCATAGACACTGGTGTTCGCCATCCCTATGTGCGCGTTGATCGAGGCGTTGAGGACGACCGCGCTCCCGCGCCCAAGGAGAGGGAGGGCCTTCTGGACCGTGAAGAAGGCCCCCTTGAGATTCGTCGCCACGGTCTCGTCAAAGTACTCTTCGGTCACATCCTCGAGTGGAACGAACCGCCCGATGCCGGCATTCACGAACAACGCGTCGATGCGGCCGAATCTCGCCTTGATCCGTTCCATCGCCGCGGTGACCTCCGGCACGCGGGACATGTCGGCCTTGATCACCAGGGCGTCGGGCCCCAGCTCTTTTCGGGCCGCCTCGAGCGTCGCGTCGCTGCGCCCGGTGATGGCCACATTCGCCCCTTCCCGGACGAAGGCCCGGGCCGCTGCGAATCCGATACCGCTGTTGCCGCCGGTCACCACCGCCACCTTTCCCCGGAATCTCTCTGCCATGGCTGGCTCCTTTTTAGAATCACATCACTGCCCGTTTTCAATCTCCGTGCCAGCCCGAGTGCCGGAGTTCGCAGGTCGATTCGCGCCTTTGGCCCGGCGCCCTGTCGATATCCGGGCACCTTGGTGTATTGTCCGCAGCCGGGGGATGCACTGCCCAGGCTCAAGATTCACCTGGATCCGGCCCCGGCCATCGGGACCTTGGGGGAACGGCGCGTCGGACTCGCCGGCCCCGCACTGCTCAAGCTGGAGTGGGAGCCGACTCCGGCCTGCGAGAGCTACCGCCTGTTCATCGGAGACTTCAGCGCGCTGCGTCCGATGGGGGGCGTGGTGACCGGCAACGCCTCCTCGCTCCAGTGCGGCATCCAGACGACCTCGCACGGGATCCCGATGCCGTCCGGCGACGTGTTCTTCATCGTGGCGGGTGACAACACGGCGGGGACGGGTCCTCTGGGCCTGGTACTGCCGTTGCCCATCCCGAGGAACGGGGCCTGATCTGCCCGTGAGCAAGTGAGCGGTGCGGGATACGAGTGGCGAGATGAGGTGAGGTGATGGAAGCGGCAGGGGCGGCCCGGGCGGGCCGTCCCTGCCCAAACCTCCGCTTGTAAGAACGTGAAGTTCCGCGTTCGATTTTCGGTGGCGGGTCCAAGCTTCCCTTCCGTAACCTTTCCACATGACTCCGGAACGCGATTACGTGCTCGGCACCCATGACGACGAAATCCTCCGCCTTGGCCTCCAGCACCGCATCTGGCGGCCACGTGTCCTCGACGCCTGGCGCCGGGCCGGCTTGACCATCGGCCAGAGGATCCTCGACGTCGGCTCCGGGCCCGGTTACGCCACGATCGACTTGGCCGAAATCGTCGGTCCCGCGGGACGCGTCTTCGCCATCGAACGCTCCCGACGCTTCCTCGACGTGCTCCATGCTTTCCAAACCCAGCGCGAACTCAGCAACATCAGCCCCATCGAACTCGACCTCGATGAGCACAGTCTGCCTCTCCACTTGGAAGAGGGTGGGGGTGAGTTCCTCGCCGACGCAGCGTGGTGCCGATGGGTCCTGTGCTTCGTCAAGCACCCCCGCGAAGTGCTCGCCAAAGTTGCGGCCACTCTTGGACCCGGTGCCGCGTTCGTGATCCACGAATACTTCGATTACTCCACCTACCGGCTCGCGCCGCGGTGTCCCGAGCTCGAAGAGTTTGTTGCGGTGGTCATACAAAGCTGGCGATCCCAAGGCGGGGAGCCCGACATCGCGCTGAACCTGCCCGAATGGCTCGGCCACCTCGGCTTTCGCATCCAGTCCCTTAAGCCGATCGTGGAAGTGGCCTCGCCCGGAAGCTTCGTGTGGCACTGGCCTCGATCGTTCATAGAGGTTGGCCTCCGCCGCCTCGTGGACCTGGGCCACTTCACCGCTGACCGCGCCGCCGAAATCCTTGCGGCAGTCGCTCGCGCGGAACACACTGCGGGAACGCACATGTTCACGCCCGCGCTCCTGGAAATCATCGCGGTCAAGGAATAGGCAGAAAACCTCTTGGTTAATAGGGGCTGGACAGGCGTGATAATCTCAGTCGCCAGAGGAGAAATGCGTGCCCGCCGCATACTGCTGCTTGGCTTGGTGCTCAATGTTGCACTTCTACCGGCCATGACATCAGAACAGGCGGTCACGTCGTTTCAGGAATCGGCGTCGGCTCTTAACTGCTCGCCGTGGTGTTCCGACTGTCAAGATTTCCGAGGAGGAACGCAGGTGATGACTGCTCTGAAGTTCCGTTCCGTCCTTGCGCTGCTCGCATCGGCGCTTGTCCTGTGGCCTTGCGCCCCTGCACGCGAGTCGCAAGCATCTAAGAATGAGCAGGGAATACTTGTTCAGTACCTTGAAGTCGTGACTGCCGACGTGGACGCGACCTGCTCTGCCTTGGAGAAACTGCACGGAGTAAGCTTCAGCGAGCCCGAGGCCGCGCTCGGCAATGCCCGCACGGCGACGCTAAAAGGCGGAGGCCGCGTCGGTGTGCGCGCGCCGATGCGTGAGGACGAAGAACCCGTGATTCGGCCCTACGTGTTGGTAGATGACATCGAGGCTGCTGTGAAGGCAGCGGAGGCGGCCGGTGGTGAGACTGCGATGGCTGCCACGGAAATCCCTGGCCACGGCAAGTTTGCCATCTACTTCCAGGGAGGCATTCAGTACGGCCTCTGGGAACTCCCGTAGAGGCCGCGCGCTCTCAACAAGGCCGGGACAGGCCGGTGGGGCGTTCACGGCGGGGTCAGGGACTTGCCGTGCTGAGTGGCAGTCCAAGACGAAGCTCCACGTAGGGCTTACGCTTCAAGCATGAGTCGTACGAAAGGAAGAGGAATGCCCTCGTAATCCTGCGTGTCCTTTTGAATCCAGTGTTCTGCAGTTCTGGCGCGAGTTCGTCGAATGACAGAGCGAATTCATCGGTGTGGATCACAAGTACCGTCTCGGAGTAAGGGCCGCCTCCATGAACCATGGCGTCCTTCCCATCCAGAATTTCCTGGAGCTTCGCCACGATGGGCTCACGGCTCGGGTCCCAGTATACGGCGTCCTCACTACGGGTCCGATCTCGACCCGCAGCGATGTTTTGTGCAACGGCCTGCCGCGAGACTAATTCGGTCACCTCGAACGCGACCTGCGCTCCCGACGGGACCTCAGCGATGCAGTCTGGCGGATCGTGAGCTGGCTCCACTCGTATGAACGAACCGGACAGAACAGGAAACTGGTCGGGCGCGGCCGCCAGGAAGTCACGGACAATGCCGCATTCTGTGACCTTCTTAGTGGGCGCCTCTCCAAAGCCGGCATGCCTGCGCTCGTCCCGCACGTACTCCAGCATCTCTTCGCTGGTGGGTACGTGTTGAGCGGGCTCTTCAGGGCCACCTCGGCCATGAAGTCTGCCCCACATCCGTCGCATGAACTCCGTCAACATGACCTCAGTGTACTTCGGACTGCTCCGTGGAACACGGATGGACTTGTGGCGAGCGACCGGCTTGGAGCACCGATCCTCTCAAGCTAGCTGAGCACGCCCTTCTTGCTCATCGCATGAGCGTAATACGCCAGGAATGCGGCGAAGATAATGGGGAATACGGTGAAACCCAACTCACTCGTTCCGCCCATCACCTCCATCCCGCCAAGAAGAAACAAGCCGCCGAGATTGCAAACGACCGCCCCGATCACTGAAGCGAGCAAGACCTGAAACGCGAGGCGGTTCTTGAGAAGCAACAGGAGGCACCCGATCACGCCACCGAACACGCCGATCGCCCAGAACGCAACGGCCCACAACGGGAACGATGCGAAGTACTCGCGTTGCTGCGGAGGAAACCGGCTCATGACAGCTTCGACGTTCATCCGAGTGAGTATGAAGGACAGCACACCGATCGAACTCCACAGGGCTCCGGTTATCCCGATCCACCACAAATGCCACGGCCTACCCGGAGTCGTCGTCCCCTGCGCTTCAAACATGGTTTCCTCTTCAGTCGTTTCAGTTGGCGAGCGATTGACAGACGGCACGGGTGGCTTCTGAGAAGTCCCACAACTTACCTTAATTCGTCACTGGTAGCGGCCCGTGCCTAATAGGCTGTGGTAGAGTCGCCCCACAATCCAACCTCACTCCTGCCCAGTGGAGGATCACCATGGCCAAATCGTTGATGTCCCGTGAGATCAAGACACTTCGGCGCTCGCTACACGCCCTTGCCACCGCCTTCGAGGGATTCGGAGAGGCTCTGGGGCGCGTCCAAAGGGCTGCCACCAATGGCACGATGCCGACTACGAAGACCCCGTCTCACCGCAAGATGACCATCACCCCCAAGCGACGCGCCGCCCTCAAGCTGCAGGGTCGGTACATGGGGATGATGCGCGGGCTGAAGCCGCGTCAGGCGGCGGCCATCAAGAAGATACGCGCCGCGAAGGGATATGAGGCGGCGATCAGGGCGGCGGGGAGGATGGGGTAGGCTTGTCCTCCCCATGAACGGAGATTATCCCGTGCAGATCCGGCTGGTATCATCAGCTGCCGTTTTATTGGCCTCCGCGTGCGCCGTGACTGCGGCGGAGAAGGATAGGAGTCTCGAACTGCGCTTCCTTCCTCAGGAAGCCACCGGTGCTAGCAATCCATCCATACCGTCGGAGCTGGCCACTCGACCCATCAGATTACTTTTCCAGGACGACCGCGTGTGGCCGACAAGGCGATTATCGGCGAAGGTACAGGGGACGATGAAGAGGTGTTCGCATGGCGCACAATAAGCAACGTAGAAACGTTCGCCCGCGGAGTGTTCGAACAGGTGTCAGCCGGATGGGGACTCGATATCGATCCAAATGAACCTTTGCTGCTACGCCTTAGTCTCCGGCATTTCTGGACCTCGGAACGGGACCAGGCCGTAGGCTCCTTCTAGGTGGCAGAGGTTCGGAAGAAGCGGCCGGCCGCGGAACGTCCTGGCTACATCGTTCCGCTGCTCCCGAACGCCCATGGGATGCAATAGCGTCGAGCCCGCTTCCCGGTGCCGGCCACGGCCGTTGCCGTGAGCCGGTTGGCCTCGCTTCCCGGTGGGCCCTCGGCGTCGAGAGAGAGTCCGACGGCCGGGCCCGCCGTCCCGGCGGTTGCGCTGGCTTCGACAGCGCCCGTGGTCAGAAGGAACTGGTAGATCCTCCCATCCGCCATTGCGACGTAAGCCTTGCCGATTGCGGGAATGACCACCGGCGTCGTGTAAACCGTGCCGCCGAAATTCGAGTTCCAGAGGATGACGGGGATGCTCCCCGAGTCGACGTACGCGTAGAGGTTCCCGGACGTATCGGGAACCAGGATCATGCCGTCGGAGCTCCCGCCGGAGACGAGCGTGGGATTCCGGACGAAGGCTACCCCGCTTAACGGGAGGCTCCAGATCCCGAGCCCGTTCGTGATGCTGAGAGCTCTCAGGGTCCCGGTGTACGTCGCCACATAGACCCGGGATCCGCGGACCAGGGGCCGGTTGTAGATCGAGCCGTAGTTCCTCGCCCACTTGAGCGCTCCATTCAACGTGTTGATGGCCCACAGGGTGTTTTGAGCGCCGCCCCCCTGGTCCGTGCCGCAGTAGAGGCTGTTGTTCGTGTAATCGACCGTGCACTGCTCGGTCCCGTAGCTCATCGATATACCGACGGAGATCGGGTCGAAGATCCACGCCAGGGTGCCGGTCGCCGCCCGTATTGCGAACACCTTGTTGCGGCTCGAGTCGCCGCACATCGTGCGCGTGATGACGAAGACCAGGTCTTCCTGCTGCGCCGTCTGGAAGGCGCTGTTCGACTGGTTCCACAGCTGGACGGCCGGCGTCGCGATGATCTGATCGGATGAACACGCGGGACGCCGCGTGTCGAACGGAGCGAAGCGATCCGCGCCGCTGTTCGGGTCGAGGCTGCGCAGGAACCCATCGGCCCCGGCGACGTACACCGACTCGCTCCCGTCCTTGAGCGGCACCGGATTGGGGAAGCTCTGCGAGGTGGTTGGCAAGGACCGGGTCCAGTGGACGGAGCCGGCTGAATTCCCCCCCACGGTCTTGTTGTAGAGGGAGTAAGCCTGGTCCCCCTTCGACAGGTAGGTGAACGACCCGCCGCTGGGATTGAACGTGGTGTCGCTCGCGGGAGCCGAGACGGGATGCTCCCCGACTCCGAGCACTGTCGACCAGAGCGAGTCGGGAGTGCAGGTCGGCTCGACCGGGCAGGATCCCGTCGTCTCGCAGCCGTTGCTGTCGTCGCCGTCGCAGTCGTTGGTTCCGGGATCGCAGATGAGCGGCGCTGACCGCAGCTGCTGATCCACCGCCTGCTCGAGAGTCAGCTCCGTCCGTGCGAGCCGCGAGGAGTCCTGAGCGCCGTCCGCAAAGGTGGGCTGGCACTGGAAGGAGAACGACAGGTTGCCCCAGTCATCCCCCCCGAACAGGGTCGTGAGCTGTCCGTCGGCGTTGACGTCCTCCACGACTCCGGTATCGAAGAAGCTATCGCAGTTCCAGTCGATCGGTCCCATGGACGGGCTCTGAACCGGTCCCGGGGACTTCTCCGGACAGTAGTGCCGCACGACGTCCCTGCTGAACGGCTCCAGCGGCACGTTGACGCCGGCGAACTCGTCAAGGAAGGTCTCATCGAGCGGCGGCGGTAGTCCGTGCGAGAAGTCGAAACGGCGCGGCACGTCCGGGTCGGGAGGAGAGACCTGGCCCGGAAACGCCGATCGCAGGATCCCGTTGAGCTGGTGGCTGTAGTTCATCACGCTGGGATAGTTCGGCTTCCTCACGATCGTGGGCCCGTTCGGGTCGGGCGAGGTGGCTTCGAATGGACCGCCGTGGTGCAGACGCAGGTTGTGCCCCAGCTCGTGCATCAGAGTGCCGGTCTCCTCCCGGGCCTTCTTCGAGTCGGCCACCGGAGGGAGATCCTGATATGTGAAGCTCGCCAGCGAGACGATCGCGTCGTTGCCGTCGATCTCGGCCATGCCGGACGCTTTATGCCCCGGGGTATCGGCGCTGCAGCTGTCGTGCGCGAAGAAGGTCCAGTGGTATCCCAGGCGGCGCTTCGGATCGAAGACCCCCGGATTCCCCTTGTACATGGAGTCGTAGAGGCTCACGGCGCCGGGAAGCGCCGCGCAGGCGTCCACCGGGTCGTTCACCGGCATGTACACGATCGCGGCGTGGGGCAGCGCCTGGTGGTTCGGGTCGATGTGGAGGGAGACCCCGCCACCGGCGAAGGCCGAGACCACTCCAGAGAGCGCCGCCGGCGACGGGGCGTGGCTCCCGGTCTCGCCCGGCGACGGAGCCATGTAGTCGATCTGGAGGTAGACGTCCTTCGTCGAGTCGCCGCTGGGCGGTTCGTGCCATATCATGTCGTTGTCGGAGCTGCTGACCTCGCCGTCGCAGTCGATGTCGATCCCCGGAACCTGCGGCTGGCCCGTGTACGGATCGATCCCCCCCGATTCCCACTGGTTGGAGAGCCCGTCGTTGTCGTTATCGGGCCCCGCGCAGACAGCCTCCGTGGGGGGCGGCGTGCCCGGAGGCAGATTCCCCTGCGGGCAGCGCGCGCCGCCGCACTGGGCCCGGTCGTAGTGCCGGCACTGCGCGCCGGTGGCCGACGGGACGCACAGGTCGGTCGTGCACGGGATCCCGTCGTCACAGCTCACGCCGCACCCGCCGCAGTTGGCGATCGCCCCCACCCGGGCGTAGCCGGGCTTCAGGTCCGGATCCCCGGGCCCGCCGTAAGCGGCCGGTGAGGTCGATTGAGCGACACCGAGCGGCGCCTCGCAGCCGTTGCTGACGCCGCCGTCGCAATCACCGTACCCGAGGTTACACGAGCCGATGGCGCAGCTCCCCATCAGGCATTCCGGCGTGGCATTGGGGATCGAGCACGAGGCCTCGCTGCCGGGCTCGTCCGTCTGGCCGTCGCAATCATTGTCGAGGCCGTCGCAGACCTCCGGCGCCGGTGTGCACCCGCACGGCCCGGTGTGCTCGCAGCCGTTGGCGTCGTCCTCGTCACAGTCGCTGAGGCCCGGCGCGCACGAGAGCGGCCCCGCCCGCAATCTCTGCTGATCGGCCTGCTGCTGCGTCAGCTCGCTCCGCGCCAGGCGTGTGGAATCCTGAGCTCCGTCCTGCAACGTGGGCTGGCACTGGAAGGAGAACGACAGGTTCCCCCAGTCGTTTCCCCCCAAGAGGGTCGTGAGCTGCCCGTCGGCGTTCACGTCCTTCACGACCGGGAACTCAAAGGTGCCATCGCAGTCCCAGTCGATCGGCCCCATGGCCGGTCCCTGGACCGGTCCCGGCTGCTTTTCCGGGCAGTAGTGCCGGATGATGTCCCTGCTGAACGGCTCCAGCGGCGCGTTGACGCCGGCGAACTCGTCCAGGATGTGCTCGTCGAGCGGCGAGAGCACCTCGTGCGAGAAATCGAACCGGCGCGGCTCGTTCGGGTCGGGAGGAAAGACCTCCCCCGTCAGCCCCGAGCGGAGGATCCCGCTGAGCTGGTGGCTGTAGCTCATGACGCTCATTAGGTTCGGCTGCATCTGGACCGAGTTGTTCGGGGCGTTCGGGTCGGCTGAAAAGTCACACACTCCGTCATGGCACAGGCCCAGATTGTGTCCCAGCTCGTGCATGAAGGTCCCGGCATACTCCCGGCTCTTCCTGCGCTCGACCACTTCGGGGCTCCCGGCGTACGCGAAGGCGCCCATCGACACGATCGCGTCGTCGCCGCCAAGCTCGGCCATGCCCGAGGCGAATTCGCTCGGGCTTGCCGCACAGCAGCTGTCGTGCGCGAAGAGCATGTAGTGGTACCCGAGCTTCCGGCGCTGATCGAAGTTCCCCGGACTGCCCTTGTAGACCGAGTCGTAGAGACTCACCGCGCCCGGGAGCGACGCGCACGCATCCGTCGGCGCCCCCGCCACGGGCAGGTACACGAACGCAGCGTGCGGCAGCGCCTGATGGTTCGGGTCGATATGGAGCGAGATCCCGTTGGCGGCGAAGGCCGAGACCACCTCGGCGAGAGCCTCGGGCGACGGGGCATGTCCCTCGGGCTCGCCGGGCGCCGGGCCCATGTAGTCGAACTCGACGTAGAGGTCCTTGGTCGCCTCCCCGCTGGGCGGCTCGTGCCAGACGAGGTCGTTGCCGCCGATCTCGCCGCCCCCGCTGATCTCGCCGTCGCAATTCAGGTCGATCCCGGTTGGCCTCTGCAGGCCGGTGTAGGGATCGGTCCCGGACGTCTCCCACTCCTGGTAGAGCCCGTCGTTGTCGGCGTCGAGCCCGGCGCAGGCCGGCTCGGTGGGCGCAGGGGTGCCTGGCGGGAGGCTGGCCTGGTTGCAGCGCGCGCCGCCGCACTGGGCGCGGTTGTAGTGCCGGCACTGCGCCGGCCCGGTGGGCGAGGGGACGCACAGGTCGGTCGTGCAGGGGATCCCATCGTCACAGGTCACGCCGCAGCCGCCGCAGTTCGTGATCGACGCGACCCGGACAAATCCGGGGCGGAGATCCGGATTCCCGGGGCCGCCGTAGGCGTCCGGAGAGGTCGACTGGGCGCGATCGAGGACCGCCTCGCAGCCGTCGTTCGCAAGGCCGTCGCAGTTTGCGAACCCGATGTTGCACGAGGCGATGGCGCAGCTCCCCATCACGCACTGCGGTGCCGCGTGGGGGAGGTTGCACGAGGCCTCGCTGCCGGGCTCGTCCGTCGTGCCGTCGCAGTCGTTGTCGAGGCCATCACAGACCTCGACCGGGGAGGGCGCGCAGGACGCGGAAATCTCGTAGAAAAAGAGGAAGCCGGCGGGCGGCGTATCGTCCCAGGAGGCGAATCCCGTGAGGCCGATCTCGTTGGACGGGTTCACGAGCGTGTTGGGGGCTGCGGCCCGGTAGACGTGGTAGTTCGGCGGGGCGCCGGTCCAGGACATGTGGACCCCGCCACCGGCCGGCCCGTAGACGACCTCGAGCAGGATGCCGTCCTGCTCCGACGCCAGCAGAGCGGGACCTGAGACGGCTCGCGACACCAGGACAGCGCCCAGAACGAGCAGGAGCATGGTTGTGCGTCGCACAGGTGCCTCCCTTCTCCTTGGGCCTGCGCCGTGGCGAGCGCCGGGCGATGCGTCAGGATTTCGGCAGCCGGTCAGGAAAGCAGGGTCGTGCTGCCGGCCTCAGTATACGAGGACATTTATCATGGGGGCCCTCCCCGTTCGGGGAGGAATGTGAAGCGAATTGCAGCCTGACCAGCCCGCATCCCCCCAATGCTATTTCTTCCGTGCCGGTGTAGACCGCCCATCTGGTCGTGCTTTTTCCCTCGTTGTTGGCGGATAGCCGACACGCAAACAGGCGTCCGCGGCCGCCCAGGCCCACAACAACCGCGGCATCGTGAAGGCGAAGCTGGGCGACCGTGCTGGCGCGGAAGCCGATTTCCGCCTGGCGCTGCAGCTGGAGCCTGGGCTTGCGGAGGCGGAGGCGAATTTGGGGCGGCTGACCCTAGGGCAATAGTTGGTGGTAATGTGCTTCGTCAATCCAACCCCGCACAACCTGCCCTTGTGGAGGTCACCATGGCTCGTAAGTCCGTCTCAAAGGAAATACTCGTCATCCGTCGCTCCTTCGCCCAACTGGCCGCCGCATTCGCCCGGATGGGGCCGACGCTGGAGGAGGCACTGAAGAACGGCCGCAACGGGGGGCGCGTCATTTCGTCGCCCACCCGGCGGACCATGACCATCACCCCCAAGCGCCGCGCCGCCCTCAAGCTGCAGGGCCGCTACATGGGCACGATGCGGGGCTGAAGCCGCGGCAGCGCGCTCAGATGAAGAAGATCAAGGAGGCGAAGGGAATGCTGGCGGCAATCAGGGCGGCGGAGAGGATGGCGAGCTGAAGGCCGATCCGAGATGGCTGCGGGGCTTACCAGCTGCGAAGAGGGCGGCGGGTGAAGAAGGTAAGCGACACGCGCCCCGAACCCGTGGGCGATCAGGTCCGGGGACGTCAGAGCAACGAATTAGAACCTCACGCGGCCTTGATCTCAATTCTCCGCGGTCTGGCCTGCTCGACCTTCGGAATCGTCAGCTCCAGCACGCCGTTCTTGTAGGAAGCGCTGATGCGGGTGGAATCCACTGTCTTCGGCAGCATGAAACTGCGCGTGAATACCCCGAACAAGCGTTCGAGACGGTAGGCGTCCTTCTCCTCGAACTCCATCTCACGCTTGCGCTCTCCGCGCAGTGTCAAGGTGTTATTCTCCACACTGATGTCGACATCGTCCTTATCCAGGCCGGCGACCTCTGCACGGATGATGAGGTCGTCGCCTCTCTCGAAAATGTCTACGACGGGGGCCCACGTGCCGTAGGAGTCCTCCACTTCGGTGGTCAGTCGCCGCATGCTCCTGAAGTCCCTGAATGGATCCCATCTCACGAGATTCATGATGTCTCCGTTTGAAACACTCGTTGATTTCGATGTGTTCGTAGGTGGTGAGCTGCGTTGAACTGTTTTGATAAGACCGGGTGCTGGCGCCTGTCAAGGCAGCGGCCCTGGTGGGAGCGTTAATCATGCTAAGTGAGGCGAGCTCGAAAGGGTCCAGGGTCAGGAGAACGCTGCACTTCGCCGCCTTTAGGCAGGGCCGGTACATGGGCATGATGCGCGGGCTGAAGCCGCGGCACCGGACCCATATGAAGAGGATCAAGGAGGCGAAGGGCATCGAGGCGGCGATCAGGGCGGCGGAGAGGATGGCGTAGGTACCCCCCACCAGGAGAATATGGAGGACCAGAATGGCCACCTACGTGGTTTTCATACGAGAACGAACGCACAACGAGTCCGAGCTTGAGGCCTATACACCGAAGTCCCGCGCTTCCCTTCAAGGTCACCCAATCAAGATCCTTTCCGCCTACGGCCGTCAGGAGGTTCTTGAGGGACCACCGGTCGAAGGCGTGGTGCTCGTGGAGTTCCCATCCTTCGCTGAAGCAAAGGCGTGGTACGACAGCCCAGCCTATCGTGAGGCGCGTGAGCACCGATTCAAGGGCGCGGACTATCGGGCGGTAATCTTCGAAGGGCTGTAGGCTCGCGTCAGGAAGCCCGAGCTGTCATCAGGGCGGCGGAGAGGATGGGGGCCCGATGTGAAGTCTTTACACATCTGGGCGATGCTTCCTAACCTGCCCCTCCTACGGAACGCTTAGGATGTAACGCAGTCTGCTGGTCAAATCCCTGGTCAAACAGTGCAGGGTCGAGAATGCGCCTACTGTAGTGAGATGGTGAGTATACTCCCCATCTATCCGGGTCGAAGAATGATGCGAGCCGAAGGAGCGGTTCAGTCACGTTCCCTGAGGCGTCGCAGGAACTGGCGGCGGGGGCGAGGGATTTGCCGTGTTGAATGCCTCCTCAAACAGGGCCGAAGAGTCACCACCATCGGGCACGCTTTCCCGCGCTACTCCGTAGTCCACGAAGAAGGATTCTCAGAATCGTGGGCGCTTGCTTCAAGTTCTTGAGAGGAGCTGGACGCATGCAGATGCGGAGTCCGAGAACTCCACGGCGAGTGCGCGGGCTCATGCTGGCGGCGTGGTTGCTCTTGAACACCGTGCAGACCGCTACAGTCCACGCCGAAGGTGAGGAGGCCCCAGGCATTACTTACGTCGAGCAGCCGGTTGGAATCGAGCTCACGGAGTATGTGAGGGCTTGGCCGGAACTCGATCCATACGTGGCGCGCCTCGAGAAGCAGAGAATGGCGGTCAAGGCTGACCTCCAACACGCCGTCGGGATGGCAGCCTTCTCGGAGGGCGCGTTGAACCTGCTCTCCCAGCTTGAAAGAGAGGACGGGAATCTCGACGAGGCGGAGAGCTTGATTGGTAAGGCTATTACCATCAATTCCAAACAGCACTTGCACTACTTCCAGCTTGCGATGATCCTCTACGCTCGCCTCGAGCAGTCCTCGGGGTGGCTTGAGCGGTGGGGATGGCATCGCAAGACGAAGGATGCCTACCGAAGGGCATTCGAACTCGACCAACGATCGGTGCCCTGTCGCTACTACCTGGCCTACACCTACCTGCAGGAGCCGTGGCTAGTAGGTGGAGATAAGGACGAGGCGCTCCGGTTGGCCCAGCAAGGCATCGACATCGGTCTGAAAGAGTTCTTCGTTGTGCGCGCGGACGTTCACAGACTGCGAGGGGAAGTTCCGTCCGCATTCGCCGACTACGACGAATCGATTCGCTTGAGTGTCTTCAAACTGAACTCGTATCTGGGGGCCGGTTACCTCGCTCTGGAGCAGAAGGAGTTCGAGCGTGCCAAGCGGTACTTCGAATACGCCGTACGGTGCCGCGTGGACAGCCCGAGGACCCATGATGGCCTTGGCGACTATTATGTGACAATCCATGAAACTCAAGCCGCGGCCCAAGCGTACGAGACGGCACTTCAGAAGGACCCGAACTACTCACTCGCTCGGGAGAAACTCAGCAGAATCAAGCGCAATCCCTGACCACGTCATCGGAGCGCGTGACCCTTCACCCCGGTACGACCCGGCCTCCCAGTGGCGCTTCGCCTGGTGGCAGGCCCGCGCCGGCTTCAACCGACGGTACAACTTCCACGCGCTGCGCCACAGCGCCGTCACGAACGTCTACCGGGCGTCGAGGAATCTCTTCCTGGCGCAGCGGTTCGCGCGGCATGCATCGCCGCTCACGACGATCATCTACACGCATCCGGCAGATGAGGAGCTGTGGGAGGGGATCAGGGAGATGCCGTGCTGAGGGCAGGAATGGCATCCCCAGCCACGGGCTAAGGGTACGTCGTCAGTGGCGCGATCGGCGAAGACCTGGGGGAGGCGCTGACGGCAAGACACGGGGCGGCCTGCTAGAGCTAGAGGCCACCGCCTTGCTCCATCTCAGCGGCCTTCGGCGCGTGGGCGAGCCTCGTTGACAGTCAGGGGCCGTCCTTTCAGCTCTT